>JAJFVC010000021.1 GCA_021372005.1 Planctomycetaceae bacterium | reverse complement strand
TCATTGGCCCCCGACTCTTTCAAGCGAAGCCGGCCGATGACCTCGTGGTTCGCCATAGTTGCGGATTACAAAAAAATCCGTATGATAGAGGGGATTGGGAGGTGACAACTCGTGAACTCTCTGTGGCTGGTGATTACGGCGTTGGCGGCGTTTTTGGTCGCCTATCGGTTTTACGGGGCGTTCTTGGCGGCGAAGGTGGCGGTGCTGAACGACGCCCGAATCACGCCGGCCCATCGGCTTCGCGATGACGTCGACTACAGCCCGACGCGGCGTCTGGTGCTGTTCGGCGTGCATTTCGCCGCGATTGCCGGTCCAGGACCTTTGATTGGTCCGGTGCTGGCCTCTCAGTGGGGGTATTTTCCCGGGTTTTGTTGGATCGTGATCGGGGCCTGCGTCGCCGGCGGCGTTCATGATTTCGTCATCCTGCTGGCCTCCGTTCGGCAAGACGGTTTGTCGCTGCCGAAAATCGCCCGCAATCTGCTCGGCCCGCTGTCGGGCATCACCACGACGCTGGCTACGTTGTTCATCATCATCGCCACGTTGGCGGGCGTGGGCATGGTGGTCGTCAAGGCGTTGGGCGAGAGTCCCTGGGGATTGTTTACGATCATCATTACGATTCCCGCCGCGCTGATCACCGGGTTTTGGATGAACGTGATTCGTCCGGGCCGTATCGCCGAGGCGTCGATGATCGGCGTTACGCTGGTGTTGGTCGGCGTGGTGATGGGCAAGCCGTTCGCCGAGTCGGCCTTCGGTCCGTATCTGAAATTGAGCGAATCGACGTTGTCGATCTTGCTGCCGACCTACGCGGCGATCGCCTCGATTCTGCCGGTGTGGGTGTTGTTGTGCCCACGCGATTATTTGAGTTCGTACATGAAGATCGGCGTGATCGCGTTGATTGGCGTGGGGTTGTTCGCGGCCCAGCCCATGTTGAACATGCCCGCCGTGACGCCGTTCATCCATGGCGGCGGTCCGGTCGTCGGCGGCACGGTGTGGCCGTTCGTGTGCATCGTGATCATGTGCGGGGCGTTGTCGGGGTTCCATGCGTTGATCGCCTCGGGCACCACGCCGAAAATGATCGACCGGGAATCGGACATTCGGCCGATCGGCTACGGCGGAATGTTGTTGGAGGGGTTCGTGTCGATCACGGCGTTGGTGGCGGCCTGTGCGTTGGAGCCCGGCGACTATTTCAAGATCAACACCGATCAGGCGCGCTATCCGCAAATGACGCGGATGATGCGCGAGAAGCTGCCGCTGGAAAAATACGAAAAGATGTTCGTTCCCAAGCAGTTCGACACATTCGAGCGGGAGATTTGCACCGAAGGCGAGCGGCTGGGCGGACGCACGGCCGGCGCGGTCACGTTGGCCGTCGGCATGGCCAAGATCTTTTCCAGCCTGCCCGGCATGCAGCATTTGATCGCCTACTGGTACCGGTTCGTCGTGATGTTCGAGGCGCTTTTTATCTTAACGCTGTTGGAAACCGGCACGCGCGTGGCGCGGTTCGTGTTTCAGGACACCGTGACGCAGTTGATGCCTCAGCGGCTGGCCGAGCGGCAGCCGGGCTGGCTCAAGTGGGTTTTGAACGTGTCGATGAGCGTGTTGGTGTGCTTTTTGTGGGGCTATTTGCTGTACACGGGCAACATCGACCGGTTGTGGCGCATGATGGGCATCGCCAACCAACTGCTGGCGGTCATCGCGCTGGCCATCGGTACGACGTATCTGCTTCAAAACGCGCCGAAGCGGGCGTACGCCCTGTGCACGGCGATTCCGCTGGCGTTCGTGGTGGTGACGGTTTTTACGGCTGGCATCGAGAGCATCCAATCGTGGCGGCAAGAGGCGTCGCTGTTGGTCGAACAGTTGGCCGATCCGAGCGCGGCCGCCGCGACATTGAAGGAAATCGGCGCGAAGTTGTTTTCCGTCCGGCTCACGTGCGTTATTGCGGCGGCGATGCTTGTGCTGAGCGGCTTGATCATCGTCGACGCGCTGCGACGCTGGTGTTCGATGTTGTGGGGGCGAGCGGCCCAAAAATCCGAGTGACCACTCGCAAGGTTTTGCATTCTCGGCCAATCCAGACGAGTAAGACACCATGGCCCAGGCAGATGGTTCCCGAGAGGTGTGGGGCTCGCGAGTTGGCATCATCATGGCTGTGATGGGCAGCGCGGTCGGGTTGGGCAACTTCCTGCGTTTTCCGGGCCAAGCCGCCCAATATGGCGGCGGCGCCTTCATGATCCCCTATTTCATCGCCTTCTTGTTGCTGGGGTTGCCGATTGCGTGGGTGGAATGGTCGATGGGCCGCTTCGGCGGCTCGCGAGGGTTCAATTCGTCGCCGGGCATTTTTCGGGCCGTCTGGCCCAACCGCTTCTCGCCTTATCTGGGCGTGCTGTCGCTGGTCGTGCCCGTGGGCATCTATATGTACTACGTCTACGTTGAGGCGTGGTGCTTGGCCTACGCGGTTCGTTATCTGGTCGGCCAGATGGATTTCGGAACGGCTCCGGCGGCGTATCAAAAGTTTTTCGGCGATTTCGTCGGCATCACCGGCAACGGTGACGCCCTGATGATCGAGGGCGAGGGCATTCTCGGCTCGGCTGTCTTCTTTCTGGCTCTGTGCTTTTGCATTAATTTTGTGCTGATCTATCGGGGACTGACCAAGGGCATCGAATGGTGTTGCACCTGGGCGATGCCGCTTCTGGTGGTTTGCGCGATGATCGTTCTGGGCCGGGTGTTGACGCTTGGCACGCCGGACGCTGCGAAGCCGGACCAGAATCTGCTCAACGGGCTGGGCTGCATTTGGAATCCGAGTACGGCGAAGGCCTCGCTTTGGGAAAGCCTCGCGAAACCGGAGGTGTGGTTGGCCGCGGCCGGACAGATTTTCTTCTCGCTGTCGGTTGGACAGGGGATCATGGCGACGTACGCCAGCTATTTGCGCCGGGATGACGACATCGCGTTGTCGAGTTTGACGGCGGCGGCCGGCAACGAGTTTTGCGAGGTGGTTCTTGGCGGCATGATCACGATTCCCGCGGCGTTCGTGTTCTTGGGATACGGCTTCGTCCAGAATCCGCCCGGCACGTTCGGCATGGGCTTCGTCGCGTTGCCGAACGTGTTCAACCAGATGGTTGCCGGGCCGTTTTTCGGGTTCCTGTTCTTTTTGTTGTTGTTCTTGGCCGCGTTGACTAGTTCGCTTTCGATGTTGCAGCCGGCCATTGCACTGTTGGAGGAAGGATTGGGGCTGAAGCGCAAGGCTTCGGTGGCGATGCTTGGGTTTATCACGGCCGTGGGATCGGCGTTCGTGGTCTTCTTCTCAAAAGACCTGAAGGCGATGGACACCTTCGATTTTTGGATCGGCACGTTCGCGATTTTCGTCCTGGCTACGATTGAAGTGTTCTTGTTCACGTTCGGGATGGGGGTCGATCGCGGTTTTGACGAACTCAATCGCGGCGCGGAAATCCGCATCCCGCGAATCTTCAAGTTCATCATCAAGTACGTCTCGCCCGTCTATCTGCTGACGATCTTTTGTTGCTGGTGTTACAAGGAATTTTTCAACACCGAGACGGCGACGCGATGGGCGGAAATTCAGTCGAGCCAAGTGGTGCGATTCTCCCTGGGCTTTATCGTTTTGATGGGCGTCTTCTTTGCGATTTTGATCGGCCAATCCGCCAAACGGTGGAAGGCGGCGGATCGGGTTAATCCGGAGGTCATTCCATGACGTGCGGCGGTTGGATCGCGATGACGATCGGGGTCGGCGGCGCCATGTTGCTGCTGGCGTGGTGCGTCTACAAGGTGATGGCCACTCCGGGCTCCACTGAACGGCTGCATTCGCAGGCCGACATCGAGACGCCGGATATCGAAAAAGACTGACCCTGTTCACTGCAGCCCGATCGACGCCAGTTCGGGATAGTCGCCGGTCGAAACAAGTTCGAGCACCTGAAAGCCGAGTTGGAAGAAACCGCCGCCCATCGGGTTGAGATGCTTGGCCTGCGCGCGGAGGAAGACCATCTCGCCCTCGAAGAAGAATCCCAGGATCGCTTGGTCCAGCCCCCGCTGCCGATCGAGCACTACGGCCGCGCCGGTGCAGGAAAACTCCTTCGTCACCGCCGTAAACGCTTGTTTGAATTGGAGTTGGCCGTTTTCGATCGGCACGATCCAGACGACCAGCGTCAGATTGACCCGGCTGTCCGTCCGAACGTCGTCCAGCAGGGCAGCTCGCCCTTGGCAGTGGTTGTTGACCAGTTTCAGCAGGAAATTTTGAGCCCGGAGGTCTTTCCGCTTGGAAAATAAGTTCATGGGGGCAACTCCTCCGACGAAGCGTTCTAGGTAACTATAGTTCGCCAAATGGGGGGAGTCAAAGAATTCTTGGCCGACCCGTTGACGTCGCGTGTAGCGTGATGTAATTTTCCAAAACCGGCGGCCCCCCCGGTCGCGGTCGTGTTCCGATTCGATCAAGACTTGCAACCCGGCATTTTCCGATGACGTCGCGCGAACTGGTCATAAAAACTCTCAATCACGAATCCGTTCCTCGCGTTCCACGAGACCTCTGGCTTCCGACCGAAGGCTCGATTCACGCCGAGGAGTTGGCCGAAATCAATATTCGCTATCCAAGCGATCTGGTGCAGCCGGAGATTTCGCCGCCGCACGTTAAAAAGCCCGCAAAACACGACAAGTCGGGCGACTTCACCGACGCCTGGGGTTGCGTTTGGCGCGCCGCGACGCCGGATGCGACGCCGGAGTTGAAATCGTCGCCGCTGGCCGAAGCCGGTCGATCGGCCGCGTTTCAGCCGCCCGCGGATCTGTTGGATCGGGCCCGATTCGCCAAAGTGAACAAAAGTTGCCAGGCCACCCATCGGTTCGTGCTGGCGTGGTCCGAGGTCCGGCCGTTCGATCGGCTTCGGGCGTTGCGGGGCCCGGAAGCGGCGCTGGTCGATCTGGCGCGCGGTTCGAAGGACACCCGGGCGCTGTTGGCCACGTTGCACGAGACGGCGTGCAAGGAGCTCGAACTGTGGGCCGCCACGGACGTCGACGGAGTGATGTTCCGCGACGACTGGGGCGCGTCGGACGGGCTGTTGGTCGCCGCGGAGATGTGGCGGGAGATTTTCCGACCCCTGTATCGCGATTATTGCGACATTCTCCACGCGAAAGATAAGTTCGTTTTCTTCCGATCGGCCGGCAACATCCTTGACATTAGCGGCGATTTGGTCAAACTGGGGATCGACGCGATTCATTGGCAGTTGCATTTGATGGACGTCGAGCGGTTGGCCAAGCGGTATCGCGGCCGGGTGACGTTTTGGGGCGGCATGGACCCTCACCTGCTGCACACCCCCGGCTCGCCCGAGCAGTTCCGCGATTCGGTGTTGGCCGTCCGCCGTGCGTTGGATTTCGGCGGCGGCGGTGTAATCGCCCAATGCCAATGGGATCCCGGCGTTCGGGTCCAGACCATCGCCTCGCTGTTCGAGCAGTGGCTGGCGCCGCTGCCGATGCGGGCCTGAATCAAGATGTGGAACTTTCGTCATGGACGATTCGCAGACCGTTGACCTGAAAGAGCCGGCGTTGGCCGCTTTCTTGGCGTGGTTGTTGCCCGGGCTGGGGCATTGGTATCAAGGACGCCGGGCGAAGGCCGTTTTGTATTTCTGCTGCATCATGGGCCTGTTTCTGCTGGGGCTCTATCTCAGCAGCAGCCGCGACAAATGCCTCGACGGACCCGGCACGATCGGATGGGGTCGTGCGGTCTATTTCTCCTGGCGCGACGGCGATCATCGCTTGGCCTATCTATGCCAGATCGGCGTCGGCGCGCCGGCCTTGCCCGCCCTGATCCAGGCCAATCGGATGGCCAACCATCGCAAGGTGTGGTGGAACGGATTGATGGCGCCGCCGCGACTGCCCGAGGCCCCGCTGCCCGACGGCGATCCCAACGCCGACCAGCCGACGCCGAACGACCTCTACCACATGGACCACTATTTCGAGCTGGCCGGCTTCTTCACCATGATCGCCGGGCTGTTGAACGTGCTGGCGATTTACGACGCCTGGGCCGGTCCGGTCGCATCCGCGCCGACGGGCAAGAAAGACGATGAGGACCGATCTCATGCATGAATTGCCGCTGGCCGTCGCAAACCTCTGGCACGCCGACTTCTGGTACATCCTGCCCGCCGTCGCGGCGATCAGCCTGGTGTACGCCGCCACCCGGCACGAACGGATGCAGCCGATCCTGCTTCACGCGGGCCGCGTGGCCGTCTGGATTCTCGGCTTCATGTTCGCCGTCTTCGTCGTACTGGAAGCGATGAACTGGTGGGTCTGACCGCCGCCGGTTCCACCCATCAAACCGTGGTCAACGTCTCGGCGGCCGAGCGGCACAACGCGGCGGCTTCTTCGCGGGTCGGGGCCTCGGCGATCGCCCGGACGATCGGCTCGGTGTTGCTGCCGCGCACCAACAGCCATCGGTCCGGCCAATCCATCCGCAGGCCGTCGAGCCGGTCGGTTTTGGCGTCCGTAAAGCGCCGTTCCAGCGCGTCGAGCGACGCGGGCAGCTTTTCAGGCGGCAGCGACACCTTCGTTTTGACGATTTCGTAGCGCGGCAACTCGTCGGCCAACGCGCCGATCGGCATCTCGCGGGCAGCCATCGCGTCCAACAGCAACGCCATGCCGACGAAACTGTCGCGCACGTAGCCGACGCGCGGATCGATTGGGCCGCCGTTGCCTTCGCCGCCGAAAACGGCTTGATGGGCCAACATGGCGTCAACCACGTTCGCTTCGCCCACGGCCGAGCGGAAAAACGGCACGCCGTAGCGTTGGGCGATGTCTTCGGCCATCCGGCTGCTGGCGCAGTTGGCCGCGATCGGGCCCTTGCGCTCCCGCAGCACGTGATCGACGCACATGGCCAGCGTGTATTCTTCGCCGACGTAGCGTCCGGAGCGGTCGATCACCGCCAACCGATCGGCGTCCGGGTCTTGGCAGAATCCGACGTCCGCCCCCGCGTCGGTCACGGCCGTCAGCACGCCGGCGAGATTTTCGGCGGTCGGCTCGGCGGGATGAGCGAACTGTCCGTCGGGCTCCTCGCCCAGAATCGTGAATCGACAGGCCAACTCGTGCAGCAGTCGTCGGCCCAAGATGCCGCCCGCGCCGTGGTTGCTGTCCAACACCACGCGGAACCGGCAACGGCGAATCCGTTCGGCGTCGACCGTGGCCAGCACGGCCAGCAAATGGGTCGTGATGGTTTCGTCGCATCGCTGGCCGCCGCCGACGCGCTCTTGCGGTTGCCATGTGGGCGAGCCGTTGCGATAGCGGTCGAGCACGTCGCGGCCCGGTCCGGCGGGAATCACGCGACCATCGGCCGAAAACAGCTTGAGCCCGTTGTAGGGCGGCGGATTGTGGCTCGCGGTGATTTGGATGCCCCCGACGGCGCCGTATTTTCGCAGAAGCACGCCCACGGTCGGCGTGGCCACGATGCCGGCGTCGATCGTCGTGCGGCCCAAGGCCTGCAAAGCCGACTGCACGGCCAGCGAAAGCATTCGGCCCGACGGTCGGCTGTCGCGTCCGATCAAAACGTCGCCCGGCGGCAAACCGGCCGAAAAAGCCGCGGCGTAGCGCATCGCCACCGGCGGCGTCAACGTGTCGCCCACCACTCCCCGCAATCCGGAAACGCTGATGATCGGTTCGGCCAAGATTTTTTAGTCCTTTCGTTTTGTTGACCTAACGTGGCGTCAAGAAAAACGTTCGCGGACGATCGTGCGGACCTCCTGGAGCCACGCCTGACGCTGCTCGGGCGTGCTCATGATGATCGACTCGAAGTTGCGTCGGACGAAATCGTGGATGCCGACGAAGTTGAAGACGCACGCTTTCCAGAGATTTTCCAACGGATCGCCGAACATGCGCAGCTCGTCCTCGCGGGGTGTGTTCGACGTGGTGAACACGACGGCTTTGCGGCCGGCCACCAGCGATTCGACCCCGGCGGGTCCGAACCGATAAATGACGCCTTGCCGCCAGACGCGGTCGATCCAGCCCTTCAACACCGCCGGCGGCATCGCCCACCAGTTCGGATGCACGATCAAGTAGGCGTCCGCCGCAGTGACCTCGCGGCAATGCTGCGCGACGATCGGATCGAGCGAGCTGCCGCGTGGAATTTCCGAGTCCGGCAGGATCGGGTCAAAATGCTCGGCGTAGAGATCGTGAAAAATCACCTCGTGTCCGAGCGACTTGAGCTCCTGAACCGCCGTGTCCGCGATGGCGTGGCAAAAGCTGCCGGGCCGTTGATGGCCGATCAAAACCAGAACGTTCATGATAGGGTCACTTCACGCTCATGTCGCAACTGAGTCCGCCGGAAGCCGGCAAATAGGTGTGACGCACGTAGTCGGCCACCATGCGGGCGGCGCTGAACCGCCACGCCAGGGAGCTGATCGAGTTCATCATCCGCTTGATCCAATTGCGAGGCAGGCCGTCGACGTCGTGATCGTAGTACAGCGGAATCACTTCCTCGCACAACGTGCGATACAGGTCGGCCGAGTCGCGGGCGTCGGTCACGCGGTCGTCGACGTGCGAGGCGCCCTTGCCGATGGCGAACCCGTTGGCGCCGTCGTAGGCCTCGGCCCACCAACCGTCGAGGACCGACAGGTTCAACGCGCCGTTGAGCACGGCCTTTTGGCCGCTCGTGCCCGAGGCCTCCAGCGGTCGCCGCGGATTGTTCAGCCACACGTCGACGCCTTGGATCAGATGCCGGCATACGTTGATGTCGTAGTCCTCGACGAAAGCGATGCGGTTGGCGAACCGCGGGTCGTGCCGCAGGTTGGCGATCCGCTGGATCAATTGCTTGCCGGGCTCGTCGGCCGGATGGGCCTTGCCGGCGAAGATGATCTGGAGCGGCCGCTGAGGATCGTTCACCATCGCCGCCAGACGGTCGAGGTCGCCGAGGATCATGGTGGCCCGCTTGTACGTGGCGAACCGCCGGGCAAAGCCGATTGTCAGAATGTTGGGGTCCAAAATGTTTCGGGCCGCCTCGACCGCCTCGTCGCTCTCGCCGCGGCGGCGACATTGTCGGCTCACGCGACGGCGCACAAACGCCAGCAACAGATTTTTCAACGCGTAGTGCGTCTCCCAAAGCTCGCCGGGATCGATCTCGAAAATGGTTTGCCAGACGTCGGGCTCGCCCATCCGACGCATCCAATTGGCCGGGAAGTATCGGTCGTAAAGCTGCTGCATCTGCCAGGCCAGCCAGCTTTCGATATGGACGCCGTTGGTAATGTGGCCGATGGGAATTTCCTCCTCGACGCGCCACGGCCACAGGTGGGCCCACATGCGCCGAGTCACATGCCCGTGCAGACTGCTTACCGCGTTGGCCTTGCGCGACAGCTTGAGGCCTAGCACGGTCATACAGAACGTTTCGTGTTCGTTTTGCGGCTCGACGCGTCCCATGCCCATCAACTGTTCGGTCGAGATGCCCAACTCGTCGCGCAGCGGTCCGAGGTGTTCTTCGATCAGATTGCGATCGAACCGGTCGTGACCGGCGGGCACGGGCGTGTGGGTCGTAAAGACCGTGTGTTGGGCCACTTCGCGCAGCGCGGCGTCGAAGCTCACGCCGTCGTCTTTCATCCGCATCCGAATGGCCTCGAGCGTAGCGAACGCGCTGTGACCTTCGTTCAAATGATAGACGCCGGGCGTGATGCCAAGAGCTCGCAGAGCGCGGATGCCGCCCACGCCGGCCACCAGTTCCTGGCGCACACGGGTGCGATTGTCGCCGCCGTAGAGCCGGGCGGTCAATTCGCGGTCTTCGGGGCTGTTGCCCGGCACGTCGCAATCCAACAAGTACAGCCGCACCCGTCCGACGCGCATCAGCCAGACTTTGGCCAGCAGCTTGCCGGTTCGGGTGTCGATCCGCACGGTGATCGGTTTGCCGTCGGCGCCCAGGGCGGGCTCCATCGGCAGGTTTTCGACTTTCGTGTCCAGATATTCTTCGCTTTGCCAGCCGTTGATGTCTAGGTGTTGCTTGAAATAGCCCTGGTCGTAAAACAGTCCGACGGCCACCAGCGGCACGCCCAACCCGCTGGCGCTTTTGATGTGGTCGCCCGACAGCACGCCCAGGCCGCCCGAGTAGATCGGGACGGACTCATGGACGCCGAACTCGAGCGAAAAATAGGCCACCGGCATCGAACCCAACACGCCGCTGTGGGTGCGGCCCCAGGCGGGCGTTTCGGTCAGATACTCCTTCAGCCGGCGATAGGCCTGATTGATGCGGCTGTAGAGGACCAACTCCGAGGCCCGCATCTCCAGCCGTTCAGGGGTGAACTCCGACAGCAATGCGATCGGGTTGTGGTCCAACTGTCGCCAGCGGATCGGGTCGAGATCGCGGAACAGATTGATCACTTCGGCGTGCCAGCTCCACCAGAGATTTCTGGCCAGAGCGACGCACTTGTCGTAAAGTGTTTCAGCTGTAAGTCCAAACGCCGCAGGACGTTGCGGCGCACGTTCAGGGGCGGTTTCAACCGAGCTCATAGGAACCTGCCATGGCAAAAAAATTGGTCCATCCAACGGGGAACGTCCCATTATAGCGACGCAGTCGACGGCAGGCGACCCCAACTCAGACCCCGCGCGGCGCGCCGGCCGCCTGGTCCCAATAGGGCGAAAGACGCCGCACGTTGGCGACCATTTCGGGAAACACCTCGACGATGCGGTCGACGTCCGCCTCGGTGTTGTAGCGGCTGAAGCTGAAACGGATCGAACCCTGTACGGCGGCCTCGGGAACCTGCATGGCCCGCAACACGTGCGACGGCTCCAGCGAGCCCGACGTGCAGGCCGAGCCGCTCGAGGCGCAGATGCCGTATTCGTTCATCTGAAACAGCAGCGACTCGCCCTCGACGCAGTGGCACGAGACGTTCAACGTGTTGGGCAGTCGTGGCGCGCCGCGGCCGTTTACCTCGATGTACGGCACGCGACGCTCGATCTCGCGTTCGAGCCGATCGCGCATGCCGCGGACGCGCGTGTTCTCGTCGTCGAACCCCGCGGCGGCCAACTCCAGCGATTTGGCCAGTCCGACGATGTATGGCACGTTTTCCGTGCCCGCCCGACGCCCGGACTCCTGGTGGCCGCCGATCAGATAGGGACGGCATCGCACGCCGCGTTTGAGATACAACGCGCCGACGCCTTTCGGGGCGTGGATCTTGTGGCCCGAGAACGACAGCAGATCGACGTTTGGAAAATCGCGGCGCAGGTCGATCGGTATCTTGCCGACCGATTGCGTCGCGTCGGTGTGGAAAATGATCGCCGGGTCCGTCTCTTTGGTCAGCCGCGAAAGCTGCTCGATCGGAAACACCACGCCGGTCTCGTTGTTGGCGTGCATGATGGTGACCAGCAGCGTGTCGGGCCGCAGCGCGCGGATGAATTCGCCGAGGTCGAGATTGCCCTGGCGATCGACGCTCAGGAATGTGACGTCGTAGTCCATGCGGGCCAGCTCGCGGCACACCTCCAGCACGGCCGGATGCTCGACCGCGGTGGTGACGATGTGTCGGCGATTGGGATTGGCCCGGACCACGCCGAAAATCGCCGCATTGTCGCTTTCCGAGGCACAACTGGTGAACTCGATCTCGCCGGGATCGGAAAGTCCGAAAAACCGCGCGGTCGTCTGGCGGGCGTCCGCGATGGCGTGGGCCACCTTGCGGGCCGGCTCGTACATCGAGCTGGCGTTGAAATAGTCAGTCGTCAGAAACGGCTCCATCGCCGCGACGACCTCGGGGGCCACCGGCGTGGTGGCGTTATTGTCGACATAAACCACGTTCACGAAAAAACCTCACACGTCAATGACACGAATCCGCTCGTCCACCATTTCCTTCAACGTTCGTTCGACCAGCATCCGCAATGTTTGACTGGCGTTTTGGCAGCCTTGGCACGCGCCGGTCAGGCGGCAGTAGACCAACGTGCCTTTGATGTCGACGATCTCCACGTCGCCGCCGTCCTGACGCAGCATGGGCCGGACGTATTGTTCAACGGCGTTTTCAATCTTTTTATCGAACTGATAGGTCGACATCGGCGGCTCGGCCGGGCCTGTGGGCTCGACCGCTTCGACCGGCGCCGCGCCGAGCACCGGCAGCCGCACGGCCGGCTTCGGCGGCGGCGATTTCGCGCCCCACGTCTCGTCCAGCAAATCTTGCAATCCGCCGGGCACGTGATGGCACGACATGCACGCCCCGCCGGCCTTGATCGCGCCGGTGATCTCGGCGATCGTGTGCAGATTCAATTCCTTGATCTTCCGCCGGATGTACGGCTCGCTCAGCGAAAAACACTTGCAGACGATTCGGCCGTCGGATTTTTCTTCGGCGTGCAGGTCGACGCCGAGGCTTTTCAGATCGACGCCGCGCCGTTGGGCCCAATTGAACACGGCCGCCTCGAGCGCTTCGGCGCCCATGACCGAGCAGTGGATCTTTTGACGCGGCAGGCCTTCCAAATATTTGACGATGTCCTGGTTGGTGATTTTGAGCGCTTCGATCGGCGTGTAGCAGCCCTGCTCGATGATCGCGCAGAGGGCTTCGGACGCCGCGATGGCCGACGTGCATCCGAACGTCAGATAGCGAGCCTCGGTGATGACGTCTTTGGTTGGGTCGGTCGGATGCCGTTTGACGCGGAAGGTGAATCGGATGGCGTCGCCGCAGGCCAACGAGCCGTGTTCGCCCAGTCCGTCCGGATTTTCCACTTCGCCCAGATGCGTCCCCGGTTTGCCGTGCACGGCGTCCATAAAGAGTTGTTTGGTCTTCTCGCTGTAATCCCACGCCATCGCGTTGCTCCGATCCGTTCCTACAACAAAAGGCTCCTTATTAGTCTACGCTTGTCGACCACCCCCGACAATGGGGACGCGATGAAGCCGCGAAAGATCGCAAATTTCCGGCGTTTTTCAAACGCCCAGCAGCTTGGCTGTTGCGAGCCACTGGAGTTGGCCCTTGCCCAGCTCCGTCGCGTCGTCGAATCGCACGGCGGCCGTGGCTCCCTTGGCCAGTCGAATCGACCCGGAGGCGTCGCCAATCAGCGCGGCGGTCCATAGCTCCACGTCAGGGGCGTGACCAACCCACGCGATCTCGTCGCATTGCCGCGACTGCTCGACGGTCCATCGCCAAAGGGTTTTGGCGTCGCCGCCCGGCCGCAGACCGTCCAGTTCGACGATTTCCGCACCGCCGAGCGCGTCGGCCAACAGATTCGCAGTCTCGACGCATCGGACCAACGGGCTGGTGGCGATCCGCTTGGGCGCGGCGCCGCCTGTGACGAGTCGTTTCGCCACGGCCGCGAATCGTTTTCGACCGTCGGCGCTCAACGGCCGCAAGTCGTCCTGCACTTGATCACGATCGACGGCCCAGGCGTGGCGAAGAATGTAGAGGTCCATGGGGAAATAGGGATTAGAGAATAGGGATTAGGACATGACGCTTGACGTTCTACTTAATTCTCCACCAGTCGCGGTCTTCGATGGGGAGGTGTCTTTTTGCCTCCAGGACTTCTTGTCGAAACCGTTTCGCGTCTTCGGGATATCCGGCCGTGGGCTGCAATCCCGGAACGCGGCGACGCCAAAAATCGTTCAAGGCCCGCATGGCCGCCTCACGCAGATACTTTGAAGCCATCGAGGCCAACGCGACCGGCAGGCATGCTTCGGCCTTGGCCCGGAAACAAAACTCTCGCCGGCGGTCCGGCGGTCCGAACCGATAGACGCTCCGTTCGCGCGACTCGCCGTGGATCTCGATCAGATGGTCGGGAAAATATTCGGCCAGCAGCGGGGCGTAGCGATTCCGTCCGCCGTGCTTGTCGCACACGACCGAAACGCGGCTCGGCGGCAGGGCGTCGATGGCCCGCACGATCAGCCGCAACGTCTCATGCGACAGCGCCGCGCCTTTCGATTCGCTTCGTTCGACCAGACGGTTGAACTCCGGCTCAAAGATCACGCGGCTTTGCATCGACATCAATCGCACGCCGGCTTGGTCGACTCCGTGCCGCAGCGTTTCGATCGTCGACGGCAGTTGGTCCGCCGGTTGGTCGATCGGCAACGGCTCATGGTAATCGCGATACCACGGGATCGACGCCATGGCGTCCAGCGCCTCGGGCGCGAACGTTTGCCACAGCGTGGGCCACGTTTTCGGGCAGGCGTTCAATAAACCCAAAGCGGCCCAAAGCCCGCGTTCGAGATGCTGCAATCCTTTTCCCGCCGCGTAGAGTTGTTTGGAGTCGCCCATCCAAACGCCGGGCTGTCGGCGGTCCGACGCGACGACGGCGTGGAGCCGATCAAAAAGTCCCGCGACGCCGACGCCGTCGGGCGCGTGCCACACGGTGGCGGAGATCACCAGCGGTCCGAGATTCGGTCCATAGCCCGCTTCGTCCGTTCCGATAAGATATTCCATGCCGTAGCAGCGTAGCACGAGCCCGCCGAGCTGGCAAGCCGCGACGGTTGAACTGCGGTCGCCGAAGCGATACGCTGGAGGGATGCTTCAAATCATTCAGCAGACGCCGCCGGGCCGTGGCGCGGTGGCCACATTGCGGATCGAGGGCCCCGACGCGGTTCGTGCGGTTGATGCGCGGTTCTTTGCCCGCAACGGCCGCCCTTTGGCCGAGCAACCGACGGATCGGCCGATCTTGGGACATTTTGGCGATCCGCAAGGCGAAGAGGTCGTCGTGCGCCGCTGCGAGGACGGCGCGGTCGAATGGCACGGTCATGGCGGATCGGCCGCCGTGGCGAGGATCGAACAGTCGTTGGCCGACGCCGGCGCGCGTCGCGTGGCGTGGCGAACGCAGGCGGCGCCGGCGGCCGTCGCGCTGGCCGATGCGCCAACGTTGCGGACCGCCTCGATCTTGTTGGATCAATGGCACGGGGCGCTCGAGCGCGAGTGCGAGCGGATCCGCTTGGAGGTGGCCTCCGGGCGGGTCGAGTGGGCGCGCCGGCGGATCGACGCGCTGCTGGCCCGCGCCGCGCTGGGACGCCATCTGACGCAGCCTTGGCAAGTGGTGGTGGCCGGTCCGGTCAATGCCGGGAAAAGCAGCCTGATCAATGCTCTGGTCGGGTTCGAGCGGACGATTGTCCATCCGACGCCCGGCACGACGCGCGACGCGGTGACCGTGACGACCGCCGTTGACGGCTGGCCGGTCGAGTGGTGCGATACGGCCGGGCTTCGCGAGGGCGGCGACGCCACCGAGCAGGCGGGCATCGTGCGGGCGCAGGAACGTCTCGTCCGGGCCGACTTGATCCTGCTGGTGTTCGATCTCGCCGCGCCGTGGTCGACGGAAGATCAATCGTTGGTCGAACGTTGGCCCGACGCGCTGGTGGTCTACAATAAATACGATCGGGCGACGTCGCTTGACGATCGACCGCCGGGGATTCGCTTGAGCGCGTTGCGCGGCGACGGGCTTTCGGATTTGCTCGCGGCCGTTTCGGGTCGACTCGTGCCCGAGCCGCCGGCGCCCGGGGAGGCCGTGCCGATCAACGACGATCAGTTGGCGGCGATTCAGTCGATTTGGACGCCGTCGCAAACGGCCTGAAAATCGGGATCGTCCCGCAGCGGATCGAAGTCGGGCTCCGACTCGATCAACGATCGGTAGTCGGGATCGATCGCCAAAGCCTTCGAGAGATTTCGCAACGCCCCGCGTTTCTTGCCAGCCAGACTCAGATAACAAGCCAAGTTGTAACGCAACAGGGCCTCTTGCGGCCGGACAATCAACGCCTGTTGGAGGGCGTCGATGGCCAGATCGAGCCGCCCGGTGCGTTTGTGGCACCAGCCCAAGGCGACGCAGACGTGCAGATCGTCGGGCAGGGCGTGAGCGGCCCGCTGCAACGGGGCGATCGCCTCGGCGTAATGCTCCAACGCACGAAGGCTTTCTCCGCGTAAATAAAACGCCCGGCCGTCGTAAGAATCCTCCTCGAGCCGATCGAGCGCCGCCAGGGCGTGTTTGGCCATGCCGAGCTCCAGATAGCCCTCGGCCTCGCGTTGGATTTTCGCGCGGCGGGCATGGCGTTCGGCGGTCATGGTGGAGCAACTCCCGAAAGTAACGACTCAGCGATGTTCCGGAAGTCATTGTAATCGAATTTTCACCATGACGAAAATGGCGAAACACGGAGTTTTTCTAACGTGTTTTCCGGCAAGCACTAACGTCGCTTGTCCAAGGACTCTCCGGAGGTGGACATTCGGGATTGCTCTTGCCCGTCGACGCCAATTTCGCTACAAGAACGCCCGAATTGCGACCGCGCGAATCGGCGGCCCGCGTTTTTTTCTTGAGAGGACAGGCATTCTTGCTTGTTGGGAGGTCGTGTGCCATGAAACGAGCTCGATGGTCATGCCTAATCCTGTTGATTGTTTGCGCGGGATGGTTGGCGGCCTTTGGGCTGCGCGACGCGGTTGCGGGCACGTGGGACGCCGCCACGATCAAGGCCGCGCTGCACACGAACACAACCGAAGAAGAGGGATTTGTCGACAAGGTGCTTCTCGAAGTCCAGGAAGGCCGTCTATCGGCCAGTCTGGTGCAAAGCACGTTTCTCTGGGCCCGACGGAAACCGCACCATCAGTTTCAGTATTTCAAACGCGGGCTGATCTTGCGCGCCTCGCAACAGGGCATCGCGCTGCAATCGCTTTAAGAGCGATTGGCGTCCGTTGGCGTTTTCGCTCGATCGGCGAGATTCTTACGCGCCGGGGCCTTGGCCAAGATGACGCAACTCGGGCGCCAAGCAGAGGCCGGTCAACACGCACGACGCCAGATCGGCCGTCGGCATGGCCGCCCAGACGCCCTGCAATCCGAAAAGCCTCGGCAACAGGATTAGCGCGGGCACGAGGACCAGCAGTTGCCGGGAAAGCGAAAGAAACAGGGCCTCTTTCGGTTTGCCGACCGCCTGGAAATACGCCGAGCTGACGATCTGAAAACCGACAATCGGAAACATGCAGGCGGCGATCCGAATCGCGCGGGCGCCGACGTCGACCAGCTCGCCGTCATGCGGGGCGAACAGTCGGATCAAGGGGGCCGGGAACAACATCGCCATCGAGAAGCCCAGCACGGTCAGCGTGGTGGCGATCAAAATGGCGTTCAAGAGCGTTTTGCGGACGCGATCGTAACGGCGCGCGCCGTAGTTGTAGCCGATGATTGGCTGTGCACCCTGATTGAGGCCGATGATCGGCATGGCGACCAGCATCAGCAGGGCGTAGATGATGCCCATCGCGGCCACGGCCGAATCGCCTCCGTAAATCTCCAATTGGCGGTTCAAAAGGCTTTGTTGCAAGCTGGCGGTCAGTTGCATGGCGAACGGCGGCGCGCCGATCGCGCAGATGCCGGCGCACACCGGCCAGCTCGGACGCAGATTGCGCCACCGAATGCGCAGCACGCTCTTGCCGCGGAGAAAATACGCGACGACCCACACGGCCGACACGGCTTGCGACGCAACCGTGGCCCAGGCGGCGCCGCGCATGCCCCCATGAAATCCGAAGACAAAAATGGGCGCCAAGATCGCGTTGAGCGCCACGCTGATCAGCATGGAAAGCATGGCTACGCGTGGATTGCCTTCGCCGCGGATCATTGCGTTCAGACCGAAGCCAACCATCTGAAAGACCGTGCCCAGCACGATGACGTGCAGATAATCGCGGGCCAGCGGCAGCACGGTCGGGCTTGCGCCGACCCAATTCAACATGGGATCGAGAAATAACAACCCCAGCGCGGTGATCGCCAACGAACAGACGACGAGCATTGTCGCGGCGTTGCCTAAAATCCGCTCGGCGTCGGCCTTGCGACGCTGGCCCAAGCGGATCGAAATTTGCGAGGTCGCGCCGAACCCGATCAGCATCCCGAAACTCAACATGACCAGCATCAACGGGAACGCCACGGCGATGCCCGCAATGCCGTCGCCGCCAAGCGCCCAACCGATGAAAAGCCGATCGATCAGGTTGTACATCGCCTGGGCCATCATGCCGACGATGGCCGGCGCGGAGAACCGCAGCAGAAGCCGCAGAACGCCTTCTTGGCCGAGTTGTGCGGAGCGGTCGGAGCCGCCGTCGTCCCGAGCGTCCGTCACGGGTCGTCTCCCCGCGGCAGCTTGTTCATCATCGAGCGGATTTTCTGCAGGGCTTGCGATTGCAGATCGCGCTCGGGGATTTTTTCGGCCGTTCGTTCCGCCCGATCGAGCGTCTGCCGGGCGCGGGTCGGCCATCCGGCGTCGGCCATGCGTTGGGCCAGTTCGCTCATGGCGTAGGCGCGAAAATACGGCGACGGGATCGCCTCGATCGACCGTAGGGCGACGGAGAACGTCTCGGCCGCGGCGTCTTTTTCGTTCATTTTGGCCTGCCGGGCGGCCAATTCGGCTTGGGCCAGACCGCGCGGCTTGGGGTCCTCAACCCGTTCGGCCGCTTGAATCGCCGCACGAAGCACCCGGTCGCGCGCATCGCGCTGGTCGAGATGGTGATAGGCCAGCGCCAGCGCGCCGGCGGCCGAGGCGTGGTCCAACGGGTCGTGGATCTCGGCGGCCATTCGTTCGGCCGACTGCAGCGTGGCGGCGGCTGCCTCGTGTTGGCCCGTCGCCGCCTGGGCTTGGCCCACATGACTGAGGGCTCGAACCTTTTGTTCGGGGGCGGCGGCTTCGTCGGCGGCCGATTGGGCGGAGGCGACCGCGCGGCGTGCGGCCTCGGGGTGGTTCAACGCGGCCTGCGCTTCGGCCAAAAGGGCCCAAACGCCGGCCCGGTCCGCCGCATCCTCAATCGCACGGCAGTCGCGGGTCGCCAGCCAGAACGTCGACTCCGCTCCGGCCGTGTCCAACAGTTTGCTCTGTTGGTAGCCGATCCGAATCAACCGCAAGGCGCGGCGCTGGGGGTCGGGCTCTTTTTGGACCAGCGCGATTTGCTCTTGAAACGAGCGAGCCTGGCCCGACGGGCCGCCGCAACCCAGGATGGCCGCGCCCCACAACAGGGCACAGCCTGCCAACAGACAGCAACCATGCAGCATTGGCCTCATCGGATCGTTTCCGTTTGGATTGGCTTCGAGCCGCGATCCGAACGAAATGCCCAGTCGGCGGCCAAGCCAACTCATTGGGATAACGGCTCTGGAACTTCTTTCCAATATAGTCGAACGTTGCGGCCTGCGCAAGGTGGGCGACGGTGTGCGGTCCTCGTCTGGGCAGGGCTGTGAAAAATCAGGGTTTGGGGCCGCGTTGACGCCCGTGATTGCCGCAACTTGTGGGGTGTCTCGCGTAAAGAACGATTGGCGGATGCCACGCTTGCCAAGTGAACGCGAAACCGCAAGCCTATGTTTACCGCTGCTTTATGTTCCATAAGGACGCTCTGTGACAAGAAGCACGCTTGTCACGGATGAGTTCTCTTTGTCCAAAATCGCTCGATTTCTTCGAGTGATCGGCCTTTGGTTTCCGGCACGCCGAGCCAGGTCACGACGACCAACACGATGCAAAGCGATCCGTAGACATAAAACGGAAATCCGTGATGAAAACGTTCGGTGAGCCAGGGGCTTTCGTCCATCATCGGAAACGTCTGCGAAACCAGAAAGTTGGCGGTCCACAGGGCGAAGGTTGCCAACGACATGGCGACGCTTCGGACGTTGTTTGGGAATATTTCAGAGAGAATAACCCAGGTGACCGGTCCGACGGATAACGCAAAACACGCGACATAGCCCAACAAAAGCAACAAAACCCAACCGGCCATCCCCTGAAATTGCAGAACCAGACCCATGGTCAAAAGACAACCGCCCATGCCCGAGGCGCCCCCGATCATTAGCGGCCTGCGACCCCAGCGGTCGACGGTGCCAATGGCCAGCAATGTGGCCATCAGATTGACGCCTCCGACGACGATTGTTTGCAGGAGCGCCAGATCGTTTACCGCTCCGAGTTGCTTGAAAATCTCCGGTGCGTAATACAAGAATACGTTGATGCCGGTCGCCTGTTGAAGAACCGCCAAGGTGAGACCCAGCCAAAGCACGGGCCTCAGTTCCGGGCCGAATCGACGGACGGACCTTTGTCGTTCCGTGGCGACGCTTTCGCAAATTGCATGCAATTCCTGGGCGGCGAACGACTCACCGCCGAGTCGAACCAAGACGTCGTGGGCCGTGGCGATGCGGTTTCGTTCGACGAGCCATCGAGGGCTTTCGGGCACGTGCAGAAGCAGCAGGAAAAACAGGCCCGAGGGCACAGCCCCCGATGCGAACATCCACCGCCATCCAACGGTTGCGTTCCAAGCGGCGTCACCGCCCAGTGCAATGAGGTAATTGACGAAATAGATCACCAAAATGCCCGATACCACAGCCAGTTGGTTGACCGACACCAAACGGCCGCGAAGCCGGGCGGGCGATATCTCGGCGATATACATCGGAGCGGTCATCGAGGCGATGCCTACGCCGACGCCGCCCAAGATGCGGAATACGATGAATGCAGCGAATTGCACGGCCAACGCGGTGCCGATTGCCGACAAAAAGAATAGAATTGCGGAGAGCAGTTGCGTTTGTTTTCGGCCGGCGCGATCGCCCAGCACACCGGCCAGCGACACGCCCAATACGCATCCGAACAGTGCGCATGCCGCCGCCCAACCTTTCATCGCCGCGCTGAGATGGAAATGTTCTTGAAGCGGACCGATCGCGCCGGCGATCACGGCCGTATCGTATCCGAACAGTAGTCCACCGAGGGCCGCAACGCCGCAGACTCGAAAAACGAACATGGGGACACGGGGGTGATGAGCGGACATCGTGTGGATTGATTTTTCTCTTGTGAACGGACGATCAAACGTGGCTGTCGCGAAGAGCGCGAAACATGGCCAAAATGTTTTCGGTGGGCGTGGTGGCCTGCACGTTGTGAACGGTGTTGAAAACAAATCCGCCGCCGGGTCCGAAAATGTCGATCCGCTTTCGGACTTCGCGGTACACGTCCTCGGGCAAGCCGAACGCCAGCGTTTGCTGAGTGTTTGCGCCGCCGCCCCAAAAAACGACGTGGTCGCCAAACTCGCGCTTCAGAAAAATCGGGTCCATGCCGTCCGCCGAGCATTGGACCGGATTCAGGATGTCGAATCCGGCCTCGATCAAGTCGGGGATCAAGGTCGCAATGGCCCCGCAGGTGTGGGTAAACGTTTTCCAGCGGCTTTTTTCGTGGACCAACCGGTTGACGCGTAGGTGAAATGGCTTGTAGAGCTCGCGATAGGCTTGCCGCGAAATGAACAGCCCATGTTGCGTGCCAAAATCCGTCCCCGTCAAGAAAACCACCTGGACGCAGTCGCCCAGCAAGTCGATCAGCGTTTCGAGGTTTTTCAGTGCGATTTCACACTGTCGTTCAAAGACCTGCAACACATAGTCTTTGTGTGCGGCGGTCGCCATGTACCACTCGGCGATGTCGCGGATGCCTTTGGGATGTTTGAGCCAGGGAGCCGGCACCAGGGCGATGTCGCCGAATGCCGCGCCGGGCATGTTCAAGACCGCGCCGCGCAGGGTGCCTCCGGGCGGCGACTCAATCTGCCGTCGATACCAGTCGACGTCATTATGGTCGAATAGGCGGAACTCTTCCAGATTGTCGGTTGGATCGAGCCGATCTTCGTCGAGAGGTTCTTGACGAATGATGGTGTCGAAAAAATAAAACCCGCGAGGCATGCGGCCGCTGGGTGGGGCCGTGCGATCGCCTTGTGGAAAGATGACCCAGCCGCCGCGATCGTCTTCGGCGACCTGAAAATCGCCGGGCACGAGCACTTCGAGGCCGTCGAACATTCGAAACGGCTTCCAATCGCGATTCTCGAAGCCGAACATGGTTGTTCGGCCGGGAATTCCGACCACGTCGATTTCCAGTGCGTCGAGCAGCTCCGCGTCGATCTCCCCGAGCATCTGATAAGGATCGATCACCTTGACGCGATAGTTCGGGTCACCTAGCACGGCTCGTCGCAATCGCGTCACCGCGGACACGTGCATGCCGGTGACCGCCGTGGCGCCGAAGTCGACGGGCACGCGGTCGGGTTCATGGTGGTTCAACGTGGCAATCAGGCGTTCTTGAGAGTTCATTTCGGCTGCACCAGAGGAGTGTTCGAGGCCGCGTCGTCGCCCCATGGCTTCTTATTTTCCAGTTGTCGCTTCTTGTTGTCCATGATGAAAAATATCATAATAGATGACAAAACAGGTCATCCTGCCCGATGCCGCAAGATGGACAAGGAGCCTTCGTGATGCCGCCGTTTCGCGTTGCCTTGCTGATCGAGTCGTCACGCAGTTACGGGCGGGAGCTGCTGGCCGGAATCGCTGCCTATGCAAGGGCGTATGGGCCCTGGGCGTTTTATCATGAAGAACGTTCTCTGGGCGATCCGTTGTCCAAGGGCTTGAAGCGTTGGCGGCCTCAAGGCATCCTGGCCCGATTGGAAGATCGATCACTGCTTCGTCTCCTGCAACGATGGCGCGTGCCGATCGTCGATCTGTTGCACGAAGAGGGTGTTTCGGGTGTTCCGGGCGTCTTTCCGGACAGCGATGCAATCACGCGCATGGCCGTGGAGCACCTGGAACAGTTGCGGGTGAAGCACTTTGCGTATTGCGGGCTACCGGGCGTTGTGTTTTCCGATCGTCGTTGCGGGCAATTTGTCCGACGGCTGAATGCGTTGGGCTGTCGAGTGCATGTGTTCAAGCCGCCGCGTTTTGTGCGAGCCCGACGTTTGGCCGACGTCGAGCGGATCGCTCGGTCGCATGCCCACGTCTTGGCAGCGTGGCTGCGGGAGCTGCCCAAACCGGTCGGCGTGATGGCGTGCAACGACATGCGAGCGTTTCAGGTGCTCAGTGCGTGCCGCGAGTCCGGTGTTATGTCGCCCGACGAGGTGGCTGTGCTCGGCGTGGACAATGACGCCGTTCAATGCGAACTGTGCGATCCGCCGTTGTCGAGCGTGGACAACAATGCTTGGCGGGTCGGATTTCAGGCGGCGACCTTGCTCGACCGGATGATGCGGGGGGCGGTGACAACGCCTCGTCGCGTATTGATCGAACCCGTCGGTGTTGTTGTGCGGCGCTCGACCGACATGTTGGCGATCGCCGATCAAGACGCGGCGGACACGGTGCGCTACGTGCGCGATCATGCTTGCGAAGGCTTGAACTCGGTCCGGCTCGCCCGGCGGCTGGCCATCTCGCGGAGTACCTTGGAGCGGCAGTTCGCACGTTATCTCGGGCATTCCGTCCACCAGGAGATTCAGCGAGTTCGTTTAGATCGGATTAAGGAATTGCTGGCGACCAGCCATTTTTCACTCGGGGAGATTGCCCAATCGACTGGCTTCGCTTACGTTGAAACTATGCAGCGGATGTTCAAAAGGCGAGTCGGACAGACGCCTGGGCAATATCGCAGTCGGCGGCAAAACGTCGGGCTGATGGCAGCCTTGGCAAACGAAGATGGTTGACCTTGGGGGTTTAGGGGGATTGGCGGTGTTCCATGGAGGGCTTTTGCTGGACCAAGCGGGACAATGTCAGGGTGCGGTTTGACCGCTCGCCCTGCGCCCATCTGGTCGGCGCGGCCGGCAGCGGGATGCGATCGCTGGCCGATGTGCTGGTCCAATGCGGATGGCGCGTGCAGGGGTCGGACGGCTGCTCGGACGACGCCGCGTTGTTGGCGGCCGCCGGCGTCCGATGGTTTCATGGCCACGACGCCCGGTGGATTTCGCCGGAGGTGGACGTGCTCGCCTACAGCGACGCCGTGCCGACGGACAACCCGGAACGACGCCGCGCCGCGCAGTTGGGCATCCCCGAGCGGAGCTATTTTCAGTGGCTCGGCCGGCTCAGCGCCGCCGCGGACACGGTGGCCGTCGCCGGCACGCACGGCAAGTCGACCACCACGGCCATGACCGCCCACGTGCTGATCGAAGCGGGGAAGGATCCGGCCGTGTGTTGCGGCGCCACGCCGTTGGGCAAGACGTCGGGTGGGCGAGCGGGATGGCTTGCTTCGCCGTTGTCTGGAGAAGCAGGGCAGGGGGGCGGCAGGCTTCTGGTGGTCGAGGCGTGCGAGTATCGGGCCAATTTTTTGAATCTTCGTCCGCGGTGCGCCGCGATCTTGGGCATCGAGCCCGACCATTTTGATTGCTACCCTTCGTTGGCGGAATTGGAGAACGCTTTTCGGCGGTTCGCCGCGTCGGTCCCCGCCGACGGTTTTTTGCTGGTTCGGCGCGATTGTCCCTCCACTCGCCGGGCGACCGAGGGTTTTTCTTGTCGCACGGAGTCTTTTGGGTTGTGTCCCGATGCGGATTGGTCGGCCTGCGACTTGGCGGATCGTCGCGGGTGTTTTGGGTTTGAGATTCGACGGGCCGGGCGGCCGTTTTGTCGGGTGCGGTTGCGGACGCCTGGGCGGCACAATGTCTTGAACGCCTTGGCGGCGGCGGCCCTGGCGTCCCGCGGCGGCGCGACGCCCGAACAGATCGCCGCGGGACTGTCCGGTTTCACCGGGCTGCACCGTCGCTTGGAAGTGCTCGGTACGTGGCGCGGCGCGACCTGGGTGGACGATTACGCCCATCATCCGACGGAAGTGTCGGCCGCGTTGGCCGCCGTTCGCCGCATGTTTCCCGGCCGCCGGGTGTGGTGTGTGTTTCAGCCGCACCAGGCGTCGCGCACGGCCCGACTGCTGGACGAACTGGCCGCGAGTCTGCAAAATGCCGATCGAGTGTTCGTGACGGAGATTTTTCGGGCGAGGGAGGGTTCCCCCCACCCTGGGGAAGTTGCGGCGTCGGATCTCGCGCGTCGGGCCTCCGAATTGGGGGTTCATGTGTTGCCGGGACATCGGGAAGAAGAAATTCTAAAAGCGCTTGAAACCGGGCTTGCCGCCGACGATGTACTGGTTACGCTAGGGGCGGGCCGACGAAGCGGAGCTTGGGAAGCGGAGCGTCGAGGACGGACCGAGGCGGAAGAAAAAAACTGTTGCGCCGCATGTGATTTTGCGGCGACGGATCGATTCCGCGGGCAAACTTGCGTCGAGGAAAAGTCGTCATGAGTTTTTTGGATGGATTGGAGAATGTGGTGCGTCGCAACGAGCCGCTGGCGATGCACACGTGGTTTCAGTTGGGTGGGCCGGCGGAGTATTTCGCTGAGCCGGAGACGCCCGACCAGTTGCTCACGTTGATCAAACGGTGCCACGAGGAAGGCGTGTCGATCCGGCTGTTGGGCCAGGGGTCGAATCTGTTGGTGCGCGACGAGGGCGTGCCGGGCATGGTCGTGCATTTGTCGGCCCCGGTGTTTTGCGAGATCCGTCTCGACGGCCGATCGCTCACCGCCGGCGGCGGCAGTCTGTTGGGCCGCGCCGTGACGACCTCGGTCCATCGCGGATTGGCGGGGCTTGAGATGCTGGTTGGAATTCCCGGCACGATCGGCGGCGCGCTGCATGGAAACACCGGCGCCCACGGCGGCGCGATCGGCCAGTGGTTGTTCGAGGCCACGGTGATCACGGCCAACGGCGAGACGCATCAGCGAGCCGGCGACGAGTTGTCGTTCGGTTATCGTCAGAGCAGCCTCGACGATCTGGTGATTTTGGAGGCCCGGTGCGAATTGGAGGAAGACAATCCGCACGAGTTGGCCCAGCGCATGCAAAAACAGTGGATCGTAAAGAAGGCGTCGCAGCCGATGGGCCACCAGTGCGCCGGCTGCGTGTTCAAAAATCCCCGCGGCCAAAAAACCGCCGGCGAGCTGATCGACGACGCCGGTTTGAAGGGCACGCGCATCGGCGGCGCGGTGGTGAGCGATCGGCACGCGAACTTCATCATCGCCGAGCCCGAATGCACGGCCCAAGACGTGTTGCGGCTGATCGAGATGATTCGCAGCCAAGTCCGCGATCGTCTGGACGTGGACTTGGAGTTGGAGCTGGAAATCTGGTAACGCGACGGCGGGAAACGGGAAAATCGCACGTTTCGGCCTTGGTTCGCTGGTGGTTTCATCATGGGTTCGGTCAAAAAAAAAGGTTCGTCGGCGGTTTGGGATTTCCTCTCATGGTTGGTGCGGGACGGACGGTCGGTGTTGCTCTGGGCGGTGACGCTGGCCGTGCTCGGCGGCGGCTGGTGGCTGGGGTGGCGGCGCTTCGGGCCGCAAATCTTAGAGTCGCCGGATCGTCAGGTGGGGCCGGACCAGGTCCGCATCACGCCGTTGCCCGATTGGATCCACCGCAAACGCGGCGATTTGCAGCGAGAAGTGTTCCGCGATCCGACGCTCGACGGGCTGCAGTCGTTGATGGACGATCGTCTCGTCGAGCGGATCTATCAGGCGTTCAGCCGGCATCCGTGGGTGGCCAAGGTGACGTCGGTCACGAAGCAATATCCGGCGCTGGTCCGCGTGTCGTTGGTGTATCGTCGCCCGGCGTGCATGGTCGAAGTGGCGGAAGAGCCGAAGGTCGTCTGGGCGGTTGATTCGGAAGGCGTGTTGCTGCCCAGCGAGGATTTTACCTCCATTGAGGCGACCACGCGGTATCCGCATCTGACGGGCGTGGAACGCAAGCCAACTGTGGCGCTGGGTCAGCGTTGGAGCGACGTGCGCGTGGTCGGCGGGGCCGAGATCGCCGCCGCGTTGGAGCCGCTTTGGGACGCGATGAAATTGCATCGAATCGCCCCGGTGGCGTCCGCTCCGGCGTCCGGTTCGGCGGGCACGGAGCCGCAGTTCGTGTTGACCACTCGCGCCGGCACGCAAATCGTGTGGGGCTATGCGCCGGGCGCGAATGTGCTGGGCGAACCGACGGCCGCCCAAAAAGTCGCCCGGCTAAGACAATACTTGGACGCCTACGACACCTTCGACAGCCCAAAAGGCCAGCATCAGACGCTCGACGTCCGCCGGATCGGCAAGGCGTCGGGCGGTGCGCCGTGACGCGAGCTATTTCGAGAAGAAGAAATAACCGGCGGCGTTCTTCATCAACTCGCCGGCGCGGCGGACCAGCGTGGGGTCTTCGATCAACGGATGGGCCGGCACGGCGTCGTAGTGGTCCATGGTGAAACGGTTCGATTTCGGCTCGGCGGGCCACGATCGCAGCGCCGTCGGAACGTCGATTCGCTGCCGTTGCGGCAATAGGCGGAATTGGCCGTCTTTCTTTTGATAGGCGACGGTTCGCACGACGAGACGATCGGCGTAGACGTCGATCAACTTCATGGCCTGCGTCGGCGGTTTGCCCAAGGACGGGCCGACCAGGTAAGCGGTCCCATGGCGGTGTCGCTCCATGTCGACGTGCAGGTGGCCCTGCAACACCAGGAACACGTTCGGATGCCGATCGAACATGGCTTGAAGTTTCGGGGCGTCCAAAAACGTCGGCGGATAGATCGGTTCGTGAAGGGCCACGACGGTCGGTTGATCGGCGTGCCGCTCCAGATCCTTGGCGAGCCACGCCAACGTCGAGGGATCGAACACCGACAGGCCCTCGTAACGCTTGCCTTGGTAAAAGCGGTCGGGGGCCAGCAGGATGAAGTGCAGCCCGCCGCAATCGAAACTGTATTGTTTCGGGCCGAACACCCGGTCGAAATCCTGCGGCCAATCGTCGCCGGGAATGATGGCATACGGTGTTTGGAGGTTCTTTTGAAGAAAGGCCTTCAAAAATCGCTGGCGGCGCAGGCCCAACGGCTCGGGCTTTTGAGGATCCGTCGGCGGCTGCGGCTCCGCATTGTTGTCGCCGGTGATCAAAACCATGTGCGGCTTCAACCGTTCGTCCATATAGCGAAACGCCTGGGCCGTGAAGTCCAACCGCGCCGCGTCCATGTGCATGTCGGTGATCCATGCGAAGGTCCACAGCGGCGGCGGCTCGGTCGGATTGTCGGCGGCGAAGGTCCGAACGGCCGAGAGTGTTGCAAGCAGGGTGATTCCGAAAAGGCCGCTCAAGAAAACGGGGCGACGTCGACGGAGTGGCTTGCCGGTCCCAAGGGTGTGTGCGCGCATGGTTTTGTCTGGCTAACGAGGATTCGAGCCGCATTCGGCGGCGGTTCCGTGATTTCCTTTGGCACGTTGCAAAATCGGTTCGCTTGGAGAGGATCCCTCTATTGTATTTCCTCCCAGGCGGTGTTTTCAATGTCTTGGAAGCGTGTTGCGGCCCCCTCTGGCGGTGATCCCCGTGGCGTTTTCTTTTGGTTTGTGGCATACTAAACCGTGCAACCACGGTCTCTCTTCGATGGAGGCGATTCCATGTCGACGAACCGGAACCCCCGTGACGAGGATCCTCGCACGTCGAAGGATTTACGAGATTCCCCGACGTCCTCGCGATGGTCCAACGACGTTCAGAAGGACTTGGAGGAACCGGAAGTCGATTCATCGCGCAGCGCGTTTCAGCGGTGGCTTCGCAAAGATCCCAATGTGGTCGCGGTGCTGCTGGCCGGCGTGTTGTCTTTGGTCGTGATTGGGCTGGTGATCGGCTGGCGCGCGGGCTGGTTCCATCAGACCCCGCCGCCTCCCGATCCTGCGGTTCAGGCGTCGGCATCGGCGCCCCCGGCATCTAAAACGCCTGCGGCCAATGGGTCGGCGTCGACATCCAAGCCGTCCTCGCCGCCAAAGTCCAATCCCGCGTCAGGGACGCCGGTGAAACAACCGCCTCCCGCGTTGCCGGACGACCTGTCCCAATGGACGCCGACGGATTTTGTCCGGGCGCGTCGGGACAACGATCCGAAATTGTTGCCGGCGATCGTCGCCCTGGGGACCCGAAGCCGCGGCGATCCGTCCGCAGTGATCACATTGGCCGTTTTGCTGAAACCGCCGCTGGTTGCTTCGGCTCTGATCGCAGCGTCCCGCGAGTCCCCGCCGTCTGCGCCGATCGATGCGGCGAGGCTTTCGGAGACGATTCTGACGGCCTTGGGCGAAAACGGCACCGAACCGGCCTGTTTGCTGCTTCGGCAGACGTTGTCGAGTGCGGACGATTCGGCGGTGGAAATGGCGCTCAAGGCGTTGGCGACGCATCCGACCGACAAGACCGAAGCCGTGTTGCTTGACGCCGTCTTGGAGCCCGAGTCGTTTCGTCCGGCCGATCGGTCGGGCAATTGGCCGGCCAAGCAGTTACGGGTCCGGGCGTTGGAGTTGCTCAAACCGACGGCCTCCAATCTGACGCGTCGGCGATTGGCCGTGGCGTTGGCCGAACGGCTCGCGTGGGTTCCGGCCGGCGATCCGGTCCGCGATTTCTTGCTTTCGCCCGACCCGCTTAATTGCGAGGCTCAGATCATTCTTCATGAGAAGGCGGACGTGGTTCGAGACATCAAGGCTAAATTGGAGCAACAATTGGCCGATCTGAGCGCCGAGGCGATGGCGGAACGGCTGGGGCTGGTCTCGGCGTCGCCGCATGAATCGGGCGGACAAGGCGGGGGCAAGCCGACCATGCTGGCCGAGTTGTTGTGGTCCGGTCCGCTGCCGGCCAGAATTGCGTCGCAGTTGAGCGAATCGCGGTCGTTGGAAAAACAACCCGGTCTGGTGGCGTTGGCTGCCACGATGCCGTGCGATTCCATCCGCGCGCCGCTGGCGCGGTTTCTGCGAAAAAATTGGGCCGACGGTCCGAAAACCTTGGAGGCCCTCGGTCTGTTCGACCGTCTTGTCACCGATCCCGCCTTGGTGGTCATTTTGAAGATGGGTCAGCGCAAAGACCGTCGCAGCAACAACGGCGTTCGAGGGCGACAGCCGAGTCCCGCCCGACCGCAAACGGCGGCCGCCGCGCGCGCCGCTCGATTGGCTCAAGCCGAGCAAGATTGGTGGGATGCGTCCGCGAAGCTGGTGGACGCGTGGCGCAAACGGTTCGAGGAAGTGTCGCTGGCCCGAAGCAAAGCCGCGATCGAGGCCGGTCGCATGCCGGTGGCCGCGAAACCCAACCTCCCGCCCGACTTCGCGTTGTCCGACAATACTCGCGTGGCGGCCGCCTATGACTTTCACTGGCCGCCGATCGATTCGACGACGCCTTCGACTGTCGGCGACGATGTGTTGGAGGTTCATTATTTGCGTCTGGAAGAATCCAATCGCCCCAGCAAGGCAATCAAGTTCTACGGTCGACAGGCGCAGGCGCGAACGAACGACGCTCGGCCTTCGGATCGGGTTCTTTGGCTCGATGGGCAGCGGACGGACGCGAAAACCGGCCGCCGCCGTTCGATCGACGTGTTCGTGACCAAACCTGCTACGGGCGGCGAGGCTTCGAAAGACGAAAAAGAGCAAGAGGTGGATCTTGTGATCGAGGTCCTCACAATCGAGATCAAAGATCCGCTGGCCCGCGATTGACGCCTGCTTTCAAGGCTTTTCTAGCTATTTTGAGTATGGGCCAGCCTCCGTATTTCTTGCATTCACGGTGAACCGGGGACTTTGGGAAGATTTTCCCGAAGATCAATAAAGTCCCACCTCGTTGCAGGACGATAACGACTGCAACGATTATGCCGGCTGACAGGACTCTATGTGCGGCGTAAGAGTGGAGGGGTGGGTAAGATACGTGTTTCAGGATGGACGGAGGTGGCCCATGAAGGGCTTTTTGAACCAGCGTCTTCTGCAGACTTTGTTGGTCGGTCTTAGCCTGTTGGCGAGCGTGGCGTTGACAGGTTGCCAGATCGAGACCGGCGGCCAGACGTTGCCCAGCCCCTATTACATGAAGGACGACGTGCAATATTATCCGCCGGGGGCGGAGTTTAAGTTATCGCGGGAAGCCGCTGCGATGAAAGCGTACAACGAGGATCAAGCGTCGCAAGCAATCAAACGTTGATTGCGACCGATTTTACGCCGAACGTCGTGGGGCCGAGTCCTTGGGGTTCACGGCGTTGCGGGGGGGACGGCGCCTTGCGTTGCTGGTGTCCCGAGGTGAACGCGCCGACGTTCGACCTTGACGAGGGCATCAGCAACGCAAGGACTTTTTTATTTTCCCAGATCCGTCGGCGCTGTTCCTGAGCATCTATCCCATGTCCGAGCTTGCCTTTTCGCCCGCCGTGCAACATTGGGTCAACGTCGTGTTGATCTGGGTGGGATTCGGGACCGTGGCCGGCCTGCTGGCCACCGTGTTATTGCCGCTACGGCGAACGGTGGGGCCGTTTCAGGTCGTTGTGATGGGCATTTTAGGCAGCACGCTTGGGCTTTTGGGGCTCAGTTGGCTGTATCCGAAACAATCGCTGCAACCGATCAGCGTCCTCGGGCTGTTGGCCGCCTCGGTCGGCGCCTTCGCACTGTTGATACTCTACCACATTTGGGGTAGAATTTCTCGGCGACGCGAAGACGAATCGGAACCGTAGGAAATTCTCATGAAGATCGGTTTGGTCGGCTATCAGGGCTCGGGCAAGAGTACGTTGTTTCATTGGTTGACGGGCGTTGCGCCCGATCCGGCCGCCGCGCACACGGGCCAAAGCGCGATGGCCCCGATCCCGGACGCTCGATTCGAGCCGCTCTGCCAGCTCTATCATCCCAAAAAAATCACCCACGCCGCCATTGAGTTGGTCGACACGCCGGGCCTGAGCCGCACGCACGAAGGCAACGCCGCCCGAATGGGCATGCTCCGCGAGGCCGGATGTCTGGTGTTCGTCGTGGCGGCGTTCAGCAACGCCGATCCGATGGCCGAGCTCCGCGCGTTCGACGAAGATCTGATGCTGGCCGACATGGAGATTCTGACCAATCGGATCGAGCGGGTCGAAGAGCAACTGAAAAAGCCGTTGCCTCGGACGGAGCATCAGCAGTTCGAGCACGAACACGCGACGCTGAAGCTCGTGTTGACGTCGCTCGAATCGGGCCATCCGCTGCGCGAGTCGCAGATGACCGAGGACCAGCGCAAAGTGACCCGGGCGTTCCGACTTTTTACGGAGAAGCCGCGTTTGGTGGTCGTCAACACGGCGGACGACGAATCGAAGCCGGAGCGGTTCGCGGCGCTGTCGACGCCCGAGACGCCGATGGTCGCCGTGCCCGCCGGACTCGAGTTGGAGCTGGCCAAAATGTCGGCCGAAGACCGGGCGGCGTTCGTCGCCGAGATGGGCCTGGTGTTGACCGACCGCGATCAACTGATTCGCACGTTGTTGACCACCTCCGGGCAGACGACGTTTTTTACGGCCGGCGAGCCCGAGGTTCGCACTTGGTTGATGCCGCAGGGCGGCACGGCGTTGGACGCGGCCGGCTGCATCCACACCGATCTGGCTCGCGGGTTCATCCGCGCCGAAGTGATGACCGTTGGCGACCTGATCCGGCTGGGCAGCGAGCGGGAAGTGAAGGCCCAGCATCTGTTGCGTCAAGAGCCGAAAGACTACATGGTCCAGGACGACGACATTTTGCTGATCCGGTTCAGCGTATAAGACGCCTGGAGCGACCTTGACGTTGGCCTGAAATCGACGCTGGCCGTCGGACGTGCGACACCGTATAATGTTAGAGAGTTTGAAACCGGGGGCGAACTGGATTCGACCGGGCAGTGTGAAGTGGAGGTGGCGTGTCGTGGTTGGTCAGCAGGCCACGTTAAAAGCCGACCAAAAAACTTAATTGCCAAGCCTAGCTTTGCAATGGCCGCCTAGAGATAGGTTGCCCCGGCTGAGGACCTTCGCCGGAGAGGTCCGACTGCCGGCCACAATTCCGGATCGTCTCGGGTCGCTGCTGGCCACGCCCGAGATTAAAAAACGCTGCCGGCTAGCCGTTCTTTCACCTCGTCGGTTAGGGGTTTGGATGGCGAAGGCGTAAATGATCCGACTACACACGTAGAAGCCTTCATGGAAATGTCGCGGGACGCGGGTTCGATTCCCGCCGCCTCCACTAAAGCCGACTTGGGAGAAATCCTAAGTCGGCTTTTTTCATATATATACGCGAAAACAAGGCGTTTTCGCAGGTTTCTTGCTGTGGAGTTGGGTGCCACAGCGGTGCCACAAGCCTTGCAAGGTAAAAGGAGGCGGGAACCTTTTCTGTTGCCAAAAACTCGCCCCTTTCCATCCTCAATTGGCATATTCTTGATGTTTAATAAAATGTATATTGACTTTTGTTTTATTGAATGTAAAATGCGGGCATGAATCGTTCCAGCTCACCTCCGAAGACGTGGGTGGACTTCCTCACGGAGGAAGATTTGACCTTCATCAAACGGTTTGTTCTCGCTTCTGGCTCGCTGAAGGATTTGGCGACAGCGTATGGCATCAGTTACCCGACCGTTCGGTTGCGTCTCGACCGGTTGATCGCCAAAGTTCAGGTGGCGGAAGAACAACAAGTGACATCGCCCTTCGAAAAACTGCTCCGAGTTCAGTTTGCGGAGGGCAAGTTTGATTCAGCGACATTCAAGCGGCTCTTGGCCGCACACAAGGGGGAACTGGAAGGTCGCCATGAAACATAGCATTGCAATCGGTCTTCTCCTATGGGCCTGTGTCCCGACAGCGTTTGCTCAAGAAACGGTGCGGACATTCTCTTGGGCTGAACTCCAGAAGATGGGACAATCCACCGTAGGTGAGATTCAGCCAGGCGGCACATCGGGGCCGCAAGAACAACTGCGAATCGATAATCCATCGGAAAACTCAAAGTCCGTGGTATTGTTCGACATCAAGAATCCGGGCATTTCCACCTTCCACTACGCTGTGGAGGGAAAAATCCGCTATGAGAACGTTCAGAAAACAAGCTATCTGGAGATGTGGAGTTGTTTTGCCGATGGGAGAAGGTTTTTCTCACGAACGTTGGGAGAATCGGGACCAATGCAGTCTCTGCAAGGCTCATCCGATTGGCGTCCTTTCACGCTGCCCTTCTTCACGGACAAAAAAAGCGGTCTGCCAACTCGGCTTATTGTCAACATAGTCTTTGCTGGCCGTGGCACCGTCTTTGTGGGGCCGTTGAAGATCGTCCAATATCCAAACGGTTGGTGGAATGGGCGGGCCGGTGGTTGGATCGGCGGCGTTGGAGGTTCGATTCTTGGTCTGTTGGGAGCGACCATCGGAATTCTATCCGGCCTCGGCAAAGCCCGACGATTTGTCCTAGTGCTGACGACAACCCTGGCTGTCTTAGGAATGGTAAGTCTCGTGGTTGGTCTCGTAGCGGTGGTATTAGGTCAGCCTTACGCGGTCTACTATCCGCTTCTTTTGGGCGGAACAATTCTTGCGGCAGTCTTTGGTGGAAACTTTCCAATGCTTCACCGTCGCTACCAGCAGATCGAACTACGAAAAATGGCGGCGATGGATGCTGGGTAGCATCTCCCACGTTTTCATTGTCGAGGGAGGTAAGAGAAGAGACTTAACAGCATAATCAGCAAATTCGAGGCTATGTACGAAAAACTCCTCGTGGAAGCGAACACCATCGTTGGCGGCGATATCGACTTCCCGGTTGCACTGTTGGCGACAGCCGTTTAAGATCGAGCCAAGAAGGCCGGAGGGTGGCGATCATGATCGGTGATCCAGATTTTTGTGAAAAGAAATGCCCCATTTGCACCAGAGCCAGACAAGGCAATCGGTTGGCTAAGTTCCTTCAAAAAATCGAGTGGATCGTGACTTTTGGCGGCTGTCCTCACGGCCGGGCTAGGCGGAAAAAATACGGTGTCCGACCGCATGAGCCGTTGCCGACGGAAAACGAATCCTGAGTAGGTCCACACCGTCACAAAAATGGCGGGGGCGCGAAATGCCGGCAATCGCGTGGTTTTCACGTTGGCCGTATTTCAATTCAGGTGTTGTCAGTAGGGCGTTCGGTGGGGATTTTTCAGCCAATCACGAAATGCTTGGCACGCCTCGTCGTGAAGGTCTTGCGTCATGGGAATGGAACGGCGGTCCATGTCCATGGCCAGCTCCTCGTAGATGCGGCGGTCGTCAAAGCCGGCTGCGGCGGCGTCGTGACGGGTGGCGGCATAGCACACCCGGTCTAAGCGGGCCCAATAAATAGCCGCCAGACACATGGGACACGGTTCGCAACTGGTGTAAAGATGGCAGCCGGCCAGCGAAAAGGTGTCAAGATTTTTGCAGGCGTCTCGAATGGCCATTATCTCGGCGTGTGCGGTGGGATCCTTGGCCGAGGTAACACGATTCCATCCACGCCCCACGATTTCGTCGTTTCGCACAATCACAGCCCCGAATGGCCCGCCCTCTCCGGCCTGACTTTTTTCGATCGAAAGGCGAATAGCCTCATGTAAAAACGCTCGATGCATAGGATCTTGACCTCAACATGGGATCGCTGGGAGGGAAAACCATCCGAGGTTCGTAGCTTGGCCGGCCCGTTGGATGCGATTTCCCGGGAAAAAAAGAGGCATGGCTTCTTGCGGGGGCCGCAACGGCTGACGCGATGGCCGCAATTTTGCCGCGTGATTCGCAAACTATTTCCGGATCGGGCGGGCTGCGTCGCTCTTGTGCTCGTCGATCCAGTCTTCGAGCTCTTTCCAATCGACCGGCGGCAGCTTGGAGCGGTCGGGCCGCAGTCCGGACGCGCCTTTCACATAGACGTGCACGATCTCTTCGGGCGATTTGTCGGTGTTCCAATGCAACAGAACGCGGATGCAATGGCGCAGCGAACCGGGCACGTCCAACTCGTGAACGCACATCAGCGCCACGTCGATCCAGCCCAACTGGCGCGCGGCCAACGCCGGAAACTCCGCGTCCAGATCCGTGGTCGTCGAAAAGGTCGCGCTGCAAACATCCTCGGGCCGGATGCCGTTTTGGCGGATCAGCAGCGCCAGGAGTTGACGCGTGGCCTTCAAAATCTCTTCGGGACGGTTGTCGTCGGCGGTCGTGGCGCCGCGGACTCCTCGGCACGGCATGGGCGGTCTCTCTTCTTGCGCAGGGCGTTTTTTTGATCTGGACGGTGGATGGGACGCGAAAACAACAGCTCGCGGCTGCGGCTATCGCAACACGGTCACGCGCGATCCGACCGACAGTATACCATAAAGATCCTGCAAGTCGCGTTCCCCCACGCAAATCGTGCCGCGGTTGTCGTCGCGGCCGATCGCCTGCGGATCGCCGGTTCCGTGGATGCCGATCCGGTCGGTCAGGCCGATCCAGGCGGCGCCCAGCGGGTTTTTCGGGTCGCTGGACGGAATGGTCACGCCGTCGGGACCGTAGTAGGTCGGATTGGCCACTTTGTCGCGGACCGTGTACTCGCCCTCCAGTTTTGGTTGGTCGCGGCCCACGCCGATGCGGAACCGACCGGCGTAACGGTTTTGCACCATCAACGCCAATTCCCGACGATCCAGCCGCACGACGGCCTCGAACGGACCGCGAACGACTTTCAACTCGGTCCCCTGCGGAAGCGGCCGGTCCTTCACTCCGGGATCGACGTTGCCCGGCGGTAGCAGGCCGTTGATGTGCCCCAGCAGTTCCCAAGGCACGTTGTATTGTTGGGCGATGCGATCGAGCGTGTCGCCCGGCTGCGTGCGATAGGGCGGCTCCAAATAGTGCTTGCGCGAGTAGATCACCGTGCCGGCCAATTGGTCCAACAAGTCGGTGATCTGCTTGGCTTGGTCCGGCGGCAGGTCGGGATTGCCGTACAACGTACTCAGCGCCAAATGGGCCTCGGCCAGTTTGCCTTCATCGAGCTTTTTCTTGACGGCGTCCATAAATGCGGTGAATTTGCTCTGCACCAGCGTGTCGACCGTGTTGGCCGCGGCCGTCGCGCCGGGCGGCGGCGCCAAGTTGCGCACCACGCTCGACAGCGAATTGGACGAAGACTCAGTGTTCGCGGCGGCAAGCGACGACGTTGGATTCGACGTGGCGGGCAGGGCCGTTGGACGATCCGGCATCGTCGGCGCCGGGTTGGGCACACTTGGGCGGACGACGCTCGGCGGCGCAGCGCTTGGTGCATCGAAAGCGGCCGATGCAGGAGTCGAGGCGGTCGACGTCGACGCCATGGTCGGCGGAACGGAAGAGGCGTAAGGAGCCGCCGGCGAGGCGGGCTGCAGCGGAGAGGTCGACGGTGGAATTGCCGTCGTGGGTTGAACCGCCGGCGGGACGCCGGGCGCCTTCAAGGCCAACGAATTAGGCGACGCCGTCGCTCCGTTGGAAACGTCCAAATTGGTCGAGGTCGCCGACCAAGGCGGAGCCGTCTCCGACGAGCTGCTCGATTCGATGTTGCTCTTGGCCAGCGAATTGTACAGCCCATATCCGATGGCCCCCAACACAATGAGGATCAACAGATTCTTTAGCGAGTTCATGTTCGTCCTCCTTGACGAATCACGGGCAAGCCCAAGCAGGCGGGGATCATAAGCAAAAGCCCAAAACAATGCTATGGCAAAACGACGGAGACGCGTTTCGTTCGACGGCCGGCGTCGGATCGGTTTTTTGTTTCTTTTGCGAGATTGCGTAATTTACCTATTTTAGCATAGCCGCCCATTGCTTTTCGGGCTGATTGGGGTATCATCGAGAGGTTTGGTGCGGCTCAAGAAAAAAACCGTGAGGTGCCCTATGGCGGACAAGGCGATCCTGACCGTTGGCGATCAGAAAATCGAATTGCCCATTTTGGAGGGGACGGAGGGCGACCGGGCCCTCGACATCACGAAGCTTCGCGATCAGACGGGGGTGGTCACGTTTGACCCCTCGCTGGGCAATACGAGCCTTTGTCGCAGCGCCATCACGTTCATCGACGGCGAACAGGGCGTTTTGCGCTATCGCGGGATCCCGATCGAACAGTTTACGGTCAAGCCGAACTTCGTCGAGGCGGCGTGGATGCTGATCTTCGGCCGGCTGCCGAAACGCGAGGAATTGGTCCGGTTCAGCAACCTGCTGACGGAGAACGAGCTGCTGCACGAAGGCGTGAAACATCAGTTCCAGCACATTCCGCCCGACGCCCCGCCGATGGCCATCCTGTCGGCCACGTTGAGCCATCTGGCCTGCTACCATCAGGAGCTTTTGGCCCTGGAGGACGAGGAGTCGCTGGAAGCGGCGGCGGCCCGATTGATCAGCAAGGTGCGTACGATCGCGGCGTTTTCCTATCGCCGTTCCTTGGGATTGCCGGTCAACTATCCCGACCCGCACCTGCGTTATTGCGCCAACTTCCTGCATATGATGTTTTCGCTGCCCTACCAGCAGTACATTGTGACGCGGGAGGTCGAAGACGCCTTGAATCTGATGTTCATTTTGCACGCCGACCACGAACAGAATTGCAGCACGTCGACCGTCCGGATCGTGGGCTCGGCGAAGGCCAACCTGTTTGCTTCGTGCGCTGCGGCCGTTTGCGCGTTGTGGGGCCCGCTGCACGGCGGCGCGAACGTCGAGGTGATGGAAATGCTCCAACGGATCCACGACGGCGGACTGTCGCCCGAGGATTGCATCCGCGAGGCCAAAGATAAAACCAATCCGTTCCGGCTCTACGGGTTCGGCCACCGCGTCTATCGCAACTACGATCCGCGGGCCAAAATCCTCAAAGAGGCGTGCGACAAGGTCTTCCATCAGTTGAAACGCAAGGATCCGCTGCTGGACATCGCCCGAAAGCTCGAGGAATTGGCCCTGGCCGACCCGTATTTCGTCGATCGGCGGCTGTATCCAAACGTCGACTTCTACAGCGGGATCCTGTTGCGGGCGATGGGCATCCCGACCAACATGTTTACGGTCTGTTTCGCCATCGGGCGGTTGCCGGGCTGGATCGCCCATTGGAAAGAGCAGCACGACGATCCCAGCACGAAAATTTTGCGCCCTCGGCAAATCTATACCGGGCAGCCCAAGACGGACTACACGCCGCTCGAAAAACGCTAATCGGCGGTTCGCGTCGCGGCCGACAACACCCGAGGGGGTGTTATCCATGGGTGGGACAGGTGGCCGGCCTGTTCCGTGCTAGGCGACGGGTTCGCGGCCCGTCCCATCGAGATTGCCGTGATGGGTCCGTTTGTAAGGGCGTTGGCGATCCTTGCCGTCGCCGCTTCGTTTTGCGCAGCGGCGCCGCCGCCACACCCGGCCGTCGTGCGAGTCGCGGCGCCGGAACGCGATGGCGTATCTTACGGATCCGGCACGCTGGTGGCCGTCAACGAGTCTTCCGGTCTGGTGCTGACCAACTGGCATGTGGTCCGCGACGCGATAGGCCCGATCCTTGTCTATTTTCCCGACGGTTTTCGCTCGGGGGCCTATCTGTTGGGAACCGACCGCGATTGGGATCTGGCCGCGCTGGCCATCCGACGTCCGAACGTCGCGCCGGTGCCGCTGGCCGCCGAGGCCCCGCAGCCGGGCGAGCTGGTCTCGATCGCCGGCTACGGGAGCGGCTCCTATCGGATCCTGAGCGGGCAGGTGACCCAATACGTCTCGCCGGGCAACAATCAGCCGTTCGAGATGATCGAGTTGGGCGCGCCGGCCCGAAACGGCGACTCCGGCGGCCCGATTTTCAACAGCCGCGGCGAACTGGCCGGCACGCTGTTCGGCTCGGCGTTCGGTCGGACCACGGGCAGCTATTGCGGCCGGCTCCGTTGGTTTTTGAATTCGGTCGACGGCGATTTCCGTCGGATCTCGGCCCAAGCCCTGTTGGCCCAGCAGGCCCGCGGCGAACGGCCCCCCGTCGTGGCGATCAACGCGGCGCCGGTCCGGCAAGAGTCGTCGCCGGCCAACCTGCCCGTCTCGTTGCACGAACAACAGCAAGTCGTGCGGCCGATCGGCGACGAACGGTTAGCGATGGTTCCAGTCCAGCCGCAAAACCAAAACCTGGCGGCGTCGGCCCCCGTCGCGGCGATTTCCGCACCGCCGGCGTCCACGTCCCTTCCGTCGCCGAACAAAGACCAAGTGATGACGATTTTGGCGGCCATCGGCGCATTGGCGATCTGTTATCACGCGATGCGGCTGTTGGGCCGAGCGATCGGCTGACGCGACGAAACCGTAGAGTCGTCGGCCACCGGCTTGCAAAGACGGGTAAATGGGCTAAAATCACTGCCCGTGCCGGAAAGGTTGTCCGGCCTCGTCAGGAGAAACCGGCCGGCTTTTGGGAGGACGTCCGCCATGGCTACCGCGACGGTCGATTTGGGGCCCGTGCCCGACCTTTGGAACCGGCGGCATCTGCTGGGCCTCGAAGACCTTTCGGCCGAAGAAATCACGCTGATTCTCGACAAGGCCGAGCAGTTCAAGCAGGTGATATCGACCGGGGACCGCAAAATCCCCCTGCTTGCGGGCAAAACCTGCGTCAACCTGTTCTTTGAGAACTCGACCCGGACGCGAAACAGTTTTGCATTGGCCGCCCGACGGCTGGGCGCCGACACGCTCGACTTTTCGGCCTCGACCAGCAGTTTGTCGAAGGGCGAGACGTTCATCGACACGGCCAAAAACATCGAGGCGATGGGGATCGATCTGGTCGTGGTCCGACATCGGACGCCGGGCACGCCCCATCTGTTGGCCCAAAACCTTCGCTGCGGGGTGATCAACGCCGGCGACGGCGCCCACGAGCATCCGACGCAAGGACTGCTGGACATCATGACGATCCGTCAGCGCAAGGGGCGTATCGATGGGCTGACCGTGGCCTTGGTCGGCGACATTGCCCACAGTCGGACGGCGCGGTCCAACATCTGGGGCCTCCAAAAACTCGGGGCGCATGTGATCGTGTGCGGCCCTTCGACGTTGGTTTCGCCGCAGTGGACCGACCTGGGCGTCGAGTATTCATACCATCTGGACGACATCCTGCCGCGGGTTGACGTGTTGAATCTGCTTCGGATCCAGTTCGAGCGGCAGACGACCCGGCCGTTCCCGTCGGTCCGCGAATACGCGCATCTGTACGCGATGGATCGTCACCGGCTGGCAAAGACCAAGTCGGACATTTTGATCCTGGCCCCCGGTCCGATCAATCGCGGGGTCGAGGTGACGCCGGAAGTGGCCGACGGTCCATACTCGGCGATTTTGGAACAGGTCACCAACGGCGTGGCCGTGCGGATGGCCGTCATTTGGCTCCTGCTGGGGAAGAAAAGCCGATCAACGGCATGACCGCCGAGTCTCCAACGCCGAACGCCGCGATCGCCCAAACGCTGTCGACGCCGGTTCAGTTTCTGAAGGGCGTCGGACCGGCCCGGGCGGAGTTGCTCGAACGCATGGGCCTGCGCGTCGTTTGCGACGTGCTCTTTTTCTTTCCTCGCGATTACGAAGAAATCGTCGAATGCGACGTCGATCGGTTGGAGGAGGGACGGCTGCAATCAGTCCGCGGCGTGGTCGAAGACGTTGACCAGCGCAGCACCTACGCCGGCGGATGCGTGTTGGGCGTTTCGCTTCGCTGCAAGACCGGACAACTGCGCGGCCTTTGGTTCAACCAGCCCTTCCAACGCGACCGGTTCACGATTGGCCAGCGCGTGATGTTCACAGGCAAGCCAAAACGCGAAGGCTTGGTGTGGCAAATGGTCCATCCCAAGGTCGACGTGCTCGATCAGGAAGAGGACGAGCCGGCGACGCGCCTGCTGCCGGTTTATCCGCTGACCGAAGGCCTTCAGCAATGGCAGATCCGCAAGATCGTGCGCGGCGCGCTCGCGGCGTTCGTTCCGCTGCTCGACGAGGTGTTTCCCGAGACGTATCTGCCGGCGCACGAGCTTTGGCCGTTGCAGCGGGCGTTGCCGCAGGTGCATTTTCCGGACGACCGTGAGAGCTTGGACCGCGCCCGGCGACGATTGATCTATCAGGAGTTGTTGATCCTTCAGCTTGCGTTGGCCGTGCGGCGCGGACAGCAGCACGACCAGCGTCAGGCCCCGGCGTTGGAGGCGACCGCGCGGATCGACGCCCGGATTCGGCGGCTTTTCTCGTTTGAATTGACCGCCGGGCAGCGTCAGGCGATCGCCGAAATCGTGGCGGACATGGCCGGGCCCCGGCCGATGAACCGGCTGCTGCAAGGCGACGTCGGCAGCGGCAAGACCGTGGTGGCCGCCTACGCGATGCTGCTGGCCGTCGCGCACGGCTATCAGGCCGTGTTGATGGCGCCCACCGAGGTGTTGGCCCGTCAACACGCGCAAACGCTCGACCGGATGCTGGCGGCCAGCCAGGTGCGGCGCGTGTTGTTGACCGGCGGCCAGCCGGCTGCGCAACGCGAGGAGGTGCTGCGGCAAATCGCCGCCGGCGAGGCGAACTTGATCGTCGGCACCCACGCGATTTTGCAAGAGGGCGTGACGATGGCCAAGCTGGGGCTGGTCGTGATCGACGAGCAGCACAAGTTCGGCGTCCGTCAGCGGGCGACGCTCAAACAGGCCGGGCCCGATCCGCATTACCTGGTGATGACCGCCACGCCGATCCCCCGGTCGATGACGATGACGCTGTTCGGCGATCTGGACATCTCGACCCTGCGCGACAGTCCGCCGGGCCGCCAGCGGGTGCACACCTATCTGGCCGACGAAAGCCGCCGGGCGAAATGGTGGGATTTCTTTCGCCGAAAACTGCGCGAAGGACGCCAGGGGTTCGTCGTGGTGCCGCTGGTCGAAGAGTCGGACGCGGCGGCCGGCGGCGAGGCGGCCAATGTGGAGGAGACTTACGAATCGTTGGCCAACGGTCCGCTGGAGGCCTTTCGGCTCGGGCTGATTCACGGACGAATGACCGCCGAGGAAAAAGACGAGGTGATGGAGCGGTTTCGTCGCGGTCAGCTCCAGGTGTTGGTGTCCACCTCCGTGGTCGAAGTGGGAGTGGACGTGCCCAACGCAACGCTCATGACCATCGAAAGTGGGCAGCGTTTTGGGCTGGCGCAGTTGCACCAATTGCGGGGTCGCGTCGCGCGAGGCAAGCATCCGGGCTTCTGTTGCGTGTTTGGCGATCCACAGACCGACGAATCGCGCAAACGGTTGCGGGCGTTCGTGGCGTCGACCGACGGATTCGAGCTGGCCGAGACGGATTTTCAGCTTCGAGGGCCCGGCGACCTGTTCGGCACGCGGCAACACGGGCTGCCGCCGCTAAGGATCGCCGATCTGATGCACGATCGGGCATTGCTGGAGGAAGCCCGCCGCGACGCCCAATCGCTGGTGGCCGCGGACCCAGGGCTGGCCGCCGAAGAACACGCGAAACTACGGCGCATGATGCTGGTTCGCTACGGAAAATCGCTCGAATTGGGCGACGTCGGATGAGGGAATAAAGCTTGACATGGGCCCCGCTGTCTCGTGATAATAGCACTTTTAAGGGAAAACGAACCTCCTCGGATAGGACCATCATGGGTCAACGACCAAAGAACAGCCGTCCGCCGCAACAGGCGCCGGCCCACGATTGGCCATCGCAGCCTTGGCTGGAACGATCCACGACACAAGAGCTATTGAAGACGCTGGTGATCAGCCTGGTTCTGGTGTTGGCGGTCTTTTGGGTGTTCGGGCAGACTTCGGACCATGCGTTCTTGATCTGCGACGACGTGCAATATATCTATGGCAATCCGCATGTGGCCCCCGGGCTGAGTTGGGGAAACGTTCGGTGGGCGTTGACTGCCTATCATGCCGGCAATTGGCATCCGCTGACATGGATGTCGCACATGCTCGATGCGACGTTGTATCCGGTTTATCCGACCGTTCCGCCCGGCGCGGCCGGCGGCCATCACATGACCAACGTGTGGCTGCACGCGGCTAGCGTCGTGATCCTGTTTTTGGCCTTGCGTCAGATGACCGGCGCCCTGTGGTGCAGCGCGCTGGTGGCCGCCATGTTCGCCATCCATCCGCTGCGGGTCGAATCGGTGGCTTGGGCGGCCGAACGCAAGGACGTGCTGAGCGGGATGTTTTGGATGCTGACGCTTTGGGCCTACAGTTGGTATGCGCGGCGGCCGAATTTTGGACGCTATGCGGCCATCGTCGTCGCCTTCGGACTGGGGCTGACAGCTAAGTCGATGTTGGTCACGCTGCCATGCGTGTTGTTGCTGTTGGACTATTGGCCCATGCGGCGGTGGCGTCCCAAGGGCGTCGCTCTTTCGCCCGAGGACGAGGCGTCGCCGCGTTTCCCCGTTCGATCGCTCGGATGGCTCATCGTTGAGAAATTGCCGCTGTTGGGCCTCTCGTTGGCGGTCAGCGCGATCGTGGCTGTCGGCCAGCACGGCGCCGGCGCGATGAGCATGGTGGATCCGGTCTCGACGGGCATGAAGGTGTCCAACGCGATCGTGTCCTACGCGGTGTATCTCTGGAAGACGATTTGGCCGGTCCATCTCGCTATTTTTTATCCGCATCCGTCGATCGTCAAGGTTTCCTCGTCGCTCTGGGCGACCGAGACGATCGGCTCCGCGATCTTGCTGCTGGCGGTCAGCGCGTGGGCCCTTTGGAATTGGCGTCGCTGGCCTTGCGGCATCGTCGGTTGGCTCTGGTACGTGGGCACGTTGGTGCCGGTGATCGGGCTGATCCAGATCGGCGCGCATGCCTACGCCGACCGCTACACCTATCTGCCGATGATCGGCATCTATATGGTCGTCGTTTGGGGCGCGGCCGATTGGTCGGCTCATCGGCCCATATGGCGCAAAGTGCTCGGTTGTGCGGCCGGCGCGACGTTGGTGCTTTGGTTGATCTTGGCCTACAATCAGACGGCCTACTGGAAAGACAATCTGACCGTTTTCGGACACGCCGTCGAGGTGACGCGCGACAACTACTTCGCGTACAATCACCTGGGCGTGGCCTATCAAGATCTGAAGCAAATCGAGAAAGCCGGCGAAAATTACATCAAGGCCGTTGAAATCGCGCCGAATTACGATTCGGCCAGCGGCAATCTGGGCATCTATTACGCCAACACCGGGCAACTCGAAAAGGCCATTTCCTATTTGAAAAATGCGGCGCGCGTCAATCCGTTTGTGAGCGTGCATCATTCAAACCTCGCAGCGGCCTATCTGAGGTTGAACCGCATCGACGAGGCCGCCGCCGCGTTTCAAGAGGGGCTGCAGCGAGATCCTGAAAACACCTCCGCAAGGATCGGTCTCGTGGGCGTGTATTATCGACAGGGCAAGATAAAAGAGATGCTCGATCAGTATCGCGAGCTCGTGCGCCAACATCCGAACCAAGCCGTCTTGATCAACGAATTGGCCTGGTTCCTGGCCACCTATCCGGACAAGGCGTTTCGCAATGGCAAAGAGGCCGTAGGTCTGGCCGGCCGGGCTGTCGAGCTGACCGCCGTGCAGGATCCGCTGATCTTGCGCACGCTGGCGGCCGCCTATGCCGAGGACGGACGATTCTCCGAAGCGAGACAGGCCATCGCCGACGCCGCCGCTTTGGCCAAACGCCAAGGTAAGGAGAAGGTCGCCGTGGCATGCGAGATGGATGCGAGGCTGTACCAACGCAGGATGCCGCTTCGAGTGCAGCCGCCGAAAATCGCTTCACCGAACAAGGGACGTTGACCCAAGGCCGAAGCAAGGAGGACGCCGGCATGGGAAAGGATTGGGCGATTTGCGGGGGGCTGACGCTGGCCGTCGTGCTGATTTTCGGCCAGACCTTGCGCTACGAGTTCGTCAACTACGACGACAACAAGTACGTCACCGAGAATCCGCACGTCTCCGGCGGTCTGTCGCCCGAGTCCGTCGCTTGGGCCTTGACGCAGCGGCACGCCAACAACTGGCATCCACTGACTTGGATGTCGCACATGTTGGACTGTCAGATCTTCGGGACTTGGGCGGGCGGGCACCACGCGGTCAACGTGGTGCTGCACGCCGCCGTGGCCGTCGGACTGTTTCTGACGCTTCGCCGCATGACCGGCGATCTCTGGCCCAGCGCGTTGGCCGCTGCGCTGCTGGCCGTCCATCCGTTGCGGGTCGAATCCGTCGCTTGGGTTTCCGAGCGCAAGGACGTGTTGAGCGGACTGTTTTTCGTACTGACGTTGGCCGCCTATCTGCGTTACGCGCGGCGTCCGACGGCCACGTCGGCGTATCTGACCGTCGTGGTGTTGTTCGTCTTGGGGCTGATGGCCAAGCCGATGTTGGTGACGCTGCCGTTGGTGTTGCTCCTGTTGGACTATTGGCCGTTGGGAAGAATCCGCGGTGAGGAATCGAGAGGGGCGGACGCCCAAGTTCGCAGCCCGAATCCTCCGTCCACGTGGATTCAAGTTCTGCTCGAAAAAATTCCGTTGCTCGTCATTTCTGGCTTGGTGTGTTTGACGACCGTGTGGGCTCAGCAAGAGGCCCTCGAGACGGTCGACTACGTCCCGTTTTCGTGGCGTCTGGGCAACGCCGTGGTCTCCTATGCGGCCTATTTGGGACAGATGGTCTATCCGGTGGGGTTGGCCGTGTTGTATCCGCATCCCGGTCTTCGGTTGCCGCTTTGGCAAATCGCGGTCTCCGGAGCGCTGTTGACGGCGATTTCTTTGTCGGTCTTCTTAGTGCGGCGTCGCTGTCCGTTTTTGCTGGTCGGCTGGCTTTGGTATCTGGTCATGTTGGCGCCGGTGATCGGATTGATGCAGGTGGGGCGTCAGGCCCGGGCCGATCGCTACACGTATCTGCCGCAAATCGGGTTGGCCATCGCGCTGGCCTGGGGGCTCGATTACGCAGTGCGCCGTCGCCCGGTCGGTCGATGGATCGCCGTAGCGGCCGCGTGTCTTGTGCTGATCGTGTTGGCTGTCATCGCCTGGCGGCAGACCTCGTTTTGGCGCAACAACGAGACGCTTTGGGTCCATACGCTCCAATGCACCCGCCGCAATACAGTGGCCGATTTCAATCTCGGTTCGCATTGGGCCGAGCAGGGACGCGTCGACCTAGCCCTCGGACAGTTTCACAAGGCGCTCGACGACGATCCCAAATCAACGAACGCGCTGTACGGTCTCGGCACGCTTCTGGCCAAACAAAAAAAATATGCCGAGGCCGCCGACTATTACCGCCGCGTGATTCAACTGGTTCCGGGCATCGCCGAGGTGCACGGCAGTCTGGGCATCGCATTGCAGCGGCAGGGGCGGACCGACGAGGCCGTTGCGGAGTATGAAACGGCGCTGCGGCTCGATCCAAAGGATTCGCAGGTCCAGAACAATCTGGCCAGCGCGCTGAACGATCTGCGGCGCTATGAGGAGGCCGAGCGACACTGCCGGGAGGCGTTGCGATTGCGGCCCGATTTCGCCGAGGCCCACAACAATCTAGGCATCATTCTCGAGGCGCGAGGCCAAATCAACGAGGCGGCCCGATGTTACGCCCGGGCCGTGGCGATCAAGCCGGACCTGGTCGCGGCGCACAACAATCTCGGCGTGATTCTGGCTCGTCACGGACGCTTGGATGAAGCGATCGACGAGTTCCGCGAGACGCTCCGGCTCGATCCGCAACATCCCAATGCGGGCAAAAATCTCGACAACGCATTGCGGATCCGCGCGCAGCGGAAACCGTAGATGGCGAGTCACGTCATTCGATAGGGGCTGTCCGGGCGATCTTCGTGGCGGATCTCGTCGACCGGTTGTTGTTTGCCGGACCCGGCGTACAAACGATTCGGGGCGTTGAACACCCAGCCGGGCGTCGAGCCGGCGTTGCGATAGGCGTGCACCACGCCCGGCGGCACGACGACGCACTGCCGATTCGATTGGCCGACGATCGTTCGAGAGCAATGCCCTTGCGTTGGCGAGTCGGGTCGGGCGTCCCAAAGCCACAACTGAAAATCGCCGGGGCCGACGAACGCGAAATAGTCCGTCTGATCGACGTGCTCGTGCGGTCCTCGCGTCACGCCCGGCAGCGTCTCGCTCACGTAAACCATCGCGGGCCGCTGATCGGCCGGCAACTCGTCGTCACGATACAGCTCGACCAACCAGCCGCGGCGATCCTCGTGGCAAGAAAGCGGTCGAAACGCCACACCCTCGATGGGCCCTTCTTGGAACGACTCGACCTTTGGCATTCGTTGCGTCTCCTGAGCACAGTGTTTTTGTGTCGCGGTGGACTAAATAGGTCCACACAAGAGCGAAAGTGACGGCGGGCGCGGACCGCCGGCAAATGCGTGGTTTTTAAGTTTATAACACTTTCGGCGATCTGCGGTTCTATTTAGGACCGCTTTTCTTGGATCGGCGCTTTTTCGGCGATCTGTCTGGCCAACCATTGTTGCTCTCGGCGTCGTCCGCGCCAAGCCATCCACCAGAGCAAGACCATCAGGGTCAGAGCCACCACAACCAGCACGGCGTTGAGCGAATGTCCGCGCTTCGGGACGACGGTCGGCCGCCATGCCAACTCACGACCGATCAACAGCGGCGACGGCTGCCGGGCGGTTTTCGACTCCGAGGCGGCGGCGGTCGTGTAGATCCACGTTTTGAAAAAAAAGCCCGCCGCCTGGACCCACTCGCCGTAGTGCGGCCGCGCGCCGTAGGGCATCCCTTTCGGGATCTCCCGCACGCAAAACGTCAGCGGGTTGCCCTGCGAATCGTCGGTCAGCAGCGACACCTGGTAATAATGGTCGATGCCGAATCGGGCCCGGATGTCGGGATCGTCGACGGCGATCCGCTCGACCCGCCTCGCCGTGCCTGAAAACTCCATCAGCCGCCCGACCTGCGAATCGGGGTCCGTAAAAAGCGGCACCACGGAGTATTGCTCTTGTCCTTGGCGGTTGGTCCATCGCCAGTTCTCGCGGACATGCGGCAACTGGCCGGAGGCATCGCGGAGCAACTGGCCGGGCTTGGCGCGGTCCACGGCAGCCAGCATTTGATAGAAAGCCTCGCGATCGATGGCCGAACGCGGATCGAACGGCTTTTCGTTTTGCATCGACTCGAGCAGTCCGAAATCCATGCCGAGCCGACCGAGCGGCGTGTCGGGATACCAGGCCAGTCGGGGCGCGACCAAGATCCACGTCGGGCGGCCGTTTTGCGGCGCGCCGGCCTTCACCAGCGCGGCCAGTGCGCCGCCGGCCGCGTCGGGCGTCGCGCCGTCACGCCAAGATGGCGGAACGTCTTCCGTGTAAATCTCGGCCATCGCGGGGTCGGGCCCGTCCAACTGCAATCGGCACCGGTAATATCGGGTCATCTCAAACCGCTGGGCGTCCTCGGCCGACGGACGCTGTAGCTCGACCTGCATGACCCGCCCGCGAAGTCGATAGACCAGACCGCGTCGATCGGGGTGCGTCGTCGAATCGCCGATCGCAGCAGGTTTCTGAGCCCAACGGTCCAGATCGACCGTCGGAAACCATCGAAGTCGGTACAGCACGCGCAGTAAGGATTCGTTCTCTTGGGCGGTGATGGGGCGGCCGTCGGCGAACGGCTGAAATCGTGCTGGCCCGACGCCCAAGGCCGAAAACATCGCCTGTGGATCGTCAAGTTGTTGGGACGGACCGTCGCCGCCCAGAATGTCTCCGCAGAAAAGGAAAAAAAGAAAAAAGGGAAGGTGCCATGGGAGCTTTTCCATTCTCATCCATCCTTGTTTTCTTTTCACCCGGATCGTCACGCAACAAAATCGCGATCTTACGGCAATTCATCGAAGGAGGGCGTTTCGTCGGGCGGCCTTTTTCGCGGTGGTCGCGTGCGGAGATAAACCACATAGGCTACGGCCAACGTCAACACGACGGCGGCAGCGCCGGCCATCGGGATCGCCCAGGTTTCGGACGGCCGCGCGGTGACGATCTTGGACTGTTTTTGCCAGACGAGCGTGTTGGCGAGGATCTCCGGCGCGGTGCGGACGGCGTCTTGCGCGGCGTAGGCGCAGCGTTTGAAAAAGAAACCGGTCGCCGCGGCGTCCTCGGCCACCGTCATGCCCGTCGGAAAACCGCGGGGCAGCTCCAGGCAGTAGAGCACGATGGGCGAAGCGGGATTGTCGAACGGCCAAAGCCAAACTTGATAGTACCGCGCGATGTGAAAATCATTGTGAGGCAATTCCAAAAGGGAAACGCGGCGGACCACGCCCGAGACGGTTACCACGCGGCCGCGATAGTGTCCCGGCTCGCGAAACAATTGGGCGTAGGAGGTCGGGCCGACGGATTGCTGTTGCAACGCCGTGGGGTTGGTGCGACGCAGGATATCGAGCAATCGCATCGCCGCGGCCTGCTCCTCGCGGCTCGAGGGGGTGTCGTCTTGGACATTGCGCAAATCGGCGGCCAGCTCGCGGCCGGCGGGATTTTTAGGACTTTCTTCGATGTGGAATCCATGCTGGCCGTTGTGCGGCGGGACGGCGGCGAGCCGGTTGTCGATCGTGGTGATGGGCAGTTGAGTCTTTGGGGGGGCGGCCCACGTGTCCAACCATTGCCAGAAAGCCCGATCGCGGATTCGGCCGATGAAGATCAAGGCGGCTCCCAGACCGAACGCCAAAACCAGCAGCCGCCAGCGACGTTTCCGTCGGGCATGGTTGCGATCGGCCGAGTGGCGACGAAAGTCAAGCATGGACAAGAACTTCCGTGTTGTGGGACGAAAGGGGCGTTCGACCGGTGGCCGACGCCTGAAAAAATTGTAGCGGAACTCTTGCGATGTGGCCATTGGGTGTAGAATAAAGGGCAGGGGGTGTGGGCCGAAGTTCAAGAAGGTGAAAGTTGTCGTCCTTGGAATAGGATCCCCCGGATGAGAAGTAGGCGAAGTCGGCTAGGTTGGCTCCTGGCGGCTTGTTGGCTGGCGGGTGGACCGTCGCTGGCGTGGACCGCCGAGGCGCCGGAGCCCAAAGATTACGCCGACGCCTGTCTGCGCGGCAAGGCGGCATGGGACCGTCTGCAAGACTCGGACGTGAAGCCCGAGCAAGTGCAGGCATTTCGACGCGAGGCGTTGAACTATTTTTCGTTCGCGCTGGCCCACCCGTCGCGCGAGGCGAAGATCGACGATCTGAACACGCTGCGATCCTACGTGGCGTATCTCGATTGGGCCACCGGCCGGCCGTACGACGCAGTCGTGTTGGGCGAGTTCGTGGCCCGGCGCTATCCGGCCCACGGCGAGGCTCAACAAGGCGCGCTGGTCGCATTGACCGCCTATGCTCAGTTGTATCAAGAGGCGAAAACCGCCGCGGCGCGGGCGAGGATCGACGATCGGATGGCCGCGCTGGCCGAGTTCTTGGCCGACCGTTGGCCCAACACGCCCGGGACCGATCAGGCGTGGATGTTGCTGATTCGCGCGGCGATCGACCAACGTCAATGGGACCGATTGCCGTCGTTGGTGGAGCGGATCGCGGACGGATCGCCTCGCCGCGGCGAAGCGGATCTGTTGGCCGGGCAGGCGCTTTGGAGTTCCTATTTGTCGGATCGTTCAAACCGTTCGGAAAAGGCCGCAAAATTGGCCGAACGGCTCCCGCAGGCGAAAAAATTGCTCGAAGGCGGTCTCGATCGGCTTCGCAAAGCGGCCGAAAGCGATCCGCAGAAGGTTTCCTATGCGTCTGCGGCGGCGGCGTTGTCGCTGGCGCAGATTTGTCTGGAGCAGAACAGACCGCAAGAGGCCGTTCGTTGGTTGGACGACAAAACCATCGGGCCGCATACGTTGGTCGAAGCGAATCATCCGGTCGTCGGACGCGGCAATTTTCGACTGGAGGCGCTCAAGGCGGCGTTGCGGGCCTACGTAGCCTCGCAGCAGCCGGACAAAGCCCAGGCGGCGATGCAGTCGCTCGAAAAGCTCGGCGGCGTCGATCTGACGCGCGTATACCTCGAATTGGGACGGCAAATCGAAGAGGCGCAGAAGTCGTTGCGCGAAAAGAACGATCCGGCCGCCGCCGCGAAACTGTCGCAGGGGTTTGCCGCCATGTTGGCTCGAATCGCCGAGCGGCCCGTCGCCGAACTCGGATGGAATCACGCCCTCTGGACGGCCGGGGCGTTGATGCAATCGGCGATCGACGCGGATCAGGACGACGGTCCGCCGAGCCGTGAAGCGGCCGATCGCTACCGCAAGGCGGCGGCGATGTACGCGGCCGTGTTGAAGGCTTTCGCCGACGATCCGAAGCGGGTCGCGCAGCCGGCGGTGATTTCCGGCGTCCAATTGCGGCTGGCCCGATGCTTGCGACGACTGGGGCAGTACGCCAAAGCGATCGATCTGCTGGTTGCGGTGCTCAAATCGCAGGGCAATCTGCTTGAAGCCCAGCAGGAGGCCGCTCGAACGTATCAGGCCTGGGGCGCGACGCAACCCGACCGCTACCGGTCGGCCATCCGCGGCCAGTTCGAGACACGCCGCGACGACGGATCGGTCGACTATTTGATCTGGGGTTGGGGCGGCATCGCGCGTCGCACGCAGTCGAACCTGTCGCGGCCGGAGATTTTTCACGAGGCTCGATACCATTTGGCGCTGTGCCGGTATCAACAGGCGATGGCCGCCTCGGGCCGTTCGCGGACGGAACTGTTGAACCAGGCTCGGCGCGACATCGAAATTGTCCGACGGCTCTATCCCGAAATGGGCGGGTCGACGTGGCGTGGGCGCTACGACGCCTTGCTCCAAAAGATCGAAAAGCAGCTCGGCTCGAAATCGCAGGAGGCGTCGACATGAAAACGTTCGCGTTCCACCGGCGGTTCATCGCCCTCGTGGCCGCGTGGTTGACCTTGACCGCGGTGAGCTGGGCCGCCGACACGGTTAAATTGGTCAAAGGCTCACTGCAGGGCCACGTCGTCAATATGACCCCCGATCACGTTGAGCTGGAGACCGGCGCCGACAAGAATCGGCAGATCGCCGTCTCGACGATCAAGACGATTTCCTTCGAGGGCGAGCCGACGGAGCTGAAGATCGCCAAAACCCACGCGATCAGCGGCCACTATACCGAGGCCGCCGCCGCGTTGGCCCGCATCGACAGGGATCTCGCCCGGCCGGAAGTTCAGCAGGATTTTGAGTTTTACAAAGCCCTGTGCGCCGGCAAGATCGCTCCGGCGGCCGGCAACACGCTGGCGGACGCCGCCGCGGCGTTGAAACAGTTTCTGGAGGCTCATCCTAATAATTATCATTATTACGAGGTGTGCGAAACGCTCGGCGACGTGCTCTGCGCCGACAACCGACCCAAGGAGGCGATCGGCTATTACGAGCGGCTTCACCAAGCGCCGTGGCCGGACTATCGAATGCGGGCAGGGGTAGCCATCGGCCGTGCGTTGCTGTCGCAGCGCCAAGTGGCCGAGGCGCAGGCGGCGTTCGATCGGGTCATCGCCGTCGAGGCCGACAGCGACGCGGCCCAGGCTCAACGGCTCCAGGCTCGATTGGGCCAGGCCGCTGCACGTGTGGCCGCCGGCAAACCAGATGACGCAGTTAAAATCGTCGAAAACCTTCTGAAAAGCATCGATCCGCAAGAGGCGGCGATCGCGGCCCAGGCGTACAATGTGTTGGGCGCGGCCTATCGTAAAGCCGGTCGTCCCCAAGAGGCCCTGTTGGCCTATCTGTCGGTTGACCACCTATACGCCGCCGTGCCGGAGGCTCATGCCGAAGCGCTGGCCAATCTGGTCGAGTTGTGGGAGCAAGTCGGGCATCAGGATCGGGCGGAGCTGGCCCGCAAAACGTTGCTGGAAAAGTATCCGACAAGTCCTTGGAGTCGCAATCTTCCGACGAGGTGACGTGGGCGTCGATGTGGGAAATTAAAGGGGATAGGGGAAGTTTTCCGCTCGACGGTGATTTTTCAACCGTTGCTTGCACGATCTATGACGTTTCGCCAGATTGTCCGGCGAGCCGCCGCAAAAGGGGGCTGGACGTTCAAAAATGCCGAGTTAGAAAGAGGATCATTCAGATTGCGCGCGTGGGCGGCGGCGAATCGGAGCGGAGGGTTGGCTATGCGTTTGGGTGTTTGGCGTTGGTTTGGGGCGGTGCTTGGCGCAATGACGCTGGCCACGGCGGGACCGTCGCTGATTCGGCCGCTGATGGTCGGTGAGCCCGCGGCGGTTTGGGCGGCCGACGCGACGTCGAAAACAAAGGATTCGGCCCAAGGCGATCCGGCCGGTTCCGCACGGTCGGGAAAAAACGATGCCTCGAAGGCATCGGAGGACGCCTCCAAGCGACTCGATGCGGCGGTAAACGAAAAAACTGAGATCGCGTCGACCGAGAACGAAGCGCCGGCCGGTCAGGAGAGTTTTTTGGGTTGGTTGTATCGGTCGCTGGGCCTTCGTTACGTCGTCATCTTCTTGTTCCTCACGTTCAACGGCGTCGCGTTGGCGGTGATGATCGTGTTGGGGCTGCGCCGGGATCAGATCTGCCCCGATCTGTTGGCGGCCGAGTTTGAGGCGAAGTTGAGCGACAAGCAATATCAGGAGGCCTACGAGCTGGCCAAGAACGACCCCTCGGTGCTGGGCAAAGTGCTGGCCGCCGGTATGGCCAAGTTGTCGGAGGGCTACGCCGCCGCGACGGACGCCATGCAGGAAGTCGGCGAAGAACAGAGCATGAAGCTCGAACAACGCAACGGCTACATTGCGCTGATCGCTCAGATCGGCCCGATGTTCGGGCTGTTAGGCACGGTTGACGGCATGGTGCAGGCGTTTGACGTGATCGCACACAGCAATGTGACGCCCAAGCCGTCGGCGCTGGCCCAAGGCATCGGCACGGCGTTGGTCACCACGGTCGTGGGCCTGTCGATCGCGATTCCTTGCATCGCTTTTTACCACGTCATGCGTAACCGGCTGACGTCGCTGATGCTCGAGACCGGCGTGACGAGCGGCAATCTGATGAAGCGGTTTTCCGCCGTCCAGCCGTCCGCAAAAAAGGGCGGTTGAACCCCATGCGTTTTTATTGAGCCGCCAGTCATTGAAACGTGCCTTATGCGTTATAAAAGCCGCCAGGCATTCAGCAGCGATCCCGACATGACGCCAATGATCGACTGCACGTTTCAGTTGGTCATCTTTTTTCTATTGACGCTGAACTTTTCGTCGGACGAACAAAGCGAGTTGATCCGGCTTCCGGCCAGCGAAATCGCCAAGCCGGCGGCCAACGCGATCGAAACACCCGTCACGCTGCAAGTGCTGGCGTCCGGCCAGGTGCTATTCGGCGGCGATCAGATGGACGCGGCGTCGCTGGGCGGTCCGTTGAAACGCGAGCGGGAAATGATCCAGCGCGTGTTGGGACGCGATGTGAAGAGCGCCACCGTGATCGTCCGCGCCGACCGCGACGTGCCCACCGGAAAGGTGCAAGACGTGATTCGCGTGTGCCAAAACGTCGGGTTCGAGCGGTTTGTGTTGCGGGCGAAATGGAAGCAATAGGGCGGAGCGGAGAACGTGCGGGTCCGAACGGTTTTCGGGCTGGTGAGGTTGGTTGGACGCGGTCATGAAAATCGGAAAATCCGGCGGCGAACCTGAAAACCTGGAAATGAACATGACGCCGATGATCGACGTCTGTTTCCAGTTGATTATTTTTTTCATGCTGTCGCTGCGGCTCTATTCGCCCGAAGGCGATTTCAACGTCAAAATGCCGTTGGCGGCGCCGCGTCAAACGCTGCCGGACGACACGCAAACGCCGCCGATCGAAATTCGCCTCCGCGCCGATCGCCACGGCAATCTGGCCGGCATTCAGATGGGACAGCGCCCGATCGCCAATTTCGCCGAGCTGCATCGGCAGATGCTGAGCATCGTCGGCGCCGATCGCGGGCCCGCCGCCACGCCGTCCAACGCGGAAGTGGAGTTGGATTGCGATTACGACCTGAAGTTTGAATACGTCATCGAGGCGTTGACCGCTATGGTCGGTTATCTGAGCGACGACCGGCAAAGCGTCGTGCATCTGATCGATAAGATCCGTTTCGCGCAGCCCAGAAAATAACGGGCAAGGGCAGGGGGGCGCGAGGCTCGGCGTCATGCGCGCGGATGAAACTGGCGATGGACCGCCTTGAGCCGCGTCGGATCGACGTGGGTGTAGATTTGCGTGGTGGCGATGCTGGCGTGGCCCAACATTTCCTGCACTTGGCGCAGATCGGCGCCGCCGGTCAATAGGTGGGTGGCGAAACTGTGCCGCAGCGTGTGCGGACTGACTTCCGGCGGGATGCCGGCTCGCGCGGCGTAACGTTTCAAAAGCTCCCAAATCCGTTCGCGCCGCAACGGCCGTCCGCGACAAGACAACAGCGTCCACTGGACGGCCGAGCCGGCCCGCGCGGCCAACACGGGACGTTCTTCGTCCAAATAGTTTTGCACGGCGGCGACCGCTCGGACGCCCAACGGCACAATGCGCTCCTTATCGCCCTTGCCGTGACAAACGCAAAAACCTTCGTTCAGATGCGTGTCGCGCACGCGAAGGCCGGAAATTTCCGAGGCCCGGCAGCCCGTGGCGTACAAAAGCTCCAGCATCGCCCGATCGCGCCGCCAAAACGGATCGGTCCGCCCCGGCGCGCTCAGCAATCGATCGACTTGTTCGACGCTGAGCACTTTCGGCACGCGCTCCCAGAGTTTTTGGCTGCCGAGCAACTCGGCCGGATTGTCCTGCATCACGTTTTCGAGTTGCAGGTAGCGAAAAAAAATCTTCAAGGAGACGAGGTGCCGGGCGAGGCTGGCCGGGGCCAAGTCGCGGGCGTGCAGCCAGTTGGCGTAATCGGCCAGATCGCGGATCGATAGCTTCCGGAGATCTCGGCGGTCGAGCCATTGGGCGAAATGTTCGAGGTCGCGGCGATAGGCCGCCACGGTGTTTTGGGCCAAGTGGCATTCGCCGGCGCAATAGGCTACGAACGCTTCGAGCCAACTGGCCATCGTCGGCGGGCGGTGCGGTTGCGAGGTTTGCAGGCGGATTCGGCGGCGGATCAACGGCATGGGCGGAACGGTCGCAACGTTCGTGGGAAGTCCGTATTTTTGGTTTCGGATGGCCGATTGGGCCGGCTCCAAAAGACTTGCCGGCGACCGGGCAGCTTGCCATCGGCGGCTCGTCAAAGTCGTGTCCGTTCGCTACAATCCATCAAAACCCGCAAAACCGCAACCCGCAGGGCTGCGACGCGGTGAATTTGGCTCTAACCCCACAGTTCTCATGTCGATTGCCACGCTCTCGGAATTGTCGTCCGGCCAAGAGGCCGACCTGTTTTTGTTGATGACCGCAAAAGAGGAGCTGAAGACGAAACAGGGGAAGCCGTATTTTCGGGTCGGATTTCGCGACGGGGCCCGCGAGGTGAGCTTTCCGATTTGGGGCGATTCGCCGTGGGCCGCCGATTGCCGCGACGCTTGGAATCCCGGGACGTTTTACAAGATTCGGGCGGTTTATCTGGAGACGAGTTTTGGGCCGCAGTTGGAGATCCGAAAAATCCGCGAGGCGACCGACGCCGACGTGGCCGACGGGTTCGACCCCACGGCGTGTCTGCCGAAATCACGGTTCGAGCCCGAGGCAATGTTCGGCGAGTTGTTGACGATCGCCCGTGACATCCGAAATCCCGCGTTGCGAAAGCTTGTGGAGTCGCTCCTGACCGACCACCGTGAACAAATCCTAAAGCATCCAGCGGCGCGGCGCAATCATCATGCGTTTGTTGGGGGGCTGTTGGAGCATTCGCTGAGCGTCGCTCGGACCTGCGTGTATCTGGCCGACAAGTATGCCGACTACTATCCCGATCTAAAACCGCCGTTGGACAAAGACCTGGTCGTGGCGGGCGGCATCCTGCACGATATTGGGAAGCTGCGTGAAATGCGTCAACGGCCTGAGGGAGCGGAACACACGCCCGAGGGCTCGCTGATTGGCCATATCCTGATCGGCCGCGACATGGTGCGAGAGGCCGCCTCGCGGATGAGCGACTTAGACTCCGACGTGCTGTTGAGGCTCGAGCATCTGATCATCGCACACCAAGGCCGGCCCGATTGGGGATCGCCCAAATTGCCTATGACGCCCGAGGCCCTGCTGGTCCATTACGCCGACGATCTGGACGCGAAATACGCCATGATGGTAGGGGTGCTGCGCGACGACACGACGCCGGGCCCCGTCACCTCGAGAAAGAACATCTTGATGCAGGCGGTGTATCGCGGAGAAGAGCAGGCCAGATAGTTGGTCGGGGCAGGGCGACGGGAATTTAGGTCTCGTGGCTCGGTGTCCGTCCGGCGGGTTTTTTCTCGGGGGTATTCTTGTCCTGTCTTCCGAGATTGCGTATTTTGTTGATTTTTTCCTCTTGATTCAGAGGAAAGTTTCTTGGTATAAGCCCGGTCGGCCAAACGACATCCGCGCATTCGAGCCTTTTTGAGCAAGGAGTCCGAAAAGTGATGTGCCGCCGCCTGTTTACCTGGTCCGTCGTGGTCGGCTTGGGTTGTCTGACGATCGGAGGATGTGGAAACAACGGCCTGTCGTCGTTTTTTGGCGCGGCAAGCAGTCGTCTCAGCGGCGTGGCCGTGGTCGATCTGGACGAGGTGGCCCGCCAGCTTGGCCGCGACGCCTCGATGTTGAAGCAAATGAACGACGGCCAGGCGTCGTTGAACCAGCAGTTGCGAACGTTGCAAACATCGCTTCAAGAGAAATATCAACAAACGGCCCGCGATCTGGCGTCGCAACCGGCGCCGAACGGCGCAAATCCCGAAGCGAAGAAACAGCAATTGGTCGGACTCGAGCGAGAGATGGGGCTCCAACTGAATCGCGCGAAGCAGACGGCCCAAAACAACCTGAACACCTACCGGCAGCAACTGATTCAGCAGTTCCGTGAGGAAGTTACGCCCGTAGCCAAGGCTGTCGCGGCCCAACGCGGTCTGGGCGTAGTGGTCACGAAGAACGACACGGTGTTGCTGACGTTCGACGACGCCCACGACATCACGGCCGAAGTGATCGTAAAGCTTCGCAGCAAGTCGCTTGGAGCGGGTGCGCCGGCGACCGCCGACCATTCCGCGACTTCCTCTTCGCCGCGTCGATAAGCCCGGGCGATTACGGCGTCGGCGGCTCGGTCGTGCTGTTCGAGAACTTCGTGATGTCGGGGTTGAAGTTGGTCACACCGCTGTTGGTGGTGTCGGTGCCGCTGATCGTCGTCAGGTCGTACACCTTGAAGGTGCCGGAGCCGTTCGTCAGGTTGTAGACGCCCGTGCCGCCGCCGGCCGTATTGTTCTCGAGTTCGAGGAACACGACTGCCGTGTTGGCGTTCGACTGGATCAAGCACTCGTCGCCAGCGCCGCCGTTGTTGAACGTGTTGTTGGTCACCGTGGTGTTCAGCGTGCCCAATCCGGAGTTAACCATCGAGAACGTCGCCGTCGTCGAGCCGCTCTGGTTGAGGAACGTATTGTTGCTGATCAGCGTGGTCACCGTCTTGGTGCTGGTGGTGCCGGAGACGTTCAAGGCCAAGGCGGCGTAGTCGCCGGCCGAGTTGTTGACCGTGTTGCCGCTGACGGTCAAGTAGGTCTTCGACGACGGATCGCCGATCGCAACTGCGATGCTTTCGTGACCGGTGGCGCCGGTGATCGTGTTGGAGCCGAGCGTGACGGTCATCGTACCGGAGCCCATCGAGGACACCGCGATGCCCTGGTCGCCGAAGGTGTTGATCGTTGTGTCGGTGACCGAGACGGTCATGGCGTTGGCGTCGTCGTGAGCGATCGTGATGCCGTCGCCGCCGGCGTTCGACAGAGTCAAGTTGGCGAGTGAGACATTCGCCGCATTGGTCAGGCTAACGGCCGCGCCGGTGGTGTTGCTGATCGAGCCGCCGCTGACGCTGACGGATCCGCCGGTCACGTTGTCCAGCAGGATGCCGTTGGCGGCGCCGTCGACCGCGATGGTGGCGAAGGTCACGCCGCTGCTGCCGACGGCCACATCCGTGAGGACCAATCCGGAGCCGGATCCGCTGGTCAGCGTGTTGCTGCCTCCGCTGACGGTGACCGTGCCGCCGTTGGTGGCCGAGAAGCCGTCGCCGCCTTCGGTCTCGATGGTCAAACCGCCGGTGAATTTGATATTTGAGCCCGTGTTGTTGGCCATGGCCACCGCGTCGTTCGTGCCGGTGGTGAGGTTGACGGCGCCGGTGAAGGCGACCGTCGTATTGGTGTTGCCCGTCAAGGAGACGCCCTGCATTTCGGCCGTGACCGGTGCGGCGATCGTGACGGATCCGCTCGTCATGTTTTTGATCGCCACGACTTGGTGATCCTTCGCCTGGGTGATCGAACCGGTGAAGTTGACGGTGGCCGATCCACCGCTGATGTTCAGGGCGACGGCTTCGGGACTGGTGATTGTACAGGCGCTGAAGGTGAACGTGCCGTCGGAATCGGTCATGCTAACGCCGGCCGACCCGCCGGTGAGGTGCGTGCGGCTGAACGTATACTTGCCGTCCGCGCCGTCGAAGACCAAGCCCGTTCCGCCGGTGGCCGTGATGACGTCTTGGCCGGCGACGCCTGTAGCGATGATGACCGTGCCGGTGTGGCCGCCGCCGATGGCCACGGCGGCGTAATTGTTGGCTTGGCTGATCGAGCCGGTGAGAACGACGTTGGCCGATCCGCCGCTGATATTGAAAGCGGTGGCCTTGGGACTGGTGATTGTGCAGTCGCTGAAGGTGAACGTGCCGTCGGAATCGGTCATGCTGACAGCCGCCGATCCGCCGGTGAGGTGCGTGCGGCTGAACGTATACTTGCCATCCGCGCCATTGAAGGCCAAACCGGTGCCGGCGGTGGCCGTGATGACATCCGTGCCGGTGGAGCCGGCCGTGAAGGTGACCGTTCCAGTGTGGTTGCCGCCGATGGCCACGGTGGCGTAATCGTTGGCTTGGCTGATCGAACCGGTGAAGGCGACGTTGGCCGATCCGCCGCTAATGTTGAAGGCGGTGGCCTTGGGGTTGGTGATTGTGCAGGCGCTGAAGGTGAACGTGCCGTCGGAGTCATTGGTGATGCTGACGCCGGCCGATCCGCCGGTGAGGTGCGTGCGGCCGAAGGTGTACTTGCCATCCGCGCCATTGAAGACCAGGCCCGTTCCGCCGGTGGCCGTAACGACGTCGACCGAGTCGGTTCCACTGGTGGCGAAGGTGACGGAGCCGGTGTGGCTGCCGCCAATGGCTACGGCGGCGTAGTCGTTGGCTTGACTGATCGAACCGGTGAAGGCGACGTTGGCCGATCCGCCGCTAACGTTGAAAGCGGTAGCTTCAGGGCTGGTGATCGTGCACGCGCTGAAGGTGAACGTGCCGTCGGAGTTGGTCATGCTGACAGCAGCCGATCCGCCGGTGAGGTGCGTCTGGCCGATTGTATAGACGCCGTCGGCGTTGTTGAAGACCAGGCCTGTGCCACCGGTGGCCGTGATGACGTCCGTGCTAGTGCCTGTGGAGGTGAAGGTGACCGTTCCGGTGTGGCCGCCGCCGATGGCCACAGCGGCATAGTCATCCGCCTGGGTGATTTTGCCGGTGAAGGCGACATTGGCCGATCCGCCGCTAACGTTGAAAGCGGTAGTTTCAGGGCTGGTGATCGTGCAGGCGCTGAAGTTGAACGTGCCGTCGGAACCGTTGGTGATGCTGACGCCGGCCGATCCGCCGGTGAGTTTGGTTTGGCCGATCGTGTAAACGCCGTCGGCGTTGTTAAAGACCAGGCCGGTGCCGCCGGTCGCCGTGACGACGTTGTTGCCGGTGGTGGTGGGAGCCAACGAGACCACGCCGGTGTGCCCGCCGGAGACGGACAATGCGGCGCCGGTGTTGGCCTGAGTGATCGTGCCGGTGAAAGCGACGCTGGCCGCTCCGCCGCTGACGCTCAAGGCGGCGTCGCCCGTGTTGGACAACGAGCTATCCGTAATGGAGAAGCTGCCGTTGGAACTGGCGATGGCCACGCCGGTGCCCGATCCGCCGGTGAGGGTCGAATCGGTGATGGTCGCCGTGCCGTTGTAGTTGGAGAACAGGATGCCGCCGGCGCCGGTGGTTCCGCCACTGTAGGCGAACTGGTCGATGGTGACGGTGCCGCTGGAGTTTTGGAGATTGACGCCGTAGCTGGTTGTGCTGCCGATGGTGACGCGGTCGATGGCGACGTGGGTCAGGCTGCTGCCGGTGATGCCGCCTTGGCCGCCGGAGATGGTGACACCGGACACCTCGGTGTCGTTGGCCAACGTGATAGCGTAGCCACTGGAGTTTTGGAGGATCGGTGTTGCGCCGGTTTGCTTCGGCACCGTCTTCGTGCCGTATTGCGTCAACACGGTATGGGTGACGCCGTCGCCCCACAGTTTTTGCGATTCTTTGAGCGTGATCGATTGATCGTTGAAGACGCTATTGGCGTGCAGGAAGATGTAGTCGCCTTCGGAGGAGTTGTTTTGTGCGGCGGCCAACGTGGAATAGGGATTCTCGTAGGTGCCGTTGCCGCCGGCCGACGCGGTGCTGCTGGTGTGAACGAAGTACAAGACGTTGCCATCGGAATCGGTCATCGCGTCGCCGACGCCTTTTTCCCAGCGACTGTGCACTACGACGTAATCCGTGCGTTGAACGGGCTCGCGCCACCGCTGGTCCAGGCAGACCGGGGCCATCTCCGCCCGTCGATTGGTGTTGTCCAGAAACCATGTCACGCTGAACATGGCGACGGTGTTGAACAGTTTGTCGTTCGAGACGGTGATGCTGGCCGCGACGTCTTGAGCCAGGTAGCCGCGCAAGCCTGCCTTGCCGCCAAACGCGTCTTCGCCCTCGCCGTCCAGATAATATGCGCCGGCGAAAGCCCAGACATTTCGATCGCCGAGGCGTCGGGCGGCCTCAAGGTCGACCTGTGTCAGGGCGTCTTCGGTGTATTGTTGATAGTCAGTGACCAGCCAGTGCTGCGAAAAGTAAGGATCGCCGACGCTGACTTTTCCACCTTGGTGCTGTTTTTTGCCAATAGGGAAATTTGCGTTTAATCGGAAGTCCCACAACTCGCCCAACGATTCCAAGCCGAAGCCGAACTGTTGGAAATACGTGCCCGAGTGGTCGTCGTTCGTGATGTTGTTGCCGTCGTACCAGGCGTTGACGCCGCCGATGCGCTGGTTGCCCCCGAGCCAGTCTTGATATTGAAAACGTAAACCGCCGCCGAGACTGGGGCTCGGACGGCTGTAGTCGTCCACGCGAAAGGCGGCGTCGCCGAACACTGCGAAACCGTCGAACAATTTGGTCCGGTTCAATCCCAACACACCCTTGCCGGACCCTTCGCCGTAGCCCTCGGTGTGAAATTGCGCACGGAACAGGAAGTCTCCCCAATTGGTAGCCCCGTTGTATGACATGGGGGTGTCCACCTCTTGAGGCGCAGCAACCGCGGTCTGGGCCCTAGCCGAGAGACCGGAGAGGAGCCACACGGCCAAAAAAGCCCAAATTGGCAAAACGGTGGCGAGCACGTGACGCGAGAAACACCTTGTTTCAAGCCAATTTTTCACAATCCGGACCTCCTCGTGCGAAAAGCGTCGGCCGCAGGGTCAGCGTAGTCGTTCCAATCGCTACAGTCGTCAAAAGCGACAGGCCCGTCAGACTAATCGGTCCTTTACGGCAGTATCTTCAGCTTTTCTAACCCGCACGGTTTAACAAGAGCGGTTACGAAAGGTCATTTTGCCATAACCCAAAAGATGTATTTTTGGCGTTTGGGTTGCGAAAAACACGACCGAATGTCGCATTTCAACGCATCTTGCCCAACGGGCCGAGGGGCGAAGGTCCAAAGTCTTCAAACGTCGACCAAACGCAGAGGGGGGGGGATGCGGTTTTTGAAGACTCAGTCAGAGGGCTGACTCCACGGGGAGTCCGATTCGCTCGATCTGTGCGCCAAGCCTCCGGAGCTTCTCGTCGAGCCGTTGATAGCCGCGGTCCAGATGGTGGATGTGTTCGACGGTGGTTGGGCCGTCGGCCGCCAGACCCGCCAGCACCAGGGCGGCGCTGGCCCGCAGGTCGGATGCGGCAACCGAAGTGCCTTCGAGTCGCGGGACGCCGTTGATCGTGGCAATGTCGTCGCGGCAGGCGATGCACGCACCCAATCGGTTCAACTCGGCGACGTGCGAAAACCGACCGCTGAAAACCAGGTCCTGCACCGTGCAAGTTCCGTCGGCCAGCGACATCAGGGCCGTCCATTGGGCTTGCACGTCGGTTGGCAGGCCGGGGAACGGTTCGGCGATGACGCTCGCAGGCTGCACGGGTCCGGTCGCGGCGATTGACACGCGATCGGCGCCGACGTCCACCGCAGCGCCGGCGGCTCGAAGTTTTTCGAGTACGGTTTGCAGGTGATCGGGTCGCACATCGAGCACGGTGGCCGAGCCGCGGGTGATGGCGGCGGCCAGGAGCAGCGTGGCCGCTTCGATCCGATCGGGAATCAGCCGGTGTCGGGCGCCCCCGAGTTGTTCGACGCCTTCAATGCGCAGAGTTGACGTTCCAAGGCCCTCGATCTTCGCGCCCAACGCGGTCAAGAAACAACCCAAGTCGACAATTTCCGGTTCCAACGCCGCGTCGCGGAGGATCGTGACGCCGCGGGCCAGCACGGCCGCGCTCATGACGTTCGCCGTGCCGGTGACGCTTGGGCCGCGGGGACCGGACAACTCGATGGTCGCGCCGGTCAGTCGCCGCGCCTCGGCCACCACGCAGCCGTGTTCCAGTCGGAGGTCCGCGCCCAAGGCGGCCAGCCCTTTCCAATGCAGATCGACCGGACGGTCGCCGATGCGACATCCGCCGGGCAGCGGGACGACGGCCTTGCGACGTCGAGCCAGCAGCGGTCCCAGGACGCAGAAGCTCGCACGCATCTGGCGAACGCACGACTCGGGCGCGACCACCGGTTGGGCGTCCATTGTTTCGAGCGTCATTTCCAACGGCTTTTCACACGTTCGCTCGATGGAAACGGCCAATCCGAGCCGGCGGAGCAGTTTCGATTGGGTGGCGATGTCGGTCAACTGCGGGACGTTTTGCAGATGCACCGGTTCCGAGGCGAGCAGCGCGGCGGCCATGATCGGCAGCGCGGCGTTTTTCGCGCCCTCGCAACGGACCTGCCCGTGCAGCGGCTTGCCGCCGATGATTCGGAATTGAGTCGTCGCCATGACAGAAAATTGCCGCCCCGCAGAAAAAACGCAGGTGGCGGGTTGTTTTTCTCCCCTGTTTCCTCTTTCCTAGGCCCTGCGTGCCGCTTGGATTATGCGTGGGCGGCGGGCGAGATCTTCGAGGGTCGGATCCAGAGTCCATCGGGCGTCCGACTCCAGCAACGCACGGACCGTCTCGTGGAGGGTCGGGTTGATTTCTACGAGCAGCCGGCCGCCGGGCCGCAGACGTTCGGCCGATTGGACGATTAGCCGCTCGATCACCTCGGTGCCGCGCGGGCCGGCCTCCAACGCCTGCCGAGGCTCGAACCGACGGACATCGACCGCCAACCGATCCATCTCGGCCGTGGTGATGTACGGCGGATTGCTTACGACCAGATCGAACCGTCGATCGGCGGGCACGGCCGCGAACAGATCGCTTTCGATCAGCTCGATTCGATCGGCCACGCCATGTTGCTCGGCGTTTTGTCGGGCGATGGCCAGCGCGGGCCCGCTGAGGTCGACGGCCGTCACGAGGCACGAAGGCCAATGTTTCGCCAGACAAACGGCAATCGCGCCGCTGCCCGTGCCGAGGTCCGCGACTTGAACGGCGTCGGTCGCCGCTTGCTTGAAAAAGTCGAGCGCCGCGACCACCAGCAATTCGGTTTCGGGACGCGGGATGAGCACGTCGGGCGTGACATGGAACGAGAGCGAATAAAACTCCTTGCGGCCGACCAGATAGGCCACCGGCTTGCCCTCGGCCCGCTGTCGGACCAGTTCGCGGAACGCCGTGCGCTGCGGGTCGTCGGGCGTTTGGTCGAAGGTCGTGTACAGCTCGATCCGCTGGCAGCCCAAGGCGTGGGCCAAAAGCACCTCGGCGTCCAATCGCGGGCTGTCCGCGCCGTGGCTTTTCAGATAATCCGTCGTCCACTGCAACAGACGGCCGACGGTCCAAGGCTCGGCGGTGGACATGGCGGATGCGATTTCCGATGAAGGTGGAAAAACGTCGCGGACGGTGAAGTCTCCTCGACCGCGAACCACTCAGTCAATCGTCCCGAACGCCGCGCGTTGCTCCTGCCGCTCGTACTCCATCAAGGCGTCGACGACCGGCGACAGATTGCCGGCGATAATGCTGTCGAGCTTGTAGAGCGTCAAATTAATGCGGTGGTCGGTCAGGCGGTTTTCGGGAAAATTGTACGTACGAATGCGCTGGCTGCGGTCGCCCGAGCCGATTTTGCTCTTGCGCTCGTCGGATCGTTTCTTGTGCTCTTCCTCGCGTCGGGCCTCGTACAGCCGGGTCTTCAGCACGCGCAGGGCCTTGGCTAGATTTTTGTGTTGGCTCTTTTCGTCCTGACACGATACGACGATGCCGGTTTCGTAGTGCGTCAGGCGAATGGCCGACGCCGTCTTGTTGACGTGCTGGCCGCCGGGACCGCTGGCGTGGAAAATATCTTTACGGTAGTCCTCGGCCTTCAGATCGACTTCGACGTCCTCAGGCTCGGCCATCACGGCCACCGTGGCGGCGGACGTGTGGATGCGGCCCTTCGCTTCGGTCTCGGGAACGCGCTGAACGCGGTGGCCGCCGCTCTCGAATTGCAGCTTCCGAAACGCGCCTTCGCCCTCGACGCCCAAAATGATTTCCTTGAACCCGCCCAACTCGGTCGGCGAAAGATCGAGCACCTCGACCTTCCAGCCTTGGTCCTCGGCGTAGTGCTTGTACATCTGATAGAGGTCGCGGGCGAACAGGGCCGCCTCTTCGCCGCCGGTGCCGGCGCGGATCTCCAACACGCAGCGCATCCGGTTGGCGTCGTCGCCGCCGATGGTCAGATCGAGCAGTTCGTTCCAATAGCGCTCGCGCTCGGCCTTCAACTCGGGCAACTCCGCCTCGGCCAACTCGCGCAGGTCGGGGTCCGTGCCGCCGGCCATTTCGACGGCGTCGCGGATCTGGGCGTTCAACTCCCTGAAGCGGCGATACTTCGTGGCCAGCTTGGCCAACGAGCCGTGTTCACGCGCCACGGCGGTCAACCGTGCAGGATTGGCCAGCACCTCGGGATCGACGAGCTGTCGTTCCAGTTCCTCGAAACGGCTGAGTTTGTCGTCGAGCGGATTGGGCATGGGAAACGTGAAGAGGGGGCGGAGCTCAGGATTCCAACGTCAAAACACCAAGGGCGACGCGGCGGTCCGCGGTTCCTGACGTCGGCGGCCCGGCCCCCGCTCTGTTTTTCAAGCCTCGGTGGTCTCAGCGGCGGGCTTGGCCGCCTTCTTGCCGCGGTTGAGGCTCGCGTAACCAGTGCCGGCGAACTTCTTCTGGAACTTCTCGATGCGGCCCGCCGTGTCGACATATTTCAGCTTGCCCGTGTAAAACGGATGGCAAGCATTGCAAATATCGATCTTCAGCTCGGGCTGCGTGCTGCGCGTCAGGAACGTATTGCCGCAACCGCACGTGACTTTCGTGACGACGTACTTCGGATGGATTTTGTCCTTCATCATTCCTTCTCACTATCTGTCAGGCAAACATATTAGGCTATCAGAATCGCATCGCGGTCACAAGGCGGCTGCCCGGATTTTTTGATGTCCCCACAAACGGATGGTTTAATACCCCATTGAATGGAAGGTTCGGTGAGTTTGCGTTTTGGAACCCCTGGTGGGGTGGGTTGTCTTTGAACCTGATCCGCGGGTGGTTGTCTTGCGTATATAGATAGAGTGTGTGTAGAAGCGGAGATTGCCATGAACCATCCCAAACCGATCGTCGACCAGCCCATAGGAATCGGCCGAGAGCATTGGGACGTGCCGGTCCAAGTGGAACTGAAGGCTTACCTGCGGTTCAGTCGCCGCATGGCCTGGCAATTACGGCGGTTAGTGGCCCGCTGGACGCACACCGCCACGCCGACGGCCCGCGGCGCACGCGACGATCGGACCTTGCCCTGGAAAACGTCGTCCAATTGACGCGGGTCACTTCTTGCGGAACGTCAGGCCCGGATCGTTCGGGTTGTTGCCGGTCAGCTTGAACAGGAACTGCTGGTCGCCGCGCGGGGTGATCTGGCCGATCAACACCGGGTTGCCGTTCTGTTTGAGGATCAAGAGATTGTCGGCCAGCGTGTACGCACCGTGGAACTCCTGGGTTTTTCCGTTTTGGGTGTATTTCCAAGAGTAGTCCGCGCCACTGAGGGTGAACAGAAATGACGAACCGTCGGATCGGGACGCCGTCCACGTGCCGATCAGTTTGGCCGCCTCGACCGGTTGGGTCGACGCCGATTCGGCGGGCGGCGACTCGGCCTCCGGTGCGGCGACGGTCTCCGACTTGTCGTGCGAGAGACCTGCCAACAGTTGGGACGCCAATTGATCCTTCGGGTTCAAGCGGACGACTTCCTTCAGTTCGATGGCGGCCGCCTCGGGATGCTCGCAGATCATGTAATGATAGGCCAGCAAGAAGCGGATTTCGGGCCGCGTGGGATGCGCGTTCCGATATTGTTCCAGCGCGCGGAGCTGCGTGGTGTACAGCTCGGGATCGGAATAGAGTCCGGACATCGTCGCCCAATCCCAGCCGGGACCGGCCGCCAGCACGGCGTAGGCCGCCGCGGCCGCCGCCTTGTATTGCGCCGTGGCGAACAGGACCAACGAGCGGAATTCGTGGGCCGTCCGGTCGTTCGGCTTGGCGGCGATCGCCTGATTGGCCAGCTTCATCGCCGTGGGATAATCGCCGCCGCTGAACGCGGTTCGGGCCGCTTCGAGCAAGGGCGATGGTTCATCGTCCGAGACATTGGGCAACGTGGTTGCACCGGTGGCCGCCGCGGTCGTCGTGGTCGGAGCGACGACGATCGGACGCGAATAATCGATCGCCACGCCGTCGACGACGACCACTTCTACACAGTATGGATTGTAATAGGGCCAGTAGCCCCAATACCACGGAGCGTCCCAAACCAGCGCGCCGGTGACGACCCCGACGGAAAACCAGCCGACCGGCCCCCAGCCCCACGGATGCGCCCAGTGGTCGTGCCAGTCCCCGTGATACCAACCGTAGGGCGGATGATGGAAACCCGGTCCGCCGGGGTGATGCGGTCCGCCGGGATGATGCGGTCCGCCGGCGTAAGGGTGACCGCCGGGGCGTCCTTTGGGCTGTCCGTGACCTTGCGACGGTCCATGGTTTGGCGAGCCGCTGAACCCGGAGGGGCCGCCGGACGATCGGCTGCCGCCGCTGAATCCGCCGCCGCTGCCACCTCGTCCACCGCTGAATCCGCTGCCACCGCCACTACTACGTCCGCCACCGCCGCCACCGAAGCCTCCGCCTCCGCTACGTCCGCCTCCGCTACGTCCGCCGCCGCCACCGCCGCCCGGACCCGCCAGCGTTTGGCCGACGAGAAACAGAAAGACGACGAGCCAACTCAGAACGCTCGTGGGGCGACGGGCGAAAAGTCGATTCCAGGACATGATATTGGGGACTTTCTATGAGATTGTTGTTGGGGAGTGACCGCCATCGCTCCGAACAAGGAGGTCGAGCGATGTGGTATTATAGGCGTAAGCGTCTCGGCGATCCAATCCCGATTTCCACGGTCAGGGTTGGATCGCGTGATGATCGAATTCGACGTTCTGCGTAGAGTGGGACTTGCCGGTCGCCGCAAAGCGTTTATCCTTTTGGGGTATTCGTCGCTTGGCCGTTGCGGGACGCCAGGAAACACCGAGGGCGATGAAGTGAATTTTGGGCGAGGGCAAAAAGATGAAATTTTTTCTGGCTGGCATCATGCAGGGGTCTCATGCGGAAAAACGCGTTCACGATCAGGACTATCGGTCGCGGATTGCGCAACTGATCGCGTCGTATTTTCCCGATGCCGAGATTTACGATCCCCGGGCCAGGCACACCGGTTCGCTGGGTTACGATCACGCGACAGGGCGGGAGGTGTTTTTGCGGCACAACCGGATGTGCGGCCAAGTGGACGTGCTGGTGGCGTTCGTGCCCGAGGCGTCGATGGGGACGGCCATCGAAATGTGGGAGGCGTATCGTCACGGGGCGACGGTGCTGACCATCAGTCCGCTCGGCCACAACTGGGCGGTCAAGTTTCTGAGTCACGCTGTGTACGCCGATTGGGCGGAATTCGAGCGGGCGCTGGCCAACGGCGACGTGGCTCGATGCGTTGCGGACGCTAAAGCGGCGCGACGCGAAACCCTTTGAAGAGGAACGTCAAAACACTTCGATGCCGTTGACCAGACGATCGCCGCCGCGCACGCTCATGGCGGCGTGTTGGGCTAGTTGCTTGGTGTAATAAGTGGTGCAACGTCCGCGCAACAAGATGCCCTCGGCGTTCACTTCGACGATCAGATCGGCGATTCCGCGATCGGTCTCGCGTTGGACGGCCTGTTCGATCGAGGCGGCCAATTGTTCGGCCTCTTCAAGGGTTTCCGGCAGCACGTCGGCCAAGGACGGCTGCGAACCGAAGCGAAGGATTGGGTCTTCCATGGCGATCTCCTCGATGGTCGTCGGAGGCGAGTGTTCCTGCGCTGGCGACCACGGGTTGTTGGGTTCGGGAGCGTCATGACTCCCGCCGGGATATAACGGATAGAAACGCGGGACGGCCGCGATCTCTTCCATGCGCGTCAAGTCTCATCCTCGCACGCGACGCGAATCGAATTGACCACGGTCGCGTCCTTGCAGACGGAGCGAACGACCTCCTGGGCCAACTGTTTGTGATAAAAGCTCGAAACGCACCCGGAAAGCTGCAGTGCATCGTTGCGTTGCTCGACCAGCAATTCCCGCAACTCGTAGAACGGGCTGTTGCACAAGGCTGCTTGCGCTCGCGGCTGCACTCCCGCCAAGACGGTTGTGGCCATTGCCCCCCTCCCATTTCAAACTCGGTGCCTGCCGTGTGAGAAGAACCAAAGCGCCCGAGCGGCCGCGTGACCCTTGGATGCGGCTCAAACCGAAGGCCGATCCCGCCCACCGCGACGAATCCACAGCGAGAAAGATCGCCCCCCGTTTCGGTCCGAAACGCCGATCGACTGGGGACGGCGGCAGCGTTCGATAATGTAGATCCGGACGACGCGGTTCGTCAACCCCCACTCGCGCAAAAACGCATGCGATTTTCGACGGTGTCCGAAACGCGTCCACGCAACCGCCGTCACTTGGCGATCTTGCCGGCCTTTTTCAAATACGCCAAGAGCTGGTCGGCCAACTCCGCAGCCGACAGGCCGGCGGCGTCCAGGACCAATTCGGGCTTCAAGGGTGGCTCATAGGGATCGTCGATGCCGGTGAATCCTTTGAGTTGTCCGGAGCGGGCTTTTTGGTACAAACCTTTCGGATCGCGGGCCTCGCAGACCTCGATCGGCGCGTCGACGAACACCTCGATGAAATCATTCGGGCCCAGCATCGCTCGCACCCGGTCCCGATCGACGCGGTACGGGCTAATGAACGCGGTGATGGCGATCAGGCCGGCGTCGCAAAACAGCTTGGCGACCGTGCCGATCCGCCGAATGTTCTCTTCGCGGTCTTGGGCCGAGAAGCCTAAACCGAATCGTTTGGCGAACTCTTCGCCGTGTTGCTCCTTGAGCATGCCTGGCCCGGCGTTCAGCCCGTGGCGGATGTTGTCGCCGTCGAGCACGAAGCTGCGGACGCCTATGGAGTGCAGCTTGTGGTCCAACAGATTGGCGATCGTGCTCTTGCCGCAGGCGCTTAGCCCGGTCAGCCAAACCACGCAGCCCGCATGGCCGTTAAGTTGTTCACGATCTTGACGCGACACGGCATGTTCATGCCAGTGGACTTGGACTTGTTCGTCGTGAGGCATTTTGGAGCTCAATATCAAAAGACAACAGTCGGAAACGGAAACCGCCCAGTATGGTGAAAAGTCCGGCAGGTTTCAAGCGGCCACACCCGATCGTGGCATTTTTGGGAGGCTTCCGTCCGGAGGCGTCACTCCGCCTTCTGCGGAGGCATGTTTTGAACGAGGACCAGCAGACTGTCGAGCGAGCCATCGGCCGTCTGCTGGCGTTGGACCGAGACGCCGGCCGGGAAAGTTCGTCCGTCCTTGCGCACCAAACAGACGTCCAAAATGAACCCCCGGCGTTCGCCTTGCAACACGCGCTGCAACTGAGACTCGACCGTGGCGCGATCGTCCGGATGCGTCAGGTTCCGCCAGTCGATCAGCAGCAATTCCTCTTCGGAATACCCAAGCATCTGGCAGAATCGCAAATTGACCTCGACCCAATCCTGCGACGGGCTGAGGATCGCCATGCCGACCAGTCCCTGCTCGAAATAACCGCGGAATCGCTGCTCGCTTTCCAGCAGCCACCGCTCGGTCTTAACCCGTTCGGCGACCTCGTTAGCTAGCCGCCCGTTGGATTCGGCCAACTCGGCGGTTCGGGCGGCCACGCGTTGTTCGAGCAGATCGTGGGCTTCTTGGAGTTTTTGCTCCGCCTCGCCACGGCGTTGGATTTGATGGGTCAGATTGCGCGACAGCAACACGAGGCCCGCCAGCCCCAACAGCCACATCCCGCCGTAACCGGCCACGCGTCGCAAGATGTTCTCGCCTTGCGTGCTCCAGACCGACGCCATCGGCATCGAGACGCTCAGTCCTCCGTGCAGGTCGCCCACCTTGTGGCCTGCCTCGTAGTAATGGCAAGTCAGGCAAGACGCTTCGGTGCGAAGCGGTCGCATGAGCCGCAGGTAGGACCGACCGTTGATCGTCGCCTGGTCGCAGACCTCGGGCTGTCCGGCGGCGAACGATTTGAGGGCTTGCCGTTCCCATGCGTCCGGAACGTTTTCAGAGCGATTGGGCGTCAGGCCGGTGATGTGGCTCAAGATGTCCATCGGCCCGTGGTTCAATGCGAAAAGCTGACGCATGATCGTCGGCGGGCTTAGCAGCGTCAAACGCCGTCCGGACGGGGTCGTAACGTCGCGGTCGGGCATCGCAGCCAAATGGGGGTCGGGGCGGGTTGAGCCTTCGACAGGTACGTAGATCAGCCCCTTGTCGATCGCCCAGCGATAGACCGAATATTCCTTTTTCCAAATGCCCGAGGCCTCGCTTCGGGCCAGCTCAAACGCGTGATTGCGCTCATCCCAAAGCTCCCAGGTCAACACCAGCCCGATGGCGACGGTCCAGAAGACCGCCAGAAACCAAAGATACCGCCGCAGCCGTATCGGGGATGCGATTTTGGCTGTTTTTTCGCCGTTCGCCATCACGAGGATCTCCGATTGCCCAACGTCTCTCAAGTATAGCCTTTTCCAATACCTGTAGAACGAGGCGGCGGGGACGGTCCTCGCAAAAACCTTAATTTTCCGGCAATTTCAGTCGTTTGAATGGTTGCTCGAACGGCTATTGGGATTGGGCTAATCCGCGTCGTCGTTCGGAGCGGATTCGTCGGCCGCGACCAACTCGGCCCCCGTGCCTGCGGCGAGAATTTTATCCTTCAGTTCTTCCACCAGCTTGGGATTTTCCTTGAGGAAATCGCGGGTCTTCTCGCGGCCTTGCCCCAACTGTATGTCGCCATAACGGAACCAGGCGCCGGTGCGGGTGACCAGCTTGTGGACCATCGCCAGATCCAGCACGTCGGCCTCGTAGCTGATGCCGTGGTTGTGCATCATGTCGAACTCGGCCACGCGGAACGGCGGGGCCACTTTGTTTTTGACCACCTTGGCCCGCACCCGCTGGCCGACCACCTCGTCGCCCTCCTTGATTTGGTTGATTCGGCGGACGTCGATCCGGCACGACGAATAGAACTTCAACGCGCGGCCGCCCGGCGTGGTTTCAGGATTCCCGAACATCACGCCGATCTTCTCGCGGATCTGGTTGATGAAGATCACGCACGTCTTTGACTTCGCGATCACACCGGTCAGTTTACGCAACGACTGGCTCATCAATCGGGCTTGCAGGCCGACGTGCGAATCGCCGATCTCGCCCTCCAGTTCCTTTCTCGGCACCAAGGCGGCTACGGAGTCGACCACGATCACGTCGACCGCGTTGCTCTTGATCAGCATCTCGGTGATGTGCATGGCCTCTTCGCCGCAACTGGGCTGACTGACTAGAAGCGTCTCCAACTCGACGCCGAGTTTTTTGGCCCACGACGGGTCCAAGGCGTGCTCCGCATCGATGAACGCCGCGATGCCGCCGTTGTGTTGCGCGCTGGCCACCACGTGCAGGGCCAACGTGGTCTTGCCGCTCGACTCGGGCCCAAACACCTCGATCACCCGGCCGCACGGGACGCCCTGGCCGCCCAAGGCGAGATCCAGCGAAAGACTGCCCGTCGGAATGCCGCGAATCGGCGTGGCCGTACCGATGCCCAGCGGCATGATCGCCCCCTCGCCGAACTCCTTTTCGATCTGGGCCAGCGTGTTTCTCAGCGTCGGATTGGCGTCCAACATCGAACCGCCGTCTTTGCGAGCGGTGCCTTTTGCAGCGGATGCGGTTTTTTTGGCCATGAGCGTAAAATTTTTAGAGTGAAGGGGTGAAACGATAGAACCGATCAATCATGGGGTACTGAACGTATGAGCAGTATATCCCGAGCCGTTGTTCACGGCAAGAGGAATAAAAAGACCGCCGAGACGCTCCCCCACAACGACGGCTGATCTTACCGATCGCGGACGGATTTGACGAGGGGGGGAAACGTCGGATACACTCACCAACTCGGCGGCCACCCATCCCGATCGGACCTTTAACCCCCGTTTTCCGTTGCTCGAATCTCCCCACAAACCGTCCGTCGTTGGCGGCGCGATGTATTGCCTGGTTTCGGCCCTGGCCTACACGCTGTCGAACATCTGCATGCGGGAACTGTCCGTCCTGCGATGCGACGTGGTTTGGGCGGTGTTTAATCGCGAGGCCATCACGGCGCTGATGCTTGCGCCTTGGGTGTTGCGCATGGCGGTTCGCGGTCAAAAGGGGCTGCCTTCGGGCCGAGGATTTTGGGAACTGCTGGCCGCCGGGTTTCAGCTCCAACTGGTCGGCAACATGTGCTCCCAATGGGCCTTTGGCGTGGTGGGCCTGTCGGTGACGATCCCGGTCTATTTTGGGGCGGTCATTGTTTGTGGGGCGATTTTGGGACGGCTCTGGCTCGACGAACGGGTGTCGCAACGGTCCATGGCGGCGATGCTCGTGTTGGTCATCGCGTTGACGCTGTTGGGCCAAGGCGCCGAAACGGCCGGCAAAGCGATCGCATCGGCCGGTGCCGGGACGCTTCTTTTGGCGGTCTTGGCCGCTGGGGTGTCCGGGACCAGCTCGGGCCTCTTGGCCATCGCCGTGCGACGTTCGGTTCAGCGGGCGATCGCGCCGGTGGCCATTGGGTTCTGGATCCCGTTCACCGGTGCGCTGGCGTTGGGTCCGCTGTGTTTGTCGCGCCTAGGCATTGCCGGCATCCTGGACACGCCAAGCGAGCAGGCGTGGCTGATGCTCGGGGCGGGTGGACTTAATCTGATCGGATTTCTCTCGTTCATCCGCGGATTGCAGCACATCACCGTGGTTCGGGCCAATTTGGTCAACGCCTCGCAAGTGGCCATGGCCGCTGTGGCCGGAATGCTGATTTTTCGAGAACCGCCGAACTTTTGGCTGCTGGCGGGCATCGTGCTGACGATCGTCGGTATCTTGCAAGTGGGGAATCCCAGTAATCACGAGGGGTTCTAAAAAAATACAACAAAAATATTTTTGCCGCAAAACCACAAGGGTCGTCGGCGCGCTCGGTTGGCGACGCCGTGCGACGGCGGACGGATGGCGTTGAGTACCACTTTACAGCCGACCCGGTTTATGTTGAAATCAGTATCTTTCCAGGCACCTGTGGCATTTTGTCGCATTCCATTGTTTGGGGGCGTCCGTGGCCAGCAAAGTCTTTCAGCAACTCGACGTATTGGTTAAGAGAGCCGAGCAATCGCTTCGTCAACGGGAAGCCGGCAATCCGATTCGCATCCAGGTTGGATCGGCCACCTGCGAGCAGGCCGCCGGCAGCGATCAGGTCGCCGACGAATTTCGCAAGCACATCGCCGCTTCCGGTCGGACCGACATCGTGTTGCATCAGACCGGGTGCACGGGCCGTTGCAGCCGCGAGCCGATCGTCGGCGTGATGGTGCCCGGTCAAATGCCGGTCAAATATGAGCGGGTCGATCGGGCGTTGGTCCATGAAATCTTCACCCAGCATATCCAGCAAGGCCGTCCGGTGTTGGACCACGTGTTGGACGGCCCGGTCGAAAAACTGGCGGCCTACGAGTTGCTTGTCTGCGGCAGCGTCCGATGCGGCTGGAAGGGCGACAAACCGTTCGAGCAGTTGCTGTCCGAAAAACTTCGCGCCGCGGGGCTGTCGTCCGATCGCGTGTCGGTCACGCGGGCCAGTTGTTTCGGCGCGTGCAACACGGCCGAATCGGGCCAATACTCGCACCTGTTGGTCCGGCCCGACAAAATCTTGTATCGCGTCAAGGACGAAAAAGACTTGTACGAGATCGTCCGCGAGCATTTGCAGGGCGGCCGTCCGGTCGAGCGGTTGAAGGTGCCCGGCAAGACGGTCGGCCGCAAGTTTTTGGAGCTCTACGGCGATGTGGCGTTTTTCAATCGCCAAAGCCGCGTGGCCCTGCGTCACAACGGCGTGATCGACCCGGACAGCATCGAGGAATACTTCTGCTATCGCGGGTTTCAGGCGCTGGCCAAAGTGCTCGACAAGGGCGACCCGCAATGGGTTATCTCGGAAATCACGAAGTCGAAGCTGCGCGGTCGTGGCGGCGGAGGGTTTTTGACCGGCCAGAAATGGAAAATGGGCGCCGCGGCCGCCGATCCGGTCCACTATCTGATCTGCAACGCCGATGAGGGCGACCCCGGTGCGTTCATGGACCGCAGCATGTTGGAAAGCGATCCGCTGAACGTCGTCGAGGGCATGATCATCGGCGGCTTTGCCATCGGCGCCCATCAGGGATTTTTCTACGTCCGGGCCGAATATCCGATGGCCATCCGTCGCATCGAGCGGGCCATCGAGCAGTGTCACCAGTGGGGCCTGTTGGGCAAAAACATTTTGGGCTCCGGTTTTGATTTCGATTTGCAGATCCGCTTGGGCGCCGGCGCGTTCGTGTGCGGCGAGGAGACGGCCCTGATCCATTCGATCGAGGGCGAGCGCGGCCAACCGCGCGTTCGACCGCCGTATCCGACCGAACACGGACTCTGGGGCAAGCCGACGGTGATCAATAACGTTGAAACATTCGCCAACGTTTCGGCGGTGATCAACTACGGCGCCGATTGGTTCGCCCGGATCGGCACCGAAAAAAGCGGCGGCACCAAAGTGTTCGCCCTGGCCGGCAAGATCCATCACACCGGGCTGGTCGAAGTGCCGATGGGCACCACGTTGCAAACGGTCGTCTTTGACATCGGCGGCGGACCGGCCGGCGGCAAGCAGCTGAAGGCCATTCAAACGGGCGGACCGGCCGGCGGCTGCATTCCCGCCAAGTGGGTCGATCTGGCCGTCGATTTCGACAGCCTGGCCAAGGCCGGCTCGATCATGGGCAGCGGCGGCATGATCATTCTCGACGAGGATGACTGCATGGTCGACATCGCCAAGTTTTTCATGACCTTCTCGCAGGACGAATCGTGCGGCAAGTGCACGCCCTGCCGCGAGGGCACGACCCGCATGCTCGAAATCCTCGAACGCATCACGACCGGCGGCGGCACGCTGGACGACCTCGACAAGCTGAAGCGGCTTGGGATGCTGATGAAGCGGACTTCGTTGTGCGGGTTGGGCCGTGCGGCGGCCAATCCGGTGTTGAGCACACTGGAGCATTTCCGCGGTGAATACGTGGCTCACGTGACCGAGCGTCGCTGCCCGGCCCACAAGTGCAAGGCGTTGATCCGTTACGAGATCGACCCCGAAAAATGCGTCGGTTGCACGGTCTGCGCGCGAAACTGCCCGGTCTCGTGCATCTCGGGCGTCCGCAAGGAGCCGCACGTGATCGACCAGTCGCGTTGCATTAAGTGCGGAAAGTGTTTTGAAGTGTGCAAGTTCGGCGCGGTCAAGAGGTTATGATCGGAGAGGGAAGCGATTTGCTGAGTCGGAGTGCGACCAGGACGCCCGTGAACGGGCGCGACAAACGATGTTGTTTGTAGCCATCTCCCCCGTGCTAAAGCACGGGGCTAATACCGCCTGCGGCGGACAACGCCCGTGAACGGGCGTGCACAAGTGAGCACAATAAATACCCGATAAAAATACACACGCATCCGACACACCTACACGCGACATCATTATATATACAAAGACAGTGGAATGGATACGAAGCGACAAGAAAGCCGGCGATGGAAAAACATAAGAAAAAGATCTCGCTGAAAATCGACGACGTGCCGATCACGGTCGGCGAGGGCACGACCATCATGGAGGCGGCCGAGCAGCTTGGGATCCATATTCCCAGGCTCTGCTACCATCCCGATCTGAGTTTGGCCGGTTCGTGCCGCGTGTGCGTCGTGGATGTCAAGGGCATGGGCTTTTACATGACCGCATGCAGCACCCAAGTCTGGGAAGGCATGGAGGTGCAGACCAACTCGCCGGCCATCCGCCAAGCCCGGCGCGACATCGTCGAATTGCTGCTGGACAACCATCCGAAGGACTGCCAAACTTGCGACCGCGACGGCGATTGCGAGCTGCAAAACCTGGCCTATTCGATGGGCGTTCGGGCTCGGCATTTCGAGGGAAAACGCAAGCGGTTTCCGATCGAGTTGTCGAGCCACTCGGTGGTCCGCGACAGCGAGAAGTGCGTGTTGTGCGGCCGTTGCGTGCGGGTGTGCGCCGAGATCCAGGGCGTCAATAATTTGAGCCAGCACGGACGCGGATTTCACACGGTGGTCGGGCCGGCCCATCTGGCCAACATGGACGAATCGGTGTGCATCCAATGCGGCCAGTGCATCAACGTCTGCCCGACGGCGGCATTCATCGAAAAGCGAGGCGCCGGTCCGGTCTGGGCGGCGCTGGCCGATCCGGAGATGCACGTGGTGGTGCAGACGGCTCCGTCGATCCGCGCGGCCATCGGCGAAGGATTTGGGCTGCCGCCCGGCACGCCGGCCACGGCGCAAATGGTCACGGCCTTGCGGCGGCTCGGGTTCGATCGGGTTTTTGACACCGATTTCGCCGCCGACCTGACGATCATCGAGGAAGCGCACGAGTTCCTCACGCGATTGAAAGAGGGGCCGCTGCCGATGATCACCTCTTGCTCGCCGGGCTGGATTAGTTTTCTAGAAAAGTTCTATCCCGAACTGATCCCGCACGCCTCATCGTGCCGCTCGCCAATGAGCATGATGTCGGCGTTGGTCAAAACCTATTACGCCGAGAAGACGGGCCTCGATCCCAAGAAGATTTTTGTCGTGGCCGTGATGCCGTGCGTCGCCAAGAAGTTCGAGGCCGATCGGCCCGAACACCGGATGGCCGACGGCACGCCCTATACCGACGCGGTGCTGACCACGCGGGAACTGATTTGGATGATCAAGTGCTACGGGATCGACTTCAAATCATTGCCGCCCGGCGAGTTCGACGCCCCGTTGGGATTGGCCAGCGGCGCGGGCGACATTTTCGGCTGCACCGGCGGCGTGATGGAGGCGACGCTTCGCGCGGCCAGCGAATTGATCACCGGGCGGCCCGCCGATCGGCTCGACTTCACCGAAGTCCGGGCGGTCGAGGGTCTGCGTGAGACTTACGTAGCCATCGGCGACCACAACATCCATGTGGGCGTGGCCAACGGTCTGACCAATGCGAAGATTCTGCTGGACAAAGTGAAGGCGGGCGAGTCGTTCCACGTGATCGAAGTGATGGCGTGCCCCGGCGGATGCGTCGGCGGCGGCGGCCAACCCTATCCGCCTCCGGGCGTCAACGTGCTCGATCCTGAGTTGCTTCGTCGCCGGGCGTCGGCGCTGTATTCGATCGACAGCAAGAAAAAACTCCGCAAATCCTACGAAAACCCGGCCATCGAAGAGGTGTACAGTTCGTATTTGGGCGGGCCGGGCACCGAACTCGCCCACGAATTGTTGCACACGCACTATCACGCCAGAGAGCCGCGAGGCATTCGATAATGACCACCTGTACCGACAATTGGGAACAAGTAGAAGCCGCCGCCAAGCTGGTGCTTGGCGATTCGATCGTGGCGATGATCGAACAGTGCCGCAAGGAGCCGCATCCGGAAAGCCAACTGATCGCCGTGCTGCACGAGGTGCAGGGAAAGTTCGGCTATCTGGGCGACGCTCATTTGGACGCCGTGGCCCAACTGATGCAAGTGCCGGCGTCGAAGGTGGCCGGCGTGGCCAGCTTCTACCATTTCTTCCGCCTGAAGCCGCGCGGCAAGTTTATGATCAACGTCTGCCTGGGCACGGCTTGCTACGTGAAGGGCGCCGACCGTGTCGCGCAGCGAATCATCGACGAGTTGGGCATCACTTGGGGCGAGACCAGCAAGGACGGCGTCTTCACGCTCGAAGGCACGCGATGCCTCGGCACCTGCGGCCTGGCGCCGGTTGTGATGATCGACGACCAGGTGCACGGCGAAGTGACTCCCGAGCAAGTCCCCGCGCTGCTGGAAAAATATCTTAAGAAGGCGAAAGAGTAAAACGTCGTCAGCGAGCGGATCGTTGCGGTCGGGGCGAGAAAAACTTGTCGCATCGGGGCGCGTGGATGCCCGCTTCTTTGGAACGATTTCGAGCCGATCTGCAACGACTTGTCCGCCAGGGCGAGCGGATGTTGATCGATCTGTCGTTGCGCGACGCCTCGGACGTCGAGCCGGAAATCCGCGGCAGTTTTGAGCGAAACTATCAGCGTTGGTACACTGAGGCGCGGGCTGCGATCGGGCAATTGATTCCCGCTCGGGCCGACGAGTTCGAGCGGCTCTATCTCGGCGAGGGGCGTCGTCATAGGTCGGATGCCGCGGCGTTTGGCATTCAAGATTGGCTCACCGGCCGCCGGGCCCCGTTCGATCCGAAAACCAACCGTGTCGCGTTCAACGACCTTCTGGCCGTTTCGATGCGGTTGAAAACGCAGTTGGAGATTTTGCAGTCGGCCGAGGCCCGGTGGGAGAGCAGCCTGTTCGAGTTGCGAGCCTTGGTCCGCGCCGACCTGTTCGATTCCGAGTTGGACGCCTGCCGCGAGTTGGCCTCGCACGGGTTTTTGCGGGCCGCCGGCACCGTGGCGGGCGTGCTGTTGGAGCGGCATTTGTTGCAAGTCGTCGCCGCACACGGCCTCGTGGTGCGGAAGTCCGAACCGACGCTCAACGACTTCAACGACCATTTGAAAAAGGCCGGTGTGTTGGACGTCCCAGCGTGGCGGCAGATCCAACGTTTGGCCGACGTCCGCAACCTCTGCGGACACAGCAAACACCGCGAGCCCGAGCGGCAGGAAGTCGACGAGCTGATCGACGGCGTCGAGCGGGTGCTTCAGACGCTGCGGTGAATCGGCCACAACGATTGGCGATCAAGTTGCGTGGGCCGCGGCGGCCTGCGCGGCTTGAAAAACCTGAAACGTTTTGGGCAGATATCGGATCAGGTCGCTGGCGATCAGCGACACCTGGCCCATCTGCTGCGAGGCCAGATCGCCGGCCAGTCCGTGCAGATAAACGCCCAGCCGCGCGGCGTCGAACGGTTCCATTTTTTGGCAGACCAACGCCGTGATCAATCCGGTCAGCACGTCGCCGGAGCCGCCGGTGGCCATGCCCGGATTGCCGGTCGTGTTGAACGCGTGTCGTTGTCCGTCGGTCACCAGCGTGCGGTGCCCTTTCAGCACGACGACGATTTTGCACCGGGCGGCCAACTGGACCGCGGCGGCGTTTCGGGCGTCGAGCTCCAATTTTTTGCCGACCAGTCGGGCGAACTCGCCGGGGTGCGGGGTCAAGATGCGGGGGCCGCCGGGGTGCGCGAGCGACGACGGATCGGTGGCCAGCGCGTTCAAGGCGTCGGCGTCAAAAATCATCGGCTGGGGGATCTCTCGATACAGCCGCACGACCATCTCGTCGAGCCCCTTCGAGCGGCCCAGGCCGGGCCCGCACGCCACGGCCGTCGCTTGGGCGGCCCATTCCACGATGCTGTCCATGGCGCTGCGCAGCAGATGATCGGCCTGGTAGTGGGCTTTTTCGGCCAGGTCGGCGATGCGGTCCAACGGACCGGCGCAGATGCGGCCCGCCGCGTCGGCCCGCAACGGGATCGTCATGTACGATGGCTCGAACGCGGCGACGGTGTCCAAAAGCAGCTCGGGCACGGCCAGTCGGACGAGGCCTGCACCGCCGCGCAGGGCCGCCATGCCAGCCAGCGCCACCGCGCCGGCCATGCCGCGCGACCCGCCGACGATCAACGCCAATCCGAAGTCGCCTTTATGGGCGTCGGTCTGTCGAGGCGGCAATTTGGGCAGCGAGGTTTCGGTGGCATCCATGGTTTTCTCTCCCCCCGGTTCACGTTTTGGATTGCGTTCTCGCCGCGGCCACATTCTTGGCGATCAATCCGGCGACGTATCCGCCCTTAAAACCGGCGTCGATGTTGACCACCGTGACGTTCGAGGCGCAACTGTTGAGCATGCCCAGCAGCGCCGCGACGCCGCCAAAACTGGCGCCGTAGCCGACGCTCGTGGGCACGGCGATCACCGGACAGGCGACGTGTCCGCCGACGACGCTCGGCAGCGCGCCCTCCATGCCGGCGACCACAACGATCGCGTCGGCCGTGCGGAGCCGCGGCAGGTTGGCTCGGAGCCGGTGCGGGCCGGCCACGCCGACGTCTTGGATCAACTCCACGTCGGCCCCGGTCCACAGTGCGGTTTCGCGGGCCTCTTCGGCTACGGGCAGGTCGCTCGTGCCGGCCGAGACGATCACGACTCGGCCCCGTTCGGCGGCCTCCGGTTCTTCATGTCCTTCGCATCGAATGGAAAACGTTCGTGCGACGGCATTGTAGCGTCCTGCGGGAAATTGCGATGACAGCTCGGCGGCCTCCTCGGGCGACATCCGCGTGGCCAACACGTCGGACCGATGACGCAGAAGGGCGTTGAAAATGTTCGCCATCGTCTCGACGGTTTTGCCCTCGGCGAAAATCACTTCGGAAAACCCGCACCGGCGGCCGCGGTCCAAATCGATCTGCGCCGCGCCGACGTCGGCGGTTTCGGCGTGCGTCAGTTGGTCGACGAACGCCTCCGGCGACAATTGACTGGCCAGCAGACGTTGCGCGAGTGATTGCAGTTGGTCGCGATGCATTTTTTTCGAGGAAATGGAACTAATTTCGATCGGTTGGCGTCGAACTGGGAAGCGTGGGGTCTTGGAGACCACATTGTATTCTATTCTACCATGCTGGAAGGAGAACGTGCCATGCGTCGCTTTGCAACCCTTGTTGCGGTCAGTCTTTGCGTTGCCGGGTGGAGTGCCGGGACGGTGGCCGACAGTCGATCGACGGGCGTTTTGGGCCGGATCGAGGAGGTGACGTTCTATCGGGGACAGGCTTTGGTGACGCGCGTCGTTCCATTGGAAGGCGCTGCCGGGGGAAGCGAGGTGGTCGTCGGCCCGCTGCCCGAGCAAATCGTTCCGGAAAGCCTTTTTGCCGAAAGCCGCGACGGCGCCGCCATTCGAGCGGTGCGGTTCCGATGCCGTCCGCTGGGCGAGGAGCCACGCGAGGAGGTCCGCAAGCTGGACGAGGCCATGGGACGGCTCGGTGAGCAAAGGCAGGCGCTGGAGCGAGACCGGCAGGTCATTCAACGCGAAAACAACTATCTCGACGCGATGGACCAATTCGTCCAGCCGACAATGAAAACCGACCTGGCCCACGGCGTGCTCGACGCGGCGGCGATGGAAAAACTCCTTCAACTTTCATTCCAAACGCGAGAGTCGCTGGCCAAACGCATCGGCGAGGTGGACCACGCGGTCAAAGAGAATAGCAAGCAAATGCAGCTGTTGCAGCGCAAACGAACCGAGCTGACCGCCGGCGCGCGAAACGCCGTCCGCGAAGCGCTGGTCTTTGTCGAAAAACCGAACGACGCCAAAGAGACATTTCGGCTGAGCTATCTGGTCAACGCCTGCTCATGGTCGCCGAGCTACACGATCCGGGCCGGCAAGGACCGCAGTCGTGTGGCCGTCGAATGCAACGCCGTCATCACGCAGATCACCGGCGAGGACTGGGACGGCGTCCGGCTGGTGTTGTCGACCGCCACGCCGGCCTTGAGCGCATCAGGGCCGGGCTTGGCGCCGTTGCCGATTTTGCTGACTCCCGCCGGAGATAGAAGCCCAAACGACGCATTTCAATGGCTCGAACAAGCCAGGACGATCCAAAACCGCAAGGCGGAGATGGCCCAGCAGGGACGAACCGTTGTGGACTTCAGCAGGCGGCTTAATTTGGGGTGGGAATTGAACGCGGCGGCCAACGATCTTCAGGCGTTGGAGATGGTCGCCGGCAAGAAATTATCGGTTGCGACGGACACGGAAGGGCCGAGCCTCAGCTATCCGCTCGCCCATGCCGTGAGCCTGCCGAGCCGCCGCGATCCGCAGACGGTGCGGATCATGCAGACTAGCTTTCCGAGCGAGTTCTATCATGTCGCCACGCCGGTGCTGGGCAGCTACGTGTATCGCGAGGCGGCCCTGAAAAACCAGGGCGACGACGATCTGCTGGCCGGTCCGATCACGGTGTATTTGGACGGCCGATTCGTCGGACGCGGCGAGATCCCGACGGTCGCCCGGGGCCAGACGTTTGTGGTCGGATTGGGCGCCGATCCGCAGTTGCGGACGCGGCGCGAGTTGGTCGATCGCAACGAATTGGTCCAGGGCGGCAACCGCGAGTTGAGCTTCAAGTATCGACTGATTTTGGAAAACTTCAAAACCGAGGCGGTTCCGGTTCGCCTGTTCGATCGGATTCCGTACAGCGATCGGACGGCGGAAGTCCGCATCAAGTTGGGCGAGACGAAAGACCCATTGAGCGTCGAGCCGCTCTATGTGCGGACCGAGCGGCCGAAGAACATTTTGCGATGGGACTTGACCGTGCCGGCCGGCGCGACGGCCGAAAAAGCCCGATTCGTGGAATACGGTTTCACCGTCGAGTTCGATCGCAACCTGACGGTTGGCCTGCCGCAAACGGCGTCCGCCGGAGAGGCGGAGTCGATGCCGTGCGAGCAGCGACCGGAAAAGCAGGACGCGGCCTATTCAATTTATGGCGGCATGAAACCGGCAGTGGAATCGCCGCAATCGTCGGCCGCGGCGACGCCCATGCGGACCAACAACGTATGGTTTCGACAGTTCGAGTTGATGCAGCGGACCAAGGCGGCGCACTGAGGCGCGCGGCGTCAAGCGTCGTCTTCGTCGTCCTCTTCTTCCGCGTTTTCCGCGGCTTCGGCGGCGCGAAAAGAGCGGTCGGCGCAATACCAGCCGAGTCGACCCAACAGCCGGAAATAAATAAACCAACCGATTACTTGCACCAAAGCGGCGACCACTGTGGCCGCCAACGGATGAATCCAGTAGGCCACGATTGTCAGGGCGACGGCGTCGAGAATCAACATGGCGGTCAATCCATAGAACGCCATCCATCCCTTCCGCGACGTCCACAACGTTCGATAGACCGGCAGCGAGATCAGTCCGAACGGCGTGCCGTTTTCCAGCGTCGACATCAGCAACAAGGGGAACATCACGAACGCGCTGACAGGCAAGGCCAGCGTCGCAAGCGGACTGGCCTTGTGCAGCAGCCCGGTCACAGCGCAGCCCGGCAACAGGCTCATCACAAAACTGCCGACCAAATAAAGCCCGGCGAACAGCCATTCGAGGAACGAAAGACCGGGCCACTCTTGGATCTGATCGGCGCTGTTGGCCGTGTCGCGCACAATGGCCAGCGCACAGGCCGAGGCGTACGTCAGCAAGCCCAGACCTAGGATTCCGGCGATGCCGCCGAACATGGCGGCGGCAAACAGGGCGCGGGGGTCTTGGCTTTGACGGAATTGAAAATTGATCACCAACAACCATTGGACGACGGCTTCCCAGCCAAGCAGAGCGATCACGACGCCCAACGTGCCTGAGGAGAACGGAAAAGAAAACGTTCCGGACAAAAACGGATGCTCCGGCAACGGCTTGCGGCGTGAGACCTTTTTTTTCTTTTTGCGGGAAACGGGAGTCTGTTCCTCCGGCGTCGGCGGTGGTGGCGTCGGCGATGGCGGCAGAGCTGCATCGCAAAGTCGATAGCCGTCGTCGTCCGCGCCGGCCATCACGTCGATCTTCGGCGGCCGAAACGGCGAGGGCGGGACGAGGGTCGTCGCACCGCAATCGGGGCAGGTCATCGTTGTTCCGACCTGATCCGTCGTGGCGTACATGCGCGTGTGGCAGAGGTGGCAGATCACCGGAATGTAGGTCGCCTGTTGGACGACGGACGGGCCGGTCCCCTCCGGATGCAACGCGTATTCGTCGCGGCGGTCCGATGTCGAAGGCTCGCACGGCACCTCGATGGCCAAATGGCAACAAGGACAATGATGGCGCGAACCGGCCGCGCTGCGCGACGTCTTCAGCCAGGTCTGGCATTGCGGACAGACGAAACGCAACGAATCGTCGTTGGTGGGTGTCTTGGTCATAAAAGGCCGAAGAGGTCGCTGCACGAGAGGGGGCGACGGATCAATTCCCAATATATCTTCTTGGACTCTTTTTGGCAAACAATCGATTGGAGACGTTTTCGGCAGGTTTTGTGGCATTCAACAAGTGCTCTTGTATTCTAAACGGCCATTTGATATTCTCCCGCACATTCTGTCGACGGGAGGTTTTGGAATGCGATTGAGCGAAACACGCAAAGCGTGTGTGACGGCGATGATGCGGGACGCGATTTTCGAGGCGGCCGGCTCCGTCGTAGAACGTTACGGCACACGGGGGCTGACGATGGATCGCGTGGCGACCGGCGTGGGGCTTACGGCCGGAAGCCTTTACACCTATTTCAACAGCAAAGACGAGTTGCTGCGGTTTCTGCACGATCGGCTAGTGGAGCCGTTTTTGGACGCGATCGAGGCCATCGCCGGCGAACGGACGTCCGCCCTACGCAAGTTGAAATCGATTTTTCGGACGGCGTTGGATCGGGCCGTTCAGCGGCGGGCGGTCATCCGACTGCTGGCCGCCGCGGAATGCGGCGACGAGCTGCGCAAAAACGTCCGGCCGCGGTTGCTGCGAGTCGTCGCGGCGATTTTTGAACAGGGCGTGGAGTCGGGCGAGTTTCGTCCGCACGACGCCTCGCATGCGGCCCGGATGTATCTCGGCGGCCTGTCCGAGATGTTTGAATTGTTGACCGAAAACGCCGCGGACGACGAGGTGCGGCGGTTCGGCGAGACGTTGATCGACGCGACGGTTCACGGATTTTCGATTCGCGCAAAAAAAAGGTCGGTGCGTTGCCGGCCGGCGAAACTCGAAACACGGGACTAAGGCGGCCGGAGACCACCGGCATGACGGAATCATGGACGATCACATCAAGAAACTGGGGGTAGCGATCGCAGATTTTTTGTTTTTGGCCCTGTTGACCGTCGCAGCGCCGTTGATCGTGTATGTCGACGCCGTGTGGATCGGGCATGGCGTGCCGGAATGCTCGGCGACGGAAATCACCCAGGAGACGCTGTTGTTTTTCTCGGCGCTGTTGTTCTGGATCGAGGCTTGGCGACGGCCGCAAGATCGGGCGTTTTTCATTTTGGCCGGCGGTTTTCTTGCGTGCATGTTTCTCCGTGAGGTGGACTTCCTGTTCGATCCGATCCATCACGCATTTTGGATCATCCCGGTCGCGGTCACGGCGGTCGTCTGCGCCGTCCCGGCGTTGACGCATCGTCAGGCGGCGCTGCAGTCGGCGGCCGATTTCATGAATCGGCGATCTTGCATTTACATTTCGATCGGCCTGCTGATCGCGATCGTCTTCAGTCGGGTTTTCGGAAGCGGCCACTTGCTTTGGAACCATCTGTTGGGCGAGGCGTATAAGAGCCAGTACAAGGCGGTCATTCAGGAAGGACTCGAGTTGTTCGGCTATCTGTTTATTTTTTACGGGGCGTGTCTCGTGCCGCGAGAACGCTGAGCCGATCGCCGCGTTTTTTAGGGCCGAACATCGCCGGCGGCGCTCTTGGACGGTTCAGGACGGTCCGTTACAATGGCGATCGCGTCGTCGGTCCGTCGTACTTTTTTTGTTTTGATTGAGCACCCATGTCCAACGCTCCTTCCTCGTTTTCCAATCTTCCGACCGTTTCAGTGGCCGAAGCGCGTCGGGCTGAAACGGTCGGCCGCGAGGTCGTCGTGCACGGGTGGGTTCGCACGCGCCGCGACTCGAAGGCCGGTTTCAGTTTTCTGGAAATCAACGACGGCTCGTGCTTCGGCAACGTTCAGGTGATCGCCGATCGCGGGTTGGCCAACTACGAATCGGAGCTCAAACGGCTCGGCCCCGGCGCGAGCGTCACGGTCGCCGGCGCGGTCGAGGCGTCGCCCGGCAAAGGGCAGGCCACGGAGGTCCACGCGACGGCGGTCGTCGTGCACGGCATGGCCGATGCGGAAACCTATCCGTTGCAGAAAAAAGGCCATTCGTTCGAGTTTTTGCGAACGATCGCCCATCTGCGGCCGCGGACCAACACGTTCGGCGCGGTCGCCCGAGTGCGCAATTGCGTTTGCAACGCAATCCATCGGTTTTTTCAAGAGCGGGGGTTTTTGTACGTCCACACGCCACTGATCACCGCGAGCGATTGCGAGGGCGCCGGCGCAATGTTTCAGGTCAAAGAGACCGTGAAGGCGGCGAACGGCGCGACGGAAGAGTTTTTTGGTCGCCCGGCGTTTTTGACCGTCAGCGGCCAGTTGGAGGCCGAGACATTCGCCTGTTCGTTGGGCAAGACGTACACGTTCGGGCCGACCTTCCGCGCGGAGCACAGCAATACGCCGCGCCACTTGGCCGAGTTCTGGATGATCGAGCCCGAGATGGCCTTTTGCGATCTCTGGGGCGACATGGAGTTGGCCGAAGGGCTGTTGAAGCGGATTTTCCGCGACGTGCTCGAACAATGCCCGGAGGATATGCAATTTTTCAACCAGCGGATCGACCCGACGGTGATCGAGACGTTGGAGCACATTTTGCAGAGCGAGTTTTTGCGAGTGTCGTACACCGAGGCGGTCGCAATTCTCGAAACGTCGGGCCAAGCCTTTGAGTTTCCGACGGCCTGGGGCTGCGATTTACAGGCCGAGCACGAGCGTTATCTGACCGAAAAGCATTTTCGCCGCCCGGTCATCTTGTACGACTATCCGCGGTCGATCAAGCCGTTCTACATGCGCGTCAACGACGACGGCCGCACGGTCCGCGCGATGGACGTGCTGGTTCCGAAGGTAGGCGAGATCATCGGCGGCAGCCAGCGCGAGGAGCGGCTCGACGTGTTGGAGTCGCGGATGAAGGAGCAAGGGTTGAATCCCGAAAGCTACTGGTGGTATCTCGATCTGCGGCGTTATGGCACCGTGCCGCACGCAGGCTTCGGACTCGGATTGGAGCGGATCCTGCTGTTTATCACAGGCATGCAGAACATCCGCGACGTGATCCCCTTTCCCCGTGCGCCGGGCAATGCGGAATTTTGAGCCCTCGGACGCCGGGGATTTGACAACCGCCCGAGCGTGACCTAGGGTTTTGTTGGCCCAATCGGGGCCTCGGGGCGAAGCGAATCGGGCTTTTCTTGTCGCTGCGATTCACGCAATCGGCTCGATGAAATGCACATCCAAAATCGCGCAGACGTTGCCGGGTTGGCGTGAGGAGACATCGTGAAAATGCTTTTACCGCAGTTGGATTTGCTCGGGATGCCGCAGGAAGGCTGCGACGACGAGGTGCGCGCCCAGGTGTGGGGCCTGCTGACGACCCTCTACCCTCGCAACGACCTGGTCGAACGGCGGCGCGACAGCCGCTATCCGTTTCCACACTTAATCCACCTGACCCCGGTCGGCCCCGACGGCGTGACGCCCGAAGGCGACACGGTGGTCGTGGTGGGCAAGCATCTTTCGGAACACGGTTTTGGATTCTACCATCAGGCCCCGTTGCCGCATCGTCGCATGATCGCATCGTTGGAGTGCGGCCGTGGGCACTGGGTCGCTTTTTTGATCGACCTGACCTGGTGCCGCTTCACCAAGGGCGGCTGGTATGAGAGCGGCGGCCGTTTTTTGCAGGCCGTCCTGTCGCCGATGGAAAAGTGATCCGCGAGGCGTCGCGGCCGATCGGTCACACTTCGACCAATTCAGGCAGTCGTTCCGCGATCGTGGCGTCGGTGCGAATGGCCTGGCAGGCGTCGATGATTTTTTCGGGATCGACGTGTCCGAGCGATTCGACGACCAGGTCCGGCCGGTAGGCGAACTGTTCGAGATCTTTGATGGCGGTGCCGCCCGACAGGACCAACACGGTGGAATAGCCCATCTGCACGCCGCCGAGGATGTCGGTTTCCATGGTGTCGCCGATCATGATGGTGTGCGCGGCGTCCAGTCCGAGCTGTTTTCGCGCGGCCCGCATCATCAAGGGGCTCGGTTTGCCGACGGAAAACGCGCGGCGCCCAACGGCGCTTTCGAGCATCGAGACTACCGCGCCGCAGCCGGGACGTATTCCGCTCGGGGTGGGACAGTTGCAATCGAGATTCGTGGCGACCAACTTGGCGCCGCCGAAAACCATCGTAGTCGCCCGCTCGAACATCTCGAAGGAAATCGCCCGGCCCTCGCCGACCACGACGTAATCGGGGTTCTGGTCGACGATCGTATAGCCGTTGGCGTGCAAGGCCTGCAACAGGCCGCCCTCGCCGATGACGAACGCCGTGCCGTGCGGCTTTTGGGCCGCGAGAAACCGGGCGGTCGCCATCGCACAGGTGAAAATGTGCCGTTCCTCGGCGTGGATGCCCAACCGCGCCAATCGCGCGGCCACGTCGCGGCACGTCCGTTGGCTGTTGTTGGTCAAGAAGACGAACGGCAGATCGAGTTCTTGCAACCGGGCGATGAAACGGTCCGCCCCCGGAATCAGGTGGCTTCCCCGGTAGATCACGCCGTCCATATCGATCAAGAATCCAAACTTTGCGGACGCCATCATACGGCTTGCTCGCCGGCCTCGCCGGTGCGAATGCGAACGATGTTTTCCAGTTCGGAGACGAAAATCTTTCCGTCGCCGACCTGTCCGGTTCGGGCGGTTCGGCCGATCGTCTCCAGCACTTTGGACAGATCGGCGTCGGCAACGGCGATT
>JAJFVC010000043.1 GCA_021372005.1 Planctomycetaceae bacterium | reverse complement strand
GCCAACCCGAACGTCCGCCGCGAGATGGTTTTCACTCTCCGAACGCCAGCCGCGCGATCTTTGGGTGCACGAGCCGCTCGAAATCCTTGAACGTGAGCCGGATCAGCTCGGTGTGCGAGCCGGCGCTGAAGACGATCTCCTCGTCGGCCGTCAGCAGCGTCGACACATAGACCTCCATGTCGAACAGATTGCCGAACGGCGGCATCGCCCCCACCTCGCAGCCGGGGAACATGTCCCGAAACGCCTGCTCGCTGGCAAGCTGGACCTTTTGCGCGCACGACGCCTCGGCCAGGAAATCGAAACTGATTTTGCGCGAGGCGGGCAGCACGGCCATCGCCAGTCGGCCGTCCAGCGTGACCATGACCGTTTTAGCCAGCTCGCGGCCTCGCACGTGGGCCGCCGCCGCCACCTCTTGCGCCGTGTAGGCTGGCGAATGGTTGATCGTCACATACTTGACCTGTTGGCCGTCGAGATACTCTTTCAGTTTTCGGACCGGCATGGTTCGGCTCCTTGACTGTCAGGCCATCGCGTCGGCGGCCTGTGTGCCCCCACAACCTATTGGCAGCCCACCACATAACAACTGTACGCCTGAGCCGCCCGCCGGTCACGTCCGGCCGTAATTTTCGCAGACATACCCCCTCAATCTGGTTACTTACATCGCTCTTGCCGAAACTCGCGCGTCTCCGTATACTCCGCCCCTGGATTTCTGTTGTTGGGCGACAACGTCGGCAAGGAGGCTGGCTATGTTGCGGCAATTCGGTTGGACCGCCATGGTCCTGTTGTGGACCGTCGGGACACTTTGCGCTCAAAACGCGATGACGACGGACGAACGGATCGCCGCGTGGCGCACATCGAGCGGTGTATCGCAAGAAAAGGACGCCGTGCGACAGGCTTCCGCGTTGGAGCCGATCGCGCCCAAAACGGCCTCGCCCGCCCGATTCCGCGACGGCAGCGCCGCGTTGCCCAACGACGCCGGCCAAATCTGGCGCGAATACGACATCAGCGCCTACACGACCCGCGTCACCACGACCAAGCGGCCCGAGCAAGCAATCGTCGATTGGATCCTGCGTGAAACCGGCTACGAAGCGTGGCACGGCGAGCCGCTGAGCATTTTGAGCGCCAGCCCTCGCACGCTGCGCGTCTATCACACCCCGAAAATGCAAAACACGGTGGCCGACCTGGTCGACCGCTTCGTCAGCAGCGAGGCAGCCACCTACACGTTCTCGATGCGCGTCGTGACGCTCGACAGTCCCAATTGGCGATCGTCGGCCCACGGGCTGCTGAAATCCGTGCCGGTGCAAACGCCCGGCGCCAGCGCCTGGGTGTTGGCCAAAGAGGACGCCGCCGTGCTGAGCGGTCAGTTGCGACGCCGCAGCGACTACCGCGAACACAGCTCGCCGTATCTGATGGTCAACAACGGCCAATCGACGCTGATTTCGATGATGCGCGGCCGGCCGTACACGCGCGACGTCCTGCTGCGGCCCAACGGCCCGCTGGGCTACGAACCGTCGCAAGGTCAAGTGGACGAAGGATTCAACCTGGACTTCAGCCCGCTGCTCTCGATCGATCGGCGGATGATCGACGCGGTGATCCGATGCGACGTCGACCAGATCGAAAAAATGATTCCCGTGTTGATGGACGTGCCGACGCGCGATTCGCCGCATCAACGCACGAAGGTCGACGCGCCCCAATTCACGCACTACCGTTTTTGCGAACGTTTTCGATGGCCGATCGACCAGGTCCTGCTGGTCGGCATGGGCATGGTCGCGTTGCCGATGCCCGTCGACGGTGGATCGCCGCTGGTGCCGGGTCTGCCGCTGCCGATCGGCTCCACGCCGGCCCGCGCCGACTTGCTGGTGTTCGTCGAGTGCAAAGGCCCCTCGACGCCGATGGCCAACGGCCCGTCCGGCGCCGCCCCGCGAACGTCACAGCGCGAAGTCAAGAACTACCGCGGACGCTATTAAGTTCAATGAAATTAGTCGCGATCAGCGACCGGCGCTCAATTCCTGAAACACCTCTTCGACCACGTCGGCGTCGATGCGTTTGAGCTCTTGTCCCGCGCCGGCCACCAACGCCAGATCGGCCAGTTGCGCCGCGCGACGCGGAATCCCATGGGAAAGTTCGTGCAATCGAGCAACCCCCGACTCGGCGAACACCGGCGATTTGCGGCCCGCCTTGGCCAACGACGTCGCCAGGTATTTTTTCAACTCGGCCGAATCCCACGGCTCCAACTCGATCCGCAAATCCACCCGATCGAGCAACCAAGAATCCAACCGCGCAACGCCTTCGTTGCGACCGGCCAAAACCACAGTCAGCCGCACGTCGGGCGACGGATCGAATCGGACCAACCGCATCACCTGACGCATCACGTCCGGCTCAGCTTGATCCACATCGTCCAACAGCGCCACCGCGCCGAGCCGCTGATAACGACATTCGCTCAGTCGATCGTCCACCGAACGCCACAACGCCGTCAACGATCGGGTCGGTTGGAGCGCCACGCGCCAATCGGACGCCAATCGCCAGAGCAACTCCGCCGGTTCGACGCCCAGCAGGCTCAACGTCGCCGTCTCGAAACCTTTGCGCCGCATTTGCTCGCAAAACACCTCTAGCAGCAGCGACTTGCCGCTACCCGACGGACCGACCAGCACGCCGAGCCGCCGCTGTTGCTCGACCAAAAAATGCAATCGAGCCAACGCTTCGTCGTGCGTCGGACTCTGGTAAAAGAACTTTGGATCGACCACCCCCGCAAAAGGTGAATCCGCAATACCCCAGTGCTCTTGGTACATAACGCCTCTCCGACCGGTATTTCCCGTATATCCGTTCTTGTCGGTACAATCGGACAGAAAACTTGAAGCCAGGCGTTTTTCAGTCCTCAGACTACATGACGCCCCCTCCAAAAAATCCCCCCCATCCGTCCCTGTCGCCGCACGATTGCAATCGCTACACTGAAACCTTCCATCCCCCGTCCCTAACCCCCTGTCCCCATTCATGGCCGACCGCTATTTCGTCGACGAATCTGTTTCGCCCGGTCGCGTGATGCTGACCGGCCCCGAGGCCCATCATCTAATCCACGTGATGCGGGCCACACCGGGCATGGAGGTCGTGCTGTTCGACGGCTCGGGCGCCGAGTTCCAGGCCACCGTCGAGCGCGTCGGGCGCAGCGAGGTCGAACTGTTGGCCGGCCCGCGCCGCCCGATCGACCGCGAATTGCCGATGGACGTCACGTTGGCCGTGGCGCTGCCCAAAGGCGATCGCCAACGATGGCTCGTCGAAAAAGCGGTCGAGCTGGGCGTGACGCGCGTCGTGCCGCTTCGGACCCAACGCGGCGTGGCCCAGCCGGTCGAGCAGGCGATCGTGCGGCTCAAGCGCGCGGTCGTCGAGGCCTCAAAACAATGCGGTCGCAACCGGCTCATGTCCGTCGAGCAACCTTGCGATTGGTCCGAACTGATCGAAGCGACCGCCGACGCGCCTTGCCGGCTGCTGGCCCAACCCGAGGGTTTCCATCGCGGCCCGCATCTGCCGCTGCCCGACCAACGGCCCGATCGCGTGCTGCTGGCCATTGGGCCCGAAGGCGGCCTAACCGCTCAAGAGGTTTCCATGGCCGTGTTGGCCGGCTGGCACACGATCGACCTGGGACCGCGAATTCTCCGGGTCGAAACCGCCTCGTTGCTATTGACCGCCATGGTCCTGTCGTTTCCCTACGCCGCTCCGTGACGCCGACCGTTCACGCGTTCAGATCACGCGGGACATTTTGCCGTGTTCGAGCCGAGCCATGCCCGCCGCGCCAATGTAGCCGGCGTCGCCGCCCAACGTGGCGAAATCGATCACGGTCCGCGCGGCCAACATCGGAAACGCCCGACGGTTGACCTCCTGCTTGACCCAGCCCAAAAAGCGAAGGCCCAAAGTCGTGTCGTGCCCGCCGAACGTCATGGCCCCGCCCAACAACACGCCGCTCGGGTCGATCGTGTGCATCAGATTGACGATGCCCACCGCCAGAAATCGCGCCGTCTCGGCGATCAATTCCAATGACATCGCGTCGCCGGCTTCCGCCTCCTCGGCCAACAGTTTTGGCGTCAACGGCGCTCCGTCGGCGATCCGTCGACGCATCGAGCTGGGCCGCTCCGACTCCAATGCCTCGCGCATCCGACGAATCACCGCCGTTGCACTGGCGTATGCCTCCAAATGTCCCCGCTGTCCGCAGCCGCACATTCGGGCGTTGTCGGCATAGTCGATCACGATGTGGCCGCATTCCGCGCCGTGCCCGTTGACACCCTCGATCACCGTGTCGTCCACGATAATGCCGCAGCCGATGCCCGTGCCCAAGGTGAGAAACACCATGCTGCGAAAATCTCGGCCCGAGCCAATCCAAAACTCGCCATACGCGGCGGCGTTCGCATCGTTGACCAGCGTGACGGGCAGCCCGCAATGGGCGGACACCCATTCACGAAGGGGAAACATCTCCCAACCTTTCAGGTTGACCGGCTTCACCAAGATGCCCGACGCCGTGTCCAAAATGCCGGCCGAGCCTAGCCCGACCCGAGCGATGGCCGCCGGCTGTAGATCGGCATCGGCGATGGCCTTCAGCACCGCCTGACCGATTCGCTGCGAGGCGGCCTCGGGCCCCTTGGCGGCGTCAGTCGGAATCGAGAGCCAAGAAAGCGGGCGGCCCAGGTTGTCGATCACGCCGATTTTCGCCCCGGTTCCGCCAAGATCGACGCCCACGAAAAACGGCCACTGGGCGTCACGCATCGAGATGAACTGTCGCGTCTGCGTCATGGGCACGATCCCCTTTGAACCATGGGTACCATTTATCGTACCCTCCGACGGTGGCACCTTCAATCATTTTTCGGGCCAAACGTACGCGGATCTCGTCAAGAATCGCAAAAACCACGAAATTTGCGCTTGTGCCGAATGGCCTAAGTGGCGACAATGCCCCCTCTTCGGGAATTCCCGAACAGCGTTGCTTCCTGTCTCGACGGGCGAAATGGATTTCGCCGCCCACAAATTGGAGGGATCCAATGGTCTCCATGCAAGTGGCCCTGGCCGCCCTGATGTTCTCGGGCGCCGGACAGACCGTGCTGTTGGATTTTTACGGCGATCACTGCGGACCGTGTCGGGCCATGCAGCCGACCGTGCAGGCGCTGGTCGACGCCGGATACCCGGTCCAACGCATCAACGTCGAGAAAAGTCAAAACCAAGCGCTCGTGGCGAAATATCGCATCGGCCCGATCCCGTGTTTCGTCATGGTCGTCGACGGCCAAGAAGTGGACCGCGTGATTGGCAGCACCACCTATAGTCGGCTCGAACGGATGTGCAAAGCCGCGCCGCCTGCCGCATCTCCGGCGTCGGCCATCGCGCAAAACGCGCCCAACACGCCCGTGCAGCCCGCTTCGTTCAACGCCCCAATGCCCAACGTACAACCGACAGCCGCCACCGCCGCGCCAACCGACGCCGCCGCGCTGGCCGCCAGCGTCCGCATCCGCGTCGAAGATCCCGACGGTCACTCATGCGGCTCGGGCACGATCATCGACGCCCGCGACGGCCACGCCCTGATCCTCACTTGCGGCCACATCTTCCGCGACTCGAAGGGCCAAGGCCGCATCGAAGTCGATCTGTTCGGTCCCAACGGCCCGCAACAGGTGGTCGGACGCTTGTTGGTCCCTTATAGTGTGCCCGACTTAAACGGCATGGAAGGCAACGCCAAACCCGACCTAGGCCTGATCTTCATCCAGACGCCCGGTCCAGTCGCCGCGGCGCGCATCGCACCGCCGGGCTATCGGGTTCAGCCGGGCCTGTCGGTCGTGAGCGTCGGTTGCAACAACGGCCAAGCGCCCAGCGTGCGTCGCAGCCAGGTCACCTCGTTGAACAAGTTCGTCGGCGCGCCGAACGTCCAAGTGGCCGGCCAGCCGGTCGAAGGCCGGAGCGGCGGCGGACTGTTTTCCGACGAAGGCTATGTGATCGGCGTCTGCAACGCGGCCGATCCGGGCGACAAGGAAGGTTTGTTCGCGGCGCTGGATTCCATCTACGCCCAACTGGATCAACACAATTTGGCGTTCGTCTACAAGCCGAGCGGCCCTTCGACGCAGGCCGCGCCGCTGGTCGCTGCGGTTCCGCCGTCGCCCATGTCGATGCCGAAGTCGATGCCCAACATGTCCGAACCGCTGGCCATGGCTCCCGTCGAGTCGACCGCCGCCGCGCCGACCGGTTTGCGTCCGCAAGAGCAAGCCGCCCTGGACGAGATTCGCCGCCGCGTCAAAGAGGGCGCCGATGTGACGATCGTCATCCATCCGCGCAACAATCCCGACGCCCCAAGCGAAGTGTTGATGCTCGATCGCGCGTCGCGCGAGTTCCTGCAACAGCTGCCGGCGGGCAATCGCTCGCCAGATCGGCTCTGCCCCACGTCGTTGGAGCTGCCCAAATCGCGCCGCGTGCTGCTGGAATGGAAAAAACCGGACCCGCAAGCAAACCAGACCGACCCCACGCACGGCTGAGCGATCGCGTCCGACCATCGCGCCGTCGCACGGTTCCTTAGAATTCTCGGATCATCCGCTCATATTCCGAATGCGGACCGATCCAGAACCAGACGATGACGTCTTCCTCCTTGAATCCCAACGCCCGCCATCCAAGCCCCACTCGAATGGAATAGGTCGGGTATCTTTGGCCAACGCGTTTGAAGGCCAAACTAGGATGATGCGGCGACTGGGTCCACAACCGATAGTTGGACTTCGCCAGTCTTTGGATGCGATCCGGAAGCTGCGCGAAACAAAGACGAAAATCTCGCGTCACATGAGATTTCACAACTCGTCGAATCCCTTCGCTTCCGTCTTGCCGTCTCGATATTCCCGCATCGCTTTCGCGGTCAACCGATCCAACAACGATTGAGAGCCCGCGAGAGTTTCATCCCATCGCGATTCCCATTCGATTTCCTCAAGCAACTCTTGAGCCAGAAGCTCTTGAACGGCTTCCGGCAACGAGGAGGCTTTTTGAAAGGCTTCTTGTAACGAGGCCGTCATAGCAATTCCCTTTCCGTTCCAATACTACCAACGGCGGGTGGCCACGTCAAGCAGCCGCCGGCTCACACCTCTTCGCCGGTCAGCTTGTCGTAAAACTCGGCATACCGGTCCCGAGCCTCGCCCGATCGTGCGGCGATCGCCACCCGCGGATGCTGATTCAATTGGCCCGTGATGACGTACTGTGCATACGGACCCCACTCGACCGTCCGGCTCAACGGCAGCAACCGCTCCTCGACGACCTGATAGACCGGCCGAATGCGGAACTTCGGATTGCGCAAAAACCCGATCAACAGCTCCATCGGACAATTGCCGGCGCCGCGACCCAGCCCGGCCATCGACGCGTCGGCCCGCTCGGCTCCGTGAATGATCGCCTCGATCGTGTTGGCGAACGCCAACTGCTGATTGTTGTGCGCGTGGATGCCCACCTCCTTGCCGGTGGCCTTGCCGAACTCCAGATATTTTTTGACCAGCCGCTCGACCTGCTCGGCGTACATCGAGCCGTAGCTGTCGACCACGACCAACGTGCTGGCCGGCGTCTGCGCGATCACCTCCAGCACCTGGTCCATTTCCGTGTCCGTGACGGTCGAGGCGGCCATCAGGTTGGCCGACACCTCGTAGCCCTTGTCGGCGGCGTCGCGGATCATGTCCACCGCCTCGGGCACCTGGTTGGCGTAAAACGCCACGCGAATCATGTCCAACACGCTGTCGCGCTTCGGCAAGATGTCGGTCCGCCAATCGGACTTCGCCGCGTCGGCCATCGCGGCCAGTTTCAGCGGCGTGGGGTTGTCGCCCACGATGCGTCGCAGATCGTCCTCGTCGCAAAATTTCCACGCGCCGAACTTGTCGCGCGCAAACAGTTTTTTGGACGCCTTGTAGCCGACCTCCATGTAATCGATGCCCGCCGCCACGCAGGCGTCGTACACCGCCCGAACGAATTCGTCGTCGAACCCATGTTCGTTGATCAATCCGCCGTCGCGGATCGTGCAGTCCAAAATCTTCAAGTTCGGGCGGTAAGTGATCCAAGGGGCGCTCATCGACGATTCTCCCACGGCACGGCGGCTGAACGATTTTTCATCGAACCAAAAAAGAACGTTTCCACGATCTCGTCGCCGCCCAGCCGGCAGGACGATCGAGACCCTAAAAAGTGTACCTTATCGAAGGACCGATGACAAATGTCCGCCGAGATCCGCAGAAGACGGCCGCGACGCCCAACCGATCGCCGTCCCTTTCCGAAAAACACGGCCCAAAACGCCTTGACGCAAGCTCTCCCGGCGACGACACTAAATGGCAGATTTTTATGCCGTCCGACCCCACGCCCATGATTCGCACCTTTTATTTGATCCGTCACGGCGAGACCGTTTTCAACGCCGAATCTCGCATCCAAGGCCAGTCCGACGCGCCGCTTTCCGAACGGGGCCGCCGGCAAGCCGAGGCCGTCGCCGACGCGTTGGCCGACGCGCCGATCGACGCGATTTTTTCCAGCCCGCTGCGTCGCGCCCTCGAAACCGCGAGCTGCCTGGCCGCAAAACTCTCGCTCCCGATTCGCACCGATCCGCGTCTGATGGAGTTGAACGCGGGCGTGTTCGAAGGCCGGCTCCGCTCGGAGTTGGAGGCCGAAAGCTCGCCGGAGTTTCTTCAATGGCTGGCCGGCGGCGACGAGTTCACGATTCCCGGCGGCGAGTCGCGCCGCCAACTGGCCCAGCGCGGCGGCGACGCGTTGCGGGCGTTGGCCGCCGAGGGCTATCGCACGACCGTCGTGGTCACGCACGGCGGATGGCTCAGCGCCACGCTGAAATCGCTGCTGCATCTGCCGCAGCCGCTGCCGCCGTTCTCGTTGGGAAATGGGTCCATCACGCGACTAGCCGTCGATCCTCAAGGAGGTTTCTCGCTATTGTCGCTCAACGAGGTGGATCACTTGCGGACGATGTCAAAACCGAACGAGCGTTATGGACCTTTGCACGGCGAATGAACCCAGGCCGACCCACGGAAGGCCGAAAACTAAGCCTAATACGTCGCTCAGCCGGTTCACGATCCACGCAAACATCAATCAATTTCAAAAATCGCTTCGACTTCGACCGCCGCGCCCAACGGCAGCGCCGACGCGCCGACCGCGCTTCGAGCGGCAATGCCCGACTCTCGGCCGAACACCTCGACGAACAGCTCGCTGCAACCGTTCAACACCGCCGGCTGCTGGGTGAACTCCGGCGTGCAGCAGACCGCCCCCCAAACTTTGACGACCCGCCGAACGCGATCCAGCGTGCCCAACTCTTTGCGCAACGTGGCCAAAAGACCGAGACCGGCCAACCGCGCCGCCTGATATCCGGCCGCCGCGTCCATCGAATCGCCAAGCCGCCCGACGGCCAACGTTCCGGCCGCGTCGATCGGCAGATGACCCGACGCATAGATGAGGTTTCCGACCGTCGTCAACGGCCGATACGCGCCCTTCGGCTCCGCGGCCGCCGGCAACGCGAGCCCCCATTGTGCAAGCTTTTCAGCAAGGTTTCCTTCAGCCGACATTTTTTAGTTTCAAATGAAAATTTTGGATTCAGTCGATCACTTTGTTCAGCGGATATTCGACGATGCCTTTCGCGCCGGCGGCCTTCAACCGCGGAATGATGTTCCGAACGACCGCCTCGTTCAACACCGTGCTGACGTCCACCCAACCTTCGTCCGACAGATTCGAGACGGTCGGCTGTTGCAACGCCGGCAACAGCGCCAACACGCTTTTCAACCGATCGCGCGGCACGTTCATCAGCAGCCCGACCTTGCCCTCGGCGGCCATCGCCCCCTGAAGCATCAACACCAGGTCGTCGATCTTCCGCCGCTTCCACGGATCGGCATAGGCTGCATGATTGGCGATGAATCGCGTCGTGCTCTGCAACACCTCGTCGACGATTCGTAGATGGTTCGCCCGCAGCGAGTTGCCCGTTTCGGTCACCTCGACGATCGCGTCGGCCAACTTCGGCGGCTTCACTTCCGTCGCGCCCCAACTAAACTCAACCTTCGCCGTGACGCCATGCTGGGCCAGATAGCGCGTCGTCAACCCGACCACCTCCGTGGCGATCCGCTTGCCCTGCAAATCGGCCACCGTCTGAACCGGCGAGTTCTCGGGCACGCAAAGCACCCAACGCACCGGGCGGCGGCTCACTTTCGAGAACACCAGCTCGGCCACCTCGTGCACGTCCGACTGATTCTCGACGACCCAATCGTGCCCGGTCAGTCCCGCATCCAACGCCCCGTTCTCGACGTAACGCGACATCTCTTGGGCGCGAAGCAACACACACTCGATCTCATCGTCGTCGATCGCCGGATAGTAGCTGCGCGAACTGAAGGTGATCTTGTACCCCGCGCGGCGAAACAACTCGGCGGTGGCCTCCTGCAAACTGCCGGCCGGAATTCCCAATTTCAATACGTTGCTCATGTTCGTACTTTGCACAAAACAGGACTATTTTTTGCCGTAGACGACCGCCGGATCAAACACCCGATGGCCGACCACCTTGAACCCGTCCGGCGTGACCTGACGGAAGAAGCAACTTTTATAACCTTCGTGACATGCCGCCCCGCCAATCTGTTCGACCGACAACAGAATCGTGTCGCGGTCGCAATCCACATAGATGGCCCGGACCTGCTGCACGTTGCCGCTCTCCTCGCCCTTACGCCACAATTTTTTCCTACTCCGGCTGAAATAAACCGCCCGACCGGTCGCCAGCGTCTCCGCGTAGCTCTCGGCGTTCATATAGGCCATCATCAACACTTCGCCGGTGGCGGCGTCTTGGGCGATGGCCGGCAGCAGGCCGTCTTGGCCGCGGGCGAAATCGGGACCGGTGGCGTCAGAATCCGACATTTTACACAGCTCTCTTTGGTAAAACCCTATTTTGGAGGGGGCCTCCCAAATGTTTCAAACCGACCCCGAGACCAAAACTCCCAAAAACTTCAGCATAACCGGGCCGACCCGGGGCGGCCAGAGGGGGCGTCGGCTCCCATCCAAACGGCGCCGACGGCACGACGGGCACGAAACGCACATGGTGCCCAATTTCAGCTTCTTTGTAGAGAGCCCGAACCAACGGCCGAAGTTCACTAGCGGCAACCTGGATTTTTTCCTCGAGAAGGAGCCGCCTGTGCAACGCTCGCTGTCTGTTTTGCTGCCGGTCAAGAACGCCCAAGCGACGTTGGCCGCCTCGGTCCATGAAACGCTCGACCTATTGGCCGACTCGATCGAGCGGTTCGAGCTGGTGATTGTCGACGACGGCTCGACCGACGCGACCAGCGAAATAGCCCAAGAATTGACTAGCCAATACCCCCAAGTCAGGTTCCTTCGCCACGGCGTTGCTCTGGGCCGCGAGGCGGCGATCCGAACCGGGCTGACTCGTTCCCGCGGCGAGGTGGTGGTCATGCGCGACGCCGGCGGCAGCGGTTTCCGCATCCTGCAACGGCCCACGGACCTCTCCCGATCGAGGCCCAGTCGACCCGGTCGCCCGAACTATCTCAGCCGGTTGCGCAGTTTCATGTTCGACGAATAGCCCGAATCGCCGTAATATCCGAACTTCTCGGAATTGCTTGCCATTCGTGAGTCGCCAGGTTAATATAACGGTTGACGGCGGTCGGCGTTTTTTGTTGTCTCTTCAGGATGACGCGGCCGCAGTTGCCGGCTTTTCGCAAGAGATCGTCGCAAGGGCCGGCCGGCGAATCGGCGAGCGACGCTCGACGGATGGAGCGAATTGCCCTGGTTGTCCAAAAACGCTTAGAGCTTTTCTCAAGACTCGTTTTCCACGCGCGAGACATTGTCCGAGTCCTGAGACCTAGTCGACCTCTTCCGGTTTCCTCTCCTTCAGGCCGTTTTTGTTTTTCGGAACAAAACGGGGAGGCGTTCGCCATGAGCATCGGGCAATGGAACGCGACCAACGATCACGCCGTTGAGAGCCACGACACTTCTTCAGCCGACACGTCCTTGCCGTCGAACCCCGTCGTCGAGCCCGTCGCCGCAGCAGCGCATCAACCCATGCAGCGGTTGGCCGCGGTGCGTCGGATGCAAGGTCTTTCACGCCGCGCGGTCGCCCGGCGTCTGAACGTCGAAGTCGACGAGATCCGTCGACAAGAATCCGAAACGGCCGATCTGCCGCTGAGCATCATCTACGCCTGGCAGAAGGCCATGGACGTTCCATTGGCCGAGTTGCTCGTCGAAGGGGACGACGCCTCGACCTCTCCGATCCTGCGCCGCGCCCAGTTGGTCCGTCTGATGAAGACCGTGCTGGCCGTCCGCGACCAGGCCAAACAAGACTCGATCCGGCGTATGGCCGAAACCATGTGGGAGCAGTTGGTCGAGATCATGCCCGAGCTAGCCCACATCAATCCTTGGCACGCGGTAGGCAAGCGTCGCCGGCTGAGCGAATTGGGCATTGCCGCGCATCGCCACTTGACCGAAAACGTCTTTCTGGACCGACCCGACTGATTCTCGCGCCGATTTCTCAAAGCTAGCCCGAGCGATCGGTTTAATTACCCCCCCCGGGCACTCTCACGGCGCGGTCTTGTTTCCGTCGGCGTCCGCAGCCGCGCCAGCGTCGCCGTTGCGTTGACGAATCGCCGCTCGGCCAATACACTGGAGGGCTTTGACGCTTGTTTTCCACGTTTTCCATCTTCCTCTCCAAGAAAAAACCCATGGCCGAACAATCGATCGAACTGTTGGCGATCAACACCATCCGCACCCTTTCGATGGACGCCGTGCAGGCGGCCAACAGCGGACATCCCGGCACGCCCATGGCCCTGGCCCCGGCCGCTTACGTGCTCTGGAACGAGACGCTGCGTTACGACCCGGCCCAGCCCAATTGGCCCAACCGCGATCGCTTCGTCCTGTCCTGCGGCCATGCGTCGGCACTGCTCTATTCCGTGTTGCATCTGGCCGAAGTGAAACAGCTCGACGCCGACGGTCGTCCGACCGACGAGCCGGCCGTGTCGCTGGACGCCCTGCGGCAGTTCCGCCAGCTCAACAGCCGCTGCGCCGGACATCCCGAATACGGCCACACCAGCGGCGTCGAAACCACCACAGGCCCGCTGGGCCAAGGCGTCGCCAACAGCGTCGGCATGGCAATCGCCTCGCGGTGGCTGGCCGCTCGGTACAATCGCCCGGGTTTCGATCTGTTCGACTTCAACGTCTACGCCCTTTGCGGCGACGGCGACATGATGGAAGGCGTCAGCGGCGAGGCCGCCTCGCTGGCCGGCCACCTGAAACTCTCGAACTTGTGCTGGATCTACGACGACAATCGAATCACGATCGAGGGCCGCACCTCGTTGAGTTTCAGCGAAGACGTCGCCGCACGGTTTGTCGCCTACGGCTGGAACGTCGTCCAACTGGCCGACGTCAACGATCTGCCCGCGCTGCGCGAGGCCATCCAAAAGTTCCAAAAAACCTCCGACCGCCCGACGCTGATCAAAGTGCGCAGCGTGATCGGCTTCGGCGCGCCGAACAAGGCCGACAGCCACGAAGCGCACGGCGCGCCGTTGGGCGACGAGGAAATCCGTCTGACCAAGGCGGCCTACGGCTGGCCGGAAAACGAAAAATTCCTCGTGCCCGGCCAAGTCCTCGAACACTTCCGCCAAGGCATCGGCGCCCGGGGCCAAAAACTCCGCACGCAGTGGGAGTCGCTCCGAGCCAAATACGACGCCCAGTTCCCCGAGTTGGCCGCCGAGCTGCGCACGATCGAGCGTCACGAGTTGCCCGAAGGCTGGGACGCCGAGTTGCCGGTCTTTCCGGCCGACGCCAAAGGCATGGCGAGCCGTTCCTCGTCGGGCAAGGTGCTCAACGCCGCGGCCCAGCGCATCCCATGGCTCGTGGGCGGATCGGCCGACCTGGCCCCCTCGAACAATTCGCGGCTCGGGTTCGACGGCGCCGGCGATTTCGAGGCCGACCAGTACGCCGGCCGAAACTTCCACTTCGGCATCCGCGAACATGCCATGGGCGCCCTGTGCAACGGCATGAGCGTCTGCGGACTGAAAGCTTTCGGGGCGACGTTCTTCGTTTTCACCGACTACATGCGTCCGACGATCCGCATGGCCGCTCTGATGGGCCTGCCGGTGTTTTACATCTTCACGCACGACTCGATCGGCGTCGGCGAGGACGGCCCGACCCATCAGCCGATCGAACAGTTGGCCTCGCTCCGCGCGATTCCCAACCTGCTGGTGTTTCGACCGGCCGACGCCAACGAAGTCGCCGAAGCGTATCGGGCGATCCTGCCGTTGAAACACCAGCCGGCCGCGTTGGTGCTGACGCGGCAAAACCTGCCGACGTTCGACCGCACGCAATGCGCGTCGGCCGCCGGCCTGCACCGCGGGGCCTATGTGTTGCTCGATGCGCCCAACGGACGCCCAGACGTCCTGCTGATCGCCACCGGCAGCGAGGTGTCGTTGTGCATCGCCGCTCAGGAAAAGCTGGCCGCCGAGGGCATCGCCGCTCGCGTGGTCAGCATGCCGTGCTGGGAGCGGTTCGACGCCCAACCGACCGAATACCGCGACAGCGTGCTGCCTCCGTCCCTCACGCGCCGCGTGGCCGTCGAGCTGGGCGTGTCCCAAGGCTGGCAACGCTATCTCGGCGCCGAAGGCGTCATGATCGGCCTCGACCGGTTCGGGCTGTCCGCGCCGGCCGGCACGCTGATGAAGCATTTTGGTTTTACGGCCGATCACGTGGCCGACGTGGCCAAGGGGCTGTGCAAGAAGTAGCCCGTTCGCAGCGTCAAAAAAACTTCAGGCTGGATTCTGGGAACAGGCAAAACGCATAGTCCCGGCTGCGAAGAATCCGGTCGGCCCGCTGATGTCGCTCGGCGTCAGTCCGCCGGCGTTCGAGCTCCTCGCGCACCCGTGCGACGTACGGCTGCATCTTGGCGTTTTGGTGTCGAATGGCCAAACATCGCTGCTTGGCGTTTTCCGGCGTCGGCGGCGTTTCGATCCACCGCCGCTTGGCCGCGAGCGCGGCGGAACAAACCGACTCGCCCACCGCCTCCAAAAAATGCTCCGGGTGAAACGTCAATTCACGCAACTGCCGCCGGATCGTCCGCACGGCGTTCGGATCGACCGGCTCGCACGCGATCGGCAGCCGCCACGTGCCCGAGACGGTCAGGTATCGTGGCGGCTGGATCCCGAGAAATCGCTCAAAAAGCCGATCGGTCATCCGATCGTACTTCGCCCCGCCGACGCCGTGGATGAACAAATCGCCCAGGGCAAGCCGCGCCCAAAACGTCGTCAACAAGGCCCGCGTGCGAATCCGCGCGCCGGCCCGCTGCAACTCAAAAAGCCGCTCGACCGCCCGATCGTCGGTCGGCACGCACGCTTCGAACGATTGCCGATCGGCCAAAACCAACTCCGCGCCGCGGCGTCGCACGAACAGCCGACGTCGCCGTGGATCGTCGTCGGTCGTCAGCCACAGCGGCGCTTCGATCCAATCGCCGTCGGCGGCCAACTCCGCGGCCGGATGCGAACGACTCCGCACCCGATACACCTGTCGATATTCGCGCAACGCCTGATGGTAAATCGCACGAAACTCCGGCAGCCTTTTCAACAAATCAACCAAAAACCACCCAAAGGCGCGGCCCGAACACATCGCACTCTGCGGCGACTCCAAGCTGTGCGAGTCCCAAAGCGACGCCTCCAACTGATGCCGCGCCTGGGCCAAACACGCGCCCAAGTTGTCGGTCCGTTCGGCCCGAGCCAGCGCCAGCGGCCAGTAGCGAGCCATCAACGGATCGGACACCAGCCCGTCCATCTGCCGAATCACCCGATCGCCAAACGTCGCAAACAATGAGCGATCCTCGATCCTCCGCCGCTCGAACGACACCCTCGGCTCGGTCCGATCGAACGCCACCTGTGTAATCTGCGGATCGTCCGGCGTCCCGCCGATCACCGGCAACGTCCAATCCGTCGGCACGTCGCCGTCGATCACCAACTGGACCGCCGTCGCACCGTGCCGTTTCGCCAGCCGATCGAGCGTGTAATTTTTGAACCACACGCCCGGATGAAACATCGTCGGCTGATGCCCGCTCAAAAACACCGGCGCGTCCGGGTCCATCGACGACAGGTCAACCGCCCGATATGCCCCGGTCCATTGGACGGCGGCGGCCAACAGCTCAGCTCGGGCTTGCTCGGCGATCGACGTCAACGTTCGACCGCTCAGTTCGCAGCGGCTTTCCCGCAAATTGCGGCGGTTTTCCGCGACCAGCTCAGCCACTTGCTCCAACGGCGGATCGATCAACACACCGCGATCCTCCGTCGGCGCCGACCACCGGTTCCCCGTGGGCCACGACTCCCGCACCGCGGCGTCCAACACCGAACCGTACATCGCCAGCCGCATGTCCGCCTCGTCCAGCGCGCCGCCGAACGAACGGCTCGGATCAAGGTAGATCATCGGAACCGGCAGCTCGACGATGCGCATGCCCAACTGCGCGGCCCGGGCCCAAAGCTCCAACGGCATCGCATAGCCCGGCTCCGTCGTGCGAAGCCGCGCCAACGACGACACGCGATACGCCTTGAAACCGCAAAACGCATCGGTCAGCGACAATCCCAGCCGCCGACGCAATTGCTCCGTCACGAGTTGATTGATGCGGCGTCGATCGGCCGGCGGCTCGCTGTCGCCCGGAAACCGCCGCCGATAGCGGCTGCCCGACACGATGTCCGCCTCGTCCGCCTGCAACCGTTCGACAAAACTTGGGATCAACTGCGGCTGATGCTGGCCGTCGCAGTCGATCGTCACCAGCACATCGTAGCCGCCGCGCAGGGCAAAGTCGAACGCCGTGCGGAGCGCCGCCCCGTAGCCGAGGTTTTTTGGATGCACGATCAGATGCACGTCGTCGCGCGGGTGCAGCAGCGAGGCGGTGCCGTCGGTCGAACCATCGTCCACGACCAACACGTCATGACAATAGCAAAGCGCCCCGGCCACCGCGCCCATCACATGGGCCGCTTCGTTGTACACCGGCACGGCAGTCAACGTTCGCAACATGGCAGAAAACAGGGATGAGAGATTGGGGATTAGGGCACCCAAAAGCGTCCGACGATTGCCTCCAATCTAGTCCCTAGCCCCTGATCCCTAGTCCCCTCTCTTATTTCCACTTCAAGGGATCGCGTTCCGATCGACTCGCCCACGTCTCGATCTCAGAAAATCGCCGAGCCAGCGTGTCAGCCAAACACTCGACGGCGAAGCGCTCGCTGGCGAAATGACCGGGCAGCAGCAGTCCGACTCCGGCGGCTTCGGCCTCAAGACACGTGTGGAACCGGGCCTCGCCCAACACCATCGCGTCGCAATGCGCCGCCACGGCCGCGTCGAGCAACTCGTCGGCCGCCCCGCATCCGACGGCCGCGCAATGCACCGTTTGGCTCGGATCGCCGACCCACTGCAACCGTTCGATCGCCAAAAATCGCTTCAACCGCTCGGCCAACGCCTCGAGCGAAATCGGTTCGGACAGCTCGCCGACGCGGCCGGTTCCTTCGCCCTCGGGATGCGGCGTCAGCGGCCGGATCTCGCACAGTCCAAGTCCCGCGGCCAACCGAGCGTTGACGCCCTCGGCCGCCGAATCGAACGCCGTGTGGGGGCTGTAAACCGCCACGCCGGCCGCGGCCAGATCCAACAGCATGCGGCCGACCGTCGTGTCGTCGGTCCAACGTCTGGCGGCCCGAAACGGCATCGGATGGTGCGAAACGATCAGATCGGCATGACGCTCGATCGCCTCGGCCGCGCTGGGCGGCGTGACCGTCAGGCAAGTCATCAGCCGGCGAACCGGCCCGCCGCGACGTCCAACCAGCAGTCCAACGTTGTCCCAATCCTCGGCCAGACGAAACGGGGCCACCTGTTCCAGAAATTCAGCAACCGCGGCGACCGTAGGCATAACCATCACCGGCCCATGGCCGTGGCGAGATCTTCGAGTCCCAAACGCTTCATCTTTTTATAAAGCGTCGTGCGATTGATGCCAAGGGCCTCGGCCGTCAGATTGCGGTTCCAGCGGTTCGATTCGAGCACTTCGCGGATGATTTGACGCTCGGGCGATTCGAGGGCTTCTTTCAGCGAACGGCCCGCAATCGACTCGACGTTCACGTTGCCGGCGGCGGTCAAAGCCGGCGGCAAATCGTCGACGCCGATCGTCGCACTGCGGCCCAACAGCACCGCACGCTCGATGACGTTCTGCAGCTCGCGGACGTTGCCCGGCCAGCGATAGCGATCCAGCGCGGCCTTCGCCTCGTCGGTCAGCCCGCGAACCTCCTTGCCCACATCCGCGCAAACCTGACGCAAAAAATGCTCGGCCAGAAGCGGAATGTCCGAGATGCGTTCGCGCAACGGCGGCAACTCGATGTTGATCACGTTGATCCGATAGTACAAATCCTGACGGAACCGGCCCTCGGCCACCATGCGGCTCAGGTCGTCGTTCGTGGCCAGAATCACTCGGGTGTCGACGCGGAACGTCTTCGTGCCGCCCACCTGCTCGAACTCCAAATCCTGCAACACTCGCAGCAGCTTGACCTGCATCGCCGGGCTGGCCGTGCTGATCTCGTCTAAAAAAATCGTTCCCTGATCGGCGAGCTTGAACTTGCCGAGCTTTTCGCCGACCGCGCCGGTGAACGCGCCGGCCGCATGGCCGAACAGTTCGCTCTCCAACAGCGTTTCGGGCAGCGCGCCGCAGGCGACCTCCACGAACGGCTTATCGCGGCGGCTGCTGCGGCGGTGGATGGCCCGCGCAATCAGCGACTTGCCCGTGCCGCTCTCGCCGGTGATCAACACCGTGGCGCGCGTGTCGGCCACCGCGTCGATCATGTCGAAAATCTTGCGCATCCGGTGATCGTGCCCGACAATGTTTTCCATGCCGAACCGCAAGTCGAGCTGCGCCTTGAGCGACTTGTTCTCCTCCAGCATTTTCTGCTGGTTCATCGCCCGCTCGATGGCCACCAACAACTCCTCGTCGATCAGCGGTTTGGTCAAAAAGTCGAACGCGCCCAATCGAATGGCCTCGATCGCCACTTCGACCGTCCCGTAGCCGGTCATCATGACGACCGCCGTGTCCGGATAATTCTTCCGGCAATGCGCCAGCAGTTCAAACCCATCGCCGTCGCCCAGACGAATGTCGACCAGCGCCAGATCGTAGGCCTTCCGACCCACCGCCGCCATTCCCTCCGACAGACTCGCCGCCGCGTCGACCGCGTAGCCCTGTTCCCGGAGCCAATCGGCCATCGAACTTAACAAATGGCGGTCGTCGTCGACCAACAAGATAGCGCCGAGCTGTTTCATGACACTGGTCCTAAGCCTCAGTTCTCTGTTCCGGCCCCATCGTGCGTTCCGAGGATGCCGATTATGTCGGCGACGGGCTTTGGGCAATCCGCGACTGCTGTTGACAAATATCTACGTCACAGGGTGCGGGAAGTCAACTTTTTCATTTCCCCCACGTGTTGGCCAACAAAATGGCCGCGATCTCGCTGAGTAGGGGGGGGCGTCTGACATTTTCGGGGGATTTCGCCCTGCCCGATAGTGGATTAAGATTATGGTATAGTTAAGACGCACCCGTTGTGGATTTTGCAGAAGGTCCGTAAAACTGACTGGGGTTGCGTGAATAACTAGAAAAGCCTTACCCCCACACAGCGTTTTGGTGGGAGTTGCACGTGTCGTCGGATAGGCGCCCCTATTCCGTCATTTTTGGGAGATCGCAATGAGCATTCGATTGTTGATCTGCGATGATCATGAAGTCATTCGCACCGGTTTAGCCAGCCTCTTGGCCGGCACCGACATTCAGATTATCGGCGAAGCGGCCAACGGCAAGGACGCATTGCGGCTTGCCATGAAGGACAGCCCCGACGTCATCCTGCTGGACATCCGCATGCCCGACGGCGACGGATTGGCCACGCTGGAGAAATTGCGGGTCAAGGCCCCCAACTGCCGCGTGATCATGCTCTCGACCTACGACAACCCGACGTACATCGCCCGGGCCGTCGCATTAGGCGCCAGCGATTACGTCCTGAAGGGTTCGTCGCGCGAAGACCTGATCGCCACGATCACCTCGGTCGCGGCCGGCGAAGCGCCCAGCCGCAGCGGCGAACTGAAAAAAGTCGCCGGCACGATGAAGGTCCGCCAAGCGGTCGATGACGACGACGTCCCCTTGACCCAACGTGAAACCCAGGTGCTGCGCCACGTCGCCCTGGGCCTGAGCAACAAAGAGATCGGCAAGTCGCTGGAGATCAGCGTCGAAACGGTCAAAGAGCACGTCCAAAACATCTTGCGGAAGATCGCCGTCACCGATCGCACGCAAGCCGCAGTCTGGGCCGTCCGAAAAGGCCTGGTCTGAGAAATAAAATAGGGATTAGGGATTAGAGCAAAAAGGTCGTGTTCTAATCCCTAATCCCTTCTTCCTCACTTCGCTCTCGGGTGGGCCCGCTCGTAGACTTCTCGCAGCGCCGCCGTGCTGACGTGCGTGTAGATCTGTGTCGTCACGAGACTTTTGTGGCCCAACAATTCCTGCACGCTGCGTATGTCCGCGCCGCGATCGAGCAGGTGCGTGGCGAAACTGTGCCGCAACGAATGGGGCGTCGTCCGACCGTCCAGGCCCGTCGCTTTCAGATATTTTTCCAACATCCGCGCGACGCTTCGCGTGGTCAACCGGCGACCGAACTTGTTGACGAACACCGGCGCGGCCGCCCCCTTGGCGATCCTCGCATGCAGTTTTCGGACCGGCAGCCACCGCTGCAACGCCTGGACCGCGAATGAGCCGACCGGCGACATCCGCTCGCGACGACCCTTGCCGCGCACTCGCAACAGCCCGGCCTCGAAATCCAAATCGCCGTCGTCGAGCCCGACCACCTCGCTGACGCGCAGGCCGGCCGAATACATCGTCTCCAAAATCGCACGATCGCGCAGCCCCATCGGCCGGTCGTCCGGCGGCGCGTCGAACAACCGGCCCAGATCGTCGGCCGAAAGAAAATGCGGCAGCGACCGCCCTTTCCGCGGATTGCGCAGCGGCTTGGCCGGATTCGTCTGTGTCCAACCCTCGCGCTGCCCAAACCGAAAGAAGCTGCGCAGCGTGGCCAGATGCCGGGCGATCGTCGTTTTGGCGTAGTTCGATTCGGTCAGCGCCGCCACGTAGCCGCGCAGATCGAGCGTGGTGATGTCGCCGGGCTTCGGAGGACGACCGCCGTGACTGTCGGCCAGATACTCGGCCAACGTCATGAGGTCTTCGCGGTAACTCTTGACCGTGTAGGCCGAGGCGTTGCGTTCAACCGCCAGATATTGCAGAAACCTTGCAACCGCGGTGTGCATAGGAGGATTCAAGGGATTAGAGATTAGGGATTAGAGATTAGCGTCAGGGGCCGCGTCGGTCCGTTCTAATCCCCAATCCCTAATCCCCAATCTCTCCTTCAACAATACTCGTCCATGTCGGACGGCAATGGCATCTCGAACCGCGACGTCGAGACGAACTTGTGCGTGTCCTGACGAATCTTCTGGCTCAACACCGCGGCGTCATACCAGGTGAAGCTCAGCTCCGGATTCGAGGCGTAACGGCCCAGCGTCCGCAAAGTCTCGGCCCGGCTGGCGTCGTCGTAGAGAAACACGTAACGCTCCGCACCTTTGACCAATGCCAATACGTTAATGTCCTGACTCACGGCGGTATCTCCTCACGCGGCTACGGTTGTGTCCCCCGGGACCGTCCGGCCTAAAAAACGCCCGTCGTCTCCACGACAAGCCGTCGTCTGAAACGACCCTCGGCCCCGAACGGCTCTCGACAAACCGCCTTTCGATTACGCTCTGGTTGTTTTTATCGGACAGTTCGCTGCTGCCGCACGATTTCGTTGTCAGCCGGCCCGATGGTATGGGTTGCGAAACCCTTACCGCGCGTCGAACCCCTCCTCGGCGTCTCACCGCTTCGTTCGACACAACAAGACAGGCCCGCACAAAGCTGCTTATCGGCAAAGTCCGCCCGGTTTCTCTAATCTATCCAACAAAAGCGGGGGGGCCACCGCCAAAAAACCTATCGCGTCACGCCCTTGCCGTTTCACTCAACTTGTTGTCCAATAAAGGCTTCTCACTCTCCGGTTTGAACGCCGAGACCCTCTTTTTTCTCAAAAAACTCCAAAAACTCCAAAAATGATCGCGCGGAACCCAACCAGAGCCGTCCACATCGGCTCGACGGTCCTCGGCGACGGACACCCAATCGTGGTGCAAAGTATGTGCGCCACGAAAACCACAAACGTCGCCGCCACCGTGGCCCAAGTCGAACAGCTCGCGGCCGCCGGAGCCGGAGTGGTCCGAATCGCCGTCGACACGCCCAACGACTGTCGAGCGCTGGCCGAGATCCGCCGCCGCACCACGGCCAATCTGTCCGTCGATCTGCAAGAAAACTACCGGCTCGCGGCCCAGGTGGCCCCTTGGGTCGACAAGATCCGCTACAACCCCGGCCATCTGCATCACCACGAGCCCGAGCGTCCATGGTCCGAAAAGGTCCGATTCCTGGTCGACGTAGCCGGCCAACACGACTGTGCGATCCGCGTGGGCGTCAACTGTGGCTCGGTCGATCCGAGTCAGCAAGAAAAGCAAAAATACGCCGATCCGACCGCCGCGATGCTCGCCAGCGCGTTGGAACATTGCGAGCTGCTCGATCGGCTCGGTTTCACGCGTTATTGCGTATCGCTAAAAGACTCCGATCCGGCCCGGGTGGTCGACGTGAACCGCCGATTCGCGGCCCAACGCCCCGACGTGCCGCTGCACCTGGGCGTAACAGAGGCCGGGATGCCGCCCGAGGGAATTTGGAAAACACGATTGGCCCTGGAGCCGCTCTTGGCCGCGGGCATCGGCGACACGCTCCGAGTGTCGTTGACCGTGCCGTTCGACCGAAAACGCGAAGAGGTCGAGGCGGGCCAACAAATCCTCGACGACGTGGCCGCCGGACGACGCACGACGCACGACGCGCCGGCCGAACGCCGGTTGAACATCATCAGTTGCCCAAGCTGTTCGCGGGTCGAAAACGAGGCGTTCGTCGAGCTGGCCCAGCAGGTCCGCGAAGCCACCCGATACGCCGCCGACCAGCCGATCACGATCGCCGTGATGGGTTGCCGGGTGAATGGGCCGGGCGAAACCGACCACGCCGACCTGGGCCTCTGGTGCGGCGTCCACACCGTCCACCTGAAGCGCGGCAGCCTCTCGCTCGGCGATTTTTCCTATCAGGCGGTGTTGGAACGACTGACCGCCGAATTGGACCGCCTGATCGCCGAACGGTCCGGCGGACGTTGACCGCGGCAGGTAGCCCGGCGCCGGGCGATTTGGTACGATGGGCCCCGTGCGATTCCTTATTTTCTTATTTTCCGTTGTTCTGCTGAGCGGTTGCCTCTCGCTGCCCAAAAGCCGACTGTCGCCGCCGGACCGCAACACGCTGGTCCGCGATCAACTGGTCATTCACAGCGATTTCGCCTTGGCGGCCCATCATCGCGTGTTCGAGGAATTGACCGCGCAACGAACGGACCTGTGCCGTCGGCTGGCGTTGAGCCCGTCGGACGAGCCGATCCACGTCTATCTGTTCCAAAACGCCGAACGGTTCGACGATTTCATACGGTTGCACTACCCAAAATTCCCCGATCGCCGGGCCTTTTTCGTCGAAACCGACGCCCAACTCACCATTTACGCCCAATGGGGCGACCGCATGTCCGAAGACCTGCGCCACGAAACCACGCACGGCTACCTGCACAGCATCGTCTCGAACATCCCGTTGTGGCTCGACGAGGGTTTGGCCGAGTTCTACGAAGTCCCTCGCGGCCGGCAGGGTTTGAATCGCCCCCACCTTACACGCCTGCTGGTCCGACTCGACCGCGAACATTGGCAACCCGACCTCCCCCGACTCGAACAACTCCGCTCAGCCGCCGACATGACCCAAGACGACTACGCCGAGGCTTGGGCATGGGTCCATTTTCTGTTACAATCCGACCCCAAGTCGCTGGGATTGTTGCGAGGCTACCTAGCCGATCTCCGCCGCGACGGCGACACCACGCCCATCTCTTCCCGAATGGCGGCGTTTTTGGGAGACGGCAATTCGCTGTTGACACAACATTTACATCTAGCGAGTGATCAGCAAACAACCCACAAGAACTAAAATCTTGTGGTTTTTAAGAATCCCGGTGAGCTATATTTCCCCGGGCAACGTAGAAAGAGCGCCGTTCTTGTTCTGTCTCAGGCCCCAACGCAAACCGCCCATGCGCAATTCAGCATTTCCCAATCTTGCTGTTTCGGCGCCGTCGGTCGGCTCCGGGCGGTTCGTGTTTCTCGACGCCCTGCGTGGATTGGGGGCGTTGGGCGTGGCCTGTTACCACATTCACCGCTACCACCCGTTGCGCGAGCCGGTCGACAGCCTGCTGCCGCAGTTTTTGCAGACGGCGCTGCTGTACGGATGGATCGGCGTGCCGGTGTTTTTTCTGATCGCCGGCTTCGTCACGGCCCATTCGCTCCGCAACACGTCGCTGTCGCTCGTGGGTTTCGGCAACTACGCCTTGCGTCGCGTCGTGCGACTCGGCTTCCCCTATTGGGCGACGATCCTGTTCGTCGTAGCGTTGGACGCTTTGCTGCGTTACGGCCTGCACGCCGCCTCCTTGGTCAGTCCGTTGCGAGGGCCGCGCGTGTGGGTCAACTTGTTGTTTCTGCAAGATATTTTGGGCTATCGGAACGTTTCGGCGGGCACTTGGTTCGTGTGCATCGACCTGCAATTCGGCCTGCTGTTCGCGTTGTTGTGGGCCATCGCCCAGCGTGCGGCGCGCGATTGGGTCCGATCGTTGCTTCTGATGCTGTTGTTCCTGCCGTTGGGTCTTCTTTCGCTCTATTGGTTTGTCACACTGCGCACGCAATACGACATGTGGGTGTTGTACTTTTTCTGCATGCCGCTGTTCGGCGCCCTAGCCTACTGGGCCCTGGAACGTCGGATTCCCCGCATCGTGTTTTGGGCGTTCGCCGTGATCATGGCGGCCAGCGTCGGCTACGGCTGGCGATTGGAAATCGTGATCGCACTGATTGCCGGACTGGTCATTTACGGCGTCGGACGCGCCGGCCATCTGACCGACTGGCTCGCCGGGCGACGACTGCAATATCTCGGACGAATTTCCTACAGTCTATTTTTGATCCACTATCCGGTGGGTTGGCTGGTCGTCTCGCTTGGCCATTGGTTGACCGACGGCAATCCGTCGCTCGCCATCGGATGGCTTTTGATCGCAATGGCCGCCAGTCTGTTGGCCGCCGATCTGATGTACCGGTTCGTCGAGCTGCCGAGCGTCCGATTGGCGACCTGGTTGAAAACTCGCCACCCGCGCCCCCAACCGTCGGTCGATCCGGCGTTGACGTCCTTTCCCTCCGAAATTTCTTAGTCGCCGCGGTCCGGGCTCGATTTTCAAGCCTGTCTCACTTTCGGTGGGCCTCGGTTTCCTTTAGAATGGCCCCAAGCCATTTTTTCACATCGCCGAGTTTCTCCGCCGATTGCCTCCATGCTGACGTATCGCACGTTCAAAAACTTCGACCCGCCGACGCTGGCCTCGCTGTGGCGAAGCCGCGCCGGACAGCCAGGCCTCTGGCAGCCGGTCTCGCCCGACCTGCTCGAACAGTTGGTCTTCGCCAAGCTCTATTTTGACTACCAAGGGCTTTGGCTGGCCAGCGAGGATGGCCAAACGGTTGGATTCGCCCACGCCGGGTTCGGCCCCAACGCCGATCGAACGGGCGTGTCGACCGACGCCGGCGTCATCTGCCTGGCGCTGTTGCAGCCCGGACCCGCCGAAGCGGAAGTAGCCGACGGACTGTTCGACCGCTGCGAGCAATACCTGCGGCAGCGCGGCGCTCGCACCATCCAAGGCGGCGGCGTGGCCCCGCGGAATCCTTTCTACACCGGCCTGTACGGCGGCAGCGAACTGCCCGGCGTCCTCGATTCCGACGCGACGGTCCGCAGCGCCCTGGCCGCACGCGGCTACCGCGAGGTCGAGCAAGTCGTCTTGTTGCAGCGCGACTTGAACGGGTTCGAGGCGTTGATCGACCGCCGACAAATGCAAATCCGCCGGCAAACGATCGTCGAGGTCACCATCGACGCGCCGACGCAAACCTGGTGGGACGCCTGCACGGTCGGCGAGTTCGACCTGACGCGGTTCGATCTGGTGCCGAGGACCGGCGACGAGCCCATTGCCTCGGCCACGTTTCGCAGCATGGAGCCCAGCGGCACAACCTCCGCCGGTCGCGCGGTCGGGCTGATCAACATCACCGTGGCCGAACCATATCGTCGCCGCGGTCTGGCGATTTTTCTACTGAGCGAGGCGTTCCGCCAGTTTCTGCGGCTGGGCATCACGCAGGTCGACGCTCAGTTGCCCAAGAACGATTCCGTGCTGCCCGCGATGTTCCAAAAACTCGGCTTCCACAAAGTCCAAGAGGGCGGCGTTTGGCAAAAGACCTAGAGCGTCACGCGGCCTGCTTCGCGCGTTTCTTCTCGCGCGTGTCCTTCCACCGGCGGTGCAGCCACCAGTATTGATCCGGCACGATGCGGATCAGCTCTTCCAGCCGCGCGGTATACCATTGGGTCAACTCACGGACCGTGCCGATCGTGTTGCCGACCTCATGCGGGTCGACCGTCGCATAGTTGATCAACTCGAAATGCAGCGGCCGGTCGAGTCGTCGAATCGCCGAGGCCGACAGCCGCGCGTTGTTCCTCAGCGCCAACAGCGCGATGGCCTTGTGGGCCGAGGCCGGACGGCCGAAAAACTCCACCCAGCAGCCCTTGGGCCCGGCGTATTGATCGGCCAAGAAAGTCATCGCGCCGCCGCGCGCCAACACCTCGAGGATCTGATCGAACCCGCCCTTCTTCGGAATGATATGCTGGCCCGTCGCGCCGCGAAACCGACCGATGAACCGATTCAGATACGGATTGTCGAGCGTGCGGGCGATCGTGTAGGTCGGGAATCCCAAAACGCCCAACACGTAGCCGCCTGCTTCGAAATTGCCCAGATGTGCCGACACGATCAGCACCGGCCGATCGTCCAGCAAATATTCGACCAACTCAGCGCTGTTCGCCAGCGTTACGTATCGGCGCCAGTTGGTCTCGTGAATCTTGCGCGGCGCGTGCGCCACCTCGATGACCATCACGAACAGATGTTCCCACATGCGTCGGGCCAGCCGCAACCGCTCGGTCGCCGACATTTCGGGAAACGCATGGGCCAAATTGTCGTCCACCACGCCCGACCGCACGTGCAGCACATCGCAAAACAGCCAAGCCAGCAGCCGCGCGATCTGTTGACCGGTTTCGATCCGCACGGCCTGGGCCACGCAGACCAAAACCCGCACGACCCAATACACCCCGTAATCAACGACCCGACGAGCTTGCATCGTGAACGACTCCCTGCCAAAAACGCCGGCGGCTATTGTCGCAAAACGGCCGTTTCGGGGGAAGAGCGATATTTTCAGGCCACAGGCCGCGTCGACCGCCACGAAAAATGGCGACGGACCGCTCAAGAGCCCGGCGAGCCGGATTTTCGGGCCTTCAGCGTCGGATCGGCGGCCAACGGCAGCGTCACCGCCCGGCCGGTCTCCGCCGATTTGTACATGCCCAAAATGATCTCCACCGAGCGGCGCCCCTCGCGTCCGTCGATCAAGGGTTTTTCGCCCTTTCGGAGCGCCGCCAACACGTTCTGGAATTGCAACACATGGCCGTAATGCCCGATGGCCTTCGGATCGGCCGCGCCGCCGCACGCGTTTTTCCGCTCGGCCATCCGACGACGAATGACCGCGTCGCGCCGGTCAGGCTTGGCGAAATCCCACCTCACAAGGTCTTCTTCCATCGCCGCGGATCCGGCGTCGCCGTGGATCTCGATCCGCTTGGCATAGCCGGGATACGCCGCCGTCGAGGCCTCGATGACGCCCAACGCCCCGTTGGCGAACCGCAGGGTGGCCACTGCCACGTCTTCGACCGCGATTCGCCGATGGGCCAACAGGCCGACCTGCGCGCAAACCTCGACGACCGGCCCCATCAACCAAGTGAGCAGATCGACGCTGTGGATCGCCTGGTTCATCAGCGCGCCGCCGCCGTCAAGCCGCCATGTGCCGCGCCACGCCCCGCTGTCGTAATACGCCTGGTCGCGATACCACTTCACGATCGCGTCGCCCAGAGTCAATCGGCCGAACCGGCCCTGCTCGATCGCCCGCTTGATCTCGACGCTCGATTCGAAAAACCGTGTCGGAAGAATCGTCGACAGCGTCACGCCCGCCCGATCGCACGCCTCGATGATCCGATCGCAACGGCGCAGCGTGATCTCCAACGGTTTCTCGACGATCACGTGCTTTCCGGCCCGAGCCGCGGCCAGCGCCGGTTCGAGATGCACGCCGCTGGGCGTCGCAACGGCCACCATCTGAACGGCCGGATCGGCCAGCATCCGGTCCAAGTCGTGATAGGCCTTGCAGCCGAATTCCTCAGCCAGCCGGTCCGCCGCCGCGGGAACCCGATCAAAACACGCCGCCAACTTGACACCGCGAAGCTCCGCCGCCGCCCGAGCGTGAAACCGAGCAACGATGCCGCAACCGATCACCCCCAAGCCGATCGCCATGCCGTGAACTCCTTCAAAGGTTGTTGGAGCGGCTCATCATGATAAGAAAACCAAAAGACAACACGTTTCAAAGTCCACCCAACCACGCCAACAGCAGGCTGACGGCGTTGAACGCCGCGTGCAACACGACCGGCGGCAGCAGCCGATGCGTCCGAAACCAAAGCGTCCCCAACACCAGTCCAAAAAACAACAGCGGCACGGGGTCCGGCGCCACGCCCGACGGCAACACCCATCCCAATCCGATTTGCAGGGCGTAGATCAGCGGAGCGACCGCCGCCAACAAGATCAGCCCCAGCCGGACGTCGCCCGCCCACGTGCGCGGCGACCAACCCAGATCGGCGGCGTCCGCGCCCGTGGCCCGCCGCACCAACACAATCGCCATCGCGGCCGTCAGAATTTTGACCACCGCGTCGCCGGCGAACAAAAACGCGGCCAACTGCGGCGTCATCGCCGGGCCCGCGCTCCGAAAGTGCATCGCCGCGAACACCAGCGATGAAACAAAGATCGGCATGCCCGCGCGCCGCCACCGCCGTCGCCGTCGACCGTGCCACAACGATTCGAGCCACCCCTGAAACAGCACGCGAAACAACAGTTCCTCGAACAACGGCGTCACCGCGACCGCCGAAACGACGCCCAACGCCAGAATCCAAAGGTTGCCGTGGGCGACCAATCGGGCCAGCGGATGCACGGCACTGGTCGCGTTGACGTCCGGTTGCCACGCCTCGGCGGGCAACACCCAATGGCCCAACGCGCCGAGCAACCATTGCAGCATAAAATAGATCGCAACGACGACGATCAATTCGCCGCCAGTCCAAGGCGAGGCCCGTCGCGGCTGCCAGCGAACCACCGGACGCCCACGCCGCCACTGGACCGCAAACCACGTCCAAATCGAAACGCAAACCAAGGCCATCGCCGCGGCCGCCGGCCAGACCGGGTTTCCGACGAAATGCTCAGCCATGGTTCAAGTGGAGAGTGGGGAGTGGAGAGAAAAACAATCGCAACATCGCTCGCCACGGCGATTTTTCACTCTCCACTATTCTTGAAGCAGACGAACCGCGTTGCGAATATAAATCAACCCGGAGTAAACGGTCAAAACCAACGCCGTCCAAAGCGAGAGCACCAAAATCCACCAGCACCACGCGGCGGCATGTTCCACTTGCGGCGTCGGATAGGACAGATAGAACAGGCACGCGCCGGCCGCCAGACATTGAAGCACCATTTTCAACTTGCCCGACATTTTAGCCGAAAAATCGGAGCCGCGATCCTCCAAAAAACTCCGAATCGCCGTGACCAGCAGTTCGCGTCCCACGATCACCACGACCATCCACGCCCGAAGTCCCCAAGCGACTTCTGCCATCGCAGGAACCGCCCCCAGAAAGATAAACGTGCCGCACACGATCACCTTGTCGGCGAACGGGTCTAAGATGCGGCCCAACGTGGTCACCTGCTCGTATTTCCGCGCGAAATAGCCGTCCAACCAATCGGTGCCCGCCGCCACGGCGAACAACACTAAGCTGGTCATGTAATACTCGCCGGCCATGAAGCAGAACATGACCACCGAAAGAATCAATCGCAAAAAGGTCAACTGATTCGGCAGATTGAACATCGCCGCCCGAACGCGCGCGACTTTTTCCGAGTCATTCATGGTGGTCCTTTTCTCACAAGCCGTCCGAAAGATCACGGAATCGCAAGCGATGGTTTTTTCTAGCCCCTAGCCTCTGGTTCTTCCGCAACCCCTATTAAATCATACTCTTTCGCCGCGACGATCTCGCACGACACAACCTGCCCCGGCTTCAACCCCGCGCCGGTCACATACACCTGGCCGTCGATCTCTGGGGCGTCGGCCACGCCGCGTCCCACATAGGCGTCCGACTGCCCCGGCACGGAACCGTCGATCATGACGTTCCAACGTCGCCCCACTTGCGAGGCATTCCACGCAAACGCGATCTCTTGCTGCGCGGCCATCAGCCGGTTGCGCCGGTCCTGTTTTACCGAGTCCGGCACCGAACCGTCAAGCGCCGCGGCGGCCGTGTCCGGTTCGCTGCAAAACGCAAAAACGCCCAATCGCTCAAAACGCCGGCGGCGCACAAACTCCAAAAGCTCCTCGAACTGCCGATCCGTCTCGCCGGGAAACCCGGTCATCAACGTGGTTCGCAACACCAATCCGTCGATCCGCTCGCGGAGCCGATCCAATAGCCGCTCGGTCTGATCGCGCGTCACGCGACGTCGCATCCGCTGCAACACCTCGTCGTCGATGTGCTGCAACGGAATGTCGAGATACGGCAGCAGCCGACCGCCGGCCGCCAACAACTCGATCAACTCGTCGGTCACGTGCATCGGATACAGATACATCAACCGAATCCACGCGAGGCCCTCGACCTGTTCGAGTCGCCGCAACAGTTCGGCCAATTGCGGACGTCCGCCCTGATCGACGCCGTAAAACGTCGTGTCTTGGGCCACCAAAACCAATTCCCGAACGCCGTCGGCCGCCAACTGTTGGGCCTCGTCGACCACCTGTTCGATCGGTTTGCTCGCATACGGTCCGCGCATCAACGGAATCGAACAAAAGCTGCAAAGCCGGTTGCAGCCTTCGGCGATCTTCACATAGGCCAAGTGGCGCAGCGTCAGTCGAAGGCGATTCGTGTCCGGCAGCGGCCGACTCGGCGCCGGTCGAAACAGCGCCGGCTCGTGCGGCTGCCCCAAGGCGATCCGCGCGGCCGACCGTGCGATTTCATCCCGGGCGAAAACGCCGACCAACTGGTCGATCTCCGGGTATTTTTCGAGCAACGCGGCCTTCTCGCGCTCCGCCAGACAACCGGCCACGATCACCCGCCGCACTCGGCCGCGACGCTTCAATCGCAACACCTCCTCGATCGCCTCATACGACTCGCGTCGGGCGTCGCCGAGGAACCCGCACGTGTTGACGACCACCAGCTCCGCGTCCTCGGGCCGGGCCACCATCCGATAGTCGTCCGCCTGCAACAAACCGGCCATCCGTTCGCTGTCCACAAGATTTTTCGGACAACCAAGACTGATGACGGCGAAACTGCGGGGAGCGTTCTTTTTCGAGGGCATGTCGCAACCGGCGTGAAGATATCAAGCGGAAAGGCAACTCTCATCGTACCCAATCCCCACCGCGAGAGTAAGGGTACATGGTCGCGACGACAGAACTTTGCAGCGTGCACCGAACGATCACGGGGGGACAACAACCCCTCCAACGATGCTATTGCGGCGACGTTCGACGACGCTCATACTGTGGGATTCTCGGTTTACCATCTCGAATAGGTCCTCAAAATTGCGAAATTTCCGGCGGAAGGTCCGCCGGACAGGCCGCCGTTTCTCGGCCTGCTGGGCTTTCGTTCTTTTGTGGTCTTATTCGAGGGTTTTTCTTCTTGCGAAATCACAGATTCAGAGGAGACCCGCTCGTGTCGAAACCCGCCTCGAAATTGGACTCGCTGTTTTGCCCGAAATCGATCGCCGTCGTCGGAGCCTCGACGCGCCCCGGCACCGCCGGCAACGACATCCTTCGCAACTTGTTGTTCGCCCAATTGAACGGTTCGGTCTATCCGGTCAACCCGAAGGCCGACTCGGTCTTCGGCGTGCATTGCTATCCCACCCTGTCCGATATCCCTTACGAAGTCGAGCAGGCGATCATCATCATTCCGGCCAAAGCCGTCTTGGGCGCCATCGACCAGGCGATCGCCAAGGGCGTCAAGTCGGTTGTGGTCATTTCGGCAGGTTTCAAGGAAATCGGCGGCGAGGGCGCTAAGATCGAGGCGCAGCTCCGCGACAAGGTTCGCGCGGCCGGCATCTCGCTGATCGGCCCGAACTGCCTCGGCGTGATCAACACGGACCCCGAAGTCCGCATGAATGGGGCTTTCGGCAAGAAAATGCCCGCCGAAGGCAATCTGGCGTTCGTCTCCCAAAGCGGCGCGCTGTGCGCCTCGGTACTCGACTACGCCGAACAGCGCGGCATCGGGTTCAGCAAGTTCATCAGCTTCGGCAACAAGGCCGACGTCAACGAAGTGGACTTGCTCGAATACCTCGCCACGGACGACAAAACAGCCGTCATCACGATGTACCTCGAAGACATCACCGACGGCCCACGCTTCATCCAGAAAGTCCGCGAAATCTCGTGGAACACCCGCAAGCCGATCTTGTGCCTGAAGTCAGGCCGCTCGCCCGAAGGCGCCAAAGCCGTCAGCAGCCACACCGGTTCGCTGGCCGGCTCCGACAAAGTCTACGATGCCCTGTTCCAACAGGCCGGCGTGCAGCGGGTCGACACGATCTCCGAGCTGTTCGACTTCGCCGCGTTCTACACCACGCAACCGTTGCCCCGCGGCAAACGGGTGGCGATCATCACCAACGCCGGCGGCCCGGGCATCATGACCACCGACGCCATCGTCAACAACGGGCTGAAATTGGCCCAGTTGACCGACGCCACCAAGGACAAGCTCCGCCAAGCGCTGCCGCCGACCGCCTCGGTCCGCAACCCGGTCGACGTGATCGGCGACGCTCGGGCCGACCGCTATCAGGCCGCCGTCCGCACGGTGTTGGAAGATGACAACGTCGATTGCGGCGTCATCATTTTGACCCCGCAGTCGATGACCGAACCGGTCGCCACCGCCGCGATCATCCCGGACGCCATCAAGGGCATCAACAAGCCGGTCATTTGCTCGTTCATGGGCGCCCGTGACGTCGCCGGCGGCGTTGAGATTCTTCGCAAGGCGAACATTCCCGACTACACCATCCCCGAGGACGGCGTCAAGAGTCTGGCCGCCGCGGCCTCATTGGTCGACTCGCTCGAGTTGGACGATCGCCAGACGCCCGAGTTCAAAGACGTCGACGTGGCCGGTGCGAAGCGGATCATCGCTGATCTGCTCGGCAATGAGGAAAAGCGTTATCTGACGCAGTCCGACTGCCGTCCGCTGTTCGCCGCCTATCGCCTGCCGTTGCTCCGGAGCGGCACCGCCCGCAATGCCGACGAAGCGGCCAAGTTGGTCGAGTCGTTCGGCGTGCCGGTCGTCATGAAAGTCATGTCGGCTGACGTGGTCCACAAGTACGACGCCGGCGGAGTGCTGCTGAACATCGCCGGCCCCGACGCGGCTCGCCAGGGCTATCAAAAGATCCTGACGAACGTCGAAAAGGCCGTCCCCGGCGCGAAGGTCGAAGGCATCCTGATCGAAGAGATGGCTCGCAAGGGCGTCGAGGTGATTTTGGGCTCCAACCGCGACGACCGATTCGGTCCGCTGATGATGTTCGGCCTGGGCGGCACGCTGGTCGAAGTGCTCAAGGACGTTTCGTTCCGCCTGGCCCCGATGTGGCGTGTCTCGGCCGAACGCATGATTCGCCAGATCCGCTCGTTCAAAGTGCTCGACGGCTTCCGCGGCAATCCGCCGGCCGACATCGACGCGATCGTCGACACGCTGTTGCGATTGTCCGCCATGATGTGCAACCATCCCGAGATTTCGGAATGCGACATCAATCCGTTGATCGTCCACGCCAAAGGCGAGGGCTGCTCGGTGGCCGACAGCCGCATTATGTTGCGTCGCGTGAAGTAGATTTTTCGCTTCCCAACGACCAAAAAAGAAAAAGACCTCCGCGTCGCCCAGAAAAGGCCCGCGGAGGTTTTTTATTTTCTTTTGGAGATTGCAAAGTTCTCTAGTTTTCATAAGCGTTTCATTTTAAACGCACAAATCTTTTCTATTTCGCCAGTCCATCCCAACACTCACGTTATCGCTGTTTTATCGCTGGCGATTTCGCAAAACCAAGTCTCGCATGGATCCCGACGATTGCCCCGCCTACGCCTTGCCGAACGCGGCCGCGACGGCCATACTATCTCTTCACACGAGAACCGTCCGATGGCCAGCGCAACCCTTTCCAACAACGTTCCAAACCCCCGCACTGCCGCGCCCGTCGACGCGCTGGTGATCGTCGCCGCCGGCGCGGTCGCCGCGTGGTTGGCCGCCGGCTCCACCGGTCTGTTGGGCCACGGCCTGCAACATGCACTGACCTGGCTCGCGTTGGCTGTCGCGCTGATCGCCGCCTGCCCCAAAAACCGCGGGACGTTCGGCGTCTGGGCCACCTTGTCCGGCGCAACATTGCTGGCCGTCCTGCTGACGTCCTCCACCGTGCCAACGCTCAACGTGCTGGCCGTCGCCGTCGTCCTGGCTGCCATCGCCGTGGTCCAGCGCGGCCTGTCGAGTCGAATCGTTCTGCTCGGCGCGTTGGCCGCCGTTGTTTTGGCCCTCTACCGTCTCGCATGCGACGATATCCCGATGGTCTGGCTCGCGGCCGATTTCAAGGGCTACGTGTTTGGCCGTTTGGTCGGCGGATTAGTCGGACGTCCGCTGTCGGTTGGCGCGACATTCGGCGGTCTGGACTTTTTGCTCGTGATGACGGTTTTTTACGTCGGTTGGCTCATCTGCACCGAGCCGCCGCGCGGCGCCCGCGCGATTTGGGCCGCCGTGGCGATTCTAGCGTGCCACGTCGTGTATTTAACCGTGCTCGCATACTCCGAGACGCTGCTGGCCGCACTGCCCGACATGGTCCTGCCGCCGGAGTCGGACACCAGCAATGTCGGCGTCTGGACCGTCGGCAACGGCCTGCGAATGATGCTGCCGTGGAACGTGCCGCTGCTGGCCGTCGCGTTGCAGGTCGCCGTGCTCGTGACAATGTTCCACAGCGCCACGTGGAAACCGGTCATCGAGCTCGACGAAAAGCAGTTGAAAAAGCTACAAGAAGAGAAAGAAAAAGAAGAGGTGCCCGGCGCAGTGTTGCTGGCCGATCTGGTGTTCCGACTGGGCCCGCCGACACTCGCCGTCGTCGCGGTCGTGTTGGTCGGGCTGTCGCTGGGCCGTTCCGATCTGACGGGCAAGACGGTCGTCGCCTACGAAAAAGGCTATCTGAACTGGCAGAAACCGCAATACGACTCGTCGATCGACGGCTCCTACGGCCTGCTGCCGATGTTCGTCGAGGCGCTCGGCGGCAAGTTTCAGCGGTCGAAAGACCTTTCGGAAAAAGACCTCGCCGCGGCCGACGTGCTCGTGTTGATCCACCCCGACGAACCGTGGTCCGAGGCGACGCTGCAGCGGATTTGGGACTACGTCCGTCGCGGCGGATCGCTGCTGCTGGCGGCCGACCCGATGGTCTCCGACGGCCGATCGCGGAGCAGTTTCAACGACGTGCTGCAGCCCACGTCCATTCGAGTGCGGCGTGACACCGCCGTCACGCGCACCGGCAGTTGGGAGCAATCCTATCAAGTGCCGGCCCATCCGGCCACAGTCGGCCTGGACGACATGAAAAACCGCTTCGGCATCGAGCTGGGCTCCTCGCTGCGGGTCCGCTGGCCGGCCAAGCCGCTGCTGGTCGGACGTTGGGGCTGGAGCGATCCGGGCAGCGACGCCGCATTGACCGGCGCGTCCTCGTACAACGCCGGTGAACCGTTGGGCGACCTGCCGCTGGCCGCCGAGCAATCGTTCGGACGCGGACGAGTCCTGGTCCTCGGCAACGCCTCGCCGCTTCGCAACGAAATGCTGGCCAACTCCTATCCGTTCGTCGGCCGACTGTTGGGCCATCTGGCCAACTCGTCGTCCGATCCGCAAGCGGTTTGGCGCGAATTGCTCGGGCTGCTGGCCTTGTTGGGTCTGATCGCGCTGCTGGTGATTCGTCCCAACGGCTGGCAGATCCTTTTAACGTCCGCCGTGTTGTCGCTCACGTTGGTGTGCGTCGCCTCGGTCGGCGCGCATGCGAGCCGCGTGCTGCCCGACGGACGTCCGCACGACATCGTCGACCCAAACAAACTCGCCTACGTCGACGCCACGCACTTGGAGGCCTTTAGCTCCGACCTGTGGACGCCGCACGGCGTCGCCGGGCTGCTCAAATCGCTGATGCGTCACGGCTACCTGCCGCTGTTGGCCACGGATCTTTCGCTCGAGCGATTGCAGCGGGCGGGCCTGCTGATTTCGATCGCCCCGGCCCGCGAGTTCACCGGACCGCAACGCGCCGCGATCGCCAGTTTCGTCGGCGCCGGCGGGACGTTCCTCGCCATCGTCGGCGCCGAAGAGTCACGGCCGATCGGTCCGCTGCTGGCCGATTTCGATTTCGCCGTTCCGCATTCGCCGGTCCCGCCGGGCGACGTCGCGGAAGAACCGTCGCCGCTGGGCGCGAAGTATTCCGGGTTCGGCGAGGGCGACCAGCAGTATCGCTTCTACGCCGCGTGGCCGATCCAATGCAATTCGGGCAATGTCAAACCGTGGAGCGTGTGGACCGACGAGCGCGGCGAGCGGCCCGTCATCGCCAGCCACTCGGACCACGGCGGCACGGTCGTCGTGATCGGCGACACGCACTTCGCCAGCAACGAAAACTACGACATGAACCAGGGGGCCATGGTCACGTTCTGGCGCTGGCTGCTCAGCCGCGTCACGCCGGGCCAAGAGCCGTGGAGTCCGCCGTCCACCGCCGACGCCGCGTCTAAGAAATCCGCCCCCGCCCAGAACGACGACGCGTCCAAAAAAGCCGCCAAGGCCGACGCGTCCAAGAGCCCCGAAAAATCGGATCCGTGACATGATGCGTTTTTGGATAGGCACAGCGCTGTTGGCCGGCTCGTGGTTGTTCGGACTGGATTATTTCTATCCGGCCAACCCCTGGGTCTGGTTCGCCTCGCTGGCGGCGGCCGTTGCCCTGCTGAGCCAAAAACCGTCCGACGCGACGCTCGCGGTTCTAAAAAATCGCTCCAGCGCGATCGCCGCGTTGCTGCTGCTCCCGGTCGTCTGGTACGCCGACTGGCCGTATCGCGCCGCACCGCTTTTGATCGTCCTCGCACTGGCGGCCGTCCGATTGCCGCTGCCCCGTCGCCGGCTCGACGCTCCGGCCTCCGGCGCGACGTTGGCCGGACTGTTGATGTTCGTCCAATGGCTGACGCTCGAATTGTACGCCAACGCCACGGCCTGCTCGCACAATTTGCCCGACTGGGTCGCTTCGCTGCTGAGCGGCGTCGCGTCACTGTTGGGCATCGACGCCGCGGCCGACGGCTCGACCGTCGTGATGCACTCGATGCGCCAGCCGCACCGCCTGGCCGTCACATGGGAACTGCTGCTCGATCCGGCCACGCTGCTGTTCTTCGTCGGCGGAGCGGTTTTGCTGCTTTGGCGGCGAGGGCCGAAGATCGTGAAGCGACAGGAGCCGCAAGCGATCGACGCCCCGCCCGCCGACGTACCCGACGCCTCATCGCCAACCGCCGAATCGTCTGCGGACTCGCTTTTGCACAGCTTCCGCGCGTTGGCCATCGTGCTTGTTTGCTGGATTCCCGTAAGGACCGGGCTGCTGATGGCCGTCTATCTGCAGCGCGTTTTGCGATCCGATCCCGACCGGCCGCTGCACGCAATGAACCATTGCTTTTCGCCGTGGATACTGCTGATCCTGCTGGTCGTGCCCGTCCTGCTGGCCTGGCGATTCGTTCGCATCCCGGTCGCCATATCCGAAGAAGAAACAACTTCCGGTCCCGAGCCCTCGTCCTGCCGTTGTGCGTCGCGGGCGCCGCTGCTGATCGCTTTGGCCGTCGCACTGGTTACGGCAGCGGTCGATTGGTGTCCGGTCGGCTCGCGGCGCGACGGCCGCGTGATGGTCGTCGAGCGTCACTCCAACTGGGAACCGACCAATGCCGGCTACGACACGCTCAGCTTCGGCGAGCCGTCGGGCTACAATTACACCGCCATCTACGACTATCTGAGTCAGTATTATCAGATGTCGCGGCTGACCGAAAAAGACAAAATCGACGAAAAAACCCTGGCCGGCTGCGACGTCCTGATCCTCAAAACCCCGACGGTCCGCTACAGTCCCGACGAAGTGAAAGCCGTCCAACAATTCGTCCAGCGCGGCGGCGGCCTGCTGCTGGTCGGTGACCATACGAACTTCGAGCGGTCGGGCACGATCCTGAACGACATCGCCCGCCCGATGGGCTTCACGTTCCGCGACGATCTGCTGTTCGGGTTCGGCGCGTCGCCGTTCGACCAGCACTACACGCCGACCCGTCCGTCGCATCCGATCGTCCAACGCGTGCCGCCGATGGATTTCGCCGTATCGTGTTCGATCGACCCGGGCAACAGCCACGGCCGCGCCGTCGCGCTCAATACGGGCCTGTGGAGCATGGGCCCCGAATATCACAACGATAATTTCCACCCGTTCCCGCAACACTGCCCCGAAATGCGTTACGGGGCGTTCATCCAAATCTGGGCCGCACAGTACGGCCAAGGCCGCGCGGTGGCCTTCACCGATTCGACTATCTTTTCGAACTTCTGCGTCTTCCAGCCCGGCAAGGCGGAGCTGATGCTCGGCATGGTCGAGTGGCTCAATCACGCCCAGCCGCTGCTCGACCCGCGTCCCTGGCTTTTGGTGTTGGGCTTCGTCTCGTTGATGGCAGGTTTGTGGATGGCTCGTGGGCGATATCTTCCAAGTTTTCTGCTGCTGTTGGCTTCCGCAGCATGTGCATGGGTCGTGGCCTCAACGGCCGTCGGCGCCATGCATCGTTGGGCTCTGCCGCAACCCGAGGCCCTCCGTCCCGAACGCTGCGTCGTCGTCGACCGCACGGTGTCCGTCGCGCCGCTCTCCAAAGGCCCCGACACCCAAGGCGGCGGCGAAGGCTACGGCTTGCTCGAACAGTGGATCGCTCGACTCGGCTGTTACACCGTCCGTCGCTCCGGCCCTGACGCCTTCTCCGGCGACGCCCTGGTGATTCTCTGCCCCAACCGCTCCGTAACCGACGAGTTCCGCAACCGGCTGGTCGAATATGTCGCCCACGGCGGACGTCTGCTGGTCCTCGATTCGCCCGAAAACAACGGTTCGACGGCCCACAGCCTGCTGTCGCCGTTCGGCCTATCGATTCGTCACGATCGGACCTGGACCGGCAAGCTGAGCACGACGGACCTGCTGCCCGCGGTCGACGTGGCCGGCGCCAACGAAGTGGTCGGCGGCCAACCGGTGGCCAAGTTGGACCAGTACCCGGTCGCCGCGACAACCCGCTACGGCCGCGGCTCAGTCATGGCGATCGGTTTCGGATCGCTTTGGAACGACAAGCGGATGGGCGAGCACTGGATGCTCGAGCCCGACAAAGCCACCAAGGCCCGCTACGACGTCCTATTCGCACTGCTGCGATCTTGGCTCGACGATCGTCCGTTGCCCTCGTCGCCGAAACCCAAGAAGAAACCGGCGGAAGATCCGCCGCTCCAAGAATCCGGTCCGGCCGAGATTCGATAAATCGGCGATCCGGCCGAGAGCCAAGAAAAAACACCAGCGGTCCGATCGACGTTCGACCGGACCGCTGGACATGATCGTAAAGGAGCTGGCTCAACCCTGGATCGGGGATGGGTTCGGGCCTAAGCTCTTACGGCTCATTTGCAGCAAGCAGGCGCACAGCAAGCGGGGGCGCAAGCCTTGACCGCTTCGCAGCACTCAACCGCCGAGCAGCTCCGCGGACGGCAGCAGCGAACCTTGTGGCAACGCTCTTTGTGGCATCGCTCTTTGCAAACCTTCGGGCAGCAAGTCGCCGGGGCACAGGCCTTCACTTCCTGGCAGCATTTCGGCGCTTCGCAGCACTTCGGGGCGCAAGCCTTGGGAGCTTCGCAGCACTTCGGGGCGGCACAGCACTTGACCGCTTCGCAGCACTTCACGGCGGAGCAGCTTCGCGGACGGCAGCAGCGAACCTTGCGGCAACGCTCTTTGCAGCAACGCTCTTCGCTGCAAACCGGAGCGCAAGCCTTCGGGGCGGCGCAAGCCTTCGGGGCGGCACAGCACTTGACCGTTTCGCAGCACTTCACGGCGGAGCAGCTTCGCGGACGGCAGCAACGCGGCTCGCGGCACTTTCTCTCGCGGCAGCATTTCACCTTCTCGCAGCACACCGGCGCACACGCCTTCGGAGCGCAGGCCGCTGGCGCACACGCCTTCGGAGCGCAAGCCGCTGGCGCACACGCCTTCGGAGCGCAAGCCGCCGGCGCACATGCCTTCGGAGCCGCACAGCAGGCGGGCTCACAACAACCAAACTTGCCAAGCAGACCTGCTTGAGCGTTGGAGACGCTAACCACCGCCACCAAGGCGGCCGCGGCCAACGTCGACAACAAGATACGACGGTACATGGGAGGTACTCCTTTGTTAGGAAAGACCCTGTGGGATACTCACGCAAACTGGCGTAGGTAGGGAGGTTGGGTCCAATCTAGGACTTGCTATCGACTCGACCGATAGCCGTTCCTTAACTAGACAACCCATTTCCACCACAACTTGCACCTTAACACTGCCGCCTGTACGAATCGTGTCGAACGTAACGGCCTAAAACCGGTCGCTCACCCAAACGGCGAGTCCGCTCCGCAAAAAACAACAGCCTTCCCGAAGAATCAACACGCGATCTTACAAAAAACACCCCCCAACAGCGACTCTCAACCCCACCGTTATAGCGACCATAACAAGAACGTATGATTGGTTGGCGTCAGGAAAGGACTGACGGCGTTGTTCGGAACTTTTTGGGGCAGACAAGAAAATGGACCCATCCGCTGTTCATCACGATTGTGTATACTCGCGACTGGCCGCCGATCCCGATCTTCGGGAAATCGTCGACCTGTTCGTTGAAGAGATGCCGGGCCGCGTGGCGGCTCTGTCCGAATGTCTCAAATCTGCGGATTGGGAGCGACTGCGACGCACCGCGCACCAACTCAAAGGCGCCGCCGGCAGCTATGGCTTCGACGTGATTTCTCCCGCAGCAGGCCGAGTCGAGGCCTCCGTCCGCGACGGAGAGCCGGAAGAGCGAATCCGAGCGACCGTCGACGAATTGATCGCCCTGTGCAGTCTCGCCCGGAGCGGAACGCCCGACTAATACGCGTTCCAACTTAAGAATGCGCGGATGCTCTTCCGCGAAGACAGTTGGTCGTTTCCCGAAAATCCAGAATCGCCCCAACCCTGCCGTTTGTCAATCCAAATGTCCGCGTCGATGCATTGCAGCCCGAAAGATCCGCGGATACATTAAACAGATCTACACAATAGCGAAGGCGCCGATGGACGCAGACCGTCGGCAAATGCGTAGCTTTTAAATCGCAGATCACTTTCGATTTTTCGCGGTTTTATTGAACGTGCATCGCGATGGGTGCAAAGGGAGCGTTGCGACGGCCCTCTTGGACCAAACCACTCTCTCCTCCGTCTCGCCAAAAGGGCCTTTTCATGGAAGCGGTTCATCTCGGCGGCGTCGACTACGTCATTCTCATCGTCTACACGCTGTTCGTGCTGGGCATCGGCGTCGCCCTCAAACGATTCATGAAAACCAGCACCGATTTCTTCTTGTCCGGCCGGTCGATCCCGGCTTGGATCACCGGGCTGGCGTTCATCTCAGCCAATCTCGGCGCGCAGGAGGTGATCGGCATGGGCGCCTCCGGCGCGAAATACGGCATCATGACCAGCCATTTTTACTGGCTCGGCGCGATCCCGGCCATGCTGTTCGTCGGACTTTTCATGATGCCGTTCTATTACGGCTCCCGCGCCCGATCGGTGCCCGAATATCTGAAACTCCGCTACGACGAGAAGACCCGCGGGTTCAACGCCGTCAGCTTCGCCGTGATGACCGTGTTTTCGTCCGGCGTTTCGATGTACGCCCTGGCGAAACTGATGGAGTTGCTGCTCGGTTGGAACTTCCACTTCAGCTTGGCCGCGTCGGCGGTCATCGTGCTGTTCTACATCTTTCTCGGCGGACTGACCTCGGCCATCTACAACGAAGTGCTCCAGTTTTTCTTGATCGTGTTGGGGTTTCTGCCGCTGGTCTTTTTGGGGCTAAAAGACGTCGGCGGGCCCAACGGACTGCTCGGGGCCTGGCAGGGACTCACGACCAAACTGAACGCCGTGGCCGCAACCGAAGGATTTTCGCCGGGCACTTGGACCAACTCATGGAGCCATCTGAGCCAAGCGGCCGACAACCCGATGGGCGTCGAGTGGTTCGGATTGGTCATGGGCCTGGGGTTCGTGCTCTCATTCGGCTATTGGTGCACCGATTTTCTGGTGATTCAGCGAGCGATGGCCGCCGATTCGATGTCGGCCGCGCGTCGCACGCCGCTGATCGCCGCCGTTCCCAAAATGTTGTTTCCCGCCCTGGTGATCCTGCCCGGCATGATCGCGTTGGTCGCCGCCCCGCATCCGACGGTCCAGCGCGCCGCCGCGACGTCCGAAAAAGCGACCGCCTTCACACTGCCGCCGGCGCGCGGCATCATCCCGCCCAAGGTCGAGAAGGACGCCCAGGGCAACGCCGTCGCCGTGCTCGATCCGAAAACAAAACAGCCCGTGCCCGACTACGATCTGGCCACGCCGATGATGTTGCTCCATTATTTTCCGACTGGGCTGCTGGGCCTCGGGCTGACTGCGCTGATGGCCTCGTTCATGTCGGGCATGGCCGGCAACGTGACGGCCTTCAACACCGTCTGGACTTACGACATCTATCAAAGCTACATCGCGCCGAACAAGTCCGACAACCACTATCTGTGGATGGGCCGCGCCTCGACCGTCGCGGGCATCGCCGTCAGCGTCGGGGCGGCCTATTTCGCCACGCAGTTCAACAATATCATGGACGTGCTGCAACTAGTGTTCGGGTTCGTCAACGCCCCGCTGTTCGCCACCTTCATGCTGGGCATGTTTTGGCGACGCGCCACCGGCCACGGCGCGTTTTGCGGTCTGTTGTCGGGCACCGTCGCCGCCGCAATGCATCACGGATGGACCGTGCCGGCCGGCGCCGCTTCGCTGGCCAAAGGCGGCTGGCTGGCGTTCGGCCATCCGCTGCACGTCTATCGCAGCGAAATGGCCCAAAACTTTTGGACCGCCATTTTCGCCTGGACCACATGCTTCCTGTTGACCATTCTCGTCTCGTTGTGCACGCGACAAAACAAAACGGACGACGACCTGCGCGGCTTGGTCTACTCGCTCACGCCGCACGTGGCCAAGGACGAACACTTGGCCTGGTACGCTCAGCCCGCCACGCTCGCGTTGCTGGTGCTGGCCGCCACCGTCGCCCTCAATATCTTGTTCTGGTAAACGGAGCCCCTGATGCATCTCGACCTTCGCCTTCCCATCGGACTGATGTTCGGCATTTTCGGCCTGATTCTCACCGGATTCGGCCTGGTCTCCGACCCCAAAATCTATCAGCGTTCGCTCGGCATCAACGTCAATCTGGGCTGGGGCTGCATCCTGCTGGCCTTCAGCG
>JAJFVC010000036.1 GCA_021372005.1 Planctomycetaceae bacterium | reverse complement strand
CTCGAGACGCCAGAAGCCCCGCACCGCACACCAGACTCACCGCCACGGCCAGATTCAGCAGGTACGTCGTCATCTCGACCGACGGCGCCAAGAGCTTGAGCCCGAGCATCGTTTATTCCCCCTTAGGCTGATGGGACGGTTGGGAATGGTCCTCAAGAAGCTGCCGCAAACGCTCGATCTCGCCGGGCTTCAATCGCTTGGAGCCCAATAGGCTCATCACCAGATGGCTGGCCGAACCTGCGAAAAACTCGTCCACAAAACCGCCAGCCAGAAAGACGGCCGTCTGCTCTCGCCCGAGCATCGCCAGATAGTGGCACGGCTTCTCTCGATCACGACGCACAAGCCAGTTGCGCCGTTCCAGCCGATCGACCAGATTCAAAATGGTCGTCCGACCGACCCGACGTTGGGCCGCGATGGCCTGCCAGATTTCGGTCACCGTGGCGCCCTGGTCTCCGCGATCCCAAACCACAGCCAAGATTTCGTGTTGCGACGAGGTCAACGTTCCTTCCGGTTTGATCATGATGGGCTCCGCCAAAAACTTCGAGCAGATCGCACAAACGACATGTGTCGTCTGAAGGTTATATCACAGCCGACAGTTGTCGTCAATCGGTTTTTGATGCGGGACGCAAAAAATGTCGCGGCATCTCGTGGAGCAGCGTGCTCGGACATGCGGGGCGGCAAAACGAATACGTAAACGCTTCGTGGTAAATGCGTTACGATCAGTCGTTGACGGCGATTCGCTCAAAAAAGTGGATGGCGTCCGACCGACGGTGTTTTTCTTTTGCTCCCCAGATCGCGCGATGCCGGCGTATGGAACGACAATAAGTCTGCAGAAAATGCTGCACATAATGCTTGACAAATGTCGAAATACATGCAGAATAATCTGCACGTCCAGCGTCTCTTAGGAGGAACGTTTCATGTCGCGATTTACTGCCGGCGAAATGGAAGTCATGCGGATTCTCTGGGAACACGGCGAATTGAAGCCGACCGAAATCCAAAAAAAGTTTCCGCGTCCGATCAAAAACGCCGCGTTAAGATCCTATCTGACGATCCTCGTCGAGAAGGGCCATCTGACGCGACGGAACAAAGGAAAAGCCTTTTACTATCGACCGAAGACGAAACGTGAGTCAACGTTCCGATCGATGTTGAGCGAACTGGTCAACACCTTTTGCGGCGGGTCGAGCGAGGCCCTGTTGTGTCACCTGTTGGCCGGAGAAAAACTGTCGCCCGAGGAGTTGCTGGAACTGCAACAAGTCGCCCAGCGACAGGTTGACGTCTCTTCGGAATCGGTTCAAAACGGTTCTTCCAGGAGCATGAAGTCGTGAACACTTTTTGGACGGTTTGCAGCGAATGGCGATCGATGGTCGACTCGCCCGATTGGGTCGTATTGCTGTTGAAGAGCACAGCGGTTTTGTTAGCCGCTTGGCTGATCCACCTGATGTTGCGATGGACTAATCCGCGATGGCGAGTCTTTTTGTGGCGGACGACAACGGTCGGGCTGATCGGTTTGCCCGTCGCAGCATGGCTGGTTCCGTCGCTGCAAATCCCCGTACAACCGCCGTTGTCGGTCCACGAGGCCGTGGCAGCCGCTCCCAATGACCGCGTCGGTCCAACGGTTGTCGAGCGACAATGGCGCAAACCGCCCGAAGACTTTTCGCGTGCGGAGTCAACGCAATCGACAACGCGGAGCCGAAATCAGCCGCGGAAGGCGACATCCGAGCCACGATCCTCCGCCATGCCAGTCGCCGACCTTTTGCCGACTCGCTGGCCTTTCGGATTGCTGGGTCTATGGGTTGGCGGCCTTCTCATTCTGGGCGCGCGTTTGTGCGTTGGGCAATATCGGCTCTCGCGGATCGTGAAGGGCGCCGTCCGTGCACCGCAGTGGGTCTGCGATGGGTGCGACTATGTGGCCCGGAAGATCGGCGGGCCCGACGGCATCGAAGTTCTTGAATCGCCCGAAGTGGCGTCGCCGTTCTTGTGCGGGCTCCGTCGGCCGCGGTTGCTGTTGCCGACCCGAATGTGCGATGATTCGTATTGCAAGGATCTGCCGGGCATTTTCGCCCACGAACTTGCGCACGTGCGATCGCACGACGTTCTATGGAATTTTGGAGTCCGGTTGATTTCGTTCGTATTCTGGTTTCACCCGTTGGTTTGGCGGATGCCCACCGCACATCTGGCGGCCTGCGAGTTGGTTTGCGACGCCGTGTCGGCCAGTTTCGTAGGCGATGTGGCCGATTATTGTCGAACGTTGGCTCGCGTGGCGCTCGACACCCGGCGATCGCTTCCGGCCGCGGGATTGGCCATGGCGAGGGCGTCTTCGGTCAGCCGCCGGCTGAACGCATTGCGGTTGCGCGTGTTCCATCTACCATTGCGTTTCACGCATCAGGTTAGCGCCGGTTTTGCCGGGCTGCTGGCGATCGCCGCGATCGGCGCTCTTCAGTTTGCGATGGCCGCCCCGTCCGATGGCGCGGTCAAGACGTCGAAAAAAGCGGCGCAGCCGTCTGAGTCGGCCTCTCGTGGTTCGGAGGTCTTTCACCTGACGCCTTTCCACGGTCTTCCGAGCATTCCGGCGGCGGATTACTACGTCGGGTTTATTCCGTTAAAGCCGACGGCGCCAAGTTCGCTCAAGGGCATTCCGAAGTGCCGGGCTCAACAGCCGCTCTTTGGCCAATTGCCCTTGGGCGTTGGGCCTGACAATAAGTTCGTCGTCCTGGTCGACGAAACGAAGGATGGAACAAGGATCTACGTCGACCAGAACCGCAATCACGATCTCCGCGACGATTCATTTCACGAAGGCGCCGACAAATGGACCCTCGACGCACCTTATCCCAAGGGATCCGTTCCGTGTTCGATCGATTTGTTTCGATGGTCCAAGCGACCTGATTTTTTGGTCTATCGTCTCGAAACATGCCGAGAGGGCGTGGTCCGCTTGGCGGGTCGGCCGTATCGCGTCGTTGTTCAAGACGATGGTTTTCTCGGACGGTTTGACGATTTGTCGAACGACTTGCTCCTAATCGACGTCAATCAAGACGACGAATTCGAGGCGAATCGGTATGTCACTAAAGACGATTCATCGGCCGAAGTGTTCAGGGCCGACAAACCGTTCAACATCGGCGGCAAAATCTGGGAAGTGTCGTCGATTTCGCCGGATGGCCTGGAAATCGCCATTCGGCCGTCCACCGCAAAAGTCGAAGAAAAACGCTCGCTGAGTGCGGGGAGTCGAGCTCCCGATTTTACGGCCACGGACCTCGACGGCAAGGCGTTTTCGCTGAGCGACGCGGCGGCAAAGCATCAATATGTGCTGCTGCACTTCTGGGTTTCGACAAGTCACGCTTCGGAAAACGAATTGCGGACGCTCCGAAGACTCGACGCCCAGTACAAAAAAAGCGGTCTACAAATTGTCGGCGTCAACGGCGATTCCGACGCCAACGCGGTTCGCCAAACGATCGAGAAGTTGTCGATCGCCTATCCGCAAATTTTGGACCATCGCAATCGGGATAAGATAAAACATCTCTACCGAGTTCTTGGCAATTCCTACACGTTTTTGATCGGCAACGACATGCAAATCATCGATCGTGGCGGCTCAAGTCACTACGCTCGGCATTTCAGCGACGTTGTTTCGACGTTGCAGGAACGTTTAGGCCCCGGCGATCCATCGGCGGCTTCGGCCGAGAAAAAGGCCGTGGAGGTCGAGAAAGCTCATAGCGGCCCGTTTGCGCGCGACGCGTCGATCAAAAAGGCCGCGTGCCAAGCCCAGGGCTTTCGGGCGGTGGTCGTCCCCAGACCGGCCGCTTGGGATCAATTTGATGTCCGGGCCGTGGCGCTGCGATTGCCTTACGTCTATGTGATGAGCCGCGCCAACGTGCCCTCTCCGAATCAAGGCATGCCGGCGAATCTCATGATCGCAAAGATCTCCGAAGATTCCGTTGCGGGCCCCAAAGTGCAATATGTTGCCACAACACGATGCCTCAGCAATGGCTGGGACATGATGGTTCGGGGCGACGCGTTGCTTTTTGCGACCTCGACCGGAGTTGCCGCCTATTCGCTGGCGGATCCGGCCAATCCGAAGTTTGCGGCCTCCGCTGCGATGGACAAGCCGGCGGATGCCATCAATTTTGTCGATCATGGCAGTGATCTTTTCCTGCTGTGTCACGGTCGCTTTTCGGTTTTCGACGTGGTGCATCCCCTGACGCCCAGATTTCTGGCAACTATGTCGTTCCAGCCGTCGGGATTCAGCGGTTGTACGGTTGGAGATTATCTGTATGTGAGCGTCAGCCAAAACCCTGACGGCGGTCGAGAACATGGCATCATGGTTTACGACATCGTCGACACGGTCAAGCCGAAAGCCATCGGCTTTGTGAAGACGAATGGAGACCTGGCGTATCAGGTGCGGGCGATCGATTCAAAACGGCTGCTTGTGATGGCGACTCGAGAAATGGCGCTATTTAGCCTCGACGATCCCAAACGACCGACGATTCTCGGATCGCCAGTGCCGTTCCGTCGTCCACGTTACAGCAGAACGGCCGCCGTGTTCACCGCCAACGGCAAGTCGTTTGTGATTCTCAATGGAATGATCTATTCGGTCGAGCCGACTACCCTAAAAAAATACGGCGATTTCACCTGGGGCGGCAACGTCGACGGCACCCCCTATCGCGCGGCGGTGCAGGGCCGTTGCATTGCGATTCCCAGCAGTGCGTTTGTCACCCTGTTGTTTGCGGACGACCGATCTGCGTTGTGATTTGCCATTGGGGGGGGTTCCGCCAACTGCCCCGGATTGACGTCCGACAGTTCGTCTGGCATACTTGGTTCTATGCGGTTTCGATACCATCTTCAGAGATGTGCATGGCGACGAAGCCGTACAAATGCTTGTGGTTCGCCGGAGTGGCGGAATGGCAGACGCGCTGGACTCAAAATCCAGTTGTAGCAATACAGTGTGGGTTCAAGTCCCACCTCCGGTACTTCTAAATCCTTTTCTGGTAATGGGTTGCAATGACAAGTTTGCGACCCATTTTTGCAACCCAATCCAGTAGCGATGGGCTGCAAAAAAATTCTGCAACCCATCAGGCTCTTTTCTGCCGCTGGACTTATGGGTTGCAATGAGTTTCAAATCTACCGCTGACCGGCAATTTGTAGCAGGGGCGTCGGTCTCTTCTCCGTCTGGCCTGCTGTTGAAAATCTGATTCATGTGTTATGAAGGTCTCCGAGCCGAAAGGCAAGGAGACCTTGAACCCCTAGTTCACAACGAACGAAGCCAGGAACAGCAAGGGTAAACTGCAAACGGGAAGTCCCGGCATAACCAGCTCGCAAACCGCCCTCAACCCCGGCCCCTCTCCCAAAAGGCGAGGGAAGTTGTTGCCGCCTCTTGTATTCCGTCTTGTGTTTGCAGCCTTGGGGAATTACTTGCGCCGGCCGCGTCGCCGTGTTCCGATGAAAGGATGACCGGTCTGCTACACAATCCACGAGCCGATGTCACGGACGGCTTGGTGGTTGGCCGAGGATTTCTTGCGGCGGCTTGAGCTGGTTTTTGAACTTGGACTGCACCTTAGCCACTTTCGGCAACGCCACGGCTCGCACATAGGGGTCCCGAAGATGGCAGGCGACGTAGTTCTGATGCTTCGCCTCGGCGGGAAAGAAAGCCGCGAGCGGTTCGAGTTGCGTCACGATGGGGCGATCGAACGCATTGGAATCGCGCAGGCGGACAAGCATCGCCTCGGCAAGTTTTTTCTGTTGGGGATCGGCGTAAAAAATGGCCGAGCGATATTGCCGGCCGACGTCGTTGCCCTGGCGATTCAACGTGGTCGGATCGTGCGTGGCAAAATGCACCTTCAGCAAAGTCTCGTAAGAGATTTTCCGCGGATCGTAGACAATTCGGACGGCCTCGGCATGGTCCGTTCGGCCGGTTGAAACTGCGGCGTAATTGGCCGTTTCGGCCGTGCCGCCGGCATAGCCGCTCGTGACGTCCAGGACGCCGTTCAGTTGTCGAAAGACCGCCTCGACGCACCAAAAGCACCCGCCCGCAAAAACGGCTTCGGCTCGCGTTGCATGGTCAATCGCCGGGACGAATCGCAAGGATTCGGAGTTTAAACAGTAGCGGCGTCCGGTCGGCGGAGGGCCGTCGTCGAACACGTGACCCAGATGCGCGCCGCATCGCCGGCAAAGGATCTCGGTGCGGAGCATGCCGTGGCTGGCGTCGGACTGCTCGCGAATGTTTTCTTCGGCCGCCGGTCGAAAGAAACTCGGCCAACCGGTGCCGGAATGGTATTTCGCCGTCGACTCGAACAGCGGAAGACCGCAGCAGACGCAGACGTACAGGCCGGGCGTTTGGTTGTTCAACAGCGCGCCGCAAAAGGCCCGCTCGGTGTCTTTGCCTCGGGCAATGCGATATTGCTCGGGCGTCAATCGGGCTCGCCACTCGGCGTCGGTGAGCACCAAGGCCGGTGCATCGGCCGGATCGCCAAGTTTGCCGTCGGGACCAATCTGTCGAATGCGAACCTGCGGCATGGTTTTTTTCCGTTCCGAATGAGAATTTGGTTGTCCGAGTCGATCCGCCGACCAAGAAAAACCGTCGCAGCCCAGGATGGTCAGCAACAAAATCGGCCAAACCGTGCATCGGCGACTCATTGAAATATCCCCCGGCCGCCACGATCTATCTACGTGATCGACCTCCAGAGGAATTATACGGAGCCGAGCCCGTGCGGCGAGACCCCGGCAAGAGGGGCGATTTCTCCGAAGCCATCAGCGCAAGGCAAGAAGCACGGGACGTGGCAACGGCGCAACCGTTGCGTGGGCGCTTCATCGAGAAAGAGGCCTGCTCACGATCCGGAGTTGGCCGAGACGGGCGCCTTCGGTTGACCGCCGCTCGGTTGCAGCGATTCGTCGTCCGACATGACGTAGGCGAACATGGCGGCCAACATCAATCCGACGATGACCCAGACGCGCCAATCGCGATGCAGGCCGCGTTTTTGGGTGTGAGCGTGGTCGTGAGAATGGTTGTGCTCTTGTGGCATAGGGCAGCTCCTCAATATGGCTTAACTATAGGTCACCTTTGGAGCATGGCAAGCCAAAAAAGGGAGCTGAATGTCGCCGGTCGCCGCGTCATGGCGATTTTTTTGCCGATTTTGGGCTGTTTTTGGGGTCGGGCATTTTCGGCAACTCGGAACGCGAGACTTCCCGGACGCTCAGATCGGCATAGACAACGTGGTACTTCTCGCTGCCTGTGGGTTTGTACCAAAGGATCGGCCGGTCGGGCGTGTCCAGCTTGACGCCATCGCCAACATAGTGGGCGTCGTTGTCGGGCTTGAGCGTTTGATAGAACAGCAGCCCGCGGCTGCGGCGTTGCATCTCCTCTTGCATGGCCGGCATTTGTTTTTTCATCCGTTCTTGCATGATCGGCATCGTGGCCTTCATGGTTTCCGCCATGATCTCCGGCGGGATGTTTTTGCCGTACTTCGCTCTGATTTTTTCCCGTCCGCCGTATTTCGCTTCGACGGCCTTCCTCGCCGCGTCAAGTTTCTCCTGAGTGGCCTTGTCCATCTTCGGCTCGAGTCCGGCCATCAAGGCCTTCATGACCTCTTGGTTCATCTCGAGCTTTTTGGGGAAGACGTTTTTGTTGTGCGCGGCGATCCTGCGCAAGGTCTTGAGGAGGTCTTTTTCGACCGGCGCCGTCACATCCATCGTGTGCACGGAGTAACCGGCCGGCGGCGTAAGACTGAACAGCGAAGGGTCCAAAGCGACGTTGTACTGAAAGTTGCTCATCACCCGGCGAACGTTGCCCAGCGATCCTATGCCGATTTCGATGCGAATCGGGTAGGCGGTTTGGGGATCGGCCCAAAATGTCATGTCCATGCCGTTGACGCCAACACGAAAGCCGACCGCTTGGCGTCCGTCGATGTCCTTTTTGCCAAGCGAAGCAGCTTTTTCGCCATTGCCGCCGCTGCCCTCGCGGACCAGCCGCCGCGCCGTCTCAAAAAAGTCAGGATGACTCGGCTCATTGGTATTCTCTCTCATCTTCCGGGAATCGATCAGTCTGCCAAACTTCATGTTGGGATACAGCACAAGGCTTTTTCCCACTTGTTCGTCGGAAATCACGATCTGACGAATCGTCGTTTCGGGCTGAGAGCCGACCGCTTTGCCCATCGCTTGGGCCGCTTCCTGCGCCGCACGGTTGGCCGCTGCAGGACCGTCCTTCTTGTGCATCCTTCTCGCGGCCTCCTCGGCGGCCTTCACGGCAGGCTGCTGATCAAAACGCATGGAAGTTTCGATGCGTTGACGGCCGGGGGCAAGAAAATACCCTTTTCCGGTTGCAACGAGGGGTTTGTCCTCTTTTTTCTTCCTTACTTCGGTGCGTACGTCGAACGTGGCGCTCCGCAGACTCTCAAACACCTTGGCCACGTCGGCGAAAGCAAGGTTGCCGGAGCTGCCGCCCAAGGTCAGCCAGACGACTGCGACGCCAAGAGCAAAAACCACCGACGCGGCAACAGCGACCTTGACGATGCGTTTCATGAGGGACGCCTTTCTTGAGACTTCTGGAACGGCCGCCGCGCGACGGAGAATGGTGGCTTTCAGCCTTTCGGCGTATTGCGCGTCGGGCAAAACGTTTGGGTCGCCCGACTCGCGAATCAGGCGTTCCAACCCGTCGTCGTTGTTGTTGGGCTGATCACGCACGGAACGATTCCTTGGTGGTTCGTCGTCTTTCGTCGTCGGACGTTTGGTAGGCACGCAGTAGATCTCGCAGTTGCTTTCTTGCGCGGGAAAGGAGCGACTCGGCGGCTTTCGCGCTCTTTCCCAGGCGGACGGCGATGGCCTCCGTCGAGAGTCCTTCCACATATTTCCAAACCAGCGACCTGCGGCGGTCCTCGGGAATCGCCAGCATGGCCGCCCGCACCACGGCGGCGCGTTCCATTTGTTCCATCACGTCTTCGGGCAAGATCGATCGGACGTCGCATTCCGCAAGCGATTCGACGGGATCGCCGGAAACGGTCGATTTTTTTGCCGAAGCGCGGCGGTAGTGCAAGGCCACGCGCCGACGAGCGATGCCAAACAGCCAATTCCGAAAATTGCCCTGGGCGGCGTCCAAGCGGCCGATGCCGTCGATCGCTTCGAGCCACGTCTCTTGGTTCAGATCCTCCGCAATCGCCCGATCGCCTCCGACGAGGTGAAAAATGAAGCCGTAAACCTCGCCGAGATGTCGATCGACGACAACGCTCCAGGCGGAACCGTCGAGCCGCTTCAGGCTGGCAATTTGTTTCGTCGATTCGTCGTCGGCCACGCCAGCTCCCTTGCTCGTTTTCGGCGTCTTCACGAGCTTATTTGCGCCGGCGGAAGAAATCCTTCGCCAAAAATGGAAAAAGACGTCGCCGACCTCTTCCAAAGCCATTGTCAACAGAAAACGGCTTTGGGGGATCGGTCCTAAGATAGCCGGAGGGCCGAAGGTTCGCAATCCTCAAGTTTGACGCCGGCGGAGGCGGTTGCCGACTGTCTTGGATTGTCTGTGGTTCTCCAACGGTGTAAAATCAAGCCCTGGGCGAAGCAATGCCTGACGGCCCTTTTTTTGACTTGCCAACCATTCTGCTGGCCGAGCGTCTGACGACTGACTCTGTTCTGTCCGTTCAAGATTATGGAAACGGCCACTAACGGTTCTTCGGGTGTGCGCAAGCGGTCTCCTCGCGGGTGCCAAATCGTGTGCCTGATTGGTCTGGTGCTCGTTGGTGGTTGCTGGATTGTTGGCTATATCAACCTCTGCAACCCTCACCCCGACTTTACGACCACGCCGCTGTCCCTTGCTGATTTCAACGGCCGATTTCCCCATGCGGAGGAGTTGAAGCTACCTCGTTCCGCTGCGAACATTTTCTATGCGCAATCCTGTGGAGGGTTTCAGGGCTGGACACAGCTTTATCGCTTCGACGCCCCCGTGTCAGATTGTATTGCATTCGGTAATCGCCTACTCCAAGAGAACCGCTTTGCGCCCCAGCAGCCGGATGCTCCCAAAGTCAGCGACATGACTCCTTTAACCTCCTCTCCTGCGCCTATTAAAAAGGAGGCGCTCGAAGCTATGGGATTGGGGAAGGTTGATTGGTTTGATGTGGAAACGATTCGCTCAGGATTCGAGGGGCAAGTAGGTTCTATGTCGCCCAACGGGATGTTCTGGATTGACATGGACCGGGGACGATTCTATTTCTATTCGTTAGACTAAAGTTCGGCGTGGTATGGACGGAATCGAATAAGGCGACACCAAAGCAGCCTGACTGTGGAACTGGCCCCGACAGCGGTGGGCCAGTGGACACTGTTTGGCAGGCAAACTAGTACTACAGCGCTAACGTGAGTTCCATTTACATACAAGGGTTTCGGTCAATTTGATGCCCATGTTCCGCAGAATTCGGCGTTTTCGCTTGATGTGGCAACGGCGAGCCCAGGCGTTGCGATATTGCACACCTTCGAGCAACGCCGCCGTGCGTTGCAGCAGACGCGACGAAACGCGGCCGTCGAGCCACCACGAGCGAATCAACGCCGACACCGCCGTGTGGACTTGGCAAACAGTCCATTCGGGATTTTTTCCCCCGCAACCGTTGATTCGTCTCGGCCAGAAACAAGTAGCTGATGGAACTGAGAATCAAATGTCGCTTGAGGCCCGGATACCGCCGTCCTTCATAATGATCCAGGCCGACTTCGCCCTTGTCGTCTTCGAAACATCGCTCGACGCGCCAACGCGAGAATGCCGCCAAAAGGATCGTGCCCACCGATGTTTCCGGCAACGCATTGCTCACGAAGAACTTGATCTCGGATGGATCAAGCACGTTGCGGGCAACCGCCAAACGCCACGGCCCGATGGGCAGGCCGTCCGGTCCTTGAAGAAAAAACGTCGCATGCTTGACCTCCCAAAGGATCGGCCCTTTTTGGCCGTCCTTGACGCGATACCGTACCCACTCTTGGTCACGCAGTTCCGGCGGGTATTTGAGCATGTTCTCTACGCCGATGGCCGGACGATGGCCGGAGACGATTCGCGGCGTCTTTCGGCCGCGCCCGCGTCCGCGATGAAAGGGCCGATCCGTCACACGCGGCGGGTTGATCCAGCCCAGCAACGTTCGCGGCACTTCCCCCACGAACTGCTGTTTCCGACCGTCCAACGCCCGCAAAAACGCCGGTTTTCCGCCATACCACTCATCGAACGTCAACCAGGCGAACCGCACGCCGTTGGCTCGCGCACGATCGTACAACTCCAAGGCGATCTCCGTTTTCGGGCGATAGGTCATCCCTTCGGGAATCTTCGCCTCGCGGCAACGCACGGGATCGCGAGCCCAACTCTCCGGCAGGAACAACTCGCCGTCGAGCAAACAGTGAAAGTCGTCCGCGGCATAGGCCAAATGCACCGTGACGATCCCGTTCTCCTGCTTGCCGACCGTACCCAAGTATTGCCGTTGCACGCCGGGCGTCTTCTTCCCTTGTTTGACGAAGCTGGTTTCGTCGATGACGCCCACGGAGTGCCGACAAGCATGCTCCTCGGCAACGATTTGCTGCAAACGGTCCCGGGCCAAATCTTCCTGCCAACGATGCTGGCTGAGGAATTCCTGAAGAGTTCGCACGGGCACACCAGCCGCCAGGGCAATCGGCTCGACGCTCTTTCGCGGCAAATCGGAGAGCTGCCCATTAACGTAGACGGCCAGATGCGCTCGCGTGTCCTTGCGAGCAAAACAGTCGTCGAAACGTTTCAGAAAACGGGCGAGCATCGGCTGCAATCCACGAATCGTTTTGGCATCCATGCCTGGTCCTCCTTGATTCAGCGGGACACCAGTTTCGCCATTTTATCCAAACAAGGCAATATCAACTTAGCGCTGTAGTATTAGCTGCCACCCTAAAAGTACCGTCAGTCAGTTGGTGGAATTGGCGGACTTGGTTGTAATATCGCTCAACCTCTCATGTGCGACGAACGATAACCAGAAAGACAGGGAAGTCTCGCATTGAGCCATCTTGGATCGGTTTTGACAGGACATGAGCGGTTACGCTCTTAGTCTCGATGAAACCGATCTTTTTCAAGCGATCTTGAAAGTCCATGCGGTCGAAACCGTGATGATGGACACCGCCTGCCATCTCGGAATCGTGAAACACGCCTGGCTCCGCATCGAGATCGGCGATGCACAACACGCCGTTCGGCAGAAGCATCTCGTGAAGGCTCCACAACACCCGATCCAAATTGGCGACGTGGTGCATCACCATGCTAGAAGCGATCATGTGATAGCGGTCGCTGGGCAAGGGATCGTTCTCAAGATCAAGCTTTGCCGTTCGTAACGTCAGTCCATCGTCTCGAATCTTTTTGTTCAATACATCAAGCATACCGGACGAGCTATCAACTCCGGTCATCGAATGGACATGTGGCAACAGGAACAGACTGACCAAGCCCGTGCCGCAACCATAGTCCAATACATCCATGTCGCCAGTCGGTTTGGCTTCACGAAGGATCGCCTCCCCAACCGCTTTAGCAAGGGCGATGCGTTGCGGCTTGTTGTCCCAGGTGGCGGCGGACTGATCGAAATGGTTCACAGGATTGGCCATGACTGTTCCAGGAATTTTCTGGGTGGAAGAACACCTCGCTTGAAAATCGGTCATCCGTGACAGCGGCAGAACTCACCAGCGGGAGGAAGATTTCCGGCCAGATAGGTCTTCACTGCTTCTTCGGGAGACATCTCGCTTGGCAGCACGAAAGCCTGAATATCGTTCTGCTTCAACTCCTCGGCGGCACGCCAGCCCATGCCATAACACAATACGGCTTCGCAGTCGGCAAGAGCCTGGACGATGGCTTCGTGGCCATGATGGTGATGATGCTCCTCGCCCGGTTGACATTCACCACGAGCATGGGCGGTAAATGTGTTGTCTCGCAACGATTGGCCGACGATCTGCTTGTCTTCGGTCTCGAAGATCAAGAAGCACCGGCTGCGGCCAAAGTGGTGGGAAATGTTCACGCCGTCTTCGGAAGCGACTGCTACTTTCTTCATGGTTTGTTTTCCTCTTATTCGCTTTGAGCACCGGCACCACGGCGACGTTGCCGCATCCCGCTGCCTTGACCTTGCCCACCTCCTCGATGACGGCAGCACCGTCCACGACCGCTGCCAACACCAGCCCCAACCTCCTTCGCTCGATGGAAGGTCTTGCTCTTGCAGGTCGGACACTCGGCGGGACGGCCCGTTCCAAAGGGAACCTCCCACACATGTCCGCAATCCTGACACTCAAACGCTCTCATCTCGGCCATTTCGATCTTACCTCCTTCGATTCTGAGGGCACAGCCCTCGACCAATGCTTGAACGACCTTTTTGCGAGCCGCTTCGACGATTCGCCCAAAGGTCTGCCGTGACACGCCCATTCGCTCGGCAGCCTGCTCCTGATACAAACCTTCGTAATCGGCCAAACGCAGGGCCTCGAACTCGTCCACCTCCAACGCCACCTCCCGAAGGCCGCTTACAGGCACCCCGGCAGGCTTGTAGATCGGACAGACGGGCAAGGCTCCAACACGGCGGCAACACTTGGGTCTCGGCATCGCAGGCTCCACAAAGGTGTCTTGACTAATTATGGGCATATGCTCACAATAAGTCAAGGCCGGTTCGACGGGCATTTTCAGGCGGTGGGCCGTTTCGGCCACAACACCCTAATGCGAGGACAATTGTCATGTTCAAAGTTCTCCAAATGACCACATGCCTGATGAGCGTCTGCTTGGCTGCAATCGCTGTCGGTGCGACGGCTGCCGACACACCCCGGTTCAATCAACGCCGCATTCATCTGCGATACCTACCACCACTTCGAGCATCCAGAAAAAATGCTGGCTTCCATCCACGCCGCCCTGCGTCCAGATGGGCGGTTGGTCATTATCGACTTCGACCTCCAGAAGGACAGCAACGAGTTCGTCAAGAAGCGTGCCCGTGCCTCAAAGGAAGTCTATTATCGAGAGATTACGGCTGCTGGTTTCGAGATTGTAGAAAAGAAGGATGCCCCAACGATCAAGGACAACTTCTTTGCGGAGTTTCGGCGAGTCGAAGGCAAGACGCAATCCGATCCCTCAACTCGCTGACGGTGGTCAGGTTTGGTTGGTGAGTGATTCGGGCAGGGTCTCGACAAACCGCTTGATCTCGTCTCGCACACGCCGGTACGGAGCCAAGCGTTCTTCTTCATTCTTGGCACCGGTGGCCAGCTTTGGCGGATCGTCGAACCCGACATGCACGACCTTCGCCCCGCCGGGAAAGATCGGGCAATGGTCGTGGGCATGGCCGCAGACCGTCACCACATAATCGAACTCAATATCATGAAACTCGTTCAGGTGTTTGGACCGGTGGCGGGAGATGTCTACCCCGGCCTCGGCCATCACTCGAACCGCATTGGGATTCAGGCCATGCGTCTCGATGCCAGCAGAGTACGGTTCGGTGCAGTCGGCTTTCAGCTTGTGCGTCCAGCCCTCGGCCATCTGGCTACGACAGGAATTGCCTGTGCAGAGGAACAAGATTTTAAGTTTTGGTGATGGCATGGCATTAGTTGGGTTTGATGGCGAACACCCGAACACTGGCCGCATAGTCGTTCACATTGTAACGACGGAGCAGATCGGCCAAGCGTTGATGAAGCTCGGTGTCGTTCGATGAAGAACAACATGAACTTCCCGAGACCAAAGGCAATTCCTTCGAGGGTGAGCAGCAACTTGCTTGGTTTTCGACCTTCGCATAGGCGTTCAGGTCAGAGCCGGTGTCGATGATGTCCACCTCATAGAATCCGGCTTTCAGCAATTGACTTCGATACTGTTCGATGGGGACAGCCCCAGCGATACAGCCGACATAGGCCATCAGGTCGTTGCCGAGTTCGGGCGGCAGCGTCTTCTTCAAAGCGATGTCGCTCACGGCCAATCGGCCACCAGGCTTCAATACTCGCACGATCTCGTCGAAGACCGCTTGCTTGTCGGGAGCCAAGTTGATGACGCAGTTGCTTATTACACAATCGACCGAGGCATCAGGCAGGGGGAGATTGTCGATGGTCGCCTGAT
>JAJFVC010000031.1 GCA_021372005.1 Planctomycetaceae bacterium | reverse complement strand
GAAATCGCCGCCATCTGCGATTGCGATCAGTCGCGGCTGGACACCGCCCGCAAGTCGTATCCCGCCCTAGCCGAGAAACAAGTCGCCGTCTACCACGATTTTCGCAAATTGTTGGACGACAAATCGATCGACGTCGTGGATTTTTCGACGCAAGACCACTGGCACGCCTTGCAGACGATTTTGGCCTGTCAGGCGGGCAAGGACGTTTATGTAGAGAAGCCGGCCTCGCACAACATTTGGGAAGGCCGCAAGATGATCGAGGCCGCCCGAAAATACAACCGCATGGTCCAGGTCGGCATGCAGAACCGCTCCAGCCCGAACGTGATGGAAGGCATCCAAAAGCTCCACGAGGGCGTGATCGGCAAGCTGTACATGGCCCGGGGCGTGGCATACAAGATGCGCGGGCATCTGGGCAACCATCGGGCCCGACCGGTTCCGCCCGGCTTAAATTGGGACGCCTGGGTAGGGCCGGCCAAAATGGTCGATTTCAGCAATTTCAACCACCGACGCTGGTACTGGAACTCCAATTTCGCCAGCGGCGACATCGCCAACCAGACGTGCCACGACTTGGACCTGATTCGCTGGGGACTCGGTCTGGACACGCATCCCAGCGTGATGATGTCGTTGGGCGGACGTTACGTGCCCGCCGAGACTGACGCCGCCGACACGCCCAACACCCAGTCGCTCGTGTGCCAGTGGGAGGACCGCAACCTGCAAGTCTCGTTCGAGGTCCGTCACTGGTACACCAACAGCGAGGCGGAGATGCGCGACAAGTATCCGTTCGTCGAGCCGAACGCCGTGGTGGGCGTGATGTTCTTCGGCAGCGAAGGCTACATGATCATCCCCGATTATACAAGCTATTACGTGTTTCTCGGCCCGAATCGCGAGCCCGGCCCGCACGCGACGGCGGGACAAACCACCGACCTGAACAAGTCGCTGGCCAATCTGCCCCATTTCCAAAACTGGATCGCCGCGTGCCGCAGCCGCAAGCGCGAGGACCTGCACGCCGACATCGAGCAGGGCCACCTGTCGACGTCCATGTGCCATTTGGCCAAGATTTCCAACCGTCTCAAACGATCGGTCCGTCTCGACCCAAAGACCGAACGTTTTATCGGCGACGACGAGGCCAACGGGCTTCTCAAACGAGAATACCGCGAACCGTACGTGGTGCCCGAGCAGGTCTGAGACGCCCGGCCCCTTCCGTGGGAAGGGCAACGGCCTCAAAAAAACCGGACCGCTTGCGGTTTTGCGGAAATCTTGTTCAATACAAGGATGGTCGCAAACCCGAACAAAAAGAAAGGCCTTCCGCGAACTGTCTGGATGCTGGGGCTGGTCAGCCTGTTCATGGACGTCTCGTCGGAGATGATCCACGCACTGCTGCCGGTGTTTCTGGTGTCCGTCCTGGGCGCGGGGGCCGGCGCCGTCGGGCTGATCGAAGGCATTGCCGAGGCGACGGCCTCGATCACCAAGGTTTTTTCGGGCGTGTGGAGCGATCGGGTCGGCCGCCGAAAACCGCTGGCGGTGCTCGGCTACGGTCTGGCGGCGTTGACCAAGCCGTTATTCCCGCTGGCCACGTCAACCCTCTGGGTGTTTGTGGCCCGATTCACCGATCGGATCGGCAAAGGCATCCGCGGGGCGCCGCGCGACGCGATGATCGCGGACGCCACGGCGCCCGACCGACGAGGCGCCGCGTTCGGACTGCGGCAATCGCTGGATTCCGCCGGCGCGTTTTTGGGGCCGTTGATCGCCGTTGCCTTGCTGGGACTCTTGTCCGACGACATTCGCCAGGTGTTTTGGGTCGCCGTGATTCCGGCCTTCGCGGCCGTGGCGATTCTTGTCTTCGGCGTTCGAGAGCCCGGCGACCGCGTTGCGGCGGACTCGCGCGCGTTGCCCCAATGGCGCGACGTCCGACGGCTGGGCAGCCGCTTTTGGATCGTCGCAACGGTCGGAGTTATTTTCTCGCTGGCCCGGTTCAGCGAGGCCTTCCTGGTGCTTCGTGCGAGCGACGTCGGGGTCTCGGTCACGTGGATTCCGCTGACGTTTGTCGTGATGAACGTCGTCTATTTTGCGGCGGCGTATCCGATCGGATGGCTTTCCGACCGACTGGGTCGTCTCCGGCTGTTGGCGGCCGGCCTGATCGTTCTGATCCTGTCCGACGTGGTGCTCGCCCTGGGCGACAGCATCGCCGTCGTGATGGTCGGCATCGCGATTTGGGGACTGCACATGGGCATGACGCAAGGACTGCTGTCCACACTGGTGGCCGACGCCGCTCCGGAGGCGTTGCGGGGCTCGGCGTTCGGTGTTTTCTATTTCACCAGCGGCATCGCGTCCCTGGCGGCCAGCGTGGTGGCCGGCGTGTTGTGGCAATGGGTCGGACCGGCGCTGACGTTCATGGCCGGCGCCGGGTTCTCCGCCGCGGCGATCATTGGCCTGGTCTGGTGGGGCCTCCGTGACGCCCCTTCCCGCGTCTGACGACCGGCCGTCGAACTTCTTGTTCGGTCGCCCCCCTTTTTCGTACTGCCGCGCTAGATCAGGCGCGTAGGAAACTCACCACGGAGACACGGAGAACACCGAGAAGCAGAAAAGCATGCGATCTTGCAGGCCGCCATCTGATGCGAGTCGCACCCTCGTGCAAGGTCGTCGCATTTTCAGAGAACGGCGCCATGGTCATAAGTTCTTATCCCTTTTGCCCCTCTGTCTCAGTGTCCTCCGTGTCTCCGTGGTGAACCCAACGCTGTCGTGGTAGGCAATCTCGCCCTTTCGATTTTTACCCAGGGGGGTTGTCTTTATTGCCGGCGCTGCTAGGGTTAGGAAAACCGTTGACAACCTATTCGATGTCGATTTGGGAGGAGGGCTGACCATGAGACGTTGGAGATTGTGGTGCGCGGCGGCGGCGTTGATCGTTTTGTCGGGCGTGGCGATCCTTCGCGTGCGGGCTCAAGAGAAGGACAGTCTGCCGAGCAGTTATTCGCCGGTCGTTCTGCATGAGGAATTCGACCGGACGGTCGCTCGGATGGAGGCCGAAAAGCCGGAAATCGCCAAGCGACAGGCGGCCCTTTTACAGCAACGCTACGATCTCGAAGACCATCCGGCGTCGGGCGTGACGATGGCCCGCGGCAAACCGGTTCAGGCGGGCGTGCGGGTCAAGCTGCCCAAGGACGTCACATGGCAATCGCTGGCGGCCATGACGCCCGACGAGATTCGTGAAAACGGACGGTGGCCCAAGGGTTTCTTGCCGTTGCCGCACCCGAATCATCCCGAAGGCGGCATGCTCTTTCCGTCCTTTCAAATCGAAGCGATTCAAAAGCAAGAGGGCCGCGACCTGACCCGATTCGATCTCGATTTCGATCTGCCGACGCGTTTTTTGCCGGAATATCCGCCGCCGATTTACTTGACCACCCGGCCCGACTTGGGCGACGTCTCGCAAGGCCAAGTGGTGACGTTGACCAACTATTTCAAGTTGTTCAACGGCATTTTGAATCCGAAGCAACTTGAAGGCTTGCGGCTCCTCGTGACGCCGTTCCCGCAACAACAGTTCAACGCCACCGACGATCGCCGTTCGCTGAAACCCAGTCAGGGCGTAGCCTGTTTCGACTGCCACGTGAACGGCCACACGAACGCAGCCACGCATCTGGTCGGCGACATCCGCCCGCAGCCGTTCCGACATCGACTCGATACGCCGTCGCTTCGGGGCGTGAACGTCCAACGGCTGTTCGGGTCGCAACGGGCGTTGAAAAGCGTCGAGGATTTTACGGAGTTCGAGCAGCGGGCGGCCTATTTCGACGGCGACCCGGTCATCGCCACCAAAAAGGGCGTCAATATCCTGGAACGCGGCAGCCAAGTGCATTTCATGGCCGAATTGCAGGAGATTTTGGATTTCCCGCCCGCTCCCAAACTGACGATTTTGGGACGATTGGATCCCCAAAAAGCAACCAAAGCCGAATTGCGAGGGCAAGAGGTGTTCTTCGGCAAGGGCCAATGCGCCGTCTGTCATCCAGCGCCCTACTATACCGACAACCTCATGCACAATCTGAAGGCTGAACGGTTTTTTAAGCCGCAAATGGTCAACGGACGCATGGCTTCGGCCGACGGTCCGATCAAGACGTTCACCCTGCGAGGAATCAAGGAAAGCCCTCCTTACATGCACGACGGCCGATTGTTGACGCTGGAAGACACCGTCGAGTTTTTCAACCTCGTATTGGGAACCAACCTGACCGACGACGAAAAACAAGACCTGACGCTGTTCATGCGTTGCCTGTGATGGACGAATCGTCTTGAACCCGCGGGTCTGGAGCAAGTCCGCTCGGCTTGTGGCGAACGACCAACGGGCCGGGTTCGCGCCGCAACAGGGCCACCAGACTGACGCCGGCCAATTCGACTGATTCCATTTCCCCCTCTCTTACTTTCCCAAACATCGCCCGATTTGTCGAACCGCCTGACGCAGACGGTTTTCGTTTTCGACCAACGCCAAACGGAGATACCCTTCGCCGGCCTGTCCAAACCCGGCGCCGGGACTGACCACGACGTCGCCCTCGCGCAGAAGTTTCATGCCGAACTCGAACGAGGTCATCCGCGAGGCCCACGGCTCGGGTATTTTGGCCCAAACGAACATGCTGGCCTTCGGCCGATCGACCGGCCAACCGATCCGTTCGAGCCCGTCGCACAGGACGTCGCGGCGGCGTTGGTAAATGGCCGCTTGGGCCTCGACCGCCGCGTCCGTGTGGCGCAGCGCCATAATGGCCGCGATCTGAATCGGCCGGAACATGCCGTAATCGTAGTAGCCCTTGATGGTCGACAGCGCGCGGAGCATCTCGGCGTTGCCTGCCGCGAAACCGATCCGCCAGCCGGCCATGTTGTAGCCCTTGCTCATCGTGGTCAGCTCGACGCCGACGTCCAACGCGCCCGGCGCGGCCAGAAAACTGGGGGCCTTGTAGCCGTCGAACGTCAAGTCCGCGTAGGCCATGTCGCTGATGACCATGAACCGATAACGCTTCGCCAGCTTGACCACCTCGGCGTAAAACTCCGGCTCGACGACCGTCGTGGTCGGGTTGTGCGGGTAGTTGATCACGAGCAGTTTCGGACACGGGACCAGATGCCGGCAGGTGTAGTCGATGTTGCGGAGCAGCTTTTCCGTGTCGGTCACTTCCAACAGAATCGCATTGGCGGCCGCCATCGCCACGGCGTACAAATGGGCCGGATACGACGGCGAGGGCACAATGGCCGTGTCGCCCGGTCCGACCAACGCCAGACACATGTGGCTAAAACCTTCCTTCGAGCCGAGGCAGACGATCAACTGCCGCTGCGGATCGAGCCGGACGCCGTACTGCTTGAAATACTTCGCGGCGGCCTCGCGTCGCAGGCTCATGATGCCCTGGGCCGGCGAATAACCGTGATTCTTCGGATCGCGCGCCGCCTCGGCCAGCTTTTCGACCACCAGATCCTGCGGCGGATCGCTCGGATTGCCCATGCCCAGGTCGATCACGTCGGCGCCCGAACGGCGCTTTTCGTACATCAACTTGTTGATCTCGGCGAACAAGTACGGCGGCAATCGCCGCACCCGCTCGGCCACCTCGATCGTAAAAGGCTTGCCCACTTCGACCGGACTGTTGTCGTTGTCCGAAGGGATATCGCTCATCGTTTCAACTCCGCCGTCAACAATTCCCAAAGCGCTTCCAACGATTGCGGGATGGCGCGAACCCCCGCGACCGTCGGCATGAAATTCGTGTCTCCGATCCAACGCGGCACGATGTGCCAGTGCAAATGGCCGGGCAGGCCGGCGCCGGCCGCGCGGCCCAAATTCAATCCGACGTTGAACCCTTGCGGCTTCATCTGCTTCTCTAACAGACCGACCATTTGCGCGATCGTCTCCCACAACTCGGCTTGCTCCTCGCCCCGAAGCTCATCGAGCCGGGCCACGTGCCGACGCGGCGCCACCAATAAGTGACCGTTGTTGTAGGGGTATCGGTTCAGCACGATCACCGCATTTTTTTTCCGAGCGACGACCAATCGCTCCCGATCGTCGCCGTCGACCGCCGCCTGACACAAAAAACACTCCGAATCCGCCCCATCCAACAAGGCATCGGCCGAACAAGCCGGCGTCGTGCTTTTTTCGCCAAGAATGTACCCCAACCGCCACGGCGCCCAAAGTTGTTCGTGTTTCACGGCTAAAAAATCCCCCCAATCGGGCAAAAACATCTCCAACCGACAGTCTAGCGGGTTCCGACGGAAGCAACAAGGAGCTAGCGGCCACCCCCCACGGCGATGAGCTTCAAGTCCGGTGATTCCGGGAACCGACACAAATAATGGCGTCTGGGCGGTTTTTTTCACCCGCGCCGACTTTAAGGGCGCCAAGAGCCCTCCCGGCCCAGCGCTTGGCTCGGTATAAAGAGTGAAAGGCTTCGACCCGCACTGCTAACTCTCGACGGACGGATGGCCGAGTTTTCCCGTGGTTGATTTTCGCGTCGATTTGAACGTGTTCCGCGGTCCCATGGACCTCCTGCTCTACCTGGTGCGCAAGCACGAGGTGGAGATCACCGATATTCCGATCGCGGCAATTACCGACCAGTACCTCGAATATCTGGCGATCCTCGAAAAATTGGACGTCGGGGCGGTCGGCGATTTTCTGGCCGTCGCCAGCCTGTTGATCGAAATCAAGTCGCAGCAGGTGTTGCCTCGCGCCGACGAGGTGCAAGAAGAGCTGGAAGATCCGCGTCAGGAATTGGTCCGTCGATTGTTAGACTACAAAAAATATCGCGACGCGGCGAGCCTGCTGGAGGAGCGCAGCCGCTACTGGCAACAACACTACACGCGACTGTCGACCGAGTTGCCGCGTCACGAGCGCGATTTGGCGGGCGAGCCGATTCAAGAGGTCGAGCTTTGGGACTTGGTCAGCGCGTTCGGCCGGATCATCCGCGAGAACGAGGCCTCGCGTCCGTCGAGCATCGTTTACGACGACACGCCGATCCATGTCCACATGGCCCGCGTCTACCAGCGACTCGTCGAGGCCGGACGATTGCGGTTCGCCGACCTGTTCGATCCGAGCATGCACAAATCGAAGCTGATCGGCATTTTTTTGGCCATTTTGGAATTGGTCCGCCATCACCGCATCCGCGTCGAACAAAACGCGTTGTTCGGCGAAATTTGGGTTTTGCCCGACCCGACCAACACCGCTCCGTTGGACTTGTCCGACGTCGACGACTATGAGCCTGCCTCTCCATGATCAACAACCTGCCTCTGAAAACGCTTACGCACAAAGACCTCACGATCGAAGGCTACTCGCGCGCGGCGGTGCAAACCTATTGGCGCATTCCGGAGCTGAAGATCGGCTTTGATCTGGGCGCACAGCCCTGGTCGTTCATGGGCACGCCCACCTGGTTCGTCTCGCACACGCACATGGACCACTTGATCGCGTTGCCGGTCTACGTGGCGCGACGCCGGATGATGAAGATGGAGCCGCCGGTGATCTATCTGCCCGAGGCGGCCATCGAACCGCTGCAACGCGTGCTGCGGCTGTTGAGCCGGTTGGATCGCGGACGACTACCGTGCACGTTGCTGCCGGCGCGACCGGGCGACGAGATCGAATTGTCGCGCGAACAAGTGGTCACCGTGTCGGCCACGACCCATACGGTCCCTTCGCTGGGTTTCGTCGTCTGGGAACGGCGTCGCAAATTGAAGCCCGAGTTTCACGGGCTGCCCGGCGAAAAGATCCGCGACCTGCGCCACAGCGGAGTCGACGTGACGGCCGAAGTCCGCATCCCGCGGCTGGCCTATTTAGGCGACAGCTCGCCGGCCGGCCTGGACGCCTGCCCCGCGATGTTCGAGGCCGAGGCGCTCATTATGGAACTGACGTTCGTGCTGCCCCGGCATCGCAAGGACAAAATTCACAAGTTCGGCCATATGCACCTCGACGATCTGCTGGATCGCCGCGAACGATTCCGCAACGAACTGGTGATCGCCAGTCACTTCAGCACCCGCTACCATCCGAACCAGATCCGCGAGTGCGTTGCCCGGGCGCTGCCCGACATGCTCGACGGACGGCTGCATCTCTGGCTGTGAAGGCCGACGCCCACTTCGCCCGCCCGATCACTGCATGACGTTACTGATTGTCATTTCACGAGTTACGCCGCCAAAACGGTTTTTTCAGCTTGCCGTTGCGAAGCCTAAACCGACCGAAGGCGGCCCGGCTAATTTCCGTTTCCTTACTTGCTTTGCCCAACTTGCCCAATTAAGATCATAGAAGGAGAGATTTTTCACCGATTTCCCTCCGATTCGGCGCGTCTCAATGGCGTCGTTCAGGCTGGCCTTGTCCAAGGCGGCCGAACGAAGCGGCGCACCGCTCGGAGCGGCGATCGACACAGTCAACATCACGCTCCCACCCGCGATCCGGTTGTCGACGTCGTGGGAGCGTACCGGACAATTTTCCTGGATGGGGAGACGATGCACATGCGTTGCCGAGGACTGGGTTTTGGAGTCATGGGACTGCTGACGGCCGCGGCGTTTTTGGCGGTTCCCTCGACCGTTTGGTCGCAGACGACCGGCACCACGAGCGGCATCAGTTCGATGGCCGGCATCGTGATCGACGCCGACGGGGTGCTTCGCACGCGAACGTTTTCGGATCCGACCGGGCAGGTGATGCGCGAGCGCGTCAGCGCGGCCCGCTCCTCGCTCGATCCGAAGATCGCCAGCTACAGCAAGCTGCGCAAGGTCTCGTTGAATCGCTTGGAGCAGGCGATCCGCGAGCATCAGGACGTGTTGAGCGAGGAGATGCGTTATCTGGCCGGCTTGCAGCGGGTCCGCTACGTGTTCTACTATCCCGACAGCAAAGACATCGTATTGGCGGGTCCGGCCGAGGGCTGGACGACGGATCTGTCGGGCCGCGTCGTCGGATTGACCAGCGGACGCCCCGTCATCCAGTTGCAGGACGTGGTCGTGGCGTTGCGAATGTTTCCGGCCGACGGCGCCCGGGGACCGATGATCGGTTGCTCGATCGATCCGACTCCGGAAGGATTGGCCGCGATGCAGCAGTTTTTGCGGTCGAACTATCCGAACCCGAATGAGCCGCAGCCGTTCGTCGAGGGGCTCCGCAACAGCCTGGGCTATCAGTTGGTCCGCATCGACGGCGTCCCGCCCAAGACGCGGTTCGCTCAAGTGATGGTCGAGGCCGACTACCGCATGAAACTGATCGGCATCGGATTGGAGCAGCCGCCGGTGCGATTGACCAGCTACGTGGATCGCGCGCGGCCCGGCGAGGTCGCCCACAACGCCATGCAGCGTTGGTTCTTCCTGCCCGACTACCGTTGCGTCCGTGAGAGCGAGGACAAGTTGGGCATGGAGCTGGTCGGCGACGGCGTGAAACTGGTCGGCGAGGACGAAGTGGTCGGCGCCGAAGGCCAGCGTCGCCGTGCGATGGGACGCTCGAACAAGGCCAGCCAGGCGTTTGTGGTGAACTTCACCAAGCGCTATCCCGAATTGGCCGAGCGCTCGCCGATCTACGCCGAGTTGCGCAATCTGATCGACGTATCGATCGCCGCGGCGTACATTCAAGAGCAACGCTTCTGCGAGAAGGCCGGCTGGAAGATGGAGCTTTTCGGCAGCGAGAAGAACTTCCCGGTCGAAACCTACAGCGTTCCCAAAACGGTCGAGACGGCCGTCAACGCGGTTTGGAAGGGCCAGTCGCTGATGACGCCCGTCGGCGGCGGCGTCCAAATCCAGGCCAACGAGGCCTTGAAGTCCGAACGACTGCTGTCGGACGAAAAAGGCCATGTCTCGACGCTCCGCGAGACGGTCAAACCCAGCCTGGCCAAGGGCCAGTGGTGGTGGGACTGACCCGTTCACGAGTGATTCCAAGCCCGCAGATCGCACGATCGGCGGGCTTTTTTCTTTTCTTGGCCAATCCCCGCTTGACACCGCGGTCCCGGTTTGATAAAAATGTTTTGTCAATCAAACATTATCGTGAAACCAAAACATCCATGTCCAAGGAATCCCAGCGTTGCCCCGGCGACGCACTCCACGAGTCCCGTGAACCTCGCGGTCCCGGCGGCCTCGACCGATGGGCCGGCACGATGCGTGTCGTGCGGTCGGAAGAGTTGCTGCAAGGCGGCCGCGAGGTCTTGATTCTCCATGAGGGTCAGATCTATCGCCTTTCGCATACGCGAAGCGGCAAGCTGATTCTCCATAAATAACGTCGAACAGTATCCGCCAGCCCGCCACCAGGGAGTCAGCTCCCTCGGCCAGCCCGCCTCTTCGTTTCCCATTTTCTGCGGTTGGCCGAGGAGTTTTTTCATGCGATTTCATCGCACCGCTCGGCGAGGCTTCAGCCTGGTCGAGCTTCTGGTCGTCCTTACGATCCTTGGCGTTCTGGTGTCGCTTCTGTTGCCGGCGGTGCAGGGGGCTCGTGAAGCGGCCCGGCGAATGCAATGCGCCAATCATCTCAAGCAACTCGGCTTGGCTTTGCACAACTATCACACGCAACATGGTTGTTTTCCGGGCCTTGGGTCGGCCTCCTTGGCAAGCTTCTCCGTCCAGGCTCGGCTGCTGCCCTACGTGGAACAAGAAAACCTGCAAAACCTGATCGATCTTTCGCAACCGCTTTATCTGGGCACAAGCCACAGCCAGACGATGAATCCCGTGCAAGCCCAGGCGGCAGGGACGTCGATCGCGCTGTTCCGATGTCCCAGCGATGGCGCGGAGGATCTCTATGGAGAATCCGGCGGCACGTTGGCCGGCGGCAATTACGTGGCGTGCAGCGGCTCCGGCGTCGGAACCACCTACGACTTGCGCTACCCGACCGACGGCTTGTTCTATTACGGTTCAGCCTGCGGTTTTCAGGACATCAAGGACGGCGCGAGCAACATGGTCCTTTTTTCCGAAAGCCTGTTGGGCTCGCGAGCCGAAGCCTCGACGCAAAGCGCCACGCCGACGTCGCTCGACCGGCTTGCCGGGTTTTCGGGCCACGTGCCGAACACCGAATCCGCCGGCCTGAGCGGGTTGACCAATCCCAACCTGGCCTCCGTGGCCAAACGTTGCCAACTTTGGTACGGCAATCGCGCGTTCGGTTGGATCGTCGGCAAACCGATGGCCACCACGTTCACCGCGTACGCCGCGCCAAACGACCCGACGCCCGACCTGTTTTCCATGAGCATCGGTTTTTTCGCGGCTCGATCGCTTCATCCTGGCGGCGTCAACGCGGCGATGGGCGACGGCGGCGTCCGTTTTGTCGGCGAGTCTATTGAGTTGTCCACGTGGCGGGCCCTGGCCACACGCGCCGGCGGCGAACAAACCCACGATTTTTGACGCCAATTTTTTCAACCTTGGATCGTTCCTTGTTTTTCACTCTCTCCGAAAGGACCAACTCTCATGTTTCCGATTCGTTCGATTTCTTTCGCGCTGGTTTTGATCCTCGGCAGCCTGAATGCGACGGCCGAGACGTTCACCTATTCGTCCTCGTTGACCGGCTACACATTCATGGGCGGCGGATCCAGTTACGCGAGCACTGCACCCTCGCACGAAAAGACCTATTTTCTGACCTCCTCGCTCAATTACAACGACAACGGCATGAATCGTTGGGGCTACGGGTGGGTCAAGTTTGACGAACTGGGCAACACCGAGGCGAGCAGCGCCGTGTTGTATCTGAATCTACTGGGCGTCGGCAGCATGACCATCACGCCCGCCTCGCCGGCCAACCCCACGACGCTAAACCTCTATGACTCGACCGTCGACGTGGCCACGCTCGCCGGCGGCGACGACGCGGGCTGGGATCTGCGCACCTCGGTCCGGGACGCGTTGGACGTCCTGCCGGCGAACTACTCCGTCACGATCACCGCAAACGACTTGGTCGCCATAGACATCACCGATCTGTACAACGCATGGGCCACCGGCGCTGCCGAAAACAATGGCCTGGTGCTCGCGGCGGACGACAATGCCACGGGTGGAAAGTTCTCCAGTTTCGGCAATGCCGACGGCAGCGCTCCGTACCTGGTCGTCCACTCCGTTCCCGAACCAAACGCATGGGTCCTGTTCGGCATGGCGATGATTGGCCTTGGATTGGCCAGGCTTTGCCGCCGAAAAAGCGTTTCACGGTGTTCTTTATGACCTTTCGCCCCCTTTCCCCCAAGAATGCTCACCATGAAAAAATTCGTCTGCTGTTTGTTGATTCTGTGGTCGGCGTGGACGGCCGCCGCCGCGACGTCCGACGCCGTGCCGAAAAAAGTCGGCGTCCTGCTGGTCAGCCATGGTTCGCGTTCGGATTCTTGGCGTAAAATGTTGACCGACATCGAGGACGCGGTCCGCGACGACGTGCTAAAGGACGGCCGTGTCGCCCGGCTTCGCTCGGCCTTCATGGAATACAAAGAGCCGTCGATCGCGACGCAAATGAAAGCCTTCGACCGCGACGGCTGCACGGAGGTCGTCGTGGTGCCGCTGCTGCTTTCCGTCAGCAGCCATTCGTTCGACGACATTCCGACGATCCTGGGCCAAAAACAGGACCGCCGAACGTCCGACACATTGCGATTGGAAGGCATCGCAATTTACCGGCCCAAGGCGCATGTGACGATCGCGCCGTTGCTGGACTTTCCGGCCGTGCTCGAACAGAACGCCGTCCGGCGCGTCCGACAAATGAGCCGCGCGCCGGCCGAAGAGGGCGTCGTCCTGGTCGTCTACGGCAGCACGGAATACGAGGCCCCCTGGAAAAAAATGGTCGATCGCGTCACCCGTGCAATCCAGCGCGACGCCGGCATCGATTGCGTCCGCCACGCTTGGTGCGGCCATATCGTCCGCTATCGAAGCGAGCCGACCGCCGAGGCGATCCGTGACGTGCTCGGCCAAAAGCAACGGGCGCTGGTGGTGCCGCTGCTGGTCGCCGTCGACGAAACGTTCCAAGGCCGCATCATCGGCGGCGCCGTCCACCAGGTCGATTCGCCGGACCGCATCGTCTATCGGCGCGACGCCATCCTGCCCGACGAAAACGTCAACCGCTGGATCGTCGACATCACCCGCGAACTGGTCTCTCAACTGCAATAAGCCGCCATGCACCTCCGCCGATGGAACAACGCGGTGCACCGCGACCTTGGCTATTTTTTAACCGGCGTCGCGGTGCTGTACGCCGTATCCGGCCTCGCGCTGAATCACGCCGACCACTGGGATCCCAATTTCGTCGTCGCGCGGCGTCCGGTGCAGGCGCCGCCGGTTCAAAACGCCTCGGACGTCGATCGCCGCTGGATCGCTCGAACGCTTACGCCGCTGGACGAAGATCGACACTATCGGGGGCACGATTTTCCCACGCCCGACAAGCTGAAAATCTATCTCGACGAAGGTTCCGTCTCGCTCGACCTGGCTGATGGGCGCGGCACGTATGAATCCGTCCGCCGACGACCCGTCCTGTTCCGAATCAACTGCCTACACGTCAGCCCCAAAACCGCGTGGCGCGTCGTCTCCGACTTGTTCGCCGTCGGACTGATCGTCGTGGCCGTCACAGGGCTATTCGTGATGCGAGGACGTCGAGGCATCACCCGTCGCGGCGCGGCGTTGGCCGCCGTCGGGCTCTTGATTCCCCTCGCGTTTTTGCTTGCCGTGCCCTAGACGATCGATGCGTCCTCGTGCCGTTTCGCATCCTTCCTCGCCGCTTTTATTGGGCAGACGAGTCGAGCGTCTGAATGACCACGTCGTCGATCCACGCCTCGCCGACGCCGCCAAGCGCGAACGTCACCGAAAACGAGCCCGCTTGCGTGGCAATGCGATAGAGGGCGAATTGCCGCCAATCGTCGGTCTTGACGATCCGATCGGCCAGCGGTTCGCCGCCGAACGAGTCGACGATCAATAATCCGTCGGGGCTGCCGATGATCGCCTTGTCCACACGGACCCAACCGTAGACGCAAACGATCTGTCCGGCCTCGACTTGGACCGCGGGACTGGTGAACACGACCGGCGGCGTTTCCATGGCGGCGGGCGTTTGTTTTGGATCCACGGCAACGGCGGCCAACCGCAGACCCAACCGTCCGGTGCGCGCCGCGCCGGGCGCCAGATCGGCGGCCGTTTGCAGACTGGGCGTCGGACGCTGCACGGATCGCCATCCGGAGCGGACCATCGTGTCGAGATCCTCAAAATCGCCGCCGGCGATCCGGTTCGGCCCAAACCGCGCGCCGTTCAAACGATCGACCAAGCGCCAATGCGACGGCAGCGTGTCGAACCCGACGGCGGCCGGACTGGTCACCGGCGACGGCAACCGCCGCACCGCCGCGTCCCAATAGGCGCGTTCGACCAGCCGCAGCGATCGCATCGCCCTCTCCGCATTTTGTGCGGCTTCGGCGACATGGCCCGACGAAAGCTGCGCGTCGCATGTCTGTAAACTGCGGCGAGCCGTGTCGAGCCATCGCGGGGTCTCCGGCACAGAATTGCGCGAGGCCAACAACCGGGCTGTGGCTTGCACGGCGTTGAATTTTTGGACGGCCAATTGACGCAGCAGCGCGGCCGCGCGACGGCCCGACGCCGCCGCACGCCGATTCACCACATCGACCGTTGTGAGGTCGTGCGTCAAGAGCACGCGCGCCGTCGGCCCGAACTCGTCCAACGTAGCCTGCAAGCCGCCGGCCACTCGCTGCACCGAAAGCGGCAACGCCCCGCCGGGAGACAATTCATAGGCGTTGTTGGCTTCGGGCACGCCTGGCGCCAAAATTGCGACGCCGTTGGCGGCCGACTGCGGCATCGTGTATTGCGACGTCGGGACCGCCCAGACCGGCAAGAGCAATCGGGCTCGTTCCGCGAGCAGCACCGCCCCCTGCACTTCTTGCAGATTCGAGCTGGCCGACGCGGAAACTCGCCCGGCGGCGGCCCACGGCTCCATCAGTTCCAGATCGAAATTCAGCCACTCGAGCGCCGCGGCGCGTTGCCGGGTTTCGGGATCGTCGGCGTCCAGCGGCGAATCGGAGAGGAACAACAGCCCTCGGCTTCCCGCAGACACGGCCAGGTAGGCCAACAACTGGATCTGCTCGACCGAGACGTTTTTCGGCGGCGGCGCACCGGGTTCCAACGCCGCCAGTTGACGCCGCAGCGACTCGTTGGGCTGCGTTTGAATGGTCGTCCAGACGGGCGTGCCGAGCCAAGCCAGCAACGGCTGCCGACCGACCCACGCCGCGTAATCGGTCAACGACAGACTGGTGCCCAACGGGCGGCGATCGATCAGCAGCAGGTTGGAGGCCCGACTGTAATCGCGCAGGTTGGTTTTCGGAGCGCTGATCAGCGGCCGACGAACGCGGCGATCGGCTCGTTTGAGCTGTTCGGCCCGACGCTGCGTGGTTTCCAATTCGGCCTCGGTCAAATCGGAGCCGAGATCCCAGGCCAACACGGGATCGAACACCGACGCCACCTCGGCCATCGGCGTTTGCGAGAGCGGCGGCGGACAGATCAGCCAAATCCCCAGCCGCCCGGCTTCTTCCAGCATCTCGGGAGCGGGCAATCGCTGCAACCAAACCACGTTGAACCCCAGTTGCTTCAAAAACGCCAGCGGTTCGCCGCGATGTTGAATCGCCCGGGGGAACATCGGCCGCTCGTCCACCAGCAGAATGGATCGATCGAGTTTCACGACCCGGCGAGTTGCCGCGTTTCCGATCGATGCGGACGACGCGCCGCCGGTCGTTGCAGTCGGCGTTTGAATCGGCGGCAATCGGACAGGCACCATCGGGGCCGCCTCGGATGGCAAGGGGGATGGAGACGCGCCGGTCCCCGTCATGGCGCAACCGGCCACGTCGACGTCGCCAATCCAGAGATTCAAAACGCCCGCGCCGGCGTAGGCGCTCAACATCACGGCGTCGACATAGGCCCCGCGGCCGTCGACTTGCGACCCGGCCTGCATCCGCAAGATATGAAGCTGCCGAGTCAAAAGGGTCGGCAACCCGGTGATGCGCAACGATTGCCAACGGCCCAAATCCGTGTAGGCCGCCCCGGTCAAGGTCGTGACCATCGGGCGACCGGTCCGCGGATCGTTGGTGTTCGGCAATACGACCCGAACGACCAACTGCGGATCGAGCCGGTCGGATTTCACCCACACGTCGAAGGCCAGATCGTCGATGATCCGCGCGTGGTCGACGCTTCGGACGAAACGAACTTGCGAAGCCTCCACGCGGTTTTCGAGTTGCAGCCACTCGCAAGCCTCGCCGGTGCGTCCGCCGCCGGCCACCCGTTGGTGTTGGAGCACGCGACACGGCGAGCCGTCGTCCGCTTTTTGCCAAACGGTCGGCGATTGCGCATCGGCCCGCGCGGCCGCCAGGACCACAAACAACATCGCCAGGCCGTTGCGGAACGTTCGGGACATCGCGGTGGCAAAATCACCACAAGGACGTTGGAAAGCCTCAGTTTGACGTAACTGGTGCTTGTATCAGGATTTGCGAATAGCATCCAGATCAAACGTGGCGAAAAGTCACCAAGGCCGCAGCGGACGATTTTTCGGGCCTCACGATAACTTCTTTGCACCAAACAGGTTACGGCTTTTCTGAAAATGCTTCGGCCTTCCGGCACACCGCGTGCTTTTCTGACGGTTCGTAGCAACCCAGAAGGAGCCGACCCATGAGCGATCCCGCCAACGCGTTGAAAACCACCACCGAGGACATCCCCCGCGAAGTTTTGGACCTCGCCGAAGCGGTCCACGCCCTGCCGGCGGAACATCGCCAGGCGATCGAGCCGTTTTTGACGCGGGTGGTCGACAGCAATCGACGTCGGCGTCGCATTCTCGTGCTGGTCCAGGACGCCCTGAGCCAACTGCGGCTGGACATGAAGTATCTGACCTTCGACCTGGAGGCGACCCGCCGCGAGCGCGACGAATTGCGTCGAAAGCTGGACGGGACCGCCTAGGACGGAATCCACGCGGCGAGCCTCTGACCACTTATTTCAGTACTTGCGCGGCGAGACTTTGGCCTGCACGCGGCTCGGCAGCCCCTCGATGCGCAAGAAACCTTCGGCGTCGGTCTGATTGTACGAACCGCCGCCTTCCATCGTGGCGATGCCTTCGTCGTAGAGGCTGTTGGGGCTGCTGCGCCCGTCGACCAGGATGTTGCCTTTGTAGAGGTTCAAGCTCACCTCGCCGGTGACCGGTTTTTGAGCCTCGCGGATGAAGGCCATCAAGGCGTCCAGCTTGGCGTGATACCAGAACCCGTAATAGACCATCTCGGCCACCTCGGGCGAAAGCCGGTCGCGCAGGTGCGTCAGGTCGCGGTCCATCGTCAACTGCTCGATCACCCGATGGGCCGCGTAGAGCACGGTCATGCCCGGGGCCTCGTAAACGCCGCGGCTCTTCATGCCGACAAAACGGTTTTCGACCATGTCGATCTGGCCGACTCCGTTGCGGCCGCCGATCTGGTTCAACTGCGAGACCATCTGGAACGCGCTTAGGGATTGGCCGTTCAATCGGACCGGCACGCCCGCCTCGAAACCGATCTTGATGTTTTCGACCCGATCGGGAGCGTCTTGCGGCCGCACGGTCATGCCGAAGTCGACCAGCTCGACGCCGTTCTGCATCAGGTTTTCCAGCTTGCCGGCCTCGTAGCTGATGTGCAGGCAGTTTTCGTCCGAACTGTACGGCTTGGCGACCGACACCTTCACCGGAATTTTTTTCTGCTGGCAATATTCGATCATCGCCGTCCGACCGGGGAACCGCTGACGAAACCGCTCGATCCGCCACGGAGCGATCATCTTAATGTTCGGATCCAGGGCCTCGGCGGCCAATTGGAAGCGGCACTGATCGTTGCCTTTGCCCGTGGCGCCGTGGGCGTAGCAGTCGGCCCCGACCTCGCGGGCGACCTGCAAGCAGATTTTCGAGATCAGCGGCCGGGCGATCGACGTGCCCAGCAGATACATGCCCTCGTATTTCGCATCCCACTGCAACACAGGGAAGGCGAAATCGCGGCACAACTCCTCTTGGGCGTCGATCAAGCGGGCCGACTTAGCCCCGATGTTTTTGGCCTTCTGCAAAATGGCCTCGCGATCCTCACAGGGCTGGCCCAAATCGACGTACACGGCGTGAACGTCGTAGCCTTCGTCCATCAACCAACCCAAAATGACCGAGGTGTCCAACCCGCCCGAATAGGCCAAAACGCAAGACGCCATGACAATTGCTCCCTTCCAAATCCAAGACAAAACCAAGAACTTATTATTGTGAACCACCCCGCGACGCTCCGCAAGTGGCGCGGGCACGCCGTTTTTCCCTGTTTCCGGGGGGAGACCGCCCGGTTTTTCGTCGATTGTTGCCGTCCGGCGATCATGGTATCTTATCGGACATGCAATTCTGGCAAGACAAAGTCGTGTTGGTGACCGGCGGCTCCAGCGGGCTGGGACGCATCGTGGCCGAGGCGTTTTCCAAGGCCGGGGCCAAACTGGCGCTGGTCGGACTCGAAACCGCGCAGGTCGAACAAGCGGCTCAAGAGCTTCGAGCCGGCGGCGGCGACGTGTTGTCCTTGCCGGCCGACATTACCCGCCCACCGGACGTCGATCGGCTAATGGCCGAGACGTTGAACCGTTTCGGCCGGTTGGATGTGCTGGTGAACAACGCCGGCCGTTCGATGCGCGGCAAGGTGTTGGACACTACGCCCGAGCAGTTCCGCGAGTTGATGGAATTGAACCTGATCGCGCTGGTTCGCATGACCCGCGCGGCTGCGCCGCACCTGATCGAACAACGAGGGCATGTGGTCAACATCGGTTCGTTGGCGGCCAAGTCGGCGTCGCGCTGGGTCGGCGCCTATCCGGCCACGAAGTTCGCCGTGGCGGCCTACTCGCAACAGTTGCGGCTGGAACTCGGCCCGCAAGGTCTCCACGTGTTGCTGGTCTGCCCCGGTCCGATTCAACGCAAAGACGCGCGTCTGTATCCGCTGGCGGGTTTGGAGGATGTGCCCGAGGCGGCCCGAGCGCCCGGCGCCGGCGTGCAGGTCCACGCGATCTCGCCGCAATGGCTGGCCGGCGCGATTCTACGGGCCTGCGAGCGCCGACAACCTGAGTTGGTCGTTCCGGCCAAGGCCCGGCTGCTGTTCGCCATCTCGCAGCTTTGCCCGACGCTGGGCGATTGGATCGTGCGGCGTAAAACGCCCTGAGGGTCGCTCGGGCCTCTTCTCGATCTTTTTCTTTGGTGGAGTCCGTCGGATCGTAACGGTTGTTTGCATTGTGCGGACGCCCTTTTCCGACCTATGTAGGGCGTTGGCTTTTTCTTGCGCTTTTGCGCATTCCCTGCGATCCGAGGCGGTGTTCTGACCTAGATTTGGTTTCGTAGTGGAGATCCGTCGGCGTTGCGGCGTCGTGTCGCGTCCTTCGACGGAACAATCCATGGTTGGGCGGCGCTGGGCATCGTCGCAAGACGAGAAAACCAATCGCTTGAGGGTTCCCCATGGCCGCAGTCGTTTACCAGCAGATGGACTATGTGCTGTTCATCTACGGACTCAGCTTCTTCTTGTTCGGCGGCGTTTGCTTCTATGTGGCGCGCAGCGGATTGCTGCCCGGCGGCTGGCAATGGCTCGGCGCGTTCGGCATGATCCATGGCGCCAAGGAATGGCTCGATCTGGCGTCGCTGAGCCTCACCGACGAAAGTTATTGTCCGTGGCTGCGGCTGGCCGTGCTAACGCTTTCGTACATCTGCATGTGTGAGTTTTGCCGCCGGACCGTATTCGTGGCGTCGATTCGGTTGAATTGGTGGCTGATCTATCCGCTGTTGTTGGCCGGCGCAGCCACGGGATGGTTTTGGGGCATCGCCGGCCTGAACGCCTCGGTTCGCTACGCCCTGGGCTTTCCCGCCGGATTGGCGACGTCATTGTTGCTGCTTTATATGGCGAGAGGCTCGCAGGGAACGGGCCGCCGCTGGCTCGCGGCGGCCGGACTTCTGGTGGCGTTGCATGCGGCGTCGACCGGCCTGATCGTGCCGCCCGGCCCGTTTTTCCCGGCCTCCTGTTGCAATCATATTTGGTTCTTCCGGTGGACGGGCGTCCCCATCCAAGCGTTCCGCGCCGTGCTGGCGATTCTAACGACCGTGTGTCTCTGGGGCTACATGATCGTCCGACGCGGCGAGATGACCACGCGGCTCGGCGGCCATAAGTCGTCGTGGTACATTCATCTTCTGGCCATCTCGACGGTTATCCTTGTGCTGGTCGGTTGGGTGATGACCAACGCCGTCGGCCAATACGTTCGCCACGAAATCGACGAATATTTATCGGCCTACTCCCGAGGCCCGGCGGCGGTCGCGGCGATGGCCGACCACTGGCAACAAGAAATCGCCCAAAACCGACTCATCGTGATCGCGGTGACCAGTCTGGTGCTCGCGCTGTTGGCCGGTTCGCTGGTGACCGTTCAGAGCTTCCAAGACGCTAACCGGCGAATCACCGCGTCCGAACAACTTTATCGGAGCGTGGTCGACAATTCGCCGAATTGCCTGCAATTGCTCGACCGGCAGGGCCGGTGCCTGGCAATTAACCCGAAAGGCTGCGAAAAGATCGGCCGCACCGAAGCCGAGATGATCGGCATGCGCTATCAGGATATGTGGTCGCCCGAAACTCGGCCGGTCGTCGAGGCCGCCATGACCAAGGCCACCCAGGGCATCCAAGCCCGGTTCGAGGCCAGTTATCGGCGCCCGGACGGCAAGGAAATCATCTGGCAGGTGGTCCTGAGTCCCGTACATCAGGAAGGTGGACAGATCGGACCGGTGGTCGAGATCGCCAACGACATCACCGACTACCGCCACGCCGAGACGGAACTGCGTCGGGCCAAAGAAGCCGCCGAAGCCGCCACACAGGCGAAGACCGAGTTTCTGGCCAACATGAGCCATGAAATCCGCACGCCCATCACGGCCGTGCTCGGCTACACCGACTTGCTGTTGGAGCCGAATCTTTCGGAGACCGAACGCTGGAGCTTCTTGGACACCGTGCGCCGCAACGGCCAGGTCTTGCTCGACCTGATCGACGACATCCTGGACATCTCCAAGATCGAGGCCGGCAAGCTTGAAGTCGACCGCATCCCGTGTTCGCCGTGGCAGATTCTCTCCGATCTGGGCGCCCTGATGCGTGTGCGCACCGACAGCAAGGGGCTGTCCTTCACGATCGACTGCGACGGACCGCTCCCCGAAACAATTCAGACCGATTCGATGCGACTACGGCAGATTTTGGTCAATCTGGTTGGCAACGCGGTGAAGTTCACCGAGACGGGCCATATCCGAGTCGTCGCCCGATTGTTGAACAACCAGGACCGCGAGCCGAAACTGCAATTCGACGTCAGCGACACCGGCATCGGCATGACGTCCGCGCAGCTCGGCGTGATCTTTCATCCATTCACGCAGGCCGACTCCTCGACGAGCCGCCGCTATGGCGGCACCGGATTGGGCCTGACCATCAGCAAACGGCTGGCGATCCTGCTCGGCGGCGACATCACCGTGGCCAGCGAGCCCGGCGCCGGCAGCATCTTCCGGCTCACCGTAGCCACCGGTCCACTGGCCGGCGTTGCGTTTTCCGACCGCCCCCGCTCCGTTTTGGAGGCGCGCGTCGAGCCCGCCCCGCGGCCCACACTCCATTGCCGCGTGCTGCTGGCCGAGGACGGCGTCGACAATCAGCGGCTGCTGTCGTTGGTGTTGCGCAAGGCTGGGGCCGACGTAATCATCGCCCAAAACGGCCAGGAAGCCGTCGAGTTGGCGTTGGCGACATTCCCCCGCTGGGGACGCCGTTACGCCGATCCGGTCGAGCCGTTCGACATCATCTTGATGGACATCCAGATGCCGTTGATCGACGGCTACGAAGCCACCCGCCGCATTCGTCAGGAAGGCTACACCGGCCCGATCATCGCGCTGTCGGCCCACGCTATGAGCGACGCCGTGGACCGATGTTTCGCCGCCGGATGCGACGACTACCTCGCCAAACCGATCGACCGCGACAAACTGCTGCGCAAAGTCGCCGAGTTCGTCGAACGTCGAAGCCCAAGCCAAGAGCCGAAAGACCACCACCAGCCATTAATCGACTGACCGATCGCCCGACGCGTTTTGAATCGCTAATAGTTAAATCGCACGCCGCGGCGACGCAATTCGGCGGCCAGCTCGGCGGTGGTGGTGTACTGCACGGCGTCGAACCCCGCAGCCAGCGCCCCTTCGATGTGCACGGCGATGTCGTCGACAAAAAAGATTTCGTCGGGCCGCACGCCGGCCAACTCGGCCGCCGCCTGAAAGATGCCCGGCTCCGGCTTCACCGCCCCGATCCGATAGCTCAGCGCGTGCACGTCGAACCCTTCGGTGAGAATGCGGTATCTGGCCCTGCAAAACTCCCAGTGGGCCGAACAGGTGTTCGACAGAATGCCCAGCGGCCAACCGGCCTCGCGCAACTGCGACACCACCGGCAACATCGACCGCTTCAGCTCGAAGATGTCGCTGGCGGCCCAGGCCAGCGCGTCGACGTCGGGCCGCGTGTGGGAAGCATCGCAAAAAGTCTCGTAAAACTGTCGGTCGGAAAGCCGCCCCGACTCGATCTCCCGCAACAGTCCGCCGCAGACGATCACGTCGCGCACGGCTTCAGGCGGCAGACCGGCCACGTCGCCCATCTGCCGAAACATCCGCTCGATGCTGAAATCGACCAGCACGCGGCCCAAATCGAAATACAAAAACTTCAACGTCATGGCGTCTCAAAATAACACCGGCGGCAACGTCCGCCCAGGGGGGGACGCCCATGCATGCCCTCCGGTTTGCCTCATCCAGACAAAATCGGTAGAATAGTACGCTGTTAGGAAGGATTGTAGATGCCGGAACTTTGCCGCTTTTTTGGAATCGTGATCGCGATGTACTACGACGACCACGCGCCACCGCATTTTCATGCGATCTACGGTTCCGAAAGGGCCGAGTTTTGCATCGATCCACTCGGACTACTCAAGGGCAGATTGTCGCCGCGAGCGCTCGCTTTGGTGACCGAATGGACCGCGCTACACCAGGAGGAATTGCTGGAGGCGTGGAATCGACGGGCGGCCGGACAACAACTGCCGCGAATCGAGCCGCTTCGATAGGAGAACTGCAATGTCCGAATCCTGTGCCACCGTTCTCGATATGCGTGTATTGGATGGCTACCGCGTTGAATTGACTTTTTCGGACGGCGTCCGCGGTGTGGTGGATCTGGCCAACCGCATCGTGGGGCGAGGCGGCCTGTTCCAACCGCTCGAAGATCTCAACTACTTTCGACAGGTCGTCGTCAACCGCGAATTGGGCACGCTCGTGTGGCCCAACGGCGTGGATTTTTGCCCCGACATGCTGTACGACTGGGCCACTGGCGAGTCGGTCCCTCGTCCGCAATCGGAGACCGTCACCTCGTAACCACCTAGAACGACGAGATCGGCGGCCGCCCACTCAAAATCTTCGCGTCGCAAGAACCTTTAACCTTCGGCGGCGATCGTCTACAATAGAAAAATCTTTGGAAGAATTGTCGTTTTCCCGTTTTTGGAAGGATTTCCGTCAATGCGTTCCGACATTGTCAAGTTGGGCGATTCCCGTGCCCCCCATCGAAGCCTGCTGCGCGCCACTGGTTTGAACGACGAGGATTTCAAAAAGCCGTTCATCGCCATCTGCAACAGCCACGTCGACGTGATCCCCGGCCACGTGCACCTCGACAAGGTCGGCCAATTCGTCAAAGAGTGCGTGCGCGAGGCCGGCGGCGTGCCGTTTATTTTTCACACGATCGGCGTCGACGACGGCATCGCGATGGGCCACGAGGGCATGAAGTTTTCGCTGCCCAGCCGGGAGATCATCGCCGACTCGGTCGAAACGATGCTACGGGCCCACGGGTTCGACGGCATGATCTGCATCCCGAACTGCGACAAGATCGTGCCCGGCATGTTGATGGGCGCGCTGCGATGCAACATCCCGACCGTGTTCGTCAGCGGCGGCCCGATGGAGGCCGGACACACGCCCGACGGCAAAGCGGCCGATCTGATCGACGTGTTCATCGCCGCCGCGGCTAAGCAGGACGGCAAACTGACCGACCAACAGCTTTCGGCCATGGAGCAGGCCTGCTGCCCCACGTGCGGCTCGTGCTCCGGAATGTTCACGGCCAACAGCATGAACTGCCTGTGCGAGGCGCTCGGCGTGGCGCTGCCCACCAACGGCACACTGCTGGCCACCAGCGTCGAGCGAAAAAATCTTTACCGTCGGGCCGCCCGTCGCGTCGTCGAAATGGTCTGGGAATTGGAGAAGCACGGCGCCGGCCACGGGCTGCTTCCTCGCGAGATCGTCACGCACGACTCGATCGACAACGCGATGGTGCTGGACATGGCGATGGGCGGCAGCACGAACACGGTGCTCCACATTTTGGCCATCGCCCGCGAGGCCGGCATCGACTACAATATCGAGCGGATCAACCAGCTCAGCCGCCAGACGCCCAATATCTGCAAAGTCGCGCCGAGCAGCCACTATCACGTCGAGGACGTCCACAACGCAGGCGGCGTCCACACGATCCTCGGCTCGGTCGAACGAGGCCGGCCGGGCTTGCTGAAGCTCGACTGCCCGACGGTGACCGGCAAAACGATCGGCCAGAACATCGCCGAGTTCGACCTCCGCGCGCAAACCGTCTCGTCGGAGGCGTTGGCGTTGGCGGCCGTGCGGCCCGGCGGACATCGGACCAACCAGGGCATGGTCGTCGAACGCTCTGCCGCGTCGATCCGCGACCTGACGCCCGCCCAGTTGGGATTCGATCCGAAGGACTGCATCCGCGAAGTGGACCACGCCTACAGCCAAGAGGGCGGGCTAGTGATTTTGTACGGCAATCTGGCGCCCCAGGGCGCGGTGGTCAAGGCGGCCGGCGTCCGGCCCGAGATGCTCAAACACTCCGGCCCGGCCGTGCTGTTCGAGTCGGAAAACGACGCCTACGACGGCATCGTGCACGGCAAAGTGAAAGCCGGCGACGTGGTGGTGGTCCGCTACGAAGGCCCGCGCGGCGGACCGGGCATGCAAGAGATGCTCGCCCCGACCACGGCCATCAAGGGCATGAAATTGGACGACACCGTGGCGTTGATCACCGACGGGCGGTTTTCGGGCGGCACGGCCGGCGCGTGCATCGGGCACGTCAGCCCCGAGGCGGCCGCAGGCGGTCCGATCGCCCTGGTCGAGCCCGGCGACATGATCGACATCGACATCCCCGGCCACACGATCCGCGTGCGCGTGAGCGACGAAGAGTTGGCCCGCCGCGCGAAGCAGTGGAAGCCGCGTCCGGCGCGTTACACGACCGGCGCATTGGGCAAATACGCCGCGCTGGCCACCAGCGCCGACACCGGCGGCGTGTTGAAGTGGGATTGAGTGGTCAACGATTGCAAGTCACGACGGATTTTCGACCGACAAGCGTCGTTCTTTCCAAAATGAGACGCCTCGATGCTTTTCCGTATTTACACACTGCTATTGTTCGTTCTGGTGGCGGGTTTGGCAGCGGCGACGTCGCATCTGCTTGTGATCCTGCTGTCGGTTCTTGCAGTCGTCACGGCAGTCTGTTTGCTCTTCCATCATTCCTTCTGGAAGGTGTTCATGGAATGGGTCGCCGGATTGGTCGGCCTCGGTGTCCTGATCGCCTTGCTTTTGCCAATGGTTTCCTGTGCTCGTGAACCGGCCCGACAGATGATGTGTGCGAATCAACTCAAGATGTTTGGTTTGGCGCTGCTCAACTATCAAACAAAGTACGGACAGTTTCCTCCGGCTTGCGTCTTCGACAAAACCGGCCGTCCGATGCACAGTTGGCGAGTGCTGATCTTGCCGTTCATGGAAATGGAAACGCTTTATCACCGTTACCAATTCGACGAGCCATGGAACAGTCCCGACAACAAAAAGCTCTTTTCAAAGCGCCCGCGAGATTATGCGTGTCCAAACGATCGACAACCGTTCAACACGTCTGAAACGCCCAACACAAGCTATCTCGCCGTGGTTGGGCCGAACACCGCGTGGAATAGGCTGTCCTCCCCAGCGGGTGACGCAATGCACATGGGTGAAAAGGAGCTCAAGGCAAGCGCCCTTGTCGTCGAAACCACCGACGCTTCCGTGCCGTGGACGGAGCCGAAAGATTGGAACATCGACGCCCCTGCAACGGCGAAAAATGGCGGTTCCCTGATGAAGCCCTGTCACAAGCATATTCAGGAAAACGGTTTTTTTCGCCACGACACCACCGACATGGTTCATGTGTTGATGGCCGACGGCAGCGTCCGACGTTTTTCGGCCCAACAACTTTCCGCCGATCGACTCAAAAGGGGAGCCGCCGGTTCAGTGGGATTCAATGATCTGTCGCCACCCATCCATTGGCCCCATTGCTTTCTATTGTTCGCGTGGATGGTCGCCGTCGTGCTGTTGTTGGTCCAAGCTGTGCGGCATCGAAAAGGTCGAAAGGCGTGTTGAGGTTCGCTCGCGCGGCCGCGTTTACGCGAGCCACTCGATGATTTCCTTGGCCACTTCCTCGACCGACTTACCGGTGACGTTGATCGTTCGCCAGCGGTATTTTCGGCAGGTCGATTCGACGGCGGTCAGCTCTTCGCGGATCGGATCGAGGGCCGCGTAGGGCTGCATCGGGATCAGCTCTTCTTCGGCCCGGACGCGACGCAACTGCTGGAGTTTTTCGGGCGACATCGTCAGGCAAAACACCCGATCAGCCGGCACGGCCAGCAGCGGCTTCGGCGGTTCCATGCCCGGCACCAGCGGCACGTTGGCCGCGAACCAGCCGCGATAGGCCAGATACAGCATCGTGGGCGTTTTCATCGTGCGCGACGCGCCGACCAGCACCACTTCGGCCCGGTCCAACTCGTGGGCGTTCTGGCCGTCGTCGTGGCGAAAGGCATAAGAGACGGCGTCGATCTCGCGGCTCTTGGCCTCCGCGATCGCCTGGAACAGGCCTGGCTTCTCTTGCGGCACGATTTTCAGATGCGTCGCCAACCGTTCCAAGATCGGCCCGAGGATGTCCATCGCGTCGACGTTGTGCGTGCGCGTTTCGGCCCGCATCACACGGCGCAGTTCGTCGGACACCAATGTGTAGATGACTAGCGCCTCGTTGCGTTGCGCCTCGTGGACGACCGCTCGCACCTGGCGCGGCGTGCAAACGTGCGCCCGACGCGCCAATCGGACCGGCGCATCCCGAAACTGCGCCAGTCCGGCGCGAATCATCCGCTGCGCCGTATCGCCCGTGGCGTCGGAGACCACGTACACCGTCAGCATGGGACTGGAAAAAGGGATTAAGGATTAGGAATTAGGGATTAGGGATTAGCAACGAGGGGCTAGCTCCCGTGGTTTCATTTTTCCGCTTGTCGCTACGCGCCAAACTTGCCGAGCCGTCCGGCGTGGGCCATGGCCAGCGGCATCAGGTTCACGCCGGCGAAATGACCCAAGCCGCCGCAGGTCGCGTATTTCTCGCCGAACGCCGTCAGGCCGTCGGGCCGGCAGGTGTCGGCCGCCAGCAACGTCGGCACCGGATGCCAACTGTGGCCGGCCAATCGGGCGGGCGTGCTGTGATCGCCCGTGACGACCAGCACCGTCGGCCCCAGCGCCGTCACGCGCGGCACGATCGCGTCGAACTGCTCGACCATCCGCACCTTTTCGGCAAAGTTGCCGTCCTCGCCGCGGCTGTCCGTGTATTTGAAATGCACGAAGAAGAAATCGTAATCGTTCCACGCCTGCTCCAACACGTCGATCTCTTCGGAAAGCGAGCCGGGCTTGCCGACCACGGTCATGCCGACCAACTGGGCGAGCCCCTTGTACATCGGATAGACCGCGATCGCCGCGGCCCGAAGCCCATAGACGTCCTCGTAGCTCGAAATGACCGGGGCGGCCGAAAAACCGCGCATCGTCAAACCGTTGGCTTTCGGTTGGCCGGCCAAAATCTTCAACGCTTGGAGAAAGAACTCCTTGGCCACTTGCGCCGTGCGACCGCTGGCCGCGTCGTGCGCCACCGGATCCAGCGGCGGCACGCCCGTCTTTTGCGGATCGGTGTCGGCCACGTTGCCGCCGAGCCCCTCGCCGCGCAACACCACGACAAACCGATGCTCCTTGACCGGCTCGACGAACACCTCGACGCCGGGAATGCGAACCTTTCGGAGCGAAATCGCCAGCGGCGCGCTCTCCTCGCTGGGGATGCGGCCCGCTCGACGGTCCGTGATGTTGCCCTGGGCGTCCAACGTGCAGAAATTGCAACGGATGGCCACGTCCTTCGGTCCCAACTTGAATCCGACGCCCGTCGCCTCCAGCGCCCCGCGGCCGATCAGATGCTGGATCGGATCGTAGCCGAATAGGCTCAAATGGCCGGGTCCGCTGCCGGGCGTGATGCCGGGGGCGACGGGATACAAAAGCCCCTGAACCCCGCGTTTTGCCAAGTTATCCAAATTGGGCGTCTTGGCCGCCTCCAACTCCGTCGGTCCGCCGGGTTCGATGGGCAATCCGCCGAGTCCGTCGGCCACCAGCATGACGATTTTCGAGTTGTTGGTCACTTTCAGCTCGCGGACAAGTCGTTGAATATCCACAGTTGGGCTCCTTTATTTTCCGAGTCACGACGATAGAATGTTTCACGGCGGCAAAAGAAAACGGTAACACAAGAACGCGGAAGGCGAAAGGGGGAAGGCGGTTTTCTCCCCGCTCACGACTCCCGCCTTTTTTCCTTGACCTCCAACCACCCTTTCGATCATGAAACCTCTCGACCCTATCGCGTATGACTATTCCGACCTGATCGTTCCGAAAGACGCCTCGTCGTGCGTCCGGTTGACAGGCCTGGTCGAGGCAGACCTGAAATGGCTGGCCCCGCGACTGGCGGCCGCCCGACAGGAAGTGTTTGAAAACCTGGCGATGTACGAGCGTCGGGCGTCGGTGCCCGAGGAGATGCAGCCGCTGGACGCCGCGTTCTTCGATCTGCCCGAGCGATTGATGGACGAAGACCGTCCGCTGCTGGATCGGATCGTCGCGGCCGGCGATCGGCTGGCCAAAGAGGTCGATCGCGTGTTGGTCCTCGGCATCGGCGGCTCCTACATGGGCGCCCGCGCGCTGTTCGAGGCCTGCTGCCATCCGTATCACAACGAGATTTCGCGTCAGCGCCGCGGCGGCCGGCCCCGGATTTATTTCGAGGGCAACAACCTCGACAACGACGCCGTTCAAGGGCTGCTCGATCTGGTCGAGGGCGCCGACGACTGGGGCATCATTGTCATCAGCAAAAGCGGCGGCACGTTGGAAACGGCCGTGGCGTTCCGCGTGTTCTTCGAGGCGCTCAAAACTTCGTGCGGCGGCGACCGCGAAAAACTGCGACGCCGCGTGCTGGCCGTCACCGGCGACACGGGCCGGCTGCACGAGCTGGCCGAGGCGATCGGCTGCCAAGACGTTTTCCCGATTCCCGACGGGGTGGGCGGACGGTTTTCGGTCCTCAGCGCCGTCGGACTGCTGCCGGCGGCCGTCATGGGCCTCGACGTCCAACACCTGCTCGAAGGCGCCGCCGCGATGAACGAGCGGTTCCGCACCAAGCCGCCGTTGGAGAATCCCGTGCTCGATTACGTCGGCATGAGCCGGCTGATGGAAACCCGTCGCGGCGACACGATCCGCGTGCTTTCCACCTGGGGCAAGGGTCTGGAGTCCGTCGGCTTTTGGTACGATCAACTGCTCTCGGAAAGTCTCGGCAAGAACGGGCTGGGCGCCACGCCGCTGACGGTCGTCAACACCCGCGACCTGCACTCCCGCGGCCAGCAACATCAAGAGGGCCGCCGCGACAAACTGATCACCAATCTGGTCGTCGAACACACGGCCCGCGAGCCGGTCACGATCGAGCGGTCCGATCTGGACCAGGACAAGTTGAACGCGCTGTCGGGCAAGACATATCAAGACCTGCTCCGCGCGGCCTTCACGGGCACGAACCAGGCCTACGCCGAGGACTATCGCCGCACGGCGACGATCCGGCTGCCACGGCTCGACGAGGGCTCGTTGGGCCAATTGTTCCAGATGTTGATGGTCGCCACGGTGGTCGAAGGCCGGCTGGTGGGCATCAACCCCTACGGCCAGCCCGGCGTCGAGGGTTATAAGAAAAACATGAACGCAATTTTGCGTGGAAAATAAGGGTAAGCCCCCCAGCTCTAATCCCTAATTTCTCAATCCCTTGGCTGCCTCACGCCGTGATGCCCTTGGTGAGCGCCATGAACGCCGTCTCCAGGTTGATCTCTTCCTCGCGGAACAGCGTCAACTTATGGCCGGCGTCGATCAGCAGCGTCGGTAGATCGCTGTAGTCGGTCACGTTTTCGCGCAATGTGACGCGCAGTCGATGGTGGTCGTCCACCGTGACTTGTTCAACCAGCGGGCTTTGCTCCAACAGCCGGGCGACGGCCTCGGCGTCGCTCGTCACGCCGACGATCAGCAGCGTCCGCTGACGCACTTGCTTCATCACGTCGGCCACCTTGGCGTTGAACAACAGCACGCCGCGTTCGATGATGCCCACTTTGTTGCAAATGTCGGCCAGCTCGGGCAGGATGTGGCTCGAAACCATGATCGTCTTGCCGGTTTGGCCCAATCGCTTCAGCAGCGTGCGGATCTCGATGCGCGCCCGAGGGTCCAGGCCGCTGGCCGGCTCGTCCAACAGCAGCACCTTCGGATCGTGCAGCAGCACGCGAGCCAGTCCGAGCCGCTGGGTCATGCCGCGAGAAAGGCTCGTGACCAGCGCGTCGCGTTTGTAGCCCAGGTCGACCAGTTCGAGCATGTCGTTGCAGACTTTGCGCCGCGCCGGGCCCTTGATACGATAGGCCGCCGCAAAAAACTCGAGATATTCGATCACCTTCATGTCGTCGTAGACGCCGAAGAAGTCGGGCATGTAGCCGATCAGCCGTCGGATTTCCTTCGGATGCGTGTAGATCGAGTAGCCGCAGACGCTGGCCTCGCCCCAGGTGGGCTGCAACAGCGTGGCCAAGATGCGCATCGTCGTCGTCTTGCCCGACCCATTGGGGCCGATGAACCCGAACAAATCGCCTTCGGCCAACTCAAGGGTCAAGTTGTCGATGGCGTGCAGGTCGCCGTAGGCTTTCGTAAGGTCTTGGGTTTTGATCATGGCAACTCTCATCGCTCGCGGCCGACGAGGCGGTCCCCGCTTGGCCGCCGCTAGCCGTTTTTTTCCTTTTGAACGGGATACACGAACCGGTAAATCGTCGTTTGCCGGGCGTGCGACGCCTCGGGCGGCCGATCGTTCAACCGCAACTCCACGCCCTGCACCCTGCGAACGTCGGACCCCTTCGGCGCCTGCGCGACAAAGATCGCACGGCCCGTCTTCAATAAGCCGCTCAGATCGACGAAACTCTGATAAGCGTTCCAAAGGCCCGTGTAGCGGCGTCCCCCGGCCGCGTCGTAAAACATCATCGTCCGCAAAATGTACGAAACGTTCTGACTCGCCGGATCATAGGGCGTGGTCTCTTGGCGAAATTTGTCGCCGCCCTCGACAAACACCACCTTGCGGCCGGTCAACAACGTTTTCAACTCGCTGCGCTTGGTCGTCGCCCCCAGCCGAACCGACTCGCCGGGCCCGATCGTGCCCAACTCATAGACCGACCGGTCGTAGGCCACGAGACAGTCTTCCAGCGAAAAATCAAACGTGTTGGTCAGATAGCCGACGAGCAGTTGCGCGTCTTCGGACAGTTCGGCCTGGGGGAAATCCTTAGTCGAGGCGGTCCCGCGAACCGTAAAACTCTTGGTCGACCATTGGGCCATCGGCACGCCGAACATTGCGCGGCGATCCGACGCGAATCGGTAGGGCTCGGTCCATAGCGAAGGCTCGCCGGTCCGCGGGTCCATGCCGCCGATCGCGCTGCCGGGCAACCCGAACCACGCGGGCCACGCGTGGCCGTCGCTCTGCGGACGCCCGCCGGGAAGGCACGGCGACGCGCCGACGTCGAACGCCTCCATCCGAGGGCTGAACACATTGAACCACACCGTGTCGCGCAGTCGCCCCGACACCGTGTCCACGTCGATCAGATCGACTTTGTTGACCGCCAACCGATCGCCCTTGAACTGCTGGGCCAGCCCGTAGGCCAATAGGCACGCCGCCAGCATGATCGTCGGAAACGTCAGCCACGTCCACGTCATGCGGCCGACCAACCTCCGCAAGAAGAAATAATCGCCCGGCCCGATCGCCAACAAATACGCCACGATCAACCCGGCGAGAACCCAAAACGGAATCGGCCGCACGTCCGGAAAATGGTCCAACGCGCTGCGCAACTGGCCGGACAGATCGTCGTAGCCGAAATGCATCACGGCCGCGGCGTCGTCCGACTCCTCGCCTTCGGTCGGCGCGTCCAACAGCCGGGCGATCAGCTTTGGCCGATCGACCCACGCCCGCAACCGCGGATGGTCCAGATCGACGGCCACGAAAATCACCTGGCCCAACCCGCGCGCCGCACGAACCACCAACGGCAAATCGCCTTCCGCGGCCTCGACCAAACCTTGTGGATCAACCAGCCTCACGGCCCGCATCGCCACATGGTCCGACTCGCCGCGCGGCACGCCCGAACGGCTGTCGCAAAAACTTTCCAACGCGCCCAGACCGGTCGGCCGAAGCGACACGGTTTTTTCAAACCGTCCGGGCAACCAGTGCGCGAGCGGGCCGTCGGACGCCAACGCCGAACCGTCGCCCCCGCAAAGAATCAACCGCCCGCCCATGCGGATCCACAGGTCGAGCGCACGGACTTGCGGGCTGTCCGGATCGAGCGAACGATACGCGTCCGGCCGACTCGTCTGCAAGATCACCGCATCGACGCCCTCGTAGCCGGCCCAATCGACCGGCAACGTCTTGGCATCCTTCAGCCGCGCGGCCACGGGTCGGTGTTCGGCGGAAAACCCGCCAAGCCGGCCCAACCGTTCGATGTCCAGGTCCGCTTCGCCAACCGTGACGATCAGCGCGCGATACTCCAGCCCCGGCAAAAAATGCTCGGCGTCGGCCCGATCGGCCGTCGAAAACACCCGGCGGGCCAGTCGCCGATCACCCTCGCCAAGTTCAACGGTCAAGCTGCCTCGCACTCGGCCCGGGCGGTACAACGTTCGCACGACCGTTTCTTGATGGGCCGGCAATCGGCATGAGGCCTCGACGCGGCTCGGCACGGCGTCGCCGTCGGGCGTCACGAGCGACAGTTGGCCGTCAACCGGTTGATCGCCGCCGCGCAACGTCACTTCGACTTGCGTCCAGAGGCCCGTCTTGTAGCGATCGGCCAGCCCGACGCGCACGGCGACGATCTCGGGCGTCGCCGCGAGCGTCACGCTTGGAATCAGGGCCAACAGCAGCGCGAAAGTTCTCATGGCTTGTCCGCATCGGGGCAGGTGCACACGAACCGTCCGCAGCCGGGACAACCCGAGCCGTACTTGCGAGCCACGGCCTCGTTCAGATCGACGCCCGCCACATTGGCGATCGTGGCCAGCCACGCCAACACGTCGGCGAACTCCAGCGTCTGCTCCTCGTGCGTGCCGTTGCGCAGCGCCGAGGCCAACTCGCCCACCTCCTCCATCAGCCACATGAACGTGCCATCGACGCCCCGGGCTACGTCCTTTTCCATGTACATCCGACGAATCAACTGCTGAAACTCGGAAAACGTGATCTCAGGCCGGGCGGCGTCGGGCGTCATGGGTTTTTCTTTCAAGCGCTGATCCACGAAGGACACAAACCAAGAGACTGAAAAAATCGTGGGGACTCTAAAAAAACTCTCGAATCTATTTACCTTATCGGAATCGGTCGATTCGATCAACGGGCTACCCCTTTGACAAGGGGGCTGCCGCGCCGTACTATGGCGCAAAGCAACCGGATCGGCTCACAAATCCCTAACCTTTCCCAATTTTCCATGAAACCCGAAATCACCTACGAAGATTTTGAAAAGCTGGACCTTCGCGTCGCCACGGTGCTGGCGGCCCGGGAACATCCGAACGCCAACAAGCTGATGCTGCTGCAAATCAAGGTCGGCGAGGTGGAGAAGCAAATCGTCGCCGGCATCCGCAACCACTACACGCCCGAACAACTGGTCGGCCGCCAAATCGTCGTGGTGAACAACCTGCAAGAGGCGATGCTCCGCGGCGAACAATCGCAAGGCATGTTGCTGGCCGCCAGCGACGCGTCGGGCGTCGTGCTCGTTCGGCCCGACCGCGAAGTGGAGTCCGGCTCGACCGTGAAATAGAGAGCGGGCGTCAAGCCAGGGCCCAATCGACCACCTGCACCAGGCCGTTGTCGTCGTGCGTCGGCGCGACGCGGTCGGCGGCGGCTTTCACCTCGGGCAGCGCATTGCCCATCGCAACGCCGAGCCCCGCGGCGCGGATCATCGGGATGTCGTTGACGTCGTCGCCGACGGCGCAGATCTCGTCCTCGCCGATCCCCCATTGTTCGGCCAGCCGGCGAACGGCCGACCATTTCGTCACGCCGGCCGGCGCGATCTCGACCACGAAGCCCGTGTAGTGGGGCGGATGCAGTACATGGGTGTGCAACAGGCCCGGCATCTCCCGCCGAAGCGCCGCCTCGACCGAATCCATCTGCTCGCGTGCGCCAACGGCGAACCCGGCAAAGACGTCGGGCGGCGGATTGGCGACCAGATCGGGCCAAAGCCGCCCGCGGCCCGGGTTGCGCTCGATATACTGCGCCAGCTCCGGCGTCCGCACCTTTTCGGTGGCGTAATAATAATCAAACCCCTCGGCGAACGTGTCGGCGCAAAGCAGCGGATCGTAGCCGCAGCGGTCCACAATGGCCACCGCCTGGTGCAGGACGGCCGGCTCGAACCGCGATTGATAGAGCGTGCCATGGTCGCGGGGATTTTTGATCAGCGTCCCGCTGGCGGTCACCATCGGCGCGTCGATCTCCAACATCCGAAACAACGGCAGCGCGTGGCCATAGCGACGGCCGGTGGCCAGCACCACCTGCACGCCGCGATCGGCCGCGCGACGAATCGCCGCGCGCGTCGCGGGCGTCAACTCGCCGCGGCTGTTGATCAGCGTTCCGTCAATGTCGATCGCCAACAGTCGGTACATCAGAAAGCAACCGCACGCAATTTTTTCAACAAAGGCACGCCCCTTATGATATCACAAAACGCGACGCCGAGACATGGCCTGGCGTCAATCGCTGCTGCGAACCCGTCCGGTCGTCGCCTCCACGCGAGCCCAAAACGGGTGCTGTCGATCGCCGCGGGTGCGCACGTCTTCGAGCATGACGTATGGGTCGGGACGCACCGTCATTTCTGGACCGTTGACCCGCCGCGCATTGACCGAGACGGCCACCTTTTGACTGAAATCGACCATCTTGGGCGACAACCACACGACCACGTGGCCCGCGCCGGTCTGCACGTTGATGCCGTTGTTTTTGGTGATCGTGCCTTTCACCTGCGTCGGCTGCGTGCCTCGGGGCGGCGGCCAATCGGCCGGATCGACGGTCGCGCGCGGCGGCAGATGGGAAACCTCCAGCCACCAAAAATAATTATCCCAAGGCCGCATCGTCTGGCAGGCGAACTCGCGCGGATAAAAATCGCGGCGAAATCGGCCCATCCATTCAAACAGCCGCAGGATCTCGTCATAATAATCGTCCAGCCCGCGCCCTTGATATTCGACCACCGTCGCGTTGAAGCCGCGTCGCAGATAGCGATCCAAATCGAGGGCGTTTTTGGTCAACTTCGCGCCGTCCAATTCGCCGACCACGACGTAAAACGGCACGTAGCGGGCGTTCTCCCAATATCGGGCGCAGTAGCGATCGGTCGAGCCGGAAACCACGATCACGCCGGCCCAGAGATCGGGATGCGCCAGACCGATGTCCCATGCCGCGTCGCCGCCGATGCCGTGGCCGCTCAAAAACACGCGGTCCGTATCGATCGAAAACCGCCGGCACGCGTCGCGCAGCGCGTTCAACACCGCGGCATGTTCGCGGGCCGTGTAGCCGTACTGCTTCGGATCCGCCTCGGTCCATTCCGGCGCGAGGACGATGTAGCCCTGCCGCGTAGCCTGCCCCATCCGCGCGCCCTTTTTGTTGCGCCAACCCGCCCACCAGTCGATCTGATCTTTTCCGCTCGAAGCGGCGCCGTGCAGCGTCACGATGGTCGGATAGCATCGACACGGATCGTACTCGGGCGGCAACTGAATCCGATACTTCACGGTCGAATCGGCGTCGAGCCCAGGGGTCTCCAACACGAATTCGCCCGGTTGCCCGTCCGTCGCGTCGGGCATGGGAAGCGGCGGCTTCATGTGGGCCAGAATCGCGGCGACCATGGCCGGCTTGCCGCCCACCTCTTCTTGAATCAGCCCGGCCGCCAGTTTGTGGTCGCCACGCTTGCCACTCTTGCTGCTCTCGGTCAAATAGTCACAGATCATTTTTCGAACTTTGCAGGCCGAAATGGCCACGCTGAGCTGGTCGGTGGCCGCATCGGCGCCCATCAGCCATCCGCTGACGGCCAACGCCACCTTCTGGGCCTCGGGCATCTTCGGATCGTCGACATTCTGATAGAACGCCGCCATGCGGTCCAACGTGTTCGGACCGAGCTCCGCGGCGATCTCGTCGAAAATCGGGCCGAGCTTCTCGCGCTCGGCAACGTCGGGAATCCGCGCGATGAGCGACTTCAACCGCCGGACGATTTCCGTCCGCCGGGTTTCCATCGTTTGATAGTGTTCTAAAATCTCGCGGCCGCCCTGAAGCACCTCGCCTCCGACGTTCTCGGTCGGAAACTCCTTGAGCAGCCGAACCACCAACTGGTGCTGGCCGGCGTCGCGGCGCAATCGCAGTTCGTTCAAAATCCGCTGGGCCGAAAGCTGCTGGATCGCCCGTAGCGACGGGGCCAACTGTTCTTTCAAATCCGTCCGCCCGGGAAACGCCGTGATCAAGTCTTCCAAAATGCGTCGGGCGTCTTCGGGCCGCCCGCACTGCAAATAAAATCGGGCCGCTTTTTTATACGACTCCACGTCGTCGCGATTGATCTGCTTCCAAAGAATTTTTTCCAGCGTGTCGCGCGGCAACGCGGCAGTCGCCATCCGCATGTCCCAAACGTGCGTGATGCCCTCGGCCTTGAACCACTGCGGCGTCAACACCGTGATGCCTTGAATGACGTCGATCGGTCCGCGGGCCGTGGCCATCGTGAATACGCGACGCCCGAACTCGTCGAACGGCTGCACCCGAACCGGCAACCCGACGCTTTTGACCGACGATCCGCCGCGCAACGCCCGCTGACGCAACTGATACCGCTCCTCCGCCTGACGATTTTCCTCCTGCCGAACCTCGCGGACTTGGCGATCGGGAAAAAACGTGCGACGAAGATTGTCGTCGAGGAACAGGATGGACATGATCTTCTCTTGGTCCGGCTTGATCGGGTCGGGCACGTCGGCCAGGCTGGCCACTTTGCCCAACTTGCCGTACAACGAACGGCCGTCCTTCAGCACGATCTCGGTCGCGCCGATCGGACCAGTCGCCAGACCAACGGCCGCCAACATTCCCAGCGGCAGAAACCAACGCCATCGACAACAAGATTTTCGCATGAAGGCTTTTCTTGGAAAAACAGGCTCGGCGAATAGGCTTCCTTCATTTTCATCCGAGATCCCAGGAAAAGCAACCTGAACCGAACCACCTGGGCGGACACGCGAAAAACCCAACCGGTTGGCCGACGGACCTACAGTTTGGGCATATTGACAGCGAGCCTGCCGACCAGCAAAATTAGGAGAACTAGCAGAACTGGACCATGCAACACCCCATCATTCCACGTCGCGTGATCGTTTGGCTTTCGATCGGGGCGTTTTTCTTGCCGATCGTCTTGTGCGTAACGCTGGGTGTGTCCACCCTGCTGAGCTCGATGGGCGATGCCGCCGGCGGGGGTGTGTTGGCCCGGATCGCGTTGGCGTTCGGCCTGGTTTGGGCGATCGATCTGATCAGCCTGGTGCTCACGCTGTCGCTTCGAGCTCTCAATGAGGCGTCCAACGACGAGGAGCCGACGGATCTTGGACGCCCCTAGCACAAAACGCGCCGCTTGCCGTGGAACAATAATTCCGCACAATGGCGATTTTGAAAACGGGAATTCGGGCCGCGACGCAAATACTCGAACACCGCTCAAGTTTCGCCCCCCTGCCCTTCGATTCTCTTAAACCATTGACCGCTCGATTGCCGCCGATGCCCAAACCTCGATTAATGACCCCCGGTCCGACCGAAGTGCCCGAGTCGGCGTTGCTCGGCATGGCCCGGCAAATGTCGCACCACCGGACGCCCGAGTTCCGCAAACTGCTGGCCGAGGCCCAGGCCGGCCTGAAACACGTGCTGGCCACCCAAAACGACGTGGCCATTCTGACCAGCTCCGGAACCGGAGCCATGGAAGCCGCCGTGGTCAACGCGGTGCCTCGCGGCGGCAAGGCGTTGGTGCTGGAGTCGGGCAAGTTCGCCGAGCGGTGGCGAAAACTCTGCGAAGTGTTCGGCATCGAGGTCGTTCGCTACGAAGTCCCCTGGGGCGAAGCGTTTCAGGCGGATGAGGTCGCCCGGCGGCTCGAACAACACCCGGACATCGCCGCCGTGTTCACGACGCTGCTGGAAACCAGCACGGGCGTGGGCCACGACATCGAGGCAATCGGCCGGGTCGTCGGGCCCAGCCCTGCCCTGCTGGTCGTCGACGGGATCAGCGGCGTCGGCGTGATGGAATGCCGGACGGACGCCTGGGGCATCGACCTGCTGGCCGTCGGCTCGCAAAAGGCGTTGATGACGCCGCCGGGCCTGGCGTTTTTGGCCATTAGTCCCGCCGCGTGGCGACGGATCGAGTCGATTCAACGTCCGGCGTTTTATTTCGATCTGATGGCCTATCGCAAGGCGTTGGCCGATTCGGACACGCCGTACACGCCGGCCATCCCGTTGGTTCGGGCGTTGGTCGAAAGCCTCCGAAAAATCCAGGCCGTCGGAATCGAGCGGATTTGGGCCGAGTCGCGGCGTCTGGCCCAGGCATTGCGGGCGGGCGTCGAGACGCTAGGCCTGCGGTTGGCCGCCGCTCGACCGGCCGACGGCATGACGGCGGTCTTCCTCCCCGAAGGAGTGGATGGCCGGGCGTTTTTGCAGCGGTTGGAAGGGCGGTTCGGATTGAAGTTCGCCGGCGGTCAGGGTCCGTGGAAGGGGCGGATCTTTCGCATCGCCCACATGGGCCTCGTCGACGAATTGGACATCGTGTCGACCGTGGCAGCGTTGGAGCTGGCACTTGCCGAAGCGGGGCAAAACGTTAAGCTAGGAACAGGCGTCGCGGCCGCCAGTCGGGTGTTGGCCCAATAGAGCATGGATCTCATCTTGTTAGAAAGGAAATAGAACGAGCATGCCCAAGATTCTGGTACTCGATGAATTGTCGAAGGACGGTCTTAATCTGTTGGAGTCGGCGGCCAATCTGGAGGTGGAGGTGCGCACCGGCCTGAAGGGCGCGGATCTGCGCAATGCGTTGCTCGAGGCCGACGGCGCGATCTGCCGCAGCGGCGTCAAAATCACCGCCGACGTGCTGCAAGGCAACACGCGGCTCCGCGCGATCGCCCGGGCCGGCGTCGGCGTAGACAACATCGACACGCAAGCCGCCACCCGGCAAGGCATCGTCGTGATGAACACCCCTGGCGGCAACACCGTCTCGACCGCCGAACACACGATCGCCCTGATGTTGGGCATGTCGCGCAACGTCGCCAACGCCAACCAGAGTCTGGTCGAGGGTCGTTGGGATCGCAAGAAATTCATGGGCGTGCAACTGGCCGGCAAAACGTTGGGCATCGTCGGCCTCGGCCGCGTCGGACAGGCCGTGGCGACCCGCGCCTTGGGCCTCGAAATGAAGGTGGTCGGCTTCGATCCCTTCCTGCCCAGCGCCCGGGCCAAAGAGCTCGGCATCGTCACCTATGAGTCGGTCAAGGAAATCCTGCCGATGGTCGACTATCTGACCGTCCACACCCCGCTGAACGACGCCACGCGCAATCTGATCGGTCCGGCCGAAGTGCAAATGCTCAAGAAGGGCGCCCGGCTGATCAACTGCGCCCGCGGCGGCATCTACGACGAAGCCGCGCTGGCCGAAGGGCTCAAGAGCGGACAGATCGCCGGCGTGGCCTTGGACGTTTATCCCGAAGAGCCATGCACGAGCAATCCGTTGTTCGGCATGCCGGGCGTGCTTTGCACTCCGCACTTGGGCGCCAGCACCGCCGAGGCCCAAACCAGCGTGGCCGTCGAGGCCGCCGAGCTGCTGATCGACTTCTTCGCCACCGGAGCGATCAAGCAGTCGGTCAACATGTCGCCGCTGGATCCCAAAACGCTGGCCGAGCTGCGCGGCTATCTGAACGTCGCCTACCGGCTCGGTTTGCTATTGGCCCAGATGGACCACAGCGCTCCGACCCGCTGCCGGTTGAGCTATAAGGGCGAGGTGGCCAAGAAGGGCACGCGGCTGCTGTCGTCGGCGTTCGCGGCCGGCCTGCTCGAACACGCGCTGGCCACCGGCGTAAACATCGTCAACGCGGGAATGCTGCTCCGCGAACGCGGCATCGAACTGGTTGAAGAGCGCAATACCGACGTCGGCGATTTCAGCTCGATGATCACCGCCGAAGTGGTGACGGACAAAAAGACCTCGATCGCCTCGGGCACGCTGTTCGGCAACAACATGCCGCGCCTGGTCCAAAAAGGCCACTGCAGGCTGGAAAGCTATTTGGACGGCGTCCTGCTGATCTTCGCCCATCGCGACACGCCGGGCGTCATCGGCAAGGTGGGCAGCATCTTCGGCCGCCACAAGGTCAACATCGCGCAGATGTCGGTGGGCCGCGCGACGGATCAACCCGGCGGCGACGCCATCGGCATCCTGTCGCTCGATTCCGCGCCGCCGGCCGAAGCGCTGGCCGACGTGTTGGCGATGGACGAAGTTACGCGAGCCTGGGTCGTGAAGCTGCCGGGCGCCGGCGAAATGCCTTCTTGGCTGGCCGGTTGATCCGACGCGACCAACGCAAAGAACACTCCACGCCGTTCGGCTCTCGACTGGGTCGGACGGCGTGTTGTTTTTTAGTGCGTGTCGCACAAACGTGTAGCGTTATCGGCGGCGTGATTCTGCGGTTCCGAAAGCGATCGACACGCTACAAGTTTGTGAAATGCGCCCTAGTTTGCGCGCCGTCCCCCGCGGGGAACAGCCCCTGTGGACGAGAAACTTCGCACCCCGCCGACGTCCCAAAGGGACGGTTCCCCCCGCGACCAACCCATCAGCGCGGTTGCGTCGGTCTGCTCTGCCCCATGACGGCCGCCTCCCGATCTTCGTAGGGCGGCAACTCCGTGTCCAAATGACACGCGTGCCAAATTCGGCGGCTCTTCGACGACAAACCGCACAACCGCATCACTCCGTCGTGCTCTGCGATCCGGCGATACAACCGGCTTAACTGTTCGATCAACTCGCGATCGAACCTGGGCAGCTCGTTCATGTCCAGCACCAGCCGATACGTAAAGTGCTGTTGCAGCAGCCCCCACAAACGATCCGCCAAATCGGAGACGTCGAAATCCTCCAACTCGGGATTTCGCACTCGGACCAAAAGCCAGTCCGGACCACGTTGCACGTCCAACCTAGAGCTAGGAGCGATCGTCAACATGACGTTTCCTCCTTGGACGTTGTGATGCACGCGACACACGAGAAAAGTTCGTCCGGCTCTTATTGTAGCACTACGACATATCCCGGCAATCCCTCTGTCGAGCGTATCACGTTGCGACCACTGGGTTTGAAAAAGACGCCTGTGTTCTTCGCCGGGACACCCTTAGAAAAACGATCGCTGGCCGAGCCCCGGCGACTCGGATGTCGGCGAGATGCCCAGATGCTCGAACGCGGCGACCGTCAATCGGCGACCCCGCGGCGTCCGCACCACCAGTTCGCTCCGCAACAGATACGGCTCGACCTCGTCGATCAGCGTGTCCGGGGCGAGATTCATCGTGTGGGCCACCGCCTCGACGCCAACCGGCCCGCCGCCGAACACCCGGGCGATCGTCTCCAGATACTTCCGGTCCTGGGGATCGAGCCCCCGCGGATCAATGCCTTGCATCTCCAGTGCGTCGCGGGCCACCGGCAAGGTGATCCGCCCGTCGGCCCGGCTCAACGCATAGTCGCGGACCCAGCGCAGCCGATTGTTCGCCAGCCGGGGCGTGCCGCGGCTTCGATGGGCGATCTCCTCGGCCGCCGCGTCGGCGATCTCGACCTGCAACTTTCTTGCATTGCGACGGACAATTTCGGATAACTCCTCGATCGTGTAAAAATCGAGGTGCTCGCGCATTTGAAACCGGTCGCGCAGCGGCGCCGAAAGCAGGCCCGACCGGGTCGTCGCCCCGATGAGCGTAAACGGCTTCAACGGCATGTTGATCGTCCGGGCGTTCATGCCCTCGCCCAATGTCAGATCGACCCGAAAATCCTCCATCGCCGGATACAAAAACTCCTCGACCGCCTTGGGCAGCCGATGGATCTCGTCGATGAACAGCACGGAACGCTCTTCGGCGTTGGTCAGATACGGGATCACATCCTTCGGGGCGGCCAACGCCGCGCCGCTGGCGATCTGAAACCCGACGCCCAAATCGCGCGGAATGCACATGGCGAACGTGGTCTTGCCCAAGCCGGGCGGTCCGTCGAACAGAATGTGCCCCAACGGCTCTCCGCGCTTCGCGGCCGCGTCCACCGCGATCTCCAGCCGCGCGTACACCTCCCGTTGACCGACCATGTCTTGCATCCGTTGCGGACGCAAATCGCGGTCGTCGTCCTTATAGTCCGCCGTCGATTGCAGAATTGGTTCCCGGGACATCACTGGCCAGTATACCGAGCCGGTCGACGCACGGCGAGTGGGGGGAAACGCCGTGGAACGAAGGAGCGCGGTCGAAAGCGAAAAAACCGGCCCGCCACCCCCGCGATTGCAGAATCGGGTGGTTTCGGCTATCCTATCTTGTGTGGAGGTGCCCCGTGAAACTGATTATCGCCATTATCCAACCGCACCGGCTGGAAGCCGTCAAACAGGCCCTGGCCGACGTCGAGGTCTTCCGGCTGACCGTGATGGACGTCCAGGGGTTCGGCCGTCAGCGCGGCCAAACCGAGGCCTATCGCGGGCATGAGTTTTCCGTCAACCTGGTCCGCAAGGTGCAACTGATGATCGCCGTCAACGAGGCATTCCTCCAACCGACGATCGACGCGATCCTGCGCGGCGGCCGCACCGGCGCGACCGGTGAGATCGGCGACGGCAAAATTTTCGTCCTCCCCTTGGAAGACTGCATCCGCATCCGAACCGGCGAGCGCGGCGGCGAAGCTATTTAATCCGTCCATCACAACAAAATAGAACCGTTTCGAAAGCGCATCCAACACAACCCGCCAAAATAGCGATCATTTTCGTTTGTGAACCGTCCTCCCAAAAAACGGTTCCGAAAGCGCCTCCGAAGACGTGCCCCAAGAAAAATCTTTCTCCTGTCCGGAAAAGACATCGGATGGCTGAAGTATATTGAAAAGGTCATGCACGAGCTTTCCATCGTCGAAGCCTTGATCGACCAGGTGAACCGAGAGGTGGACCAAGCCGGCCAATCCGGTCCGGTCCGACGCTTAGCGCTTTCGATCGGTCGGCTGTCGGGCGTGCATCCCGACTCGGTCCGGTTCGCCTTTGAACTGCTGACCCAAAACACGTCGATGGAACACGCGGAAATTGTGATCGAGGAACCGAAGGCCGTCTGCCGCTGCCGGGTCTGCGGCGTACCAACGGAGATCGACGAACTGGTGGTTCAGTGTCCCCGTTGCGCCGCCGCCGACATCGTCATCGAAGGCGGCAGAGAACTGTTGTTGCAAACCATTGAAATCGAAGAGTCGACACCATGAAAATCGTCGCCGCGAAAAAAATTCTGAAAATCAACGACCAGCTCGCCGCCGAAAACCGCAG
>JAJFVC010000011.1 GCA_021372005.1 Planctomycetaceae bacterium | reverse complement strand
CCGATTCTGTTGATCACATTAGCCGGAAAAGAATGTTTTGGTTAAAAGAGGGATGTGTGGAGGTTTGGGGTGTGTTTTTTGTGTGAAAAACCTGGTCTTCCGACCTCGCGGCGGACGTTTTTCGGGATGGTGGACTTTTTGGGGATGCCAACCCTCCGGGTAAGAAAGAAAAAAGAGAAGTGGAAAAAGGAAAAAACGATAAACGGGTCGCGGACCGTTCGTTCACCTGGCGTCACGGTCCCTTTTCGCATGGGTTTGGGTCGGACACGGGCCAGAACTAAAATGTGCGTGTCGCGGCTTGGCTTTTCTGGTAAAATGACGGGTTTGTGTCGTCGCCTCCCGTTTAACGTTCCAGTTCCATGCCCGCCTCCGACATTGTCATTCGCGGCGCCCGAGAGCATAACCTCCGGAATGTCGATCTGTTGTTGCCTCGCAACCGGTTGATTTGTTTCACCGGGGTCAGCGGGTCGGGCAAGAGTTCGCTGGCGTTCGACACGCTGTATGCCGAGGGGCAGCGGCGGTACGTGCAGAGTCTGTCCAGTTTCGCCCGGCAGTTTTTGGGCGAGATGCCCAAGCCGGACGTCGATCTGATTTCCGGCCTGAACCCGGCCATTTCGATCTCGCAAAAGACCGGCGGCCAGAATCCGCGGTCCACGGTGGGCACGATCACCGAGATTTACGATTTTTTGCGAGTGCTCTTTGCGAGGGTCGGGCGTGGGCATTGTCCGCAATGCGGGCGGGCGATCACGGCGCAGAGCCGCGAGCAGATTCTAGCCCGGATTTTGACGTTTCCGCCGGACACGCATCTACTGGTGTTGGCTCCCGTGGTTCGCGGCCAAAAGGGCGAGCACCGCGATCGGTTCGTCGACTTGATGAAACAAGGGTTTGTTCGGGCGAGGGTCGACGGCCGCGTGATCCGTCTGAGCGACGACTTGCGTCTGGATCGCCAGATGCGGCACGACATCGAGGTGGTCGTCGATCGGCTTGTGATCAACACGAAGGTGCGTCCGCGGTTGGCCGAAGCGGTCGAATTGGCCTTGCGGTTGGGCGATGGCACGTTGATGGTGATGGAGGAAGAGGGGCGTGAGGCGGAGGACGCGGCGGACGCGACGCCGCAATCCCACGCGCCCATCCTTTTGTCCGCCCATTACGCCTGCACGCACTGCGATTTGAGCTTCGAGCCGCCCAGCCCGCAGTTGTTCAGTTTCAACAGCCCGCAAGGCATGTGTCCTGAATGCGGCGGTCTGGGCGAGATCTATTCGTTCGATCCCGACCGGTTGATTCCCGATCCGAGCCGGTCGTTTCAACAGGGGTGCGTCGAGCTGGTCGGATCCTGGCGCGACATGGGCCGCTGGCGTCGCCATATCTATCGCGGCGTCGCCGAGACGCTCGAACGGAAGCATGGGTTGCCGACCGGCGCGATTTTGGAGACGGCCTGGGAAGAGCTCGATCCGCGCTGGCAGCGCGCCTTGCTTTGGGGCACCGGCGACGAACACATCACCTTCACGTGGCGCAACGGTCCGTCCGGCTATAAATGGGGCGGCAAGTACGAAGGCGTCGTTCCGAAACTTCTCGAGCAGTACCGCACGACCAAAAGCCGACCGCAGCGGCGTCAGTTGGAAAAATACATGCGCGTGCTCGGATGCGGCGTCTGCGGCGGCGCTCGATTGAACCCGCAGGCTCGGGCCGTCACGGTCGCCAGCGCGCAGGCGGAGTTTCAGTCGCGCGCCGAGCGAACGTTGCCGGAAATTTGCGCGATGGCGGTCTCCGAGGCCGAACGGTTTTTCGGCCGGCTCGATCTCGACGCGACGGGTCAAAAGATCGCCGAGGACGTGTTGAAAGAGATCCGGGCCCGGCTGCATTTTCTGGTCAACGTCGGGCTCGACTATCTGACGCTCGACCGCACCGCCCCGACGCTTTCGGGCGGCGAGATGCAGCGCATTCGATTGGCCGGTCAGATCGGCAGCGGGCTGGTTGGCGTGTTGTACGTCCTTGACGAGCCATCGATCGGCCTGCACCCGCGCGACAACGACCGACTGCTGGCGACGCTCGCCCGACTGCGCGACCAGGGCAACACGGTCGTGGTGGTGGAGCACGATGAGGACACGATGCGGGCGGCCGACCATTTGGTTGACTTCGGCCCCGGTCCCGGCGTTCGCGGCGGGCACGTGATCGCGGCCGGATCGGTCGAGCAGGTGATCGCACAGCCGAAAAGCGTCACGGGCCAATTTCTTTCGGGGCATCGAAAAATCGAAGTGCCCAAAAAACGTCGGACGGTCGGCGACGCCAAGCTGGTCGTTCGCGGCGCGACGCACAACAACCTGAAAGACATCGACGTTGAGATTCCCTTGGGCGTGTTCGTGTGCGTCACGGGCGTATCCGGCTCGGGCAAGAGCTCGCTGGTCGGCGACATTCTGGTCGAGGCGCTCAACCGCGACCTGAACGCCGGGCTGGGCCATCCCGGCGCCCATCGAACGATCGAAGGACTGAAGAATCTCGACCGGATGATCTCGATCGATCAGTCGCCGATCGGACGCACGCCGCGCAGCAATCCGGCCACCTACATCAAGCTGTTCGACGACATCCGCGACCTGTACACGCAATTGCCCGAATCGAAAGCGCGCGGCTATCCGCCGGGCCGGTTCAGTTTCAACGTGGCCGGCGGACGTTGCGAGGCGTGCGAGGGCAACGGCTCGAACAAGCTAGAGATGGATTTTCTGGCCGACGTCTGGGTCACCTGCCCGGTCTGCGAGGGACATCGTTTCAACCGCGAAACGCTGCAAGTCCGCTACAAGGGCAAGTCGATCGCCCAGGTGCTGGAGATGGACGTCCAGGAGGCGCTGCGACATTTTGAAAACATCCCGGCGATCCACCACAAACTGAAAACGCTGCACGACGTCGGGCTCGATTACATGAAGCTCGGCCAGCCGTCGCCCACGCTGTCCGGCGGCGAGGCCCAGCGCGTCAAGCTGGCTCGGGAACTGAGCAAAAAAAGCACCGGGCGGACGCTCTATTTGTTGGACGAACCGACCACCGGGCTGCACTTCGCTGACGTCGAGTTGCTATTGAAAGTGTTGCACGCGTTCGTCGACGCCGGCAACACGGTGTTGGTGGTCGAGCACAACATGGAGGTGATCAAGACGGCCGACTGGATCATCGACATGGGGCCCGAGGGCGGCGAGGCCGGCGGGCAAGTCGTCGCCGTCGGAACGCCGGAGCAGATCGTAGAGCGTCAAGGTGGAAAGCGAAAGTCGGAGGCCGTTTCGCCGATCTCCTATACCGGTCAGATCCTAAAAAAGATCCTTGCGGGCTCGACGACCGCCAAGCCGCAGATCTCCGATCTCCCGTCGCCCGCGCTCCATGCCCCACTTTCCGCGATCAACTCGATCCGGGTGCGCGGCGCCCGGCAGCACAATTTGAAGTCGGTCGACGTCGACATTCCGCGCGATGCGATGACCGTCTGTTGCGGGCCGAGCGGATCGGGCAAGACGTCGCTGGCCATGGACACCGTCTATGCCGAAGGCCAACGACGCTACGTCGAAAGCTGGAGCGCCTACGCCCGGCAGTTCGTCGGCCAGATGCAAAAACCCACGGCGGACCGGATCGACGGACTGTCGCCGGCGATCGCCATCGAGCAGAAGCACGCGGGCCACACGCCGCGGAGCACGGTCGGCACGGTCACGGAAATTTACGACTATCTGCGCATCCTGCTGTCGCGGCTCGGCCAGCCGTACTGCCCGGCGTGCGACGTGCCAATCGGCAGCCAGTCGGCCGACGAGATCATCGCCAAATTGATGGCGCATCCGCCGGGCACGAAACTTTATTTGATGGCCCCGATGGAAATCCGCGTCGGCGAGCGCTACGAAACGTTGTGGGAGGAGACGCGGGCGTCGGGCTATATCCGCATCCGCGTCGATGGGCAGACGTATTCGGTCGACCAGCCGCCGACGATCGATCGCCGACGCCGACACGAGGTCGAGGTGGTGATCGATCGCGTGACGGTCCGTCCGGACGCGCGATCGCGGATCGCCGGCAGCGTCGAAAACGCGCTGTCGCTGGGACGCGGCGTGCTGCGCGTGGCGTTTCCGCGCGACGACGCGACGGAGCCACAGTGGGCGGTCGAGACGCACAGCCAGCATTTTGTGTGCGATCGATGCGGGCGCAGTTTCGAGCCGCTCTCGCCGCATCATTTTTCGTTCAACAGCGCATTGGGCTGGTGTCCGGCGTGCGAGGGGCTCGGCACGCAAACCGGCACAAACCCGGCAATGTTGCTGCGCGATCCGCAGTGGACGTTGGCCCAAGGCGCGGTGGCGTTGTGGCCGCAAGCCGGCAACCCGTGGTTCGCCGCGATGTTGGAGGCGTTTTGCCACGGCACGGGCGTCCCGTCCGACGTGCCGTTTGATCAGCTCAGCGGGCGACATCGCCGGTTGATTTTCCACGGGACGGGCGATCAATGGTTTGTGTGCGGAGGGGCGAAACAAGGCGAACGGTTAAGAACGGCCGACGGATTTGCTTTCCGATTCCAATTCAAAGGGCTTTATCCGGCGTTGGAAGAGGCCAGTCGATTGTCGCCGTCGTTCCGCACGAGATTGGAGCATCTGGTCGACGAGGTCGAATGCGCGGTGTGCGGCGGCAGTCGGTTGCGCGACGACGCCGCGGCCGTGCGATGGCGCGATCGGACGATTGACGAGTTGTGTCGGATGCCGTTGGGTCGGCTGCTTGAGGTCTTTCAAAATTGGAAACCGTCGGATTCCGAACGAAAGGTTTCTGGCGAGGTAATCCGCGAAATCCGCAACCGTTTGCAATTTCTGGTGGACGTCGGGTTGGACTATCTGACGCTGGCCCGGCCCGCCCCGTCGCTCTCGGGCGGCGAAATGCAGCGAATTCGGCTGGCGGCCCAACTCGGCAGCGGATTGTGCGGCGTGCTTTATGTGTTGGACGAGCCGACCATCGGGCTGCATCCGCGCGACAATCATCGGCTGTTGGGGGCGCTGAAAAAATTGCGAGACCTGGGCAATACGCTGTTGGTGGTCGAGCACGATCGCGACGTGGTCCAGAACGCCGACCGGCTGTTGGACTTTGGACCGGCCGCCGGACGTCACGGCGGACAAGTCGTCGCGCAGGGCACTCCCGCCGAGGTGGCCCGACGCCGCGGATCCGTCACCGGGCCCTATCTGTCCGGCAAGAAAGCAATTTCCATTCCCACCAATCGACGCATTCAGGGGAGCGAAGAGAAAGTCGGGCGAGGAAGGGTGAAAAAAACCAAGCCGGGCAACGCGTCTTCCGCAACCTCGTGGCTGGAAATTCTCGGCGCTCGGCACAACAATCTGAAAAACATCGACGTTCGGATCCCGTTGGGCACGCTGACGGTGGTGACCGGGCCGAGCGGCAGCGGAAAAAGCTCGTTGATCGAGGATGTTTTGTACGCCTCGCTCGCAAGAACTTTGCACCGTGCGAAGACGTTTCCCGGCGCGCATGACGCCCTCCGCGGCGTCGAACGGATCAACAAAGTGATTCGCGTCGATCAGCAGCCGATCGGGCAGACGCCGACCTCGAACCCGGCCACCTTCACCGGCGTGTTCGACACGATTCGCTCGCTCTACGCCCAGTTGCCCGAGGCGAAGCTGCGCGGCTACACCGCGCGGCGATTCAGCTTCAACGTGGCCGGCGGGCGTTGCGAAAAATGCGAGGGCAACGGGCAACTGCGGATCGAAATGCATTTTCTGCCCGACGTCTGGGTCGAATGCGACACCTGCGGCGGCCAACGCTACAATCCGGAGACACTGTCCGTGCGTTTTCGCGGCCAGTCGATCGCCGACGTGCTGAACATGTCTTGCGGCGAGGCGGTCCGATTGTTTGACAACATCCCGAAAATCCGCCGCCCGCTGCAAATGCTCTGCGACGTGGGGCTCGACTATCTGACGCTCGGCCAGTCGGCCCCGACCCTTTCGGGCGGCGAGTCGCAGCGCGTCAAACTGGCCGCCGAATTGGCCAGGCCTGACACCGGACAGACTCTCTATCTGCTGGACGAACCGACCACCGGCCTGCACTTCGACGACATCGCCAAGCTGTTGGACGTGCTCAACCGACTGGTCGATTTGGGCAATACGGTGGTCGTGATCGAGCATAATTTGGACGTCATCAAGACGGCCGACTGGGTGATCGACCTCGGGCCCGAGGCCGGCGAGCAGGGCGGCCACGTGGTCGCCGCCGGCACGCCCGAGGAAATCGTCCAGCAGGGGACGGGGGACGGGAAAAAGGGAAGAGGGAAAGCGAAAAACGAGCGGCGAAAAATCGAAG
>JAJFVC010000004.1 GCA_021372005.1 Planctomycetaceae bacterium | reverse complement strand
CATTTGGCCCAGCAGCACGTTTTCATCCTTGGCCTGCGAGACCGGCGACCCGTGATTGGCCGCCGCCGTGTTTCGGGCCTGAATCACCCGCTCGAACACGTCTTTTTCGTGCGTCGCGTAGCCTTTCACCGTGTTGACCAGGTTGGGAATCAGGTCGTAGCGGCGTTTCAGTTCCGTCTCGATGTCGGCCCACGCCTCGTTGCAGAAATTGCGGAGCCGCACCAGGCTGTTGTACGTCACCATGACCCAAATCGCGATCAACAGCGGAATTCCAATCACGACGATCAAAACCACGACGCTGGGATCCATTAGTTGGTTCCTTTCGCTTCTTCAAGAACGGTTTTAGGGATCCGATCCAACAGACCGGCGAGCAGATTGGCCGCGGCCTCGAAATCCGCGACCGAAAACGTCTGGTCCCGATGCGCGATCACATACGGCCCGCCCATCTCCAACGCGAATCGCGGCGCGGCCAGCAAAAACTCCATCGTCTCCTGGTGCAGCACGTCGAACGCCCAGCGGCGATCGGGCGAAGCGACGCAAAACTCGCGGCTGAACTCGGCCGACTCGAAATTGATGTCCTCGAACCCGAAAAACGCCCCGATCTTGTCCAGCAGATTTTCTGTTCGGATCGAAAGCGGTTTGAACGACCACTCGGTCGAAAACATCACCGCCGAAAACCAGTGGTGATAGGTCGTCCGGTGGCCTTTCGAGTCGGTGGTGTGCGTTTCGTAGTGGTAGTCGAACGTCGTCGCGTCGCGATTGCAGAGTCGGCCTCTGCAGATATTTTTGGCGTAGCGGTTGTCGCCCTTGGTCAGGCACGAAAACGGATAGCGATCGTCGAACGAAGAGTCAGCCGCCTCGGAGAAAGACATTCCCTGCCGACCCGCCCACTGACACAATTCCTTCTTGCGTCGGGCGGCCTGGATCTGACCGTAGACCACCGCAGCGACGATGACCGCGGCGACGACGATGATGAAAAACACCTGCATGGCGGCTTCGGCGGCGACGGGTTTTCCTTGCTTCCCGCAAAATCACGAAAAACGCGAAAGACACGAGACCGGACCCAACGCCTTCGTGCGTTTCGCGCATCGCGTGGTCGCCGCACGCCCCCGCGCGACTACTCCTCCATCACCTCTTTTTCGCGGACCTTGGCCAGCTCCGTGGCCTGATTCTCGTAGGTTTTCGTCAGCTCTTGGATTTCTTCCTTCACCTGGTCGCGGTCGTCCTCGGAGAGGTCTTTGTCTTTTTCACCCTGCTCGGCCTGTTTGTTGCCGTCGCGGCGGATGTTGCGCACGGCCACCTTGGTCTCTTCGGCCAGCTCCTTTACGCGGTTGACCATCTTGCGGCGCACTTCGGTCGACAGCGCCGGAACGTTCAACCGGATCAACCGCCCGTCGTTCTGCGGATTGAACCCGAGATCGCTCGTCTGAATCGCCTTTTCGATGTCCTTCAGCGTACCGGGATCGTAGGGGCGAATGACAATCTGATTCGGCTCGGGCGCCCCGACCGACGCGATCTGCTTGATCGGCACGGGCGATCCGTAGACTTCGACCCGAAGCGAATCGACCAGCCCGGGGTTTGCCCGACCGGTGCGAATGCCGGCCAGGTCGCTCTTGAGTTTGCGAACCGCCTTCTCCATGCGTTCTTCGACGTCAAGCAGAATTTCTTCAGTAGTCATAGGAATTCGGGATTGAACGCTCCGGGACTCGAAATTGGAGATTCTAATCTCTAATCCCCAATCCCTTACCCCTTATTGTCTACTCATGAATCAACGTGCCGACGCGCTGGCCCAACACCGCGTCCTCGATGTTGCCATCCTTGCGGAAATTGAACACCAGGATCGGCAGTTCGTATTCGTCGCACTTGGTGATGGCCTCGTGATCCATCACCCGCAGGTTTTGACGCCGCACGTCGTCGTAGCTCAATTCGCTGTAAAGCATCGCGTGCGGATTTTTCTCGGGATCGTCGCTGAACACGCCGTCCACGCGCGTGGCCTTCAGCAGCACCTCGGCCTCGAGCTCCAACGCCCGCTGAGCAGCCGCCGTGTCGGTCGTGACGAACGGGCTGCCGGTGCCGCCGGCCAGGATCACGATGCGACCCTTTTCCAGATGCCGCCGCGCCCGGCGACGGATGTACGGTTCGGCCACGCCGTCGGTCCGAATGGCCGTCATCAGCCGCGTGTCGCAACCGAGCGACTCCAGCGCGTCTTGCAACGCCAGTCCGTTGATCACCGTGGCCAACATGCCCATGTAGTGAGCCGTCGCCTCATGCACGCACGAATTGCCCGACGAAAACTGCGCGCCACGCAGAATGTTGCCGCCGCCGATCACAATGGCGATCTGCACGCCGTGCTGCGCCGCGTGGTACGTCTGCCGGGCGATGTGCAACACGGCATCCATGGCGATGCCCCGCTCGCCCGGATGCACGAAACCTTCGCCCGAGATCTTCAACACCACGCGGCGATACTTCGGCGCCGCAGCCGCTTGCGTGGACTCGGCCATCATTGTGCGACCTCTCTACTCCTTGGGCAACTCCCAACGAATGAACTGAATCAGGGTCATGCCGGCGTCCTTGGCCACCTGCCCGACCGTGCGCTTGTCGTCCTTCACGAACGGCTGCTCGGTCAGACAGCACTCGGCGTAAAAGTTGCGCAACCGACCCTCAACCATCTTCTCGATAATTTTTTCGGGCTTGCCCTCGTGTCGGGCGGCCTCGCTCAAAATCTCACGCTCTTTGGCCACGACCGCCGGGTCAAGCTCTTCCTTCTTCAACACGGCCGGCCGCATCGCCGCCACGTGCATGCAAATGTCCTTGGCCACCTCGGCGTTGCCGCCGTCGAAACGCAGCAGCACGCCGGTCGTGCCGTTGTGATGCGCATAGCCGCCGCAACGACCGTCGATCCGCACGATCCGCTCGAGCTTAAACACTTCGCGGATCCGATTGTTCAACTCATCGAACTGCTGCTGGAGCGTCGCAGCGGATTTGCTCGGCGACGACTGGGCCAAAAGCGCCTCGGGCGACGCGGCGCCGGGCCCCGTGGCCAGCTGTTCGGCCATGTCGTTGGCCAACTGGACGAACTGCTCGTTGTTGGCCACCGGCGAGCTTTCGCAACGCAGGTCGATCATCGCGCCGCACGCGGCATCGGGCGAAACGTACACGGCGATTCGACCGGCCGTGGTGGACCGCCCGGCCCGCTTTTCCATCGTCTTGGCGCCGGCTTTACGCAACAACTCGACCGCCTTGTCGGCGTCGCCGCCGGCTTCCTGCAACGCCTTTTTACAGTCCATCATGGGCAATCCGGTCCGCTCCCGCAGCGCTCGGACGTCGGCCGCTGTAATTTCCGCCATGTTTGAATATCCTCCGAAAATTTTATGATTTGAGAATGAACTTAGGCAAAAGCCGAAACGCCGATTTCGCGCGACGATGCAACGTCCCGCCCGAAATGCGACGACGACCCGCGCAACCGCTTAAGCGTTGACCACGACCCCTTCGGCCTGCTCCTGCTTCAGCGCGCCGGCCGCGGCCTTGCCCGCCATGATCGCGTCGGCCAGCAACGTCACGATCAGCTCGATCGAACGAATGCTGTCGTCGTTGCCGGGAATGGCCAGATCGACAATGTCAGGATCGCAGTCGGTGTCGATCAACGCGACGGTCGTGATGCCCAGCTTGCGAGCCTCACCGATCGCATTCTTTTCTTTCCGCGGATCGACGATCAGCAGGCACTCGGGCAGACGGTTCATCGTCCGGATGCCGTTCAGGTTGCGATACATTTTGCGATACTCGCGATTCAACGCCGACTGCATCTTCTTCGAGTATGTCGACAGTTGATCCGAGTTGCGCAGCGATTCCAGCTCTTCGAGCCGCGTCAACCGGCTGCGGATCGTGCGGAAGTTGGTCAGCGTGCCGCCCAGCCAGCGGTCGCTCACGTAGGGCATTCCGCAACGCAGCCCTTGCTGTTCGATGACGTCGCACGCCTGACGCTTCGTGCCGACCATCAGCACGAGGCTGCCTTGGGCCGCGACCCTTTGCAGATATTTCCGCGCCCGCAACAGTCCGCGAATCGTCTCGCGGACGTCGATGATGTGAATCAAATTCCGCCGGGCGTAGATGTACGGCCGCATCTTTGGATTCCAGCGGCTCGCACGGTGACCAAAATGAACTCCCGCCTCAATCAAATCCTTCACTAAAACCGTAGCCAAGCAAAATCTCCTTCGCCAAGGCACACCGGCTTCGTCCCCGCAGGGCATCCGGCGTTAGGTCCGCACACAGTTCGGTCAGAAAAAAATGGACAATCGCCCACCATCTCGGACCGTTCGAGACGGTGAACCTAGCAGCTTACCAAACCACGCCGCCGGCGTCAACGGCCGAGGACGCAACACACCCCGCTAAAGGAGTGCTTTCTGCCACACCAAAAATAGCCACTCTACGCAGGCTACAAAACCTGCAAAACTTAAACAAATATTTTTTCACAAGACCTCGGGGGGGAGGGTGTCCTATCGGCACTTGTGGTATACTTGAGCCGGTCGGTCCCCGTGTGTCGGTCGCCCGACGCGCGTCCCTTCAGAAAAATAAAAAAGACCCCGGTCGGAGATTTTTTCCGCAGGAGTACCAGCGATGAAGCGATTTTGGACGATCCTGATCCTCTCGGCGTTTCCGGTCTTCGCCTTGGCCCAAACGCGTTTCGATCCGTCGGAGGCCGCCTACCGACCGGTCGTGCCATCGCCGTCCACCGTGGCGGCCTACAGCGGTTGGCCCGGCTACCCAATGGGTGGCGGCACCGCAGCGGGCAACGCCCTGAACGGAATGGCCAGCTGCATCAGCGCGGCCGGCGATTACAACCTGGCCACCTCGGCCGCGGCGGTCAATATGACGCAGGCCCAACGCAACGACATCCAAAACCGCCAAGCTTGGACCAACACCTATTTCGAGATGCGAGCGACCAACCGCGCGGCGCGTCAAGCCGAACAAGCCCCGACGCCAACCATGGAGCAACTTGCCCGCATGGCCCGCGACGGCGCTCCAAAACCGCTGGCCGCATCGCAAATGGATCCCATCAACGGCCGGCTCACCTGGCCCAGCATTTTGCAGCAGTCGCAGTTCGACACACAACGCACCGAGGTGGACCAGTTGTTCGCCGATCGGGCCCGTTTCGGCGGTCTGAACATCGCCGATCAACAAAAAGTCCGTCAGTTGCTCGAAGAGATGTTCGCGTCGTTGAAGTCGCAAGTCCGCGAAGTGCCGCCGCAACTGTACGTCGCGGGCCGCACCTTCCTGCAAAGCCTCAGTTACGCCGCGCTCAAGACCGAGTTGGACTAAAACTTCAGGTTGAACGCGACGATCACGATCCCTTACGAACGCAAAAGACAATTTTGGAATAAAGAGGAGTCCGGGCATGAGCTTGAAAAAGACGGCCTTCACGAGCGTCATCGGGTTGGGGCTTTTGCTGACCACTACGGCCTTGCAGGCGGCGGAATCGACGGTCGCGTCCTTGACCACCGCATTGAAATCGGCCGACGAGGCGGCTCGTCTCGACGCCATCCAGAAACTCGGCTCGCTCGGCGAGGGCGCCGCGCCGGCCGTCGCTCCGCTCACGGAACAGTTGAAAGACGCCTCGGCCAAAGTTCGGGCCCACGCGGCCTGGGCGCTGGGTCGGATCGGCCCCTCGGCCGGCGCCGCCATCCCCGCGCTGCTGGAGATGCTCAAGGATCCCGACGCCGACGTGCGGCGACAAGCCGTCGAGGCCGCCGTGCGAATTCATCCCGGCGCGGACGTGCCGATGCCCCTGGGCGTCAAGGTGCTCGAAGACGCCGACCCCGGCGTTCGGATGCGCATCATGAGCGCGATCGCCGAGTCGGGCGAACAGGCCGTGCCCGGTTTGATCCAAATCCTCGACAACGACAACGTGGCGTATTGGGCCTGCATCGCGCTCCGCGAGATGGGCCCCGTGGCCAAAGCCGCCGTGCCGGCCTTGACCGCCAAGCTCAAAGACTCGCACCCTGAAATCCGCCGCGAAGCGATCTTGGCCCTCGGAGCCATGGAACAAGCCGCGGCCGTCGCGGCCCCGCAAATCGCCGAGGCCCTGAAGGACAAAGACACCACCGTGGCGGCCACTTTCGCTTTGGGCCGCATCGGCGTGATTCCTGCGGACGTCGACGCCCTGATCCGTGCGAACACCAAGAGCGACGACGCCCTGCTGAGCACAGCGAGCCTTTGGACGCTCGCCCGCGTTCACCCCGAGGACAAGGACCTGCGCCGCACCGTCACCGAGCGGCTGGTCGATCGGCTGAAAAATCCGAATCCGCTGATTCGCATCGCGTCGGCCCGCGGGCTGGCCTCGTTGCCGCCGGCGCCCGAGATCACCCTGCCCATTTGGGAAAAGGCGTTCCAAAACGCCGATGAAACCGAAGTCTTCCACGCCTTGGACGCCCTGGCTTCGCTGGGTCCCGTGGCCACGCCGCAACTGATCGAGGCGCTGAAGTATGAAAAACTTCGCCATCACGTCGCCTACTTGCTGGGTCAATACGGGGCCGCGGCGGCGCCCGCCACCGAAGCGTTAGCCGCCTTGATTACGGACAAAAACGACCGCGTCGCTCAAGCGGCCATTTTGGCGTTGGCCAACATCGGCCCCGGTGCGAAAGCGGCCGCGCCGACGTTGACGGCGGCCCTGCGCGGCGGCAAAAATCCCGACGCCTGCGTGATCGCCTTGGCCTTAGGCCGCATCGGTCCTGATGCAAAATCCGCCGCGCCCGCGCTGACCGCGCTGCTGGCCGGCCGGGACCGCGACCTGGCCCTGACGGCCGCTTGGGCGCTGGTCCACATCGAACCGGCCTCGCCCGAACTGGCCGCTCAAACCTTGCCGGCACTCGAGGCCGGACTGGCCGCCGATCGTTCGTCGCTGTCCCGTCGCGGCGCGGCCGAGGCGATCGGTCTGTTGGGCGCCGCGGCCAAGTCAGCCGTGCCCGCTCTGCAAAACGTCGCCAACGATCAAGACCCGTTGGTCCGCGCGGCCGTCGAGCAGGCGATCCAATCGATCAACAAAGCCGCCCCATGATCGAACTGGTCCAAGGCGACGTCACGCTCCAGCAAGTCGACGCAATCGTCAACGCGGCCAATCGTCATTTGGCCGGCGGAGGCGGCGTCGATGGCGCAATCCATCGTCGCGGCGGGCCGGAAATCATGCAGGACACCGACGCCCGCTATCCCGACGGCTGTCCGACGGGTTCCGCGGTTTTGTCGGTCGCAGGCCGGCTTGCGGCTCGCTACGTAATCCATGCGGTCGGGCCCATTTGGCGCGACGGCCGCCACGGCGAGCCCGAACTGCTGACCGCCGCCTATCGACGCTGTTTGGAGTTGGCCGCCGAACATCATTGCCGCACCGTGGCAATGCCGGCGCTCAGCGCCGGAGCCTATCGCTATCCGTTGGATCAAGCCGCGGGGGTCGCCATCGCCACGGTGCGGCAATTCCAACGCGAACACGCACAGCCCGAGTTGGTTCGCTTCGTGCTCTTTACGCCCGAGGTTTTTGCAGCGTTCTCCGCGGCGTCGAAATCCGCCCAGGCCGACTGACCGAAATCGCCTTGCGCGTCCTCAATGGGAACCGAACCCTCCCTAAAGACTGCTGGCTTTTAAAAAGCTGATCTGCGAGGTGAGCGGGAACACGCCGTAGATGCCTCGCGTGAACACCAGATCGATGAAATCGTCGGCCAGCAAGATTTTGCCCTTCGGCACGATGATCACGTCGGAATCGTCGATCCAGATTTCGCCGGCCGGATTCGATTGGTTGCCCAACAGTGCGGCCTGCAAGTCGATCATCGTGGCCAGCAGCCGCCAATCGTCGCCGCGGCGAAACACCACGATCTGACGCAGATTGGCCCCCACACGCCAACTGCCGGCCATGCTGATCGCCTGCAGTGCGGTGGTCGGCCCGGTCAATTCAAATCGGCCGGGCGTGTTCACTTCGCCCAGCACGTAGACGTAGCGCGGCGCCCGCTCGGTCAGGATCGGAATCACTTGGATTCCTTCGACCAACTGGCGGTAGCATTCGTTCAACTCGCTTTGCAGCTCGGGCAGCGTCAGCCCCTGGGCCTGCACCGACCCGATGCCCGGCAGCGCGACGGTGCCCTCGGGCGTCACGCGGACCGCCTGGCTCTGGCCGCCGATGCCCGCCCGGCGGTCGATCGTCGCTCGCAGGTCTTCCAACTTCGTGTTGACCCGCAACGGCGTGACGGTAATGGACGGAAACTTGTAATACTTTTTGTAGCTTTCATCCAGCGCGTCGCGCAACTGCGTGACCGTCCGCCCGGTCGCGTGAACCTGGCCCAAAAGCCGCAAGGTGATCGTGCCGTCCGGCTGAATCAGCAGATCGCGGTTCAATTCGGGATCGCTGAACGACTCGACGCGGATTTCGTCGCCGACGTTGAGCCGGTAGGGCGTCGACGTCTCCTCGCGAGTCAGACGATAGGTCATATCGATCCGATCGTCGACGCGCAGCCGGTACTCGGGCACGTGAGCCAGTCGGGCGTGACCGACATACTCGCCCTGGGCGTAGGCCTGCCATGCGATCGCTCGCATTTCCTCCCACCCGCGACGGCGGCAATTGCACGTGGAGCCGTCCACGCCGCGAATGTCGCACGGCGCGGCCGGACCCAGCGCCTGGCACAGAAGAATAGGTTGTCGCTCCTCCGGGAGTTTCAGGAAAGCGCGCGCCGAACCGGGATCGGCATGGCGTAATCTGGCCGGAGTGGCTGCGCCCTTCGGAGCGACCCCGTCTCGCAATTCCAAGGCCCCAAGGCCCAATGTCGCCGCCAGCGCCGCCGACATCAGCAGGGCGAATCGCCCTCGGCTCGGTCGATGTCGCGCGGCCCGCGACGCGGAATCACGAAAATCGTAGCTTGTCGAACGCATAAAGTGGATCCAATTTTTCTCTTGTATCCTGGTTTCCTTCTATCGTGAATATCCGGCGGCCCAACGTTGTCGCTGCGCCGCGGCGGGGGTCGACGCCGGCTCTTGCGACGACGCTTCGGGTCGGGACATCGCGCCTTGACCGACCGGCGATCGCACCGGCACGGCGGCCATGCCCGTCGGATCGGCCGAGGCCCGAGCAAAACTCCGCGGATCGAGCCATTGCGCCCGATCGCCGGCCGCGCCCGACCGGGCCAGCTCCGCTTGACGCCATTGCCGCGATTGGGCTTCGGCCTGCTCGGCCAATGCAAACTCGCCAAGCTGACGATGTACGACCGCCAAGTTGTGCCACCCGGCCGATTGCGGACAAATCGCCACGCTGCGCCGAAGCATCGCCCGAGCCTCGGTCGGCCGTCCGCCCCGGGCCAGCAACACGCCGAAGTCGTTGGCCGCCATATAGTTGCTCGGGTAGACCAACAGCGACGCCTGGAAAAACACGACCGCCTTGGACTCGGCGCCGGGCGTCATCGAGCTCCGTTTCTGCGCCATCGCCGTGTACAGTTTGCCCATCGCATGCAACGCCATCGAACCGGCCACCTCGTGCTCGAGCGCCGCCGAAAACTGCTCCTGAGCGAACGTCAAATAGGCCTGCATCGCCGTCATCGGCGCCGTAATGCCCTCACGATTTTTCAACACCGGCGTCTCGTGCGCGGCCGACAGCTCCGCCACGTCCTCGCCCGAAAGACACCGCGACCGATCGGGCAAAAAATCGTCCGACTCCCGCAGCGCGGTCCATCCGGCCGACAATGCCTCGGCGTGCCGGCTGGTTTTCTGCTCGGCGTCCAACGCCTCGGCCAACAGCCGCATGGCCCCCAAAAACTCGACCCTCGCGGCGAAATGCGCCCCACGGCCGGCCAGCTCGATCCCGTGCCACGTCTGTCGATCCGCCTGCTGAGCCACCTGCTCCAACTGGACCGAACGAATCGACCCGGTCGTGGCATCAGGCAATGGAACGACGTCGTGCGACACCGATCCATCCGGTTTGGGTCCCGGTTGGTCGGCCCGCCCGGCGACAATCCCGACCACCAGGACCGCGGCCGTCAAAATCGGCACAATCCGCAAACTACACGCCATCGTTGCTCCCCACGGGACCTACATCCCGTACTACACCTAGTCCCTTCGGAGCGGATCGACCGATTATTCCGGCGGCGCTGAGCAAAAACCGCCCATTACGCGGCGGCAGACGCGGCAGTGGTGGAACAGCCGTCACAGGCGATTTTTTCACTACCAGCCGCACAATTCCCGTCAAACGGAGTGTCTTGCCGGAAAGAGTGCAAGACACTATGCTCGACGGACGGCCAAGAATAAGAAAATGTTGCTATTCAAGAAAAAATTCGTGTCGGCGATTCTGGCGGGACAAAAAACCCAAACGATCCGACTCTGGAAAACCTGCCGGATGCGGACCGGACAGCGGAGTTTCATCCCCGGCGTCGGACCGATTCGCATCACCGCGGTCGAGCTGGTCGAGCTGTCCGAATTGACCGACGCCGACGCACGACCCGACGGCTTCGAGTCGATCGAGCAGTTGCGCGCGGAGATCGCCCGGCTCTACCCCGAGCAAATCGCCGCAGGCTATCGAGCCTTTCGGATCGTTTTTGCGTTGGAGACGCCGCGTCCGCCATCAGAAGCTTAACATTTTTTTGTATTCTTCCAGCCGGCGGTCCAGATCGTCGCGCGTGATCCGCCGCAGCCGATCGAGACTGAAATCCTCGACCGTGAAGCTGGCCGTCAGCGTGCCGTAGGCCATCGCTTCCTTCAGGGTTTTGGCGTCGAAGCGATCTTGTTCGGCCAGATAGCCCATCATGCCCCCGGCGAAACTGTCGCCGGCGCCGGTCGGATCGACTACGCGGGCCGTCGGATAGGCCGGCAACACATAGAGTTCGTGCTCGCTGAAGAAAAACGCCCCATGTTCGCCCTTTTTCAGCACAACGAACTTCGGCCCCATCCGCCGCACGGCGTCGCCGGCCCGAACTAAATTGTCGTCGCCGGTCAGCAGCCGGGCCTCGCTGTCGTTGAGCACCAGCCCGTCGATCCGTTTCAGCAGATTCCGCAGCGCGTCTGGCTCGGTGCGGATATAGTGATCCATCGTGTCGGCCACGACCAGCGACGCGCCCGGACACTGATCGAGCGTCTTGGCCTGCAACACCGGCGAGCCGTTGGCCAGAAACAAAAACTTGCAGCGGCGATAAGTCTCGGGCAGCACGGGATCGAAATGCTCGAGCACGTTCAACTGCAAGTCGAGCGTCTCGCGGTCGTTCATGTTGACCTGATACTTGCCGCGCCATCGAAACGTTTTGCCGCCGGGAACGATCTGCAAGCCGGCGGTGTCGATGCCCCGGGCCTGAAGCATGGCGGTGTTTTCGGCGGGCCAATCGTCGCCGACCACGCCGGCCAGCCGCACGGACGTGAAAAAACTGGCGGCATAGGAAAAGAACACGGCCGAGCCGCCCAGCACGTTGTCGCGCCGCTCGGTCGGGGTTTCCACGCTATCCAAGGCAATCGATCCCACCACGCATAAAGGCATGAAAAAAACTCCTCGTTCTTTTGGTCGATTCGTACTAAAAAACCTCGCCCCTTGATCCTTCGGAATACCTTTCCGCCATCCGTTTGGCCCGCTGCGCGATCATCCGCCGCAGCTCGGGCGGCCCCAACACCTCGGCCTCGTCGCCATAGCCGAGAATCCACCACGAGATTTCGCCCAGTCCCGACACCGTCGCATGAAAATCGGCCGTGCCGTCCTCGTGAAACACGACGCGCTGCGTCTTGTGCCAACGCACCTCGGCCACGTTCTTGGCCACCAACCGGCTGAATCGGACCACCACCTCGCGGTCGCGTCCGCTTTCGGGAATCATGTGCCAAGCGTTGCCCAAATACCGTTCGAGCGAAAAGCCGCGCGGAATCTGAAAATGATCGTCGAGCATTTCCAGTCGCAAGATACGGCCGAGATGAAACGTGCGTTTGGCCCGATGCAACGACGAGCGGCCCACCACATACCAACTTCGGCGGCTGAAAAACAGCCGATAGGGGCTCAGTCGGGTCGTGATTTTTTTGCCGTCCTTCAGACTGTCGTAATGGATGCGGACGTTGCGCCGCGTCGTCACCGCGTCCAACAATTGATCGTACACCGGTTTGCAGCCCGTCAACCGATTCGTCGGCGGCGGCTGAATGCGCAACATCCCGGTCACATTGAGCAACTGATCGCGAAGCCGCACGGGCAGGCTGCTTTCCAGCTTGACGGCGGCGCTCCGGGCGGGCCCGAAAAACGGCATCGCCGATTCGTCGCCCAGCTCGTGACACAACACGACCAACGACAGGGCCTCCTCCGGCGTGAAATTCGTCGGCGGCAGCAGACACGCCCCGGGAATCCGATAACACTGCCGCTTCTCGTCAAAGCCAAGCGGCAGACCCGAAAGCCGGAGCAAGTCCAAATCACGAAAGATCGTACGCCGCGAAACCTCGCACGCCTGAGCCAGCGCGTCCGCGTTATAACCCCTGCCGGCCTGCAACAGACCGATCAACTGAATCAGCCGATGAATTCGTTCGAGATTCATGGTCGCTTTCGTTTCCCTCGGTCGTCCAACCGGCCGCGCGGATCTGCCGGTCCACGATCCGAATCGCGGCCCGCTGCCCATAGCCCGACGTCGACGCCTGTGGATCGGCCACAGGTTTCGGCGCCGCGGGTTCGGTCGGAATCGTCTCCGTCGGACCCGGCTCGGTCGGCATCGCATCGCTCTGAATCGTTGTCGTCCGTTGGCCTTGGACCGGCGTCTTGCGGACCGGCGATTCGCCGATCGGCGAGTTCATCGGCTCGGGCGTGGGCACCAACTCGGCGTCCGACTGCGGCTTCGATGGCAGTTTCGACCGATCCTGCGTCGGCTTGGTCTGCTCGAAAACGCCGTCCTCGAACAAACCGCCGGCTCGCTGCTCGATCGGACCGCGGCTGATGACTTTCGGCTGCGTGAAGCCGTAATCCAACGGCGTCGAAGCGGCGCGGGCCCGAGCGCGTCGGCGGGCGTCGAAATACGCCTTGCCCACCCACGGCCCCTCGGCCAGATACACCCCATTGTACTCCAACAACGACCCCTTGCGGTAGTGGACCGTCGCAATCGATTTGCTGTAATCGACCAGCGCCCGATAGTAGTCGCTTTCGGCCTGCGCCAGACTCTGTTGGGCCTTCAACAGCTCGTCCAACGTGACCGTGCCGTTCTCGTAGGCCGCCTGCACTGAGTCCACTTCTCGCTGGGCCGCAATGCGACGGTTGAAGTTCGTCTGGCTCAACACGTGCTCGGCCTCGACTTGCCGAACGGCGTGGGCCAACTGGTGCGAAAGCTCCAATTCGCCTTCCTGCAACTTGATTCGCTCCTTGGCCACCGCCAACTGAGCGTTCCGCACGCCGGCTAATTCACGGCGGAACCCGATCGGCACGTTCGCCTGCACGCCCAACTGCCATTCCTGATAGTTGCCGTCGGTCAGCGTCCGATAGGCGTTCGTATTTTGGTAGACCGTATCCGAGTTCCACGCGCCGGTTCCGTCGATCCGGTTGCCAAACCCAAGCCAACGATACTGGCCGACCAAGTCCACGCGAGGCATCAGGAAGTTCTTGGCGGCGATCAACTCCAACTCGCGCCGCTTGACGATCCACTTTTGTTCGCGCAGCTCGGTGTTGCGCACCAGGCCTTCGCTCAGCACGCTCGACCAATCGAAAACCACTTTGGCCGTGGTCGGCTCGTCCTTCGGCCGAATCAGCCGCCCGTCGGTCGCGGCCAATCCGAGCATGTAACGCAGCTTCGCCTCGGCGGCGTACAAATTGTTGAGCGACTGCTCGGCGGTGCTTCGGAACAAATAGAGCTGTTCGCGGGCCTGCGCTTCGCGCTCCGCCTCGCCGCCCTTGCTGCCGATGCGATACAAGGTATAAATCTTACGCCAGGTGGCCAGCGCGCTGTCGCGGCCGGCGATCACCGCATCGTAACTGCGATATTGATAGTACAACTCCCAGTAGGCCACTTCCACGTCGTTGACCAGATTGCGTACCGCGTTTTCAAACTCGGCCAACGCCACGTCGGTGTTGATCCGCGCCACCACCACGCCGTTGTAGACGCCCGGCGCGGCGTTCGGACCGGCGATCCGGTTGAATTGCGTGCCCGCCCCCTGCATCAACGGTTGCCGCATCTCCATCGTCAAATTGACGTTCCAATCGGCCATATACTCCTTCGTATTGGTCGAGTACGGATACATCCAGTTGTTGTACGACACGTTATGTGCCAAGGAGAACTGCCCGCCAGTGGCCGCCGTCTTCGAGATTTTTGTCTGAAACACCGACTGCTCGACGTTGTTGACGTCCGGATAGACCAGCAAGCTGTACGTGCCGGTGTTGACCGGCGTGTCGAGCCGCTGCCACATCAAACTGGTGCTCCATTGGGCGTCGAACGCCGCCAGAGCCGCCTCGGGGCCGGTCCGCGGGTTGCTCTCAGCCAACGCCGGATCGTAAATCGTCGGCGCCACTTCCGGATTGCGCAAAATGAAGTCCGGCGAGCCTTGAATCTGCCCGCCGATGTTCCGCATCACCTTGTTGTTGGTCAAGGCCATCCGCATCGCCTCTTCCAACGTCAGGTTCCACATCTTTTTCGGATCGTTGTTGGTCAGCGAAAACGGCCGCTTCGCATTGGTCACGTCGCCCAACCGCTCGGTCTCCACGTCCGGATACTCGATCTCCGTCGCCTCGCCCTTGTAATAGGCCAAGTCGTTGTCGACCTTCTTCAAATAAAAAGGCTCTTGGGGTCTGCAGCCCACCAACAGGACCAAGACGCCCAACGGCACCATTCCAAACAGGGGGATTCGACGACTCATGGTTCCGCATTCCTGAACGATTTGCACGGGCGGTTTAGAGACGGCGCAACGGGCGCAGCTCTCCAAACGGAGTAATCGGCAAACTTGTTATCGGCAGCGCAACCGGCAGACTTTGGCCGATCTGCGTGATCGGAAATGTTTTTGCCGCTTCACCATCTTGCCACACCCCCTTGCAGCACGCATTCTCACTGTCACACAACCCCCAAATTCGCTCTTGCCTCGTCTTGGACCACCGTCCTATACTGGGCACTTTCCAGGGGACTGCCGCCCAACCCAGGCCCAAAACGGCTGCAACTCCTTTCCGGAAAATGGTTTAAGGAGGAACCGCAATGACCCAATCTCGCTCGGATTCTAATCCTGCTGCCGAATTGCCCCAAAAACGGATTCTTGGGATTCATCAAAAACGTCTCCTGATGGTGCTCAGCGGCGTCCTGGCCGTAGCCGTTTGCCTGGTGGTCCGATCTTATTGGTGGCCCACTGCCCCGGTCCGCGCCCAAACAGCCCAAGAGGAAGCACCGCAACCCGACGAACAAACTCCGCCGGCCAAAACGTCCGTCCCGACAGTGACTGACGTCGTGGCGACGGTCAACAACCAGCGGATTTTGCGATCCGATCTGGCCGCGGTCTGCCGCCGCAATCACGGCCAAGAGGTGTTGGAGAGCATGGTCAACAAGCGGCTGATCGTCGCCGAGTGCCGTCGCCAAAACATCCATGTGACGCGCGAAGAGGTTAACGCCGAGATCCAACGGATGGCCAAGCGATTCAACATCCCCGTCGATCAGTGGCTCAAAATGCTCAAGCAAGAGCGAAACTTGACCGGCGAGCAGTACGCCGACGACATCATTTGGCCCACGTTGGCGCTGCGCAAACTGGCCGGCGAACAACTGATCATCTCGCAAGAAGAGCTCCAGCGCGAGTTTGAAACCGAGTACGGCGAGGCGGTCCGCGCCCGGCTGATCGCGGTGTCGAGCGCCGACAAAGCCAAGCGGCTGCACGCCCAGGTTCTCGCCGCCCCGGACCGTTTCGGCGTCATCGCCAAAAACAACTCCGAAGACGCGCCCAGCGCCAGCGCCAAGGGCATGATCAATCCGATCCGCCGCCACGGCAGCTATCGTGAAATCGAGGACGCGGTGTTCAACATGAAGGACGGCGAAATCTCGCCGGTCATTCACGCCGGCGGCCAATACGTGATTCTCAAACGCGAGGGTCTGCTGTCCGCCCGGCCCGTCAAGTTCGAGCAAGCCGCCCCGCGGTTGAAAGAAGTCCTACGCGACCGCAAGATGCGAGCCGTCGCCCAAAACGTCTTCGAGCAACTGCAGAAGGACGCCAAGGTCGAAAACGTCTGGAACGATCCGATCCGCCATCGAACCATGCCCAACGTGGCCGCGCTGATCAACGGCGAGCCGATCACCATTCACGAGCTGGACGAAGAGTGCATCTCGCGGCACGGCCCGACGACGCTCGAAGGCATGATCCATCGGATGCTGTTGGAGCAAGCCTGCCGCCGCAAGGGCGTCGCGGTGACCGACGACGACCTGCAAAAGGAAATCGCCCGGGCCGCGCTGGCCGGCGTGAAGCCCAAGGCCAACGGCTCACCCGACATTGACGCCTGGCTCCGCGAAGTCACCAAACGGCAGGGCATTCCGTTGAAGACCTACCGCGAAGACATTATTTGGCCGGCGGTGGCGTTGAAAAAACTGGTCGGCGACAAGGTCGAGATCAACGACGAGGATCTCCATAAAGGATTCGAGGCGAACTACGGCCCGCGCGTTCGCTGTCTGGCCATCGTGGTGGACAATCAGCGACGCGCACAGCAAGTGTTCGAGATGGCCCGCAAGCGAAACACCTCCGATTATTTCGGCGATCTGGCCGAGCAGTATTCCGTCGAGCCGAGCAGCCAGGCGATGCGCGGCGAGGTGCCGCCGATCAAGCGCTATGGCGGCAAACCCCAACTCGAGCAAGAGGCGTTCGCCTTGCAACCCGGCGAGCTGTCGGGCATCATCCAGATCGGCGACAAGTTCGTCATCCTGCGATGCGAGGAATACACCAAACCGGCCTCCGGCATCACGTTCGACATGGTCCGCAACGACATTTATGAGGATCTGCGCGAAAAGAAGCTGCGGCTGGCGACGGCCGACTATTTCGAGAACTTGCAGGAACAGGCCACCATCGACAACTATTTGTCCGGCACGAGCCACGAGCCCACTCGCCCTGAAAACGGCCGCTCGGCCCGCAATCCGAAGTCATCGTCGCAGTGACCCGGCCGCATCCGGCGAACGGTGGCGTCATTCCGTCTTCCGCTCTCCGCCGTCGGTCTTGCGCCCTTCGTAAAACCGCTTCAAATTGATCCCGCCGCGCAGATCCTCTTCCAGCAGGATCAGCCGCGACTCAAGCCGCTCGACCTGGCGTTGCAGGGCCGGCAGAACGTATTGCTGCACATCCTCTGGACGCGGCCTCGGCACGTTCGGGTAGCCCAACTGACGCTGCAGCGCCGAGAACAAAAACAACGGATCCTTTTGCCGATTGGCCAGCGCGATCCGCCCTTCCTTCTCGCCGAACAGCACCGGTTTCTCCGTCGATCCGCGCTGCTGGCGATACAGCTCGCTGCGCACATAGATCAGATCGGCGATGTCGATCAATCCGACCTGACGCCGCACGGTCAAAATCCACTGGCTCCAATCGGCGTTGAAGATCGAATCGCCGGCGATGGCCTCCAGCCCCCGATCATAGCCCAGCCGGTTGCGGCAGATCGCCTCGAACTGATACAAAAACACGCCCTGCGGCGTGGGCTCCCGGCTGCGATATTCGGCCTCGCGCTGCAAAATCTCCAACGCGATCCGAAAGTCGAACCGCCCCTCGGCCCGTTCCGCCTCGCAAACCACGTAGCTCTGAAACGGCGTAAAATAGTGCGGCAACCGAGTCATGGCCGTCGCAAATCCGCCGGTCAGTCGCAGCTCGCTGGCCATGAAATCCAGCGCGAACGGCAGCATCGTGGTCGCCAACACCTCTTGGCGAATGACGTCCAACAAATCCTGCGTCGACATAGCCTGCTGCATCCGCTCCCGAAGGGTTTGGAAAAAATAGGCTTGCTCGACGTATTCCTCGCGATCCAAAGCCATGAAATTCGGCTGCTCAAAAACAGGGTCCGTGGGGAATGGTGAAACGATCGTCGACCGTTTACAATGAACGTAACATGTTGCGAGACTGAAGTAAACAAGGGGAGAGAGACGGGGGACTGCCGGTGGATGCAACGGAAGACAATCTCAACGAGGCGATGGCCCGGCATCAAATTGAGCTGCCGCGGCCGCAGGTCGAGCGGTTGGACCGCTACTGTCGACTGCTCTGGGACTGGAACGCCAAGCTCAACCTGACGCGCCACACGGACTATGAAAAATTCGTCGCCCGCGACCTGATCGACAGCCTCGCCATCGCCCAGTTTTTGGAGCCCGGCGAGACGGTGCTCGACGTCGGCACCGGCGGCGGCGTGCCGGGCGTGTTGCTGGCCATCGTGCGCAACGACCTGCGCGTCTCGCTCTGCGAATCGATCGGCAAGAAAGCCCGGGCCGTGGCCGACATCGTTCAACAACTCGGGCTGGCCACGCCGGTGCTCAACGCCCGCGTCCAAGAGGTGCTCGCCGCCGAGCGGTTCGACACGCTGGTCATCCGAGCCGTGGCCCGTCTGAAAAAACTGCTCGAATGGCTCCGTCCTCATTGGAACGCGTTCGACCGGCTGCTGATCCTCAAAGGCCCGTCGTGGCTCGACGAACGCGGCGAGGCCCGGCACTACGGCCTGCTCCACGACCTGGCGCTCCGCAAGCTCACGTCCTATCCGCTGCCCGGCACGGATTCCGAAAGCGTGCTGCTGCAAATCCGCCGTCGTTAATTCCAAACGGAAACGGAACGCGTCGGCGATTAGGGCGCATTTCACAAACCTGTAGCGTGTCGATCGCTTTCGGAACCGCAGAATCACGCCGCCGATAACGCGACACGTCTGTGCGACACGCACTAGAAGTTGTACGTCACCCCAAAAAACGCACCGTGCAGCACGAGGCTGTCGTAGTGCTGGATGTTCTCCACCTCGGGCTTGTCGACGATGTATTGCGGAAACTGGTCGTCGGCCAGCGCGACGCCGGTCACGCCGACGATACGATAGCCGCCGCGAAGGCTCCAATTTCGTGCGAACTGCCACTCGACGCCCAGGTCGATCTGGGCCAACACGGCCAATCCGTTCCGATTGCTGGACGCGGGATAATCGCCGTAAAACACGCTGCCGCCGGGAACGCCGTCGCCGGTTTCAACGCGGAATCGGCCCTGGACATAGTTGTCATATAGACCTATTTCCGGCGACAAGAAGATCCGCACCTTCTGGCACACGTTGTAGGCAATGTCGAACCCGACCTGCACGCCAATCAGGTTGTTGGTCACGTCGCTGCCGATGTACGCCCAGTTGGCCGGATCGTCGCGGTCGTAGCCGCCGGCCAGCGAGCCGTAGGTGAACTCCTCGTTGAAGCGAAAATAACGCACGCCGACCAGCCATCCGACGTCCCACGGCGAATTGCACGCCACGGCCAGTTGCTCGCGGACCAGGTTGATCTCGACGTTGTGGCACTCGTTCCGCCGCTGCAACGTAACGGCGTCGGCCCCGTAGAACCAATGTTCGTACATCTGCCCGTTGAAATTCAAATAGTTGAGCCCGAAAATGCTGTTGATCGTGTGGCCCGCCGGCAGATCGGACGCCTCGATGTCCCGATCGCCGCTGAAGGCGTTGAACGTCCAATAGCGAGCCTCCAACGCCCACGGTGTGCAATCGCACCCGCAAAATCGTCGTCCAAAACGCGCCTCGCCGCCGAACTGCCACGCCATTGGAAACTGCGACGGTCCCAACTGATGCGTCTCGTCGTGATCGTCGTAGGCCGTCCACATCCGCCGGCCGTCCAATCGCGTCATCGCCAACCCCGACACGCCGAAATACCACGGACAATAGCACGGCCCACACAAATTGTCGCAGCCCGACGAACACGGCCCGCACGCCGCTTGCTCAAAACTGTTGACCGGCCCGCGATACACGCCCGCCCCCGGAGCCTGCGGTTGCTGCGGATAACCATACCCGTTCGGCTGCGGCGCCGGATTCATCCGCGGCGGCGGCGCATAAGGCGTCATCGGATTATCGTTCGGAATCGGCGTGACCGGCGTCTCCTGCGGCGCCGGAATCGGCTCGATCGACGCCGTGCGCACTTGCGAACGAGGGTACCCGTTGTTGTAGCCGTACAAAGAATTCGGCGAACTCGTCGGATAGGACGAGGCTTGATACGGTTGATAGGCCGGTTGGTTGGCCGACGCGATCGGACGATACGGCGGCTGCACCGATCGGGTCATCGCCGGCGGATACGACGAATAACCGGCCGACGGTTGGGGCGCATAGCCTGCTGTACCCTGATGGACAGGATACGGCGCATAGCCCGCCGTGCTCTGACCGACCGGATAGCCTTGATACGGCGACTGGTAAGCCGGCGTCGCAGTCGACGGATAGCCGCTGGTGGTTTGATAATCCACCGCCGGATTGTTGGTCGTCGGATAGGCATTAGTTGTCGGATAGGCCGCCACCGACGACGACGGCAACGTCTCCGGCGATCCGTACAACCCATATTGAGCCCAAGCCGTCGAGAAACCGCCAAGCGTCAAGTACGCAAGCAGAAGGGCGCGGCCCGTTTTCATGGCAAAATACTCCTTATTCGCCTCCAACCCATCCGTGTCATTCGTTACAGGGATCGTCGTGGCGGTCGAATCGAATTTGGCGAAACCAACGCTTTGAAGGCTTTTTCTTGTCCGTGCGACGACTCAATCGGCACCAACCGCACAGACTCCCAAGAACCGGAGTTATGGCTTTTTTAATCTACTTATCTTACCAACATTTCACAAACAACCTATTCTTCCTCGCCCGTAAAGCGGGGGTTGACCGAACCGGCACGGCCTGTTAATCTTCCGAACTTTCCCCCATCCATCTGGTTGTCGGAGTATCAGGCGTGCCTTACGACAGCATTGTTTGCGTTAAACAGGTTCCCGACACGGCCAACATCACGGCCGAGGCCATGAAAGACGACGGGACGGTCAACCGGGCCGCGTTGCCGGCGATCTTCAACCCCGAAGATCTTCACGCGCTGGAAACCGCCCTGGATGTCCGCGACCAATACGGCGGCACCGTGACGGTCGTCACGATGGGCCCGCCCAAAGCCGGCGACGTCCTGCGCGACAGTCTGTTCCGCGGCGCCGATCGGGCGATTTTGTTGACCGATCGCCGGGCGGCGGCCAGCGACACCTTGGCCACCAGCTACATCCTGGCCCAAGCCATCCAAACCATCGGCCGCTTCGATCTGGTGTTCTGCGGTCGTCAGGCCATCGACGGCGACACGGCCCAGGTCGGCCCCCAATGCGCCGAAAAACTCGGCATCCCGCAAATCACGTATTTGGAGGAACTGGTCAGCCTCCACGACCGCGTGGCTCGCGTTCGTCGCAACATCGGCCACGGCTGGGAGATCGTCGAGGCTCGGCTGCCCGTGCTGATCACCGTGATCGAATCGGCCAACGTGCCGCGTCCGCAGGCTGCGAAGCGCGTGATGCGGCTCAAGCGGGCCAAGGTGAATTCGGAAATCGCCATGGAAGTCAAAAACGCGATGCCCGACGCCTCGCCCGAACAGTTGACCGCCGAGACCAACCGCCGCGCCGACGAGTTGAAAGCCGCCGGCCTGCTGCTCGAACAGTGGGATCTCGAAGCCATCCACGCCGACCTGCAACGTTGCGGTCTGGCCGGCTCGCCGACCAAGGTCCATCGCGTTCAGGCGATCGTTTTGACCAAGGAAGGTTTTACGGAAGTCCAGCCGACCGAGGCCGGCATCGGACAAATGGTGCACGAATTGGTCGTCGACCGAACCTGGGGATGAACGACCGAAGTGGCCAGTGGCCAGTGGCCAGTGGCCGGTTTTTGCTCTTGCGGATCACGGACCACCGACTACTACTATGCTAGAACCGAATCGCCAAGGCGAAGTTTGGGTATTCGCGGAACAAGAAGACGGCTCGCTCAATGACGTGTCGTTGGAGCTTTGCGGCAAGGCCCGCCAACTGGCCGACCGCTTGGGTGTCCAGGCGGGCGCCGTGCTGCCTGGCGCCGGCGTCGGACCATTGGCTAAACGGTTGATCGCCCAAGGCATCGACCACGTCTATCTGGTCGACCACCCGCGGCTGACGCACTATCAAACGCAGCCCTACGCCCACGTGTTGACCAGCCTGATTGAAAAGCACCGTCCGCAAATCTGCGTGGTCGGGGCGACGGCGATCGGCCGCGACCTGGCCCCGCGCGTGGCCTCCACGCTGCGAAGCGGCTTGACGGCCGACTGCACCGATCTGGACATCGCCGACGTGAACGATCCGAAGGCCGGCGTCGAGCATAAGAATTTGCTGCTGCAGATCCGCCCGGCGTTCGGCGGCAACATCATCGCCACGATCGTCAACTATGACCAGTGGCCGCAAATGGCCACCGTGCGCGAGGGTGTCATGCCGCTGTCGCCCGCCGACCAGCATCGCACCGGACAAGTGATCGAAGAACACATTGAGATCGACGACTCGCTGATGACCATCAAGCTGATCCAGCGTCACATCGAGCCGCGCAAGGTGAACTTGAAAGGCGCCCGGGTGATCGTCGCGGGCGGCGGCGGCCTCGGAAGCCGCGACAACTTCAAGCTGATCTTCGACCTAGCCGGCGCCATCGGCGGCGCGGTCGGCGCCAGTCGTGCCGCGGTCGACAGCGGATTCATCGGCAAGGAGCATCAAGTGGGCCAAACCGGCACGACCGTCCGGCCCGCGCTCTACATCGCCGTCGGCATCAGCGGCGCGGTCCAGCATCGCGCCGGCATGGAAGAATCGGCCAAAATCATCGCGATCAACACCGACCGCGACGCCCCGATCTTCGGCATCGCCCATTACGGCATCGTCGGCGACTATCAGCAGGTGATCCCGATGATGATTAAAGCGATCAAGGAAAAGACGCGATCGTAACGAGTCTCAACGACGCTTACGATTTGGCAGGAGTGGTTTAGCAAGAAAACGGAGCATTTCCCCGTGGCGAACTATTTTCTCGACAACGAAGACATCCAGTTCCTCTTCAATCACATCGACCTGGCCGAGCTGGCCGCGATCCAAGAGGACGGCTTCGCCCACACGGCGGACGATCCGTCGGGCTACGCGCCGCGCGACGCCGCCGACGCCGTGGACAATTATCGCCGCGTCCTGGAAATCGTCGGCGAAGTGGCCGGCGAGATGATCGCCCCCAACGCCGAACAGATCGACCACGAAGGCAACACGCTCAACGACGACGGCACCGTGACGCTGCACCCGCTGGTCCGGCAAAATCTGAGACGACTAACCCAGGCCGACCTGATGGCCTACACGCTGCCGCGCAAATACGGCGGATTGAACTTCCCCTGCCTGACCTACACGATGGCCGCCGAGATGGTCGCCCGGGCCGACTGCTCGCTGACCAACTTGTTCGGGTTGCAGGGCATCGCCGAGACGATCAACGCCTTCGCCAGCGACGAGATCAAGGACGAAGTGCTGCCGCGATTCGCCAGCGGCGAGGTGAGCGGCGCCATGGTGCTGACCGAGCCCGACGCCGGCAGCGATTTGCAGGCCGTCCGGCTCCGCGCATTCCAGGACGAGCAGGGCAACTGGTATCTGAATGGCGTCAAGCGGTTCATCACGAACGGCTGCGGCGAGATCCTGCTGGTTCTGGCCCGCAGCGAGCCGGACATTTCGGACGGCCGCGGCCTGAGCCTGTTCATCACCGAGCGGTCCGAGCGGGTCAAGGTGCGGCACCTGGAGAACAAGCTGGGCATCCACGGTTCGCCCACCTGCGAGCTGGTGTTCGACAACACGCCGTGCCGATTGATCGGCGAACGCCAACGCGGACTGATCACCTACGTGATGGCGCTGATGAACGGCGCCCGGGTCGATATCGCCGCGCAATCGTTGGGCGTCGGCGAGGCGGCCTACCGATTGGCCCGCACCTACGCCCACACCCGCTGTCAGTTCGGCGGCCCCATCGAGCGGCTCCCCGCCGTGGCCGAATTGGTCACCGACATGAAAATCGACGTCGAGGCGGCCCGCGCCCTGACCTACGAAACCGCGCGCATCTGCGACCATGAAAACAACAACCTCCGCGTGTTGGAGTTAGGTCAATCGGTCGACAAAGACGACGAAAAACGCCGCAAGCAGCTTTCTCGCGCGATGAAGCGGCTCAACGGCATGTTGACCCCGATGAGCAAGTATTATGCGTCGGAGATGGCCATTCGCGTGGCGACCAACGCCATCCAAGTGCTGGGCGGCTCGGGCTACATGAAGGACTACGCCGCCGAGCGTTATCTGCGCGACGCCCGCATCACGACGATCTACGAAGGCACCAGCCAACTGCAAGTCGTCGCGGCGGTCCGCGGCGTTTCGTCCGGTTCGTTGGACTCCTGGGCCGAGTCGCACGAACAAAAAACCTACGCCGATCCGATGCTCGAAGGTTTGAAGCAGAAGCTGATCGACGCTCGCCGCCGCGTGAATGAGGCCGTTGCGATGGTCAAGACGAAGGGCTCGTCCTATCTCGATCTGTCCGGGCGTCGGCTGGTCGATTCGGCGCTGGTGATCGTGATCGGTCACTTGCTGCTGAGCCAAGGCGACCGGGACGACCGCAAGAAACGGGTCGCCCGCCGTTATATCGAGCGTGAACTGCCGATTTTGAAGGCCAATCTGGAAACGGTCCTGGCCGGCGACGCCTCGCCAACCGAGGAATACGCCCTGCTGGCCGGCCCCGTGCCTGCGGCATAGTTTTTTGACGGTTCCTTCACCATGAAATCCACAAGGACGCTTTTTCGTTTTCTTAGGTCGTCCCTGTGGATCGCCATGATTCTTCCGCAAATCGCCCGCTCGGCCGACGAGGGGCCATCGGCCTACGCAGCCAAAACGTTCACCGACGCCCAAGGCCGCACGCTGCCCTATCGATTGCTCTCGCCCGAGCGGATCGAGCCCGGCAAAACCTATCCTCTGGTGCTTTTCTTGCACGGTGCAGGCGAGCGCGGCGAGGACAACACGGCCCAACTGCGGCACGTCGCCAAAACCTTCGCCCAGCCGGACGTCCGTCGCCGACATCCCTGTTTCGTGTTGGCGCCGCAATGCCCGAAGAATCGATGTTGGGTCGAGGTCGATTGGACGCTGACCCGCCACACGATGCCCGCTGAACCGTCCGTGCCGCTGACGCTGGCCCTCGAACTGTTCGACCAAACCGTCGAAGCGTTGCCGATCGACCGGTCGCGGCTTTACGTCGTCGGCATTTCGATGGGCGGCTACGGCACGTGGGACGTCGTCCAACGACGGCCGGACGTTTTTGCGGCGGCGCTGCCTGTCTGCGGCGGCGGCGATGTGGCCCTCGCCCCCCGACTCCAAAAACTTCCGATTTGGGCCTTTCACGGCGACGCCGATCGCACGGTGCCGCCGGTGCGAACCACCGCGATGATCGGGGCGATCCGCACGGCGGGCGGGCATCCGAACATGACGATCTATCACGGCGTCGGCCACGATTGTTGGACCCGGACGTTTGACAATCCGACTGTGCTCGCTTGGCTGTTCGCTCAGAAAAAGCCCCATTAGCCGCATCCAATCCGGCGGTGTTCGACTGGCTTTTGATCAAGAAAAAAGCCACGCTAGCGTTGCTGTCATCGTCAAAAGTGCTCTTGGCGATTTTCAGGTCGCGGGGTAGGTTTAGGACATCTTGGCGGCGGTCCCGACGTGCGGCTCGCCCGCATGAGTGGAATCGACGCGATTTCTGCAGGATGCAGAACGGAAGGAGTCCGAGCATGGAAGCTCGCCTGCGACAGGCCGCCTTGTTGGCGGCGCTGCTCTGGGTGTCGATGGGCGCCCAGCAACGCACGCCCAACTTCATCGTCAACACGCCCGACCCAGCCTTCGCCAAGCAGGTGGCTCAAGCGGCCGAGCAATATCGCCGCGATCTGGCCGTCGCGTGGA
>JAJFVC010000085.1 GCA_021372005.1 Planctomycetaceae bacterium | reverse complement strand
GGTACGAAGCCGTCGGCGATGGGCGGGCGGCCATCGCAAGACGGTGAGCGATTCGGGAACGTTGGCCTCCAGCCACTCGGCCAGCTTGGGGGCTGAGGTGTGATACTTTTGGACGGTCTGTTGAAGCCATCGGTTGTGTGGGATGGCCAGTGGGATTGTGCCGATGCGAGTCTGCAGGACCTTGGACTTGAACCCGTTGGCATAGCCCCGGCGGCGACCGGTACGCTCGTAGGGTTGAGCCTGAAGGGCGTCGGCCATTCCATCGAAACCATTTTCGGCCAGCAGTTCCAAAACTTGCTCCAAGACGTTAGGATGTTCGTGGTGGGTCATGCGATTCTCCTTAGGGCTGAGTGAGATCAAACCATAAGGAAACCGAGATGGCCCGCCTTTTTCAAGATGCCCGCTTGGAGGGGCCAAGCTTTGCAGCAGCTCGCTACGCTCGCCGCTGCAAAGCCTGGCCCCTCCAAGACCATATTTACAGAAGAGATGTTACACTAACCCAAGCATTCAATAGACAATCCAGGCCAAGCCGCAGAAGAACTGGATCGGATTGCCGTCCTGCAAAAATGGGGGGTGCCAATTCAGATCGCCGATCCCGAATTGATCGCACCAGGAGTGGGGTTCCTGGAGCAGAGGATCAACGACGCTGTGAAACAAGCTCTCGAAAAGCTGAACGGCGTTTGGGGAAAGGATATCGTCGAGCAATACAGGCATGAAAGTGTTCCCACCGATCTGAAGGCGATTGATGCGGCACTTTATCATGACACGTTGGATGCCTATATCAAACATCTGTCGAGCACTGGTCGAAAAGACAAAGACGGCCATTTGCTGATGGCGATCATGGGCAACGGTTTGGGAGCGCCCATCAACGCGGTGGTCTTGGCGGCCGAATGGGCCCGAAGGGTCGCCGTGCGGCGGATGCTTTCAGCGCCCATTCGTCGGACGATGCTCCGCCCTAACGACAGCCCTCGCTTCCTTTAGGCGATGGCCGCCCGCAATCGCTGGACTGCCTGGGGATCCTTGCCGCCTGATTTTTCACACGCGGTCCCGTTCCGATACGGTTCCATTTCTTCCATACGGATGGAGAATTTGTAGTATTTCGAGGCGGGATGCCTTCGCTGTCGACGTAGCGTTGCCGGGGAAGATAGGTCGCGTTTTTGGCGACTTTTTTCTTGCCGGACAACGCGGCGTGGCCGACGACGGAGGATAACATGAAAAACGACGACTTGTTGATCGATGCACAATCGCTCGAAAAGAACGCCGAACTTGGCGTCGAATATCTCGGCGAGTTGATCGACGCCTATCTGAACCAAGCGACCGAAACCGTGGCCGAACTGTACGGGGCCGTCCAAGAAAACCGCCCGCAGGATCTCGGCGACATGGCGAGCCGACTGGCCGGATCGAGCGCCGCATGCGGCGCGTCGGCCGTCGCCGCAACGCTCCGAAAGCTCGAACAATGCGGCCGCAACGAGGACCTCGGGGCCGTCGACGCGCTGCTCGACCAGGTGATCGCCGAACTGCAAACCACGCAGCAATATCTCGACGACTACGTTCATCGAAAGGGCGCAACGCTCCGAACGTCCTTCACGCCGCCCCGAGGCGTTTCTTTGGCGTTGCGATCCGGCGATCATCGCACGAGGGATTTTAGAAGCATCTGATCCGAACGCCGAAATCGAAACCGGCCGCTCAACCGCTCTCGACGTCGTAACGCCATTGTTTCATCGACCGCCGCGCCGCCATGGCAAAAAGGATTGACGCGGCGATCCAATACGGCGGCAGCGCCATGCCGCAGAGCACGATCCACGCGCTGAGACCGACCAATGCCATACGACCGCGGCGTGTCAGAGCCAGCCGAGGTCCGATTTTGTCCAGCAACGGGGCCAAGAGAACGGAAAAGAAAACGTTGAACAGCGCTATCAGCGGCACGGCGGCGATCAGCACCACCGCATACAAACGCCGCGACTCGGGCGGTCCCGGCAATGCCATGACTCCGTGGAGCCACAACCAAATAGGCGTCCACACCGCGCAGATTATCAACGCAAACGAAAAATGCCTTGCGGCCAGACGCCATGCGGACTCGCCCGGCCGGCAGCCCATGTTTTCGAGAATCGCCAAAAGCCGGTCCCCTTGCGGCACGGTCTCTTGAAGCTGTGCGGCCAATTCCCTTGGGTCGCCGAATCGCAGCTTGGTTCGATCCAGGGCGGTTCGCTGGTCGGCGAGTTTCTTTTTTTCTTCGCCAAAGATTGTTGTCAGATGGGCCAGCAATTCCTCTCGCATTCGCCGCTTGCGATCGAGCGTGGCCCGGACCGGTTCTACGGCCTGCTGCGCCACGCCCTTCAGTTCGCGCAAGACTGCTTCGTTCATGGCGTTGCCTCCATCATTTTGCCAATGATCTGTACAAACAAGGACCACTCCCCGCGTCCTTTGGCCAGTTCGCGTTTCCCTTTAGTCGTCAGTCGATAGATGCGACGCCGGGCCCCGCGTCGTCCGTGGGGCGACGGCTCCCACGCCGCCTGAATTTTTCCGGCCTCCTCCAGACGATAAAGCGCCGGGTACAGCGAGCCCTCTTTCAGATGCAACAGGCCGCACCCCGCCACGGCCAGGCGGTTTAGAATTTCGAGCCCATGCGCCTCTCCGCGTTCCAACGTCGAGAGGATCAACGTTTCGAGGTGCCCGCGCAACTGATCGCCGCGAATCGATTGCATGTTTTTACTATAGACAGTCTAGTATTTATAGTCAAGCGGGGGTCAGCTCTCTGGGCGTTGCCCCCTCGGCCCGTTACGTATCCGCAGAGAATCTTTTTCGGTCCTGCGAGTTTTTGTAGAGCAACACCAATCCTGTGATGACGCTGAACAGCAGACCCAGGAAAAACCAAAGCCAGGCGTTCCGGCCCGTGTTTTGGGCCCACAGGGCGCAAAACACGCCGAACAAAAACACCGCTGCGCCGGGACCGGCCTTGGTCGCCACGCGATTTTGAAGAGCCTCTTGTTGGATCTCGACGTTTCGGACGGTTTTTTGAAGCCGGCTCAACTGCAACTCCACTTCCGAAATTTGCATCGCGTCCGAAGACCAAGCGTTCGCACACCAAGAAAGGCCGAAAGCCAATACGGTTCCGAATGCGAGACGACTTGTCTGGTTCATTGTGGGCGATTCTCCTATTGAGTCCCATGAACTGGTCTGAGCGGAAGCGAATTCAACGTCGCGTCCTCCGCGGTGGTGATTTTATACCACCCGAACAGCTAAAACAATCCGGAGAGTGCCCCATATCTGCGACGTCGTTCGATCGCGTCCACCGCATCGGTGCAGGGCGTCCATCCACGCTCGAACCCCTTGCGACCGGCAATCTTGCGCCGCTCCCGTTTCGGCGGTGTCCAAGTCATCGTAACGCTTTAACACGAAAGAGGTTGCAAATGAGCCAAGAGTCTCGGCTGCCAGAGATTTTCGGAAACAGACCCCCCCGCTGGCTGGAGAATCGCCTTTCGCCCGACAAACTCCAGCCCCCAACGTCCAATAGCGATTGACGCATTGCGTCATAAACTCGACAATGAAGTGAGCTGTAACCCATTGTGAAGGTTGCTTGGTTCCCCGGTCCATTTCCCCCATAGCGGTTGATCTTGTCTCCTCGCAAACCCACGTCGCCTCCCGCCCCCAAGAAATCCGATTCCGCCTCCAAAGCGTCGGCGACCACCGGGTTTTCGGCCATGGGGCTCTCCAAAGTCATGCTCGCCTCGCTCAAAGAGGCCGAGTACCTCGAGCCGACGCCGATTCAGGCCGGGATCATCCCCCGAGCTTTGCAGGGCGTCGACCTGATGGGCCAAGCGCAAACCGGCACCGGCAAGACCGCCGCCTTTTGCATCCCGATCCTCGAACGCGTCACGATCAAATCGCAGCCGTCGCAAGCCCAGGCCATGATTCTCGTGCCCACGCGAGAACTGGCCGTCCAGGTCCGCGACGAGTGCAAAAAGCTGTCGGCCGGACGCGACGTTCGCGTCGTCGGCGTCTTCGGCGGCAAACCGATTCGCCGCCAGGTCGAACATCTGCGTCAGGGCGCCGAGATCCTGGTCGGGACGCCCGGCCGAGTTTTGGACCTGCTTGGACGCGGCGCCCTGCTGTTGAGCCAGCTTCAAACGATCGTCCTGGACGAGGCCGACCGGATGCTCGACATCGGATTCCGGCCCGACATCGAAAAGATCCTTCGCCGCTGCCCGCAATCGCGGCAAACGCTGCTGCTGAGCGCGACGATCCCGCCGCCGGTCAAACGTCTGGCCGAGCGCTACATGCGCGAGCCTGAAATGGTTGACTTTTCGGCCAAAGATCTCGCCGTCGAAACGATCGAACAGTTCTATTTCACGGTCGATCCGGAGCGCAAGTTCGAGTTGCTCGAGAAGCTGCTGGAGCGGGAACAGCCGCGTCAGACGATCGTGTTTTGCCGCACCAAACGCGGAACCGACAAAGTGGGCCGGCGGTTGTCGAAGGTTCTGAAAGGCGTCGACACGATTCACGGCGACCTGTCCCAATCGATTCGCGATCGCGCGATGCGGCGGTTCCGCGAAGGCAAGACGAGCGTGTTGGTGGCCACGGACGTCGTCGGACGCGGCATCGACGTGAGCACCGTCTCGCATATCGTCAACTACGACGTGCCGCAGTTCTGCGACGATTACGTGCACCGCGTCGGCCGCACCGGCCGGATGGGCCGCGAGGGCGTGGCCTTCACCTTCGTCTCGCCCGAGGAAGGCAACGAGCTGACCCGGATCGAAATGCGGATCAACCGCCTGCTCCAACGCGACGAGATTCCCGGTTTCGTGGCTCTGGCAAAACCGCAAGCCACCGAAGATCTGGACGCCGAAACGGACGAGACGCCGACGGAGCCCGCTGCCCCCAAGCCCGTGTTTGGCCGCCGAACGCATCGATTCCGCCGCGCGCTTTAGAGACGGTCCTAAACCGTCTGCCGGCTATTGCACCAACCGAAGCTTCGGTCGGGTGATGATCGTCTCGAAAATTTTCTTCAGCGTTGCCTCATGGGAGCTGGGATCGGTGCTGCTAAAGCTCTTGCCGTCCTTGTCGGCCGTAGTCGACATCAGGGCCATGCGATCCATGAAGTCGGTGGCGACGTCCAACCCGAGGCCGACCGGATACAAGTACCAGTTCTTGCCCTGCATGGTCGACGCTTCCATCAGCGACGCCTGCTTGCAATAATCGGACTCGGAGCTGCAACTGGGAAGCCAGTAGCTGCTTGGATTGGCGGTTTTGTAGCTGTTGATGGTGGTATTGGAGCTCTGACGCAGGTTGGGCGCGCCGTCGGTCAGCAGTACAACGACCTTGTTGACATGCTCACGCCCTTTGCCGCCTTGGCTCTGCGGCTTGATGTGGTTGTACGCCGCGACCAGCCCGCCTTCGGTGCAGGTGCACGCCGGCCCGCTGCCGCACGCCTGCAGCTTGGTGGCGATTTGCATCGTGCTGCTGTAATCGTCCGTTAGCGCCTGCGAAACCGTGATACTGTTGGTGCTGTTCTTGTCATAGACGACGATCGAGACCCAATCTTTCTGGTTCATGTCCGAAATGTTTGCATTGCGTTCCTTGACCACTTGCAACGCGGCGATGATCGCCCGCCGAGCCGCGTGCGTCGGCTGTTCTTGCGGCGGAAAAGTGAACGTACCGCCGTCGGTCGACTCGGAGTGATATGGGCAGAGCGGATTGTCAATCGACATCGGCGTCCTGTTCACATCGTCCGGCTTGCCATCCCGACCGTGATACATCATGAATTGAACATACGACGCATAGCCGAGACGGGTATAAAAGTTCTTGCTGCCCTCGGAGGCGGAATCCGGGTCATCGATGTAGCTTTTCCAGTAATTGTATGAGGTTGAATTGGTGCTGTTGGGCTTCGGCGTCGCCGCCGGCATCAGTTGCTGGCCGATCTGAACGTCCATCACCCACGCATACGCCCGTTGCGTCCGCGTCGCGTCGCTCAAAACCGTCTTGCCGTCCGAGTCGTAATACCTGCGGCTTTTATAGGTGCCCGTAAAATAGATGGTGCCCTTGAAGGTCGAACTCGTCAGCGCCGACTTCAGCGGCGTAAGCCAATCGCTGCCGGAAGTCTGTCCCGTCAACGGATAGCCGGCGTACTGCGATGTGCCCGGATACGTGCCGAATCCGAAATCACCGTAGACCTTTTGAATCAATGCGTTGGCAGCCGAGCTGTCGGCGCGATCCGGACGCGTGTCGTAATTCATCGACGCCGAAAGGTCCACCACGAAGCAGATGTCGCGCGGATTGACCGTCGCAATCGCCGTGGCGCTCTGATCCACCGATGTAAGCCCAAAGATTCGAGCGAAGAACAGCGGCGTGGCCCCGCCGTTGTTCTCGCTGGTCCGCACGGTCACGCGCACGGCGTTGGCCGCCGAACTGGACGGCGCAAACGTATAGGCGCCGGCGTCCCAAACGCCGTATTCGATGTCGGAAGAGTTCAGCACCGGCTGGCCCGACATATTTTGAGACGCTATCGACTTCGCTTCCGCCTCCATCTCCGCACGAGGCAAATTGATCGTCGCCGCGCCGGCCAAAGCCCCGGCGTCGGCCGCCGCCTGAAGCCGTGTGCGCGTCAACGCCAGATAACCGACGTCGACCACGAAAGCCACCATCCCCAAGATGACCACCATAAACACCAGGGCCAACACCGCAATCGCGCCTCGGCGCGTTGGTTTCCACATTTTCCGATTCTCTGTCATGACACACCAGCCTTCTACGCCCGGTTCGAGCGACGGAACGACCAACACCCCCCCAATTTCCCCTATAATATTCCTAGGTCGCAAAATCGGTCCGGTCAATCAAAACCGTCGATTTTTCCGTCTTCAGCAGTCATTTTGCAATCGAAAATGCTCGACGAACGCATCGCCGGGGCGAGGAATGAATTGCGATCGATTCCAGCCTTTGGTACAGTAGAGTTGCGCCCCCGAGGTGGGTATCATGCCCGAGACTCCCAATATCGCCGAAAGCAATTTCGACGCTACCACGTGCGTGCTAGCCGAAGCCGTCGCCGAGTTCGTCTGCCTGGCCTCGTCCCACGGCGAACCGTTGTACGTCAACACGGCGGGCCGCCGAATGGTCGGGCTCGACCAGCCGCCGCCGCACCCCGTCAACTTGCGGGATCTGTACGATGAGGCCTCTTGGAGCGAAATGCGCAACGTGGCCGAACCCGTCATTAACCGGACGGGCCAGTGGATCGGTCGAAGCCGTCTGCGCCACCTGCCGACCGGCGATTGGATCGACGTTGAAACACAAATGATTCGCGTCAGGCCGGCCGAGTCTAGCCGGTCCACTTTGTTGATGATCGTACATCGTCGGTTGGAGCAACCTTCCAACCTGGCCACTGCGTTGGCCGAAGCCCAGGCCCGCAAACGATCCATTTTGGAGTCGTCGCTCGATCCGATCATTACGATCAACCATCAGGGAATCATCTCCGAGTTCAATCGCGCCGCCGAGTTGACCTTCGGACATCCGCGTGAAAAGGTCTTGGGCACCAAGCCTTCCGAAGTGCTGTTCCCGCCGGCCACCAGCGCCGATCAGCAAGATCGCATCGACCGGTATCTGAATCTGGGCGAAGGATCGCTGCTCGGACAAAGGGTCGAGGTGACGGCGGTTCGCGCCAACGGCGAAACATTTGATGCCGAGATGGCCATGACCATCAGCCGCGAAGAGGGCGAGCCGGTCATGACGTTTTTCGTCCGGGACATCAGCCGCCGAAAAAAGGCCGAGCAGAAACAGGCTCGCTATGCCGCGGAACTGGAGCGATCCAACCGGGAATTGGAGCAGTTTGCTTACGTGGCGTCCCATGATCTTCAGGAGCCGCTGAGGAAAATCCGAACCTTCGGCGACCGCTTGCTAGGACTTTGCCAGGACAAACTCGAAGGACCGGCGGCCGAATGCGTCCAACGCATGCAGTCCGCGGCGGAGCGAATGCAGTCGTTGATCGACGGGCTGCTATCGCTGTCCCGCGTGACCACCCAAGGCCAGCAATTCGAGCCGACGGACCTCGAAAAAATCGTTCAGGAAGTGGTCTCCGATCTCGAATCGCAAATCGAACGGCTCGGCGGAAAGGTCGAAGTGGGACGGTTGCCGACGATCCAAGCCGATCCGCTGCAAATGCGTCAATTGCTCCAGAACCTGATTACCAATGGGCTGAAGTTTCACCGCAACGAAGAGCCGCCGCTGGTGCGGGTGGAAGGTCGTCTGTTGCCCGATCGGCGCCACCGTGGCGCAGGCAACGCCGCCGGCTCCGAGCAATGCCGCATCGTCGTCGCGGACAACGGCATTGGGTTCGACGAAAAATACCGGGACCGGATCTTCGGCGTCTTCCAACGGCTGCACCCGCGAGATGTGTTCGAGGGGACGGGCATCGGACTGGCCTTGTGTCAGAAGATCGTGGATCGTCACGGCGGTCAGATCATTGCGCACAGTCAACCCGGTCGCGGCAGCGAGTTTGAAGTGTTGTTGCCAATCCTCCATTCCAAGTCGCAACGGTAATCCGCTATGTCCGTGATCACGCCGACTCGAACGATTTTGATGGCCGACGACGACGGCGAGGACTGTTCGTTGGTCCGCGACGCCTTAGGCCAGATTGGTCGGTCGTGCAACGTTCGGTTCGTTCACAATGGCGAAGAGCTGCTGGACTACCTTCGTTGCCGCGGAGAGTTTAAAGAGCACAATCCGCCTTTGCCCGATCTGATCTTGCTGGACCTGAAGATGCCCCGCAAGGACGGCCGAGAAACGCTTCGAGAACTCAAGTCCGATCCGCGTTTGCGGCGCATCCCCGTCATCGTGCTGACCACTTCCACCGCGGAAACGGACGTCGTCGCCTGTTACGACCTGGGAGTCAATTCTTTTTTGGCGAAGCCGGCGACCTATCGGCAATTGGTCGATTTGCTCGAAACGTTGACGCAATATTGGTTTGAAATGGCGGAGCTTCCGCCTCGATGGTGACATGGTCGAAAAGCGACTCAAACTTTTGCTGGTCGAAGACGATCCCGAAGACGTTTGGATTATGCGCAGTCTGCTCGGCGATCGCTGGGACACGCCGTTCGACCTGGTGCAAGTCGAACTGCTCTCCGCCGCCATCGAACGTTGCGCTGAGGAGCCATTCGACATCGTGCTGCTCGACCTCAGCTTGCCCGACAGCCGAGGGCTGGAGACGTTTTTCGCCATGCATGCGCACGCGGGCGACGTGCCGATCGTGGTGCTCTCCGGCCACAACGACGAACGAAGCGCCGTGAAGGCCGTGCAAGCCGGCGCGCAGGACTACTTGGTCAAGGGCCAAGTGAACGACAATCTGCTGATTCGCTCGATCCGCTACGCCATCGAACGCAGCCGCCGTCGACACGCCGAGGAGGCCATGCGCGACACGTCCGAGGAGTTCCGCGCGGCCCAGGAGATCCAGCAGCGATTGTATCCCGCCGAGGCGCCGTCGCTCCGCGGATTCGACATTGCCGGCCGTTTATACCCGGCCAAGGCGACGGCGGGCGATTATTTCGATTTTATCCCCATGCTCGACGACTGCTTGGGCGTGGTGGTGGGCGACGTCAGCAGCCATGGCATGGGGCCGGCGCTGCTGATGTCCGAAACTCGCGCATGCCTTCGCACCTTGGCTCAGATTCACATGGATGTCGGTGAAATCTTGACCCGGGCCAATCGCGTGTTGGCCGGCGACACCAGCGACGTCCATTTTGTCACCTTGGCGATGGCCCGGCTCGATCCACGCGACCGCTCGATGGTCTACGCCAGCGCTGGACAACGCGGTTACCTGCTTCATGCCGGGCTGGAAACGACGATTCTCGACAGCACGAGCATGCCGTTGGGCGTACGGTCCGACATGGTTGTCCCCGCGGCGCCGCCGATTATGCTTCAGGCCGGCGACGTCATTACCTTCTTTACCGACGGCGTCCCCGAGGCCGAATCGCCTGGGCGGGTTCGTTTCGGCATGGCTCGCACCTTGGAGGTCATTCGATCGGAGCGAGAACAACCGGCCAAAAAAATCGTCGAAACCATCCACCAAGAGTTGCTCGGTTTTTGCCGAACGCAGCCGCCAGCCGACGATGTGACCATTGTCGTCGTCAAGGTTCTTTAGGAAATCATCGTTTACGGAATAGGAGTCCTTGTCGTGCAAACGTCCCAAAGGTTGCGTTGGATTGTGGTTTTCACCCTCATGGTCTTGTTCGACGTTTGGATCTCGCCGTTGCCGGCACAATCGCCAAGAACTCGTTTGGGCGTCGGATTACATACCTCGGATGGCGATTCGGACAAACTGTTGCCAAAGGATCGCGAAACCAAAGAAGAACAAAAAGGACCTGTCGACGACAGCCCGGCGGCCGAGCTTCATCGGCAAGGCGTCGAGGCGCTCGATAAGGGTGAAACGGAGGCGGCGGTGGCTTTGCTGAGCCGCGCGATCCAACTGGATCCAAAATATGCGCCGGCCTATTGCGATCGCGGCTTGGCCCTGATCATGATCGGTGAACTCGACAAGGCCGTGGCCGACCTGAGCATGGCGATCCGATTGGATCCCCGTGGCGCGAGGTCTTACTTTAACCGGGGATTTGCTCGATTCCAACAGGGCGAATTGGAAAAGGCCGTGGCCGACTACACCGAGGCCATTCGCCTTCATTCAGGCTATGCTGAAGCCTATCGTGACCGCGGATACGTGCGGATGCTTCAAGGCGACATGGCCAACGCCTTAGCCGATCTCAACTTTGCCATCCGACTCGCGCCGAAGGATCCGGCTGCGTACACAAGCCGTGGTAAGGCATGGTGCGAGATTGGCCAATGGGATTCCGCCATCGCCGACTACAGCACGGCTATTCAACTCGATCCGAAGCGCGCCGAGACCTGGTGTGACCGCGCCGAGGCCAAAACGATGCAGGGCGATTATCTCGAAGCGTTGGCCGACGCCGAGCAGGCTCTGAAACTCGCGCCTCAGGATCCGGCGAACCATTTTACCCGTGGATTCGCTTATCTGAAAAACGGCGAGCCGGACAAATCTATGGCCGATTTCAATGGCGCCATACGCCTCGATCCGCAATTCGGCGAAGCCTATCGCGAACGCGGCCGTTGCCGAATGATCCAAAAGAATCTCGATGCTGCCCTGGCGGATTTGAACAAAGCGATCGAACTGGTGCCCAATGATTACGAGGCGTTTTGCTGTCGCGGCCGCGTGTACCGGCAAACCGGCGATCAAGAAAAAGCCATGAGTGACTTCGATCAAGCCGTCAAACTCAACGGAGCGTTCGCAGAGGCTTATTTCCAACGGGCGGCGATGTTTGCCGCCAGGCGAGAATTCGAGCGGGCGCTGGCCGACTACAAACAAGTGATCCGAATCGACCCGAACGTTGCCGATCGGACGAAAGACCGAGCCCGATTGGAGGCCGAAAAGACGGAGCGAGCCGCCCTGGCGGAACAACTGGAGTCGCTTCTGTCGAAAAACAAAACCGACGCGCAGATCCATTCTCGTCAGGGCGCAACGCTGCACAAAGACGGAGATTTGGACGGCGCCATCGTGGAATACAACAAGGCGCTGGATCTTTATCCGCGTATGGCCGAGGTCTATTACAATCGTGGCTTGGCCTATCGCAAGAAGGGACAGTTGCCTCAGGCCGTGGCTGATTACACGCAGGCCATTCGGCTGGACCCCAAGTACGTGGCCGCTTACGCAAATCGCGGGTTCGCCTATTACAAACAAGGCGCGTTCGATCGCGCATTGGCCGATTTTAATAAGATTCTTCAACTTGATCCAGCCAACGTGGACGCGAAGAAAAGTCGAGAAACCATTCTCAAATTGCAGGCCGGCGGCGACTGATCAAAAACGCATTCGGGCAGGTTCGTTGATCACACGGAACCAGCCACCGTGGAGTCGATCGGCAATCCCAAGGTTTCGGCGGAAGGAGTGAATGCCGTGGACGGCAACTCGTCGGCGAAGGCCAATGGCTCATCCGGGTTCTCTTGGAGAATCCGACGAGCCGCTTCATGATGGACCAAAAAGATGGCCAACAGCGTCGGGTCGAATTGCGTACCGGATCCCTGCGTCAGATGCTCCAAAACCTCGTCTTCGGATAACGCCGGACGATACACCCGGTCGTGACTCAGAGCGTCGTAAACGTCCACGATGCTGACGATTCTCGCAGCTTCCGGGATAGCCGTGCCGGCCAAACCTTTCGGGTAACCCGCGCCGTCCCAGCGTTCGTGATGGGCCATCGCAATTTCATGGGCCATTTGGAGGATCGGCGACTGCGAACCGTCTAGCATCCGGGCGCCGATCAGCGTATGCGTCTTCATGATCTGGTATTCGGCCGGCGTCAACTTGCCGGGCTTTCGCAAGATTGCATCTGGAATACCGATCTTGCCCACATCATGCATTGGCGCCGCCAATCGCAGCACCTCAGCGGCCGTGTTCGACCAACCGGCTTCACGAGCGAGCATTTCGCTCAGCAAGCCGGTGCGTTTAATGTGGGTGCCGGTCTCCTCGTCTCGGCAGAGCGATGCCGCCACCAACCGTTCGATGGTTTCCTCGTGGGCAGCCCTCAACGCCCTCGCCTTCGCTTCCTGCGATTGCCGTAACTGGTCGTCCTTTTTGCGGAGCTCCAACGTTCGTTCGGTTGCCAACCGTTCGATGCGTTCGGTTCGTGTCATCCATATCCATGCGCGGCTGGCGATCAGATAGGTCATCACGAGCCCGAACGCCAGGACGCTCCACGATCGCCAACTGACGTTTCGAGTGAAGAATTGGGCGGCCGGCGTGCAGACCAGTCGCCACGAACGGTGGCCGAACTCCAGCGACCCGGCGTAGTGCAAACCAGCGGGATGAAGCGACGGCTTAACAAGATCCGAACCGTCCTCCAATTTTGTCAAGGCTCTAGCCCCCGAACCATTGTGAGACAGGCCTTCGGTCCTTGGTTGCCTGGAATTCTGCGAGTGATGATAGTAGAGCAGCGTTGGATCCTTGGGCACCGTCATGTCATACAGCGCCACATGGAGCCCCTGCGGACCGCTTGTGTAACTGAGTGCACTGTCGACCAAATCTTCAAGCCGGCATAATCCCACCAGCAGTCCTTTTAAGTTCTTGCGTCGCTCGGCAATGGTGCGGGTGTGTTCCGGATCATGGTAGACGGGCAAGAACGTCTGCACCATGCGAGAGTCCAACCCAATCTTGCTGAGGTCAATACTTGGACTGACCATGAATAAATTCTTGTCGCAACACTCGGCAATTGTGCGTCGCAAGATTGGATCCGCCTCAAAATCCCACCCAAGCCGGGCATGGAAGCCGGACTTTGTCCCCGCATAAAGAATCGGAAAATAGATGTCTCGATGTTTTGCCGGAATCAGTCGACCTTGAGCATCGGGTTCGACAATTTGATAGCCGATCATTCCCTTTCGTCGAGCCGCTTCGACAAACGCCGCACGTTCGGCGTTATCCACACGAGGCGCCCACTGCAATACTTTCAGCGAAGGCACATGCGTCAAAATCGATTCAGCGCACAACGAGAACTCCCTCGCCGATACGTGTGTTGAACCGTAATAATCCTGTCGGACAAACTCGTGCGCCATCTCAAATCGTTCCGCCGCGCGACGAATCGCTTCGACGAAATGTTGCGACGCGAAGTTCAGCTCTTCCTGCCGATCGCGGTTTTCCCAACGACGAGTCAATACAAACAAACCCAGCGAAAGCCCCAAACCAATGCACACGATCAGCACCAGTGGCAGCCAACGGCTGGAACCGCAAGCTCGATGACGACGCCATCGCAAGGTAAAAAACCGTCGGAAGGGAACGATCATTTGCAGAGACAACCTAATGGGTTTGTCGAAATGCGCCGTCGCACAGACCAGAGAGATCTCATCCTCCATGGTGGTTATTCAACCATAGCACGCCAGAAGACCACACGAAAAACAGACGCATGGTCAGGCGAACAAACCCACACAACCACAAAGAGGGGGTGGTGTCGCGGCTATGGCGTTTCGCGCGACAGGTCTTCAAACCACTTGTCCCATTCGCGGGACGTCTCGCCACCCAATTCCGCGCGATTCTTACGGACGGCGTGATCGACGAGCTCTCGCATGGCCCGATTGGCTAGTTTGTCATGGATGGGCCATAGTTTATTGACAAAAATCGTGTCAGACTCCCGATATCGGCCCCGCAAACTGAGCACGCCGCACTGACCGGCTAGGCCAAATGCCTGCAATTCCGGCTCCTCGTCGCCCAGATTGGACAAATCCTCGAAAATCGCCATTGCCCGATCGTAGTTCTCCTTGCGCAACAGGTAGATCAACGCCAACTGTTGCTTCGCACGGAGAACGAAATACTTTTTGCTTGGGAAAAAATCAATGACGCTTTGCCAGGCCTCCTCCGTATTGATTTGGCTCGCTTGATACCATTGGGCCAACACGGTCGCCTTTTTTTCGATCGGCGGCGGAGATGCCTCGGCATTGGCCAACAGCCAAGTCGGGGAGGTTGTTCGCCACGCGACTGTGCCGCCGACGGCAAATGCCACGAACATCGCCAAGACGAACCATGCCACCCGATGCGGACGCGATGCGACCGCGCTTGCTTGCATCAGGTCCGCTAATTGTTGAGTCGCAGCAAGTCCGAAGTCTACGGTGGTGTCACTTGTCGGCAAATCCCAGCCCGGAAGATCTTCCGGCCAGTCGTCGCCGAAATGGTCAAGTTGAACCCGACGCAATTCTCGCAATAAATCTCGAGCTGAAGTAAACCGATGCGACGGATCTTTCGCCAACATCCGATGTACGATTCGACACAACGACGGCGGCAAATCGTTGCGCAACGTTTCCAAGGCGACCGGTTGTTTCTTCAAATGCTGCACTGCCACGCCGAGGGCGGTCTCTCCGGAAAACGGGGGTGAACCGCTCAACATGTGGTAACACGTAACGCCGAACGAATAAAGATCACTGCGCGGGTCCAGCGTCTTGCCTTCGACCTGCTCAGGACTCATGTACAACGGCGTGCCCAGCGTGACGCCCACTTGAGTCAAATCGTTGCCGTCGTCCTCGCGAGTCCGTCGCGCCAGACCGAAGTCGGCTACTTTCACCTCACCGCCCGCAGTGAGCATGATGTTTTCGGGCTTGATATCCCGATGCACGATCCCTTGTTCCGATGCCTTGGCCAACGCCGCCGCCACCTGTCGCATAATGGACAATGCATGCAACAGGTCGGGCGGGCCGTTTCGGCTGATGTATTCCCGAAGATTCTGACCTCGCACATATTCCTGTGCGATGTAATGCAGCCCGCCAACGCAACCCACCTCGTAGATTTGCACGATGTTCGCATGAATCAAGGAGGCGGCCGCTTGCGCCTCCAATTCAAATCGCTGTAAATAGGTTCGATCGCCCGCCAATTCAGGCTTTAGAACCTTTAAAGCTACGGAACGTTTCAAACGCCGCTGTTCAGCCAGATAGACGTCGGCCATGGCGCCGCGGCCTAAGCGTCGCAACAAGCGAAAATCGCCGATCTGCCTGCCGGAAAAATCAACGGCCGATGGCGATGGGTTGGAATCGGACGCGTCGGACATAGCCGAACACTCCTCTGCTGGTATCCAAGACACGATTGCCTAGCGAACTTCCCAGTCGTCCCGCAACAACATTGCCCAATAAAGCGTCAATTGATGCAAAACATTCGGAATGGTTATATGCAATCCATCGAGTTATCCGTCAACCACCTCCAATTGGCAACACAGATTAATTGGCGACCGATGACCCTCGTCCGGAAGTCTTCCTTCACAATCGAGACCTTCTAAGACGGCCAAAGGACGTCGGCCTCCTGCGGCGAATGACGCGCGACGCCAGTTTCAACAGCCACCCGCGCAACCGCCTGAGCGACCGCCACTCCGACACGACGATCGAAGACGCTGGGAATGATGTAATCCGGTTTCAGTTCGTCGTCCGAAATCACATTGGCAATCGCAGCGGCGGCGGCCGTCTTCATCGGCTCGGTCACACGACGCGATTGCACCGCCAACAGCCCCCGGAACAAGCCAGGAAAACATAAGACGTTGTTGATCTGGTTCGGATAATCGGACCGGCCGGTCGCCACCACGGCCGCACAGGGACGCGCCAGGTCTGGGTCGATCTCTGGATCGGGATTGGCCATCGCAAAGACAATCGCCTTTGACGCCATCCGACGGACATCGTCGACCGAAAGCACATTGGGACCCGATACGCCAATGAAAACATCGGCGCCGCGCACTGCGTCGCCGAGCGATCCCTTTACGTTTTCCGGATTGGTGTTTTCAGCGATCCACTGCTTCACCGCGGTCGTCTTCTGATCACGTTCACGATGGATGGCCCCACGGCGATCGCACAAGACGATTTGCCTCATTCCGGCCGACTGCAACAGCTTGGCGATAGCCACGCCCGCCGCACCAGCTCCGGAGATGACCGTGCGAACGTTGGTGATCTCCTTGCCTGTCACTTTGAAGGCATTGCGCAGCGCCGCCAAAACAACGATCGCCGTGCCATGTTGATCGTCATGGAAAACCGGAATATCAACTTGTTCGGTAAGTTGCCGCTCGATTTCAAAGCAGTTGGGCGAAGCAATGTCCTCAAGATTGATGCCGCCGAACGTGGGAGCCAGCCGCGTGCAGGTCTCAACAATGGCGTCGACGCCGTTGGCTTCAAGACAGATCGGAAAGGCATTGACGCCGCCGAACTCTTTGAACAAAATAGCCTTGCCCTCCATGACAGGCATCGCCGCTCGCGGACCGATGTTGCCCAGCCCTAACACCGCCGTGCCATCCGACACCACGGCCACCGTGTTTCGACGGATCGTAAGCGAAAACGCGGCGTCCGGATCCTCCGCAATCGCTCGACAAACGCGAGCGACGCCCGGCGTGTAAGCCATGGACAGATCGTCGCGGTCTTTTACGGGAATGCGTGACCGGACTTCAATTTTACCACCGCGGTGCATCGCAAAGGTGCGGTCGGTCATCGAGATCGCCGATACACCGTCAATCGCCTGCACTCGCTCCACAATTTTCTTGACATGCTCTTCATTCGTGGCAGAAATGACCATGTCGCGAGTGATTACATCCTCATGCACTCCGACGACGGCGACCGAGCCAATCAAACCGTCGACTTCGCCGATGACAGAACTGATGCGTCCCAGCCAACCAGGTTGGTCGGGACAGGACAGACGGAGAATAAAGCTAAAGGCAGGACTTTGGTGGATCATGAAACGGATGTCAAATCGAGGAAAAAGACTCCAACACAAGACCGTGCAGTATGTCTAGAACGGCACAGGCTGTCAACGGCCGCCAGTCGGCTGCGTTTCTCGTTGATTTTTGGCAGTCCAAGAGCTTCCTCCGTGTTGAAACAACGCAATAACTCTCAGGGGACAGCTCCTCGCGTGAGTTCAAAATACGGCTCTATCTGAAAGAAATTGAAGGTAAGCTCTTGATCAGGATCACCGCCTGGATGTTTTGGATCAACCCAATCGGAGACTGTCAACTGTGCGGTCGTGCCTTGCGCCTTGAACAAAAGCCAATGAAAATTGAGCCAACAGAGGTTTTTCGAGTCGAACGGTTTCACCTTCGCACTGGCTCGGCAATTGTATGGAATGTGCAATTCCTTATTGGGCACCGGCGTAGCACCCGCGAGTGAAATCGACACCGCATGGGTTTGTTTCTTTGATTTACCGGTCTTCAAGTCCTCATAGTCCGCAGTGTACATACGAAAGGTGTACAAACGACCCGGCGTCAAATTGGAGACAGTCTGACTGATCGTGTTTGGACCTTTTGAGCTTCGACGCGTGACAAGAAAATGGTCTCCTTTGCCAGACCTACGTCGCCCTTCAATTTTCCCAAAGTCCTTAAACTGTTCCGCCCTGACGGTTTCGGCGCCCGCCATCTGAATGTTCCAACCCTCCATCCCTTCGTCAAAATCGGGATTGACCAAATGCGTCAACACGTAGGGATCGGTGGAAAGCAATCGCCGGTTTCCGTCAATGCAATAATGCCGATAAAGTCGGCACATCCAACGGATTAATTCCTCGTCCATATAAGACGTGGCCCACACATTGATCCCCCGCAAATTCCGATATACCGGGTGATTGACAAGAAAATTCATCTGCCAGTCGAGCAGAACCTTGTAATCAAGCTCGGCATCCACGTCCCCGCAGCAATCGGGCAGATTCCAGCCGGCCAATGTTGCGAGAATGGAATCGGACGCTCCTGGATGGAAAGACTCCCACTGTCTTGCGTGGCCCGCGTGCCAGTTTGGCGAGAAAAAGTTCCACACATCCCGCAAGGTCTTTAGGTCCGTCCTCGGCGACCTTTCCACAACATACCACTCCCAACTCAGCAACGAATGATGGTCTATCGCAAACTTGCAGATCTCCGGATACTCGTTCAATTTCGCCGACGGTGTCGTGACATACAAATGTATTTTCTTGTCGGTGAATTCGGGCCGGCCTGCAATACGCGCCAACGCCTCAAGATTAATCCGATTGACTTCCTCGCTCAATGCCGAGTTGCGAGTAAACTCATCGATCAAGAAGCCATGGTAGGCCGAATTGGCCAACCCCTGATCCGACAAATAATACTGGCAAGTTTGATCAACCGTTTTAGCCGCGACGTCGATCGCAACCTCGTCGACCCAATGTTTTCCTCGCCGACGCCATTCCTTAAACACTTCATCGGTTGGCTTGTCCGCGGCGGGAGTGCTTTTTCGACCGCCGCGGTAAACAACAAACGTGTTGATGTTTGGATTGACGTATTTCTCCAAAAACCTCCAGTTGCGGGCGGCGGCATTACATAGACGGAGTTGCGAAGGCCGATGGTAGCCGTCGTAAAAAATTTCAGGAATGGTTCGAACCACAACCAGTCGGGCTGATTCCTGTGGAGAAACCACCAAACGGAGCTTATAATCGCCAGGCGGCAAATATTTCATTGACTCAGACGACCGATTGCTCGCATTGCGACAAAAAACCATCGTCTCGGAGACCATCTTGTCAGGACTCACGAAGGACGCCGTGACGTCACTGGCAGCTGTGACGGCAGCATAAACCCAACTTTCTCGGGGGAGGGTAAAGGCAATCTCGCGTCCCGACGGAACGTTTTCTAGATGAACCAACTCCGTGACCAGATTGTTCAATGCCTTGGGGGACTGCTGATCGGCCAAAGCCAAAATGCCATATCCGAGACCTATCACGTTTGCCAAGCTGAAAATTATTGCAATACGCATTGTTTTCCTCCGATCTCCAAATTGGAATTCAGAGTGAACCATGACATTTGTGAACCGACCGTAACCGAAAACACAGATTCGGCCCGAAACATTCACCTAGCGAGAGTCTCATAACGGGAAACATCCCTCGCTATATTGTCGCATGACGAGCACGTTCCATCAAGCAGATCGCCGATAATCCCCCTGTTGGGCCAAGCAATGCAACCGTGGCAAAGACGATCCCGAAACGTCATCTCCCGACTGCGTCAAGCTTTCCCGACGGGCCCACCGTTTTTTAAAAACCTCTACAAACTGCCAATTTCGGGTGTTCGGAGGTCACACCGCCGTGCAACCGAAGCCGTCACCGCTGCGACCACAATCCCTCCCATAAAACCAGGCCGGGCTGTCTGCTTGACAATATGGTTATCGGGGGAACTCCACGCTGCCCCCATGAACCGTTGCCAACGCCGTTGTCGCCATTTTGACAAAACGATTCAACACAACCGAAAGAAGTCGACCCACCGTCCGTCGTCCGGCAATAACGTTGATAGAGATACGAGAACTTCCCAAAGAGCAGGATCTCACATGGGCAGGACTACAATATTTTCGTTTTGTGTTGTTGGCAGTCTGTACTTTGAATAGCAATCTCACGCACGGCCATCCACCGAATCGCGGGAGGACTCTCAACAACACCGCCAGTGCCGCGTCTGGTGGGTTCGGCGACACACAAAACAACTATCAATATACGCCGCCGCGCCAAAGGTTGTCAACAGACGCCCAATGCTCCGGCAGCGTCACGCACCAGCCGCGCGATGAGGTAACTCGTCGGTCAAACAACCGCTAAGCGTTCCATTTGCGGCTCTTGCTGCTCGATCGACTCGACCAACTTGAACTGCGTTCGACATCGATCCAGATTATGCCCATCCCGATGGATTTTGAAATAGACGTCACCAGAAAGAAAATCCGTCAAGAACCGAAGACCGATCTCGAAAGTGATCAGCTTGCCAGCCGTAGCGAGCCGACATCGTTCTTCGTCCAAAAGAAAATCCCCCGCCGTAGAAAGATATCCCTGCACCAAGGCCTCATACATCGGAAGCCGCATAGTCACTTTCGACAGGTCTCGTTCATCCTCCAGCGCCGGACTGGTCGCAGTCCGCACCAAATCGCCGAAATCGTAAAGCGCCAGGCCCGGCATGACCGTGTCGAGATCGATCACGCAGACGCCCTCCTGTGAATCGTCGTCCAACATGACGTTGTTCAGCTTGGTGTCGTTGTGCGTAATGCGTTCGGGAATGGCCCCTCGTCGATGCGGCTCCAGCAACGCGGTCGTCAGCGACCGGCGACTCAAGGCGAAATCGATCTCGGGCCGGGCGTTTGAAACCCGCCCAAGCGAGTCGGCCTCGATGGCCTTTTCCAGAGCTGCCATGCGAGCCGGCGTATCGTGAAAATGCGGAATCGTCTCGTGCAACCGCGGCAACGGCATATCGGCCAACAAACGCTGAAATTGCCCGAACGCTTTGGCCGCCTCAAACGCCTGCTTCGGCGACTGCACCACGTCGTGAGTCCTCGCCCGCTCGATGAAAAGATACGTCCGCCAATATTCACCTTCCGGATCGCGATGGAACACCCGCCCGTCGCGCGCCGGCACCAGTGTCAACGCACGGCGCGTGCGATCTGGCCGATCGCCGAGCTTTTGACGCAAATGGTCGGTCACCCGGCGGATATTGTCCATCAGCGATTCCGGATTTTGAAAAACCGTGCGATTGATGCGCTGATGAATGTAACGGACCGTCACGCCAGCTTGATCGTACGTGGCGCAGTACGTATCGTTAATGTGTCCCGTTCCATACGGCTCCGCGCCAAGAAACTCGCCGAGAATCTGAAACTGCGTGGAAATCGCCTGAAGGTCCCGCGGCTTGTTCATAGATCCACCTCGGTGCTCGACAGCCTTTGGGCCACCGCGGCGATGTCATTGCGGCTCGACAAATCCAACACCGGCGCCCGATACCGATGCACGCGAAATCGTTCGCCCAACCGATCGATGGCGTATTGCACCGCATCGGTGATCTCCAGTTCGCCTCGAGGCGACGGCACGATCGAACGGCATGCCTCGAAAATCGCCGGCCCAAAACGCCAGCAATTCATGCTCATGCCGAGCGGCTTCGGCAATCGCCGAAGCGTCGCCTCGTCGGGTTTTTCGTGGATTTTCACCAAAAATCCTTCCGCGTCCGCCTCGATCACCGCGAATTTGTTCAACCGTTCGACCGGAATGTTGCTTTCTGCAACCATGGCGTCCTGGTCGAACGCCGCGATGGCCGCGCCGACGTCGCGACGCAAGCCTTCGACGGCCTCCAGCGGATAATAGTTATCGGAATTGATCATCAAGAACGGCTCTCGCCCCACACAAACCTCGGCCGCCGCCACGGCGTCCGCCGTCCCTCGCGGCTCGACCTGCACGGCGAACTCGACCGTCAGTCGCCGCGGCCGGAGCTTCGCATAATACTCTCGCACCGCTTGATGTTCCGGGCCAATCACCAGACAGACCTTCCGATAGCCGGCTTGGGCGAGAACGTGCAGCACGTAGTCCAAAAAAGGACGACCGATCGGAATCATCGCCTTCAAGCCGCAGTCCGCCATCGCCGCTTGCGACGCGTCCAGCTGGGCCGTCGAATCCGATTTGCGCATTCGAGTGCCTAATCCACGAGCCAAAATAACTGCATGGTCCATGCTATTTTCTTCCTTATTCGTTCGTCTTCGGAAATCATCCAGTATATTAACAACACTAACAAACAAAGACAAGCGGAGATGGTTATTCAGATTCTCGTCAAAAAAGCCTTGTTTTGGCCTGCCTTACTTTACTTCTTGTCGCCAAACTCCTTGACACTCCAAGCGTTCCGCATTATTAGTAACCGAATCCCGTTACGCAAGTGTTTTTTGAGGAATGGTCCATGAATAGGTCTATTTGGAGCGACAATGCGTTTCCGAAAGTTGGCATTCGGCCGGTGATCGATGGGCGTCGTCGCGGCGTGCGAGAATCTCTGGAAGCTCAAACGATGAACATGGCCCGAAGCGCGGCCAAATTGATCTCGGAAAACCTGAAGTATCCGGACGGTTCGCCGGTTCAATGCGTGATTTCCGATACGAACATCGGCGGCTGCGCCGAAGCCGCGGCCTGCGAGGCAAAGTTCCGAAAGGAAAACGTCGGCGCGTCGTTGACCGTCACGCCGTGCTGGTGCTACGGGACGGAAACGATGGACGCCGATCCGCTGACGCCGAAGGCCGTCTGGGGGTTCAACGGTACGGAGCGGCCCGGGGCGGTTTACTTGGCCGCCATGTTGGCCGGCTACGCCCAAAAAGGTTTTCCAACCTATGGCATCTATGGCCGTGAGGTCCAAGACCGCACGGATACGACGATTCCGGCCGATGTGCGAGAAAAACTGTTGCGGTTTGTCAAAGGCGGTTTGGCCACGGCCATGATGCGAGGCAAGTCGTATTTGTCCGTAGGCACTTCTTCGATGGGCATTGCCGGTTCGTTCGTCGACGTCAACTTCTTTCAAGATTATCTCGGCATGCGGAACGAGAATGTCGACATGTGCGAGATCGAACGTCGCGTGTCCGAGGGAATCTATGACGCGGCTGAGTTTGAAAAGGCCATGGCTTGGACCAAAAAATACTGTGCGGAAGGCAAGGATCTGAACAAGCGATCGCTTCAAAAATCACGAGCCGCCAAGGACGCCGATTGGCAGTATGTGGTTAAGATGGCGATGATTGTCCGAGACCTGATGGTCGGCAATCCCGTGCTCGCGCAGATGGGCTTCGGCGAGGAAGCCCTCGGACGAAATGCTCTGGCCGCCGGATTTCAGGGCCAGCGTCAATGGACCGACCATTGGCCCAACGGCGATTTTGCCGAAGCGATGCTCAACAGTTCGTTCGATTGGAACGGCATTCGCTCGCCGTACATCGTGGCGACCGAAAACGACTCGCTCAACGGCGTCTGCATGTTGTTGATGTATTTGTTGACCAGTCGAGCGCAGATTTTTGCCGATGTGCGGACCTACTGGAGCCCTGAATCGGTCAAACGCGTGACCGGCAAGCGGGTGACCGGCGTGAACGCCAACGGGTTCATCCATCTACTTAATTCGGGCGCCGCCACGTTAGACGCCTGCGGCCGACAGCGGGAAAAGGGCAAACCCACAATGAAGCCGTTTTGGGAAATTTCGCAGCGAGAGGCGGACGCTTGCTTGAAAGCCACCAGTTGGGAACCGGCCGACGTCGAGTACTTCCGCGGCGGCGGTTTTTCCTCCAGCTTCGTTTCGGAAGGCGGAATGCCGATGACGATGACGCGGATCGGCATGGTCAAGGGCCAGGGCCCCGTGCTGCAAATCGCCGAGGGCTGGTCGACCGAACTGCCCGCCGACGTCCACAAGACCTTGATGGACCGCACCAATCCGACCTGGCCGTGCACTTGGTTCGTGCCGCGTTTGACAGGCCACGGCGCGTTCCGCGATGTCTATTCCGTCATGAACAACTGGATCGCCAATCATGGTGCGATCAGCTACGGCCATATCGGCGCGGACCTGATCACCTTGGCGTCGATGCTTCGCATTCCCGTGGCGATGTCCAATGTGCCCGAGGAAGACCTGTTCCGACCGCACGCCTGGGGTATGTTTGGCGTCGACGATCCAATCGGGGCCGACTATCGGGCCTGCAAGAATTTTGGGCCGCTTTACGGGTAAGCTCTTATCGAGAAACGAGAGATGGAGATTTTTCCCCATCTCTCGTATTCTCTTTAATTTACTCCACCGGACTCCGTCCGTTCAATGGCTCGATCGAGCAGCTCGGGCAGCGTGTTGAGCGATCGCAACTCCGCGACGATCCGCGGATGTGCGAAGATGCGCACTCGTTTTACGTAATCGTCAAATTGCTCGGTCGCCAACGCCCGCAACACCGGTGACACCTCGCCCAACGGCCGATAACGATTTTCTTTTGCAAAAAAGACATCCACGTCGAACTGCACTTCGCGAGTGATGGGCGGCGAGTCGAACAACAACTCGTGCGGCGCAACCACGCGGCCCAATGCCTCGCTGGCCAATGAGGCGAACCGCTCGGCGCAGGCCGTCAACCAGGGGTAAGGCCGTCTCGCCAATCGCCGATAAAACTCCGGCTGTTCGACAAAACTGTACTGCGCCAGTCGTTTGTAGAGTCTGCGTGTCGGGCCGAACAGACCATCGAGCAGTTCACCGGCCGGACCACCGCTGCCCGCCCGAACCAGTTCGCCAATCATTTCCGGTTCGGTCATGCGGAACAGGGCGTCGAGATCCAACGTCCCATGAAGCAGAAAAAACGCCCGCTGCAACATCGCGGTGGCCGCCCGAACGCTGTGATGCCAATACACTTCGCTGAACATCACATAGCGAGCGAACACCATCAGTTCGGCTGCCGTTTTGGCCTTGTCAGTCACGGCCAGTCCGTCGCCGGCTTCGTTCAGGCACAAACTGCCCAGCAACCGTTGCTGATCGAAGTGCCGTCCGTAGGGCACGCCGGCGTGCAGGCTGTCGCGATACAGATAGTCCATTTTGTCGATGTCGATCGGTCCGGACAACATGCTGGCTAAAATACGGCCGGCTTGGTCGCGGGGCTTTTCGCTCAGCAGCGCCACCACATCGCGCGGATTGACTTCCCAATCGTGGCGCAAAATGTCGGCGATCTCGCCCTCCAACAAAAAGCTGTTGGCGAACAACTCGTGACTAGGAACGCTCGGCAACCGAATGTCCTCGATCGGATGGCAAAACGGCCAATGGCCTAGATCGTGCAACAGCGCCGCGGCCAAAAACACCTCGGCGTCCTTTGGCCGAACCGCTTTGGCGAATCGCTCGTCGTGCGACAGTTGTTTCAGATACAACAGCGCCAAACGATACACGCCTAGACAGTGTTCAAACCGTGTGTGCAAGGCCGCCGGATAGACCAGACCAACCAGACCGAGTTGGCTGACTCGGGCCAATCGACGAAAATCGGCCGTGTCGATCAACTGCCGCACCCGAGGCGTCAGCGGCACGTCCGTCTCCGGAGGAATGCGAACCAGTCCGCGGCGAGAATCCAAAGCAACGACTTCAGGAATAGTCAGAATGGACATTTTTTCGAGAGAAACGGGTCCAGTCGCCTTTTTCTAATCCCTAATCCCTAATCCCTCAAATATTCCACACCCATTTCATGCCCGCAATCCATCGCAACACGACGGTCACCAGAACATAGAATCCGTAGTGAAGCATGGCATCCCCGAAGTCGAGGTCCAGCGAGGCCATAGCGAACATGCCGCCTACGATGACCATCGGCGGTGCGACAAGACACCAATTCCACAATTCGCCGGTCACGATGCCGCGCGAAACCAACATCGCAAACACACCCCAAAGAGCCGCATAGGCCAGTCCACAAATACACGCTCGAAGATAAAGCGACATTCCGCGATACGGCTCCAACTCGGCGTCGCGGAGCATCCCATAGGCGGCCACGACCAACAACGGCGAGATGGCCAGCAGCCCAACCGTCAGGATCACAGGATTGGAAAACAGTCCGGTCCGTCCGCCGCCCCACGCCAACGCCAACACGCCAAGCACCGTTGCGACGATCAACGCAACCGTGACCGGTTGAAACCGCACGGGCACAAAAGACTCCGGCTTGATGACCAACTTGCCCGAAGCGCTCTTGCCGCCGCCGCCGAACTCCTCCGGCGCGTGGACTTTGACCTCCTGCGATTTGTCGGGCACCTTAAGAATATGTTTGCAGTTTGGACAAGGACCCGATCGTCCAGCAAACTGATCACTGACTTTGAAGCTTTTTCGACAATCAGGGCAAACGACTATAATCGACATGACGGCGACTCGCGACGAGGCCTGCTTTCATTTTTCTTCCCTAGTTTCGCACACCCAACCAGGCTGTCAAGGATTGATCAATTTCTTCGCTCGACAATTGCATCCCCCCAATTTGTGAGGTACGATCAAATATTGCAAGAGTTGTCCTGCTAGCCCCACTTTTGGCGGATTTGGCGATGATCGAGTTTCTTTGTCCCAACGGGCACCGAATCCGTTGCCAAGCGGCCCAAGCTGGCCGTGCCGCAAAGTGTCCGCGCTGCGGGGTCAAATTCATCGTGCCCGAGCCGACCGCCCCCAACGTCTCTCCGGCCATCGGCGCGGATGCCGATGCGTCGGGACCCGAGTTCATGGAATCTGGCGCGTCGAGCAAGCGACTGCCTACCTTGAGTGGTTCATCGCAAAAAGAACGGGCGTTTGAGTTTTTGTGCCCCAACGGGCATCGTTTGCATGGACCGGTCAGTTTGCAGGGCCAACCCGGCGAGTGTCCGTTGTGTAAGTCGCGATTCCGAATTCCTACTTATGAAAATGTCTCGACTGAAGAAGAAGCGGCTCAAGACGTCCTATTAGGCCGAATTGACGACCGAACCAGCAGCTCGGATTTAGCTCGGCTTGCCACCGAGCACGCGGAGACTGGGCAGGCTATGGCTTCACTTTTTGTGCGGCTTTGGGATCTCCGCTCCGATGACGCCACCATTGAAATTCGCCTGCGCGACGGCGAGGCGGTGGTACCCTACCAGTTTCTTAAAAAACTGTCGCAACAAAGCCGCCAAGGCGTTTTTACCGTCCAAGAACCGGACGGCAGTACGGCAGTCGTCGTCGTGGCCTGGCATGCCGTAGCCCGCGTGACCGTTCGCGGCTTGGGCGAGTTACCCAAAGAATTGGCGGACTAACGCCTATCGCCCCCCTTCAGAAAAGCCGTCTGGGCTTGACGCCGCTCACTCTTCCTCGTGCAGATTGGCCTCGGTGATCATCGAAAAGCCCTTTGCGACAAGCGTTTCTTGGGCGATTTCCAAGTTGTCGACCATAAGTGCCACGGTGGCGTGGCCGCGAGGACGCACCAGAAGCGGATAGGCCTGGATGATGTTCACCTCGGCCTGCAACAACGCCGTGCAGATGTCCAACAACGCCTGTGGTCCCTCGGGCAACTCCACACCAATCAGGTCGCTTTCGACGATCGTGAGCCCAGCCCGCTCCAAAATCTCTCGAGCTTGCTCCGGATGGCTCAGCAAAAAACGGACGAACGCACATTCGGCATTATCGGAAATCGACAGCGCGACGATTCGCACCCGGCTGCCTTCGAAACGGCGAATCACTTCGAGAAGCTTGCCTACCGAGTTTTCGAGAAAAACGGTAAACTGCCGAATCGTTGGGTAGTTTTTGCCTCGCATCGTGGAATAGTCGACCACGTTGGACGCTTCAGACCCCATGAGAATATGCCCCTGAACAGGTCCTTATTTTACAAAATGAATGTTGCTCTCTGACTATAGGTTCTAACTCGGAACTTGAAAAGTCCCCGTTTGCCCATTTAATCGGTTCGATAACCGCCGGAGTCTAGAATGATCCGACAACACGAAATCCAGTTGCGCGTGCGATACAAAGAATGCGACCCGATGGGGTTCCTGCACCACGGCAACTATCTTACCTATTTTGAAATCGGTCGGACTGAACTGCTTCGGGTCGCAGGCGGCAACTACCGCCAAATGGAGGAGTCGGGCCAGTTTGTTGTCGTCGTCAAAGTGGAGTGTCGCTACCGTCGCCCCGCTCGATACGATGATCTGTTGCGGCTTCGCACGACCATCGTTCGGGTGACCCAAGCGAAGATTGAACATCAGTACGAGCTGTTTCGCGGCGAGGAGTGTTTGGCCCTTGGGCACGTCACCCTGGCCATCGTTGATCGCGACGGTCGTGTCCAACCCGTTCCCGACTGGATGAAAGACGAATCCTAAGCCCGCCGAGGTCTTTTGACCACTTGCCACGGTCCCCGGATTACTGACAACCGAACACGAAACCGGTATAATGGGTCATTGTTGGAAGAGACAACCTCTAGATTTGTGTTCTTTTACCCCAAAAACATACCCATGAGTGATTCCAAACCCCCTCGAACAATGTTCGAGAAAATCTGGGATAGTCACGTCGTCCGCGCCGAACCAGGCAAACAGACGCTTTTGTATATTGACCTTCAATTGGTTCATGAGGTGACCAGCGCCCAAGCATTCGAGGGGCTCCGGCTGGCTGGCCGCAACATCCGGCGGCCCGAACGCACCGTGGCCACGGTCGATCACAACGTGCCGACAACCGATCGCAGCCTGCCGATCGAGGATCCCATCTCGAAGAAGTCGATCGACACGTTGCGTGAAAATTGCCGCCAGTTCGGCGTCCGGCTTTTGGACATTCACGACATTAACCAAGGCGTGGTGCACGTGATCGGACCTGAACAGGGCTACACGCAGCCGGGCATGACGATCGTCTGCGGCGACAGCCACACGGCCACCCACGGAGCGTTCGGCGCCTTGGCGTTCGGCATCGGCACCAGCGAGGTCGAGCATGTGTTGGCCACGCAGACGCTGCCGCAGTACAAGCCCAAGACCATGGAGATTCGGATCAACGGGCGTCTGTTGCCGGGCGTGACGGCCAAGGATCTGATTCTTTACCTGATCGGTCGGCTTTCGACCGCCGGCGGCGTCGGCTATTGCATCGAGTACACCGGCGAGGCGATTCGCTCGATGACGATGGAGCAGCGGATGACCGTTTGCAACATGACGATCGAGGCCGGAGCCCGATCCGGGCTGATCGCCCCCGACGAGACGACGTTCGAGTACCTGCGCGGCCGACCGTTTGCCCCCAAAGATTTTGACGCCGCCGTCCAACGTTGGCGACTTTTGCCGACCGACCCCGGCGCCACGTTTGATCGCGTCGAGACGTTCGACGCCGAACGAATTTTGCCGCAAGTCACTTGGGGCACCACGCCGGCTCAAGTGACCGACGTCACCGGCCAGGTGCCCGACCCGTCCGACTTCGCCGATCCGACCGAGCGCAAGGCGGCCGCGGCGGCGTTGGCCTACATGGACCTGAAGCCGCGGACTCCGATCACGATGATTCCGATCCAGCGAGTTTTTATCGGCTCCTGCACCAACGGCCGAATCGAAGACCTGCGGGTCGCCGCTCGCGTGGTTCACGGTCATCGTGTGGCCCAAGGCGTCCAAGCGATGGTCGTGCCCGGCAGCGGGTTGGTCAAACAGCAAGCCGAGTCGGAAGGGCTCGACCGAATCTTCCGCGATGCCGGTCTGGAATGGCGCGAGGCCGGGTGCAGCATGTGCCTGGCGATGAATCCCGACAAATTGGAGCCTGGCGAGCGTTGCGCCGCCACGAGCAATCGCAACTTCGAGGGTCGGCAGGGTAAAGGCGGACGCACCCATCTGGTCTCGCCCGAAATGGCCGCCGCCGCCGCCGTGGCCGGGCATTTTGTCGACATCCGTACGTGGCAGTACAAGTAAAATCCCCCAATCCCTATATCCCAAAATCCCCAGTCATGCGCTCTCTCACAGTTCATACCGGACTGGTCGTTCCGATGGACCGGTCGAACGTCGATACCGATCAAATCATTCCGAAACAATTTCTCAAGCGGGTCGAACGGACCGGCTTTGGACAATTTTTGTTTTTCGACTGGCGATTTCTGGACGACGGCTCGAACAATCCCGCGTTCGAGTTGAATCGGCCGGAATATGCCGGGGCGAGCATTTTGCTGGCGCGCCGCAATTTTGGCTGCGGATCGAGCCGCGAACATGCCCCCTGGGCGTTGGAGGATTACGGATTCCGCGTGATCCTGGCCCCCAGTTTCGCCGACATTTTTTTCAACAACTGCTTCAAGAACGGCATGTTGCCGATCCGCCTGGACGAACCGGCAATCGATGACCTGTTCGCTCGCGTCGCCGCGCATCCGGGCTACCGGTTGACGGTCGACTTGGAGCAATGTGAGCTGAGCGACGCCTTCGGCCTGCGGAGAAAATTCGAGGTCGACGCATTCCGCCGGCATTGTCTGCTGCACGGATTGGATGACATCGCCCTGACGCTCGAACACGAGCCGGAAATCGCCGCCTACGAAAAAGCCCATGGAATCGCATAACCTTTGATGAAACAAACGCCGCCTGTCGCCGATCCGTTCCCGATTCTCTCGCCGCCATGCCATTGGTGCGAGCTGGCCGAAAACGTCTTGGACGGCCACCGTCTGACGCCTGCCGAAGGGCTGGGCATTTTGCGGGCGGCCGACGAAGAACTGCTCGATCTATTGGTGGCGTCCTACCGTGTGCGACATTACTATTTCGGACGTCGGGTCGACCTGAACTTTTTGGTCAACGCCAAAAGCGGCCTCTGCGGCGAGAATTGCAGCTACTGCGCCCAGTCGTGCGTCTCGACCGCCGACATCCCACATTACAAATTGATCTCGCCCGACGAAATTCTCGAAGGCGCCCGGTTGGCGGCCCAGCGCAAGGCAAAAACCTACTGCACGGCGATCTCCGGCCGTTCGCCGTCCGATGGGGAGTTGGATGTTTTGACCGACGTGGTCCGAAAAATCAAAGCGTCCTACCCGCTCAAAATCTGCCTCTCGCCGGGCCTGCTTTCGCTCGAACAGGCCCAACGACTGAAAGCGGCCGGCGTCGATCGGATCAACCACAATCTGAACACCAGTCGCCGACACTATCCCAAAATTTGCACCACGCACAGCTACGACGACCGGCTGGCCACGCTTCGCGTCGTGCATCAGGCCGGCATGGAAATTTGTTCCGGCGGCATCGTCGGCATGGGCGAAGAAGACACGGACGTGGTCGACCTGGCCCTGCAACTGGCCGAACTGCAAGTCGAAGCCGTTCCGATCAATTTTCCCATCCCGATCGCCGGCACCGAGCTACAAAGCTCCCAACGGCTCAACCCGCGATACTGTTTGAAGGCGCTCGTGCTGTTCCGGCTGGCCAATCCGCGTTGCGAGTTGCGAATCGCCGGCGGACGCGAGTTGCATCTTGGGCCGCTGCAACCCTTGGGCCTGTATCCGGCCAATTCGATTTTCGTGGGCGACTATTTGACCGCTAAGGGCCAGTCGCCGGACGAAGATTATCGAATGATCGAGGCGTTGGGGTTCGAAATTGGCGACTGCGACTGATTGCTCCACTCGCAGCATGTTGGCCGTGCTGAGTTGACACAGGCTTGTTTGGCCACAGACACGGCCCTCGTTGATGGATGGTTGATGTGGCTCGAGCCGAATGGGCGCGTAATCCCCCGCAACACGGCCTTCTGATTGCTTTGCATATTGCCCCATGGGATTGACCTGCCCCCGTTTTCTGTACCAGGGGTTATGAGAGTATTGGTTGGGTAACGGTTAGTGGCAAATCTTCTGGTTTTCGGCTGTGCTGCTGGAGTGGAGGGAGCGTAGCGACCGGAACGGAGGCAGCACAGCCGGCGGCAAACTCTGCCGGGGTTTGGTAGCCCAGCGAACTATGCGGCCGTCGGTGGTTGTATTCCAGTCGCCAAGCGTCTGCCAAATGCTTTGCTTCGGCCAGACTTGCAAACTCTTCGCCGTCGGTCAACTCCGATCGCAGCCGGCTGTGGAACGATTCGGCGTAGCCGTTCTCCCACGGCGATGCCGGCTCGACGTAAAGCGTCTCCACGCCTGCCAAGCCCAGCCAACGCTGAATGGCATCGGCGATGAACTCCGAGCCATTGTCGCTGCGAATGTGCTTCGGCACGCCTCGGATGCGAAACAACTCGGCCAGCACGTCGATCACTCGGCGAGACGTGATGCCACGCTCCACTTCCAACGCCAGGCATTCCCATGTGTACTCGTCCACGATCGACAGCCATTTCAGCGGACGGCCTTCCGCCGTGCGATCGTGGATGAAGTCCCACGTCCACACATGGTCCTTGTGCTCGGCCTTCCGTCGAACGCAACTGTTGCCGGATAACGTCTGTATTTATGCGCACATTGAAGGGCAGCCCTTGAACTGGTAGTAAGAAATTATTGACGTTTCCAAAACTACCAGAACGAAGGGACTGCCATGACGATTGTAGGCGAAACGAGCGATGGCGTGAAGTGCGAGG
>JAJFVC010000078.1 GCA_021372005.1 Planctomycetaceae bacterium | reverse complement strand
CTTTCTCAAGACATTGCGACATCCGGGCTCGACCGCACGCGATTGCGACGACGCGACATTCGACCGGCGCCGGCCCATCAGAACACGGAATTGGCCTCGGCCCGGGCGATGGACCGGTCGTGCCATCGGGCCAGCGCCGTCACGACCGCCAGCCCGCCGCACAGGGCCATCAGCATGTCGCCTTGCGCGTCCCACGGGTCGCCCTGCATGCCCAGCCACTCCGGACCGCTGGCCGGATAAAACCACACGACCCACTGCCATTCGAGCAGTTCGTAAAACGCGCTGAACGCCAGCCCGACGCACACCGACAAGAAAGACAATACGAAACCGCGGCTCAACGGGGTCCAACGCATCAGCGTCTCGCGAGTCAGAAGGGCTACGGTGAACCCCTGAAAAAAATGGCCAACCCGGTCAAACTCGTTCCGCGATCCGTGCATGGCGTCGCGAAGCCAATTGAACAACGGCATCTCGGCATAGGTGTATTTCGCGCCGGCGGCCAGCACGACGAAATGAATCGCCGCCACGGCCACCAGAAGCGTCGAAAACCGCACGCGCGTCGAAAGCACCAGCAATGCGATCACGCCAAGCCCGCCGGGGACGATCTCGAACAGCCAGGTGCCATAGTCCGCCGGATGGATCAGCGACCAGGCCGTCGCCAGCGCCGCCACGACGAGAAGCCACCACGCATCGCTCGAAAAAACTCGCCGTCTGGCCATAATTCTCTCCACGGTTGACCGCCCATTTTCTCTCGAAGCAACGTCGCGATGAACCGGTCAACACGCGGCGTTACACCTTGACCGCACGGCCGCGGACGACCGATTCGGTCTGTTTCTGACACAGCACGACGGCGTCCCGAGCCAACTGACCGTCAAGCCGCGGCGACGGTTTGCCGGTCTGCACGGCGCGGACCACATCACCCAGCTCGCCCAAGAATCCCTCCATGGGATCGGCCGAGCCAAGTTTCGGACGGGTCACCTTGCCGTCGTCGCTCAGCACGGTCAGCGGCGTAACGGCGTCGTCCACCTTGGCCAGCGCGGCGTAGTCGAACAACAGCGTCGCTTTCTCAAAATAGATTTCAAAACCTTGCGTGAACGGCCGACCCTGCTGACCGATCACCCCGCACACGGCTGTGACCATCCGCGGCGGATCGAAGAGAAACTGGGTGCTGAACCGCTCGACCACTTGGCCGCGCATCGTGCCGACGCTTTGCACCGCCTTCGGCATCCCGAACATCAGGCGAATAAAATGGGCGTCGTGGATGTGCAGGTCGAGCATCGGCCCGCCGCATTTCTCGGGATCGTAGAAATCACGCATCCACAGCGGATCGGAAATCATCCGCTTGAACTGACCGCCCAACAACCGGCCGAACTTGCCGCTCTGGGCGACTTCGTAGGCGTATTGATACTGCGGAAAAAACGAAAGCACCTGGCCGATCGACAGCAATTTGCCGGCTCGACGGGCGGCGTCGACCATCCGCGTGGCGTCGCTCGGCTTCAACGCGATCGGCTTTTCACACACGACATGCTTGCCGGCTTTCAAGGCGGCGATCGTCATCGCCGCATGGGCCGCCGGCGGCAAGCAGATATCGATCAGATCGAGATTCGGATCGGCCAGCATCGCGTCGAACTCGGCATACTTGGTGATGCCCGACAAATCCATCTTTTGGCCTTGCGGACCGAAATTGCCCTTGATGGCCCGCCAATCGCCGGCCAACCGCTCGGGAAAATTCTTCTCACAAATCGCTGCGACCTTCACGCCGCGAATTTTTCGGTAGGTCAAGTAGTGGACCATGCCCATGAAACCGATGCCTGCAATGCCGACGCGAATCATTTTTCGGGGCTCCTGGGGAAAACAAGCGGCCGGCGGTCGACAACCTTCGGCCAAGGAATGGATCAATCACACTCCCAAAAAACAGTCACAAACCGCGGGACGGTCAACTCACGATTTTCAAAAACCTTTGATACGCCTCGCTCCATGCTTCCGTATTCTTGGGCACATACTCTTCGACGGGGAAACTGCGGCGAACGATCTCTCGGGCCTCGGCGATCGAACCGACGTCGCCGGCGGCGACCGCCTGCATCATGACGTTGCCCGTCGCGGTGGCCTCGACCGGTCCGGCCACGACGCGACGCTCGCAGGCATCGGCCGTAAATTGGCACAGGAGCCGGTTCTTCGTGCCGCCGCCGACCACGTGGATCGTCTCGATCCGACGGCCATTGAGCTGCTCGCACATTTCGAGCACTTGTCGGAACCGCATTGCCAGGCCCTCCAAGACGCTGCGCAACACCGCGCCGCGGTCGTCCGGCACGGCCTGGCCCGTCTTGCGGCAAAACGCGCGAATCGCCTCGGGCATGTCGCCCGGCGCGACGAACTCAGGCGCGTCGGGATCGATGAACGACCGCAGCGGCGCGGCAGCCACGCTCATCTGCGTCATCGCGTCCCAATCCAAAGGAGCCCCGGCCTGATTCCACACGCGGCGGCATTCTTGGACGATCCACAAACCCGTGATGTTCTTGAGCAATCGGATCGTGCCGCCAACGCCGCCTTCATTCGTAAAATTGAGCTTCAACACGGCGTCATTGATGACCGGACCGGGCGACTCGATGCCCATCAGGGCCCAAGTGCCAAGACTGATGTAACACCAATCGGGCCGCTGGCCGGGCTCCGTGTGGGCCGGCACCGCCATCACGGCGCTGGCCGTGTCGTGCGAGCCGGGCAACACCACTTGCACCGTCTGCAGCCCACTCTCGGCCGCCAACGACGGGCGTAAGGGGCCCAACGTGGTGCCGGGCTGCGCGATCGGCGCCAAAATGCGCGTCGGCAACGAAAACCGCTCCAGCAGCTCCGTGGCCCAACCGCCTGCCACCGGATTGTAAAACTGCGTGGTGCTCGCCTCGGTCATCTCGTTGCACTTGACGCCCGTCAACAACCAGTGGAACAAGTCGGGCATCATTAAAAACGTCTCGGCAATGTCCAACAAAGGCGAACCGGTCAGTTTCATCGCCAGCAGTTGGTACAACGTGTTGATCGACACGAACTGCAAACCGGTGTGGCGAAAAATTTCTTCCCGCGGGACGATGCCGCACGCCTTTTCGATCACGCCCTCGGTCCGTCGGTCGCGATAGTTGTACGGATTGCCCAACAACTCGTCGCCGCGTCCCAGCAGCCCGAAGTCGACGCCCCAGGTGTCCACACCCACGCTGGCAATCTGGACCTCGGCCTCGGCGGCTGCTCGCAGCCCACGCCGCACGTGGCTCCACTGGCCCAACAGATCCCAATACAACCGACCTCCGACGTCCACCGGACCATTTTCAAATCGGTAGACCTCTTCAAGCTGAACGGTCCGGCCGTCAAAACGTCCCAACACGTGCCGCCCGCTGGACGCTCCCATGTCGACCGCAAGGTAAATCCTTTGAGCCATTTGATACCTACCATTTGATGTAGTGTCTCAACAAAGACTTTCAGGCCGCCGTACATGAACCTGTTATCCTGCCTTCTTTTAGGATTTCGGTCAAGTATTCGGTGCCTTGGAGGTTCTCGGAATGGACGAAAATGGGCCTCGGGGCCAGGCGGTTATACTAGACATTGTTCACTAACTTTCGTACAATTAACCTTCTTGAACGGGAGTGGTGATGAGAATCTCAGCGAAAACCGAATATGCCTGTATCGCCATGTTGGAATTGGCGACCCAATACGGGCTGGGCCAACCGGTCCGGATCCGACGCATTGCGGAGCAGCACGGGGTGCCGCCGCGATTTTTGGTGCAAATCCTGCTTCAATTGAAAGGGGCGGGATTGGTCGGCAGCGTGCGAGGGGCCGCCGGTGGCTATCAGCTTCTCAAGCCGCCTCAGCAAATTTCGCTGGGCGAGGTGATGGAGGTGATCGACGGTTCTCCGGAGGAGAGCGACCCGGCCAGCAGCGCGTCGGCCGATTCGCCCGTGGTCAAGGTGCTCCTGGAGGCCTGGCATAACGTCGGCATGGCCCAGCACAAGATGCTCACCGCCATCACGCTCGCCGATCTGCTCGAAAAGACCAAAGAGCACGGCGAGCAAATGTACCATATCTGATCGGATCGCGTCCGCCGCGTCGTTTTGCCGCAAGTCGCCGCGTTCCGGCGAGTTGACGGCGTCGGTGTCCCGAGTCGCACGGGACGAGCGGATCGGACAACCCTAATTCGCGTCGATTTAACCGTAAGAAAGAACCAAGACATGACTTCGCTTGTGCCTGCTCATGGCGGTTTGCAAGAGCCGCGTTGCTGGACTGTTCCTTCGGACGCCGTGGACGACTTTCTGGCCCACGCCAAAGATCTCGTGCAAGTGCCCGTTTCGGACGCCGATTTGTCGACCGTCTATCGGTTGGGCGACGGTGCGTTGAGCCCGTTGAACGGTCCGATGGATTCAACCACGTACAACCGCGTGCTCGACGAATCGGTGATCGTGCACGACGGCAAACGGTACGCCTGGACCATCCCTTTGGCGCTGCCCGCGACCGAAGAGCTCGCCAAGCGGCTCCGGGTGGGCCAGTCGGTGGCGCTGGTGAACACGGCCGGCGAGGTGGTCGCGGCCCTTGAACTAACGGACATTTACCCTTGGGACAAGCAGCGTTACCTGGAGAGCGTTTACCTGACCAAGCGGACCGACCATCCCGGCGGTGACATGGTGCTGAAGGCCGACGCCGACAAGACTTATCTGCTGGGCGGACGCATCCGCGTGTTGCCGCAGCCGAAAGATCCGCGATTCGGCCGCTACGTGCTCACGCCGCACGAGGTGCGACGGCTGCTGGCCGACCGCGGTTGGGATCGGGCCGTGGCGTTTCAGACCCGCAACCCGCTGCACCGCGCCCACGAATACGCGCTGGTGTACGGACTGGAGACGTTGTTGCGGGCCGGCCACAACGCCGGCGCGTGCTTGAATCCGCTGATCGGCGAGACCAAAGGCGACGACGTTGACGCCGATGTGCGGATGCACACCTATCAAACGCTCATCGACAACCGTTCGCTCGGCGACGGCGACAGCGACCGGTCGTTGTGGGGCCCGCGCGGCGAATCGGTGCCCGACCGCGTCCTTTTGCTGGGGTTGGACATCAAAATGTTCTACGGCGGCCCGAAAGAAGCGGTCATGCACGCCATCTACCGCCAGAATTTCGGGTTCAGCGACTTGATCATCGGCCGTAAACACGCCGACGCCCCGTATCACGACGGCACGGCCATCTGGGGCGATTTCGACGCCCAAGAGATTTTCGATCACTTGGCGGGCGACCTGAAAATCCATCCGCTTCGGGTCGGTTTCGCGGCCTACTACGATTCGATCGGGCGGGTCGATCTGATGGAAAATCACGACGGCGAAAAGCCCGTGTTCATCTCGGGCAAAGAGGTGCGCAAGTGCCTGATGGAAGGTCGTCCCGTCGATCCGCGCATTATGCGTGAGTCGACCGCCGCGATCTTGACCGCCGCGATGGCCTGCAAATAGGGATTAGGGGAGAGGGAGCGGGCGGCTGGTCAGCTTCGCCCCATGCGTTTTGCTTTTTCCAAAATCGCCGGGCGGGCCGACTCCATCATGTCGCGCACGTCCTCGTAGCGCATCGTCCGCTGCTCAAACGTGCGTCGCTCGATCGCCCCGAGAAATCGAGCCCGAAACTCCGCTAAATTCGAGCCGTAGATGTGAAAACTGTCGGCCATGTGGCAGTACCGCCCCAGTTCGACCGCCATGCCCGACAGCTCGCTCACCCGCACGGCGATGCGCTGCTGCAACCGCACCAGCGCAAAGATGTTCATGAAGGCCGCTTTATAAGCGTCGTTCGAGCGAAATCGCACGTTCATGTTCAGTAGCGGCCGCTCGTCCTCGAAAAGAATCCGACACCACACGCTCTGCAAACACGCCGGATCGTAGCAGGTGCTGTCCTCCCAGACCTTCCAAGTGACGGCCTGCGCCCGTCGCGTGTAGGGCGTCTTGGCCAACTGCCGACAGATGTTTTCGATCTGGTCCATCGGATCGCAAGTCGGAGCGTTGTAACCGAACAATCGCTGATGGTACGTGTATTCCCAACGTGTGTCGCTCGGATCGTTGGGGTCGCGGATGCAATGATCCTTGATCCCGTCGCACACCTCCATGACATACTCTTCGAGCTCCTCGAACCCACCGGGAAAATCGCGATGGATCATCGGTTCGGCCAGCGGCTGCTCGACCGTCATCACCATCGTGGCGTCTTTGCTGGGTGGATCGTCTGGTTTGTCGTATTGGGTTTTGACGTCGCAGCCCGACCGATGCAGTTCAACCAGAGCATTTTCCCAAGCCTCGGCGATTCCGAGGCCGCGAGCCATGAGAACGGGAATTCCAGCCATGCGTCTTCCTTTCGCAAGAACGGACTTCTGCCGGCGGTCACGAGTCCTTCGATCGCTCGCCAACCGACAGAAAACGGCCGCTCATTGTCCGCCGCCGACCGGTTTTCCGCAAGAGGGCAGGGCAGGGGGGCGTGCTTGAATCTGCCCGCGCGTCCGGTACAATAATGGCGTGACTCTGCCCTACAACCTGCTCATGCTGGCCGTCGACGCCTTGGCGATCTGGCTGATCGGCCGAACCCGAAAGCTGATCGTCTGGTGCGTCGTGATGGGCTGCGCGGCGGCGATCGCCATCGGGCTGGGCTTTTTCTTGGGCAATCGCTACGAAAACCACTTCGGCGTCTATCGGCTGTGGTGTTTTGGGCTGTTCTACCACGCTTCATTGTTGTTGATCGCCTCGGCGTTTAACTGGCGGAAATCCCGTCCGCGGCTGGCCCTCGCCGCGTTGCTCGCCATCGTTGCGTTGATCGTCGTGGCCGCCAACGCATTTTGGATCGAGCCCTATCGCCTTGAGGTGTCCCATTGGCAAGTGGCCAGTCCAAAGCTGCGGCGTCCGTTGCGAGTCCTCATTCTGGCCGATTTGCAGGCCAATCGTCTCGGTCCGTTCGAGGTGTCCGTTCTGCAGCGCGTCAAGGCCGAAAAACCGGACTTGTTGCTGCTGGCCGGCGATTATCTGCAAACGTCGCCCGATCGGATGCCCGCCCTCCGCCAAGATTTTCATCGTCTGCTGAAAAAACTCCAACTTTCCGCACCGCGGGGCGTTTTTGCCATCCGCGGCAACGTCGATCCCAACGACTGGCGCGACGTGTTCCAAGGCCTGGATATCGTCACGGTCAACACGACTCGCTCATTCAGCCTGGGCGACAACGTGCGGCTGACCTGTCTCGGGCTGCAAGATTCGTTCAACACGGCGTTGAAACTCGACAATCCGCAGCCCGAAGAGTTTCACCTCGTGCTGGGTCACGCGCCCAATTTTGCGTTGGGCCAGGTGGAGGCCGATCTGCGGGCGGCCGGTCACACGCACGGCGGACAGGTTCGGATGCCGTGGATCGGGCCGATCACCACGCACGCCCGAACCCCACACGCCTGGTCGTCCGGCCTGACTGACCTGCCCGGCGGCGGAAAGCTTTCCGTCTCGCGCGGCATCGGCATGGAACGCGGTTACGCTCCGCCCATCCGATTTTTCTGCCGTCCGGAGCTTGTCATTCTCGATTTATCGCCTCCGACGAACATCACTCCTCCCAAGTGATGCTCGCGTAACCACAGGGAAAAACGCACGTGAACCGATTCTGATGCAAACAGCAAAGTCGGGGACGCTCGTGAGTATCTACAAACCATGCGACATCCGCGGCGACGCCGCCACGGAATTGACGTCGGACCTGTACGAACGTTGGGGACGAATTCTGGGCCGCCGAGCGCCCCCAGGATCGAAATTCCTCGTCGGGGGCGACGTCCGGGCCTCGACGCCCGAGTTTTTGGCCGCACTGGTTTGCGGCCTTTCCGGCGAAGGGCTCGACGTGGTCCAACTGGGTCAACTGCCCACGCCGATGATCTACTACGCAAAGCGCCGGATTCAGGCGGCCGGCTGTGCGATTGTCACGGCCTCGCACAATCCGGCGTCGATGAACGGACTAAAATGGATGGTCGGCGATCGATCGCCCTCGCCCGACGAGGTGGCCGCAATGGCCCGACCGCCCGAGCTATCGGACGCCCGACCGCTGAGCGTCGTTCGATCCTTGGATATTTCGTTCGACTACGTCGCATGTCTACAGGAGGCGTTTGTCGAATCGATGGATGCCCGGCTGCACGTGGTGCTCGATCCGATGCACGGCGCCTGGTCCGAACGGGCTCGACGCTATCTGCACGCCATTTTTCCGCAGTGTCTGTTTTCGACAATCCACGATCGGACGGACGCCCAGTTCGGCGGCCGAACGCCCGATTGCACCGAGCCGCGTCATTTGACGGACTTGTGCGACGCGGTGTATCAGGAGCGGGCCCACCTGGGCGTCGCATTCGACGGCGACGGCGATCGAATCGCGTTGGTCGACGGCGACGGCGTCGCGTTGCGCCCCGAGGAAACCGCCTGGACGCTGCTCAGCAGCATGGCCGACGAATTGCCCGGTCAGCCGTTCGTTTACGACGTCAAGCTTTCGGACCGAATCGTCGAGGCCGCCCGACGCTTTGGCGCCGAACCGTTGCCCGAACGGAGCGGTCACTCCTTTCTGCGAGAACGAATGCTCGATACGGATGCGTTGTTCGGCGCAGAGGTCAGCGGTCATTATTTTTATCGCCGATTGGGCGGCGGCGACGACGGTTTCTACACGGTGTGCCGGTTGCTGGCGTATTTAGCCCGGTCAGGTCGATCGCTGGCCGAGCTGCGCAAAGCCTGCCCGCCCATGTACATTACGCCTAATCTTCGGATCGCGGCCGATGCGGCACGGCAGTCACAGGTGCTCGAACAAGTCCGCACGGCCTGGGCGGATTTCCCACAGCGGACAGTCGACGGGCTGCGCATCGATTTTCCCGGCGGCTGGGCGCTAGTGCGTCGCTCGGTGACCGAGCCGTCGCTGACGTTTCGATTCGAGGGCCTCGATTGGCATGCCTTGGAGGATCTCGTCGAGCGGTTTTGCGACGCCTTGCCCGACGAGGGCGACGAACTTTGGGCCCGTTATCGGGCGGCGATGGGCGGCGAATCGGCTTCCTAACCTTCCACGCCGGAATAAGCTATACTTTCTCCCAGACGAACAGGAGCCGCGCCATGAGTCCGGTGGAATGGTATTTCGCTCAAGGAACCAAGCAAATAGGACCGGTTTCGGCCGCCGAGTTGAAGCGGCTGGCCGCTTCGGGTGAATTGCGCCCGCAAGATCTCGTCTGGCGCGAAGGGTTGACCGAATGGGCCCCCGCCCGAAGCGTGCGAGGACTCTTTGATGAGGGCTCGCCGACGGCCGACCAATCGCCGTCGCTTCCGGTGGTCGATTTGTCGCAGGCCGTCGTCGCGCCGCCACGGTCCCTGCGTCACCCGATGGACTCGCTGCTCGGCATTCTGCGCGCGGCATGGCCCATCGAACGCATCCACACCTTCGCCGACGGATTTCAAACGGTCGGACTGTACGGGCTTTTGGCGTCCATGCTGCTTGTGATCGTCTTCTTCGGCATCGTGGCCGCGCACGGCGACGCAGCGGCCAACTTCTTGATCGGCACGGCGATGGTCGTCCTGCTGGCGGCCTTGCAATTCGCCGCCCGAAAGTTTTGCGGGGCGATCGAACGTCTGCAACGCTCGACCTTCGCGCAGCTGCCGTCGAACGACGTGCCCGACGGGCTGGCCATCCTCAGCCTTGCCGTCGGGGTGTTTGTCTTGTTGGTCCTTCTGACCGCGGCGATGCAGACCGGCCAGTGGATTTGGACTTTGTTTGGTGTGGCCGGACTGGTTGTCTACGTCTACGCGGCGGCCGTGGCGGCGTCGCCCGCCTCGCTGGGCATTTCGATCGTCGAGTCGGACGCACCGGCCAGCCGCGAGATGATCCAAGTGGCCACCTTCCTGTTGAAGAAGAAGATGCGAATTGTGCCGGTGGTCATGGGCGCAGGCGTCCTGGTCGGCCTGCTGTTGCTGGGGATCGCGTGCTGGACGGCCGCTCAAGGCCACGCCACGGCGTTGACCACGGCCAATCTGGCGTTGATCACGTTGTTGGCGTCGGCCGCGCTGCCGGTGATCGCGTATGGGCTCTTCCTGCTGGCGCTGCTCGTCGTGGCGATTTGGCGTGCGGTGCTCACGCTGTCGAACAACGACGAACCGCCGGCGACTCCTTGAGCGGATCGATCACGACTTCACAAGATGCAGCCCGCGATCATCGATCGCATAGGGAATGATCTCGTCGGTGCAGGCGCTGCCGCGATGCTTGGTGACATACATCGCCCGACGAAATCGCGTGCCCTCGCGGATTTTTCCAAGATGGATCACCGTGTTGGCGTTGGACAGCACGTCGCCCTCGTCCAACGGCCTTTCAATTAGTCCGTCGAGCGTCGTCTCTTGCGAAGTGATCAGCAGCAGGCAGCCGATCGTCGACGGATCGTACACATGCTGGGCCGCCGCCTCGGCGTTCGCCCGAAAACGCTCACGGAACAGATCCCTGGCGACCCATTCGGCGTCTTTGCGGAGAATTTGATGGTAGATGTACTCGAACAACTCGAATTGAATCGAATCGCTCGGGCGGTCGACCGGTTCGATGCCGTCGATCACCGCGCGCCGAACGCCGGCGATGAAGTGGCCGTAAAAAAACGCGATCGCCGCCGTGAGCCGCCGCCCCAACTCCGCCTGCCACTGGCGCCACGCGTCCGCGTCCAGATCGGCCCGGGTCACGCGACCGCCGCACTGATCGAACACGTGCAAATAGTCGCCGCGGGGCAGGGCAGGGGCGTAGAACCGGTCCAAATCGAGCGGCCGCTCGGGATCGACCGGCCGCAACAGCCAGTCGAACATCCGCCGCGCGTAATCGGCGTGGCTTTGCGAATCGCCGCGCGAACACATGTCGAAAACAATGCCGCGCGAGCCCTCTTGCTTCAAACCGGCCTGCGCGAATTGCAGCCCGAACTGGGTCTTGCCGATGCCGGTCGAACCGACCAGCGCCGTCAACGTGCCCGGCAGCAGTCCGCCGCCAAGCAATTCGTCCAGTCCCTCAATGCCTGTGGATAGTCGCGTAGGATTCGTCATGAGCGGAAATCGGCATGACGGAAAATCCGTCACGGCGCCGGGGCGTCAATCTCGCAAGAACTCCGGCCATTTTACCATTTTTTTCCGCAAGTTCAAGACTCGGCCGTCGACCACGAACGTTCCGTCGCCGTTGTGATGGATCGTCCGCCGCTCTTTGCGATCCGGGTCGATCCACGCCTTCACCGGTTCGAGAATGAACAGATTGTATTTGCGCACCAGACGACTGTCGGCCACCCGGCATTCGACGTTCGCTAAACATTCGGCGATCAGCGGTGCGCTGATTTTTTTGGCAGGCAAGGCCGTCAACCCAAACGAAGCAAACTTGTCGATGTCCGCGCCCGAACAGTTGCCGATCTCCACGGTCTCGGAGGCCAGATCAACCGTGGGAATCGCCAATACGCACTCCTTGGTGGCGCGCAGCGCCTTGAAGCTGTAATCCCACGGTCCGAGATCGATGCCGATCACCGGCGGCCAATGGCACAGCATCATGTGGTAGGTTATCGTCATCACATTGATGCGATCGCGTTGGGCGGTGGTCACCAACACCACCGGCCCCGGCTCGAACAGCCGATACACTTTCGACAACGGTAGAGATTTCAGCATGTTTGTGCCTCCCCGGAATCTGGAGAATGGATCGTCCACGCAACCATGAAGGCATTCGCCAGGTTCAACTTATCAACTTCTTTGGAAAAACGCCATCGTGAGAGCACCGACTGAAAAACTTGTGTTTGGAACCATTCCTGATACAATAATAACTTCTTCCTGTTTCCCGCGCGTTCGACGAAAAAATCCACCCCGTTGGTGATCGAGGAGTATTCCGATGATTCGATCCGTACGTTTGGTTGTTCCCGTTCTGATGGCGCTGTGGCTCTTGGCCATGGTTTCGGCGACGTCGCAGGCCGCGGAGACCGCCAACCCGCAACAACAAGCGAAAAAATCCCAAAAGAAGCCAGCCAAGAAACCTGCATGGCCGGCCGTCAAGCCGACGCTGGCCAACGTGCCCTACGGAACGCACGAACGGCAGGTGCTCGATTTCTACAAAGCCGAATCGGCGAAGCCGACCCCGTTGCTGTTCTACATCCACGGCGGCGGCTGGGTCAACGGGGACAAAAAAATGAGAATGAACTATCCCTATGTACATCCTTATCTTTCGTCGGGCATTTCGATCGTATCGATCAACTATCGGTACACCACGCAGGCGCAAGAGGCCGGCGTGAAGCCGCCCGTCGAGTGGCCGATGCGCGACGCCGCCCGCGCGCTGCAATTCGTCCGCAGCAAGGCCGCCGAGTGGAACATTGACAAAGAGCGGATCGGCGCCTCGGGCGGTTCGGCCGGCGCCTGCACGAGTCTCTGGCTGGCGCTGCACGACGACATGGCCGACCCGAAAAGCAGCGATCCGGTGGCTCGCGAGTCGACGCGGCTCTGGTGCGCGGCGGTTTCCGGTCCCCAAACCACGCTCGACCCGAAGCAGATGAAACAGTGGACGCCCAACAGCCGCTACGGCGGGCACGCCTTCGGATTCATGCCCGACACGAAAAATCTCAAAACCCGAGACACTCAGTTTTCCGAGTTTTTGGCCGCGCGCGAACAATGGCTGCCGTGGATTAAGGAATACTCACCGTACGAACACGTCACGGCCGACGATCCGCCGATTTATATGATTTTCAGGGCGCCGCCGGCGATCGGCGAAAACCAAAAAGACCCCACGCACACGGCCAATTTCGGCGTGAAGCTGGCCGAAAAGCTTCAAGAAGTCGGCGTTCCGTGTGAAGTAGTCTATCCCGACGCGACGAACGTCCAACATCCGACGATCGAATCGTATTTACTCGCAAAACTCAAAGCCCCCAAGCCGTAAACGATCGAATCAAATCGCAAGCGGCCGCGACGCCGTCTACGTCGCAACCTGACGAAGTTCCTCGAAAAGCCGGTCGATCATCGCGTCGGTGTGCGTGGCGAACACGGCCAACCGCAGGGCGCCTTCGGGGTCAAGTCCGGCGTAGTTGGACATGTAGGCCACCGCAATGCCGCGGTTCATCAATTCGCGTTGAATGCGCCGCATACGTTCGGCCGTTCCGATCACGAGTCGCGCAATCGGCGTAGGCGATTCGCTCACGGAAAACCCCATCGCGCGCAGACCGTCTTTCAGCCGTCGGGCGTTGGCCGACAGCCGTTCTCGTAGCTCCGGCTCGGATGCGATTAGTTCGAGGGCTCGGGCCGTAGCCGCTGCAACAGGCGCAGGCGGCGGACTAACGCCGGCCATGTAGGGCGAATCGGCTTGAAGCTGCTCGATGAACCGAGCATCGCTAAGAATCACGCCACCGTAGCCACCGACGGCTTTGCTCAACGTACCGCAACACCACAGGGCAGGGCAGGGCAGGGGGGCACGCGCCGTGTTCACTTCATCCGCAGCGATTCCAAAATGCTCGAACGTGCCGCGGCCTCGCGGGCCTAACACGCCAAGCCCATGCGCGTCGTCCAACAACAGCGACGAATCGGGATATTCGCGCAAGACCTCGAGGTAACGATCAACCGGCGCCAGATCGCCCGTGGCCGCGAACACGCCGTCGCTCAGCACCAACGGACGTTGGCCCACGCCGAGATGTTTTTGGATTTTCGCGCGCAGATCGTCGGGATCAGCATGACGAAACACGACCGGCGGCCGCCCGATCGTCCGCGCGGCCTCGAACAAGCTGAAGTGCGAATGCTCGTCGACCAGCGCGACGAACCGATCGGCGTCCAACGACCCGATCAAGATGTGGCCGCCCATCCAGCCCGAGGCGAAACAGAACGCGGCCTCGGCGCCAAACGTCGCGGCGGCGGCTTGTTCCATTTGCAAAAGCGGCGGCGTCGTGCCGAACGCGGTCCGCGAGTTGGCGCTGCCGAGTCCGAACCGCTCGGCCGCCTCGCACGCCGCACGGATCACCTCGGGCCGACCTTGCAGGCCGAGATAACTCGTACCGGCAAAATATAGATACGGCCGCCCGTCGATCCGAACCACGGCGTCGGGAGGACTTTCAAGCAAAGACATGACCCTGGGGGCGGGATAAGGGGCGAGGGGCGAAAAAAATCGTCTCGCTCCACATTCCCCGTTCCACACCCCTTCTCATTCTAGAGCGATTCGCACACCAGATCGCCGATTTGACTGGTCGTGTAACCCATTTTGCCGGCGGCCTGGCTTTTCATTTTCGTTCCGGTGACCGTTTGGATGGCTTTGTTCACCCGCGCGGCGGCCTTTGCATAGCCGGATTGCTCCAGCAACATGCCGGCGGCGTTGATCGCAGCGATCGGATTGATCTTGCCGGTGCCGGTGTACTTCGGCGCGCTGCCGCCCATCGGCTCGAACATACTGACGCCGCCGGGATCGGGGTTGATGTTGCCGCCGGCCGCCACGCCCATCCCGCCCTGCAAAATGCCGGCCAGGTCGGTGATGATGTCGCCGAACATGTTCGTGGTGACGATCACGTCGTAGTACTCGGGATTCTTCACCATCCACATGCAGCACGCGTCGACGTGGTTGTAGTCGGGCTTGATATCCGGGTATTCCTTGGCCACTTCCTGGAACGTGCGCCACCACAGGTCGTGCCCGTAGGTGAGCACGTTGGTCTTCGCGACCAGCGTCAGCATCCGCTTCGGGTTGTTGCGCTTGCGGGTGTATTCAAACGCCCAGCGGATGCAGCGCTCGCAGCCCTTGCGGGTATAGACGGCCAGTTGCGTGGCGACCTCGTCGGGCGTGCCCTTCTTGAGGAACCCGCCCATGCCGCAGTACAGGTCCTCGGTGTTCTCGCGGACCACGTCGAAGTCGATCTCCTTGGGGCCCTTATCCTTCAGCGGCGTGTCCACGCCGGGGAACAGGTGGACCGGGCG
>JAJFVC010000069.1 GCA_021372005.1 Planctomycetaceae bacterium | reverse complement strand
TGTCAACGAGTCTGACCAGTGGGCGATGAGGGACTCGGACCCCCGACATCCACGGTGTAAACGTGGCGCTCTAACCAACTGAGCTAATCGCCCAACATCGATCGATCTCCCGAATGGGCCGCCGCACGACGTTCAATCCGGTCGACCGTCCGCGTCGCCGGAACTCGCCGACTTTGCATGGATCGACTTCGTCGCATTTGAGTCGGCCGCCGTTCTTGTCAACCGATCGGGTCGACAGCCCGGCCGAGCGGCTACATCGCGAAACATCGAACTGTCCAAAGTATAATCGTCGGGCCCGCGTTCATGCAACGGCTGATCGACCGCCGGCGTCCGAAGCCATTTCAACGTCGCAATGCTCGGCTGGATTTCACGCGACGGCCCCCAATAGGTCTCCCATGCCTCAAAGTTCATCGTTTCCGGAGGCTGCTCGAAATCCAAGTTCCGGATCGTCCAAAACGTGCCCACCTCCTGATAAAAGTTCCGATCGCCGCTCCAAATGAACCGCTGCCGAAAATCCTCCGCGCTGACCGTGCCTTCTTGCTCGATCAAGGACGAGCCCGGTCCAACGATCAAGATGCTGTTGGTCGAAACCCATTGCGTGGTCAACTGATGAGGACGTGAGGTCGAGTTGACGATCCAACACAAACCGCCTTGCGTCAACGCGGTCGTGTCCCGCAATTCAACGCGCAGCATCTCGTCGAGCTTCGGGGCCATCGGACCTCCGCCCGCCGATAAAAGCCTCCCACCGAGAATCAACAGTCCGTCGTCCACGGTCAGATGAACCGGCTGGATGTCTTCGACTCGCAACAAATCGGCCTCGCCCCGCGCGACGCTGTCGACCAGTTCGATCGTAGCCAACGGCGTGGCCGACGGCGACGCCTCCGCGCCCATCTCGGCGTCGGGCGACAGCCGAACGCGAAACATCGCCACATCCGGATGGTACACCGCCCCTTTGGCCGAAACGTTCCGAACGGTCAACCAGCACCGCTCCAACCGGATCAGCGCCCCGCCTTGCGTTTCGAGCATCGACCAACTGTCGGCCGGCACGTCGTGCGGAACGTCCAGCTCGAACGCCGCGCCGACCAGCGTGAGCCGACCGCCTCCGAGTAAAAACATGCTTCGCGGATATTTCACGGGATCGACGTTCACGGGCCGAAACACCACGACCGGCCGAAAACCGTCGCCAGCCCGAATCGTCAAATTCAAGTTGCCGATCTTCAGCGGCCGCTCTTCGCGCGATCCGTTGTAGCGTAGTTCGATCGTATCGCCGTCGCTCGCCGCGGCGCAAGCGGCCTCCAACGTCGCAAACTGATCGGCGCCCCGAGGATGTTCGCAGACCGCCAGCGTGCCCGAACGTTTCGGCGGCGACAAAATCGCAAACGATGACTTGATCGACGTCTCCGGAGGCGAATCCGACGGCGGCGGCAACACCGTCGTCACCGTCGCAGTCCCCAACGTCAACGACAACGCGGCGACGCTCGACTCGACTGTAATCGGCTTCGGCGACAACTCCTTTGCGGTTGGCGGCGACTCGGTTCGTTGCGTGGGCGGCGGCGGCTTTGGCCCGGCCGCGACGGTCTCGATCGGCGGCGAAAACTCATCGCTCCGCCTCGCCGAAATCGTCCAATATCGATCCAATAATACGACAATCCCGATCAACGCGATCACTGGCACCAGCCACGGCAAATGCCGATGCGTCCAGGAGGTCGTCGGCGGCCGCGGCGCCAGCCACACGCGACTCGACGGGCTCACCGGCTGCAATCCGATCCGATCGGCCAACCGCAGCCAATCGGCGGTCAACTCCGTCGGATTGGCGTGTCGGCGCCGCGGATCTTTTTCCATCATCTTGCCCAACACCCGCCCCAGTTCGTCCGGCAAATCCGAGCGAAACTGCCGAATGTCCGGCGGCGGGTCGCCTTGATGCTGCAACAGCTTCTGCAACACCGTGCCCTCGGGAAACGGCGGCCGGCCCGCCAGCATGTAAAACACGGTGCAGCCCAGCGAATAAATGTCGCTCCGAATGTCCGCGCCGCGCGGATCGCGGGCCTGCTCCGGCGAAATATAATCGAACGTGCCGAGCGTCACGCCGCTGGCAGTCAAATCGGCCGCCGCCGGATTCGCCGTCCGAAGCCGCGCCAACCCCATGTCGATCAGCTTGACTCGGCCCTCCGGGGTGATCAACACGTTCGACGGTTTGATGTCGCGATGGACCACCGATCGGGCGTGCGCGTGCGTCAGCGCCTCAGCCACTTGCAACGTGTAGCTGACCACCTCGGCCAGCGGCAGCGGACCGCGGCGCTCGACCATCGCCCGAACGTTTTCGCCCTCGACGAACTCGAACACAATGAAGTGCAGCCCGCGATCCTCGCCCACATAATACGCTCGCGCGATGTTGTCGTGATCGAGCCGCGCGGAGGACTGCGCCTCGTTTTGAAATCGCTGCAACGCATCGGGATCGGCAGCCTGCTCCGGCGCGAGCACTTTCACGGCGACCGTGCGGCCCAACTGCGTGTCCAGCGCCCGAAACACCCGGCCCATTCCGCCGCCGCCCACATATTCGACCAGCTCGAAATGCCCAAGCCGGTCGCCCGGCGTCACGTGGCCGTTGAGAATCCGGCGGATCGCATCGGACAGCGCCGGCACGGACACGGGCTCGCGGCCCGTGACAATTGTCGGTTGATCCGCTACCAGAATCGGCGGCGGCAGTGACGTCGTTGCCTGCTCCCCAGGTGGAACCGCCGGCTTCGGATCCGACGCAGAACGCTCGCCGCGCAAACCGCCAGCACCACCGGAAGGCTGAACCGGCCACCCTTTCCGAGCGTCAGACGCCGAATCACTCATGGAAGAAAAATCTGGGAACCGAGGGGGTGCCTATGTCAAAATCGATTTCAGCCGGCAAGAATGTCGGACCGCCGCCGGGACGAACGCCCGATCAAGAAAAGCCCGGTTCGACCCCGAGACTTTCATTTTAACTTCGCAAAAATGGGCGGTCAACTCAGCGAAAACACACGGCACACTACCCATTTATTTCAATTTTTCTACTTCACGTACTTTTCCTATGCCGATATATTCTACGCATACATCCATTTTGCACATCCCATATCCAACTCGGAAGGAGTTCCACGATGCTAGTTTTGTCTCGGCAACGCGATGAAAGCATCGTGATTGGCGATAAAGTGGTGGTAACGATCGTCGACATTCGGGGGGATAAGGTTCGCGTTGGCATTCAAGCGCCAGGCGAGATTCCCGTCCATCGCCAAGAAGTCTACGAGGCGATTCAACGCGAAAACCGCCGCAAAAACTCGCCGGTGTCGGTCGGCGTCGAAACCTCGGACCACGGCGTCTCGTGATCCGACGTCCGCCCCCCCTAGAGTTTGCCGCGACGATCCTTGATAATGGCCTCCGTGAGCCACTCGAATCCCCATTCCGCCGATGAGCCCCTGCCGATCCGCGTCGGTCACAGTCCCGACCCGGACGACGCGTTCATGTTCTATGCCCTGGCCAAGGGCAAGATCCCAACGGGCCGCTATCGCTTCAGCCACGAGTTGGTCGATATCGAAACGCTCAACCATCGGGCGTTGAAGGGCGAATTGGAACTGACGGCCGTCAGCATCCACGCCTACGCCTACCTGAGCGACCGTTATATGCTTTGTTCCTGCGGCGCGAGCATGGGCGACCGCTACGGCCCGATGGTCGTGGCCCGGCAAAAACTCTCGATCGCCGATCTGGCCGGCAAAACGATCGCGGTGCCGGGCGTTCGCACCACGGCGTTTTTGGCGCTACAGCTTTGCCTCGGCCGACCGTTCGATTACGTGCTGGTGCCGTTCGACCAGATTTTGGACGCCGTGGCCGCGGGCCAATTCAACGGCCGTCCGGTCGACGCCGGGCTGATCATTCACGAGGGCCAGCTCACTTACGCCGACCAGCAGCTCGAATTGGTCGTCGACACCGGCCAGTGGTGGTTCGAGCGCACAGGCCTGCCGTTGCCGTTGGGGGCGAACGGGATCCGCCGCGATCTGGGCGACCCAGTGATCCGCGACGTGCATCGTCTGCTGCGTGAAAGCATCCGTTTCGGTCTGGAGCATCGCGACGAGGCGTTGAGCTACGCGCTGAGTTTCGGCCGCGGTCTGAACCGGGCAAAGGCGGACCAGTTTGTCGAGATGTACGTGAACGATTGGACGCTCGATTTCGGTCCGATCGGCCGCCAAGCCGTCGCGCGACTTTTAGACGAAGGCTATCAAGCCGGCGTCATCCCCAAGCGCGTCGTGCCCGAGTTCGTCGACTAGCGTTTTTGCACGAACTCGGGTGCCGTAGTCACGCTTGTCGTGGCCACGTTCAGCAATTACAATCCCGCGAATGGCGTTCACCCCATGAAACCACTGGCGATGGTCGAGTTGCCTCGCCTGGGAAACCGGCGTCCACTCGCCGATCCCAATCCATCGCAATACGCTGCGGAGAGAATTGGAGAGAATTCGGGGGACAGAGAATTGAGAATTCGGGACAATTCGGGGGAACAATTCGGGGGACACAATACCTAACTATTGACAAGAAGTGAGCGAACTGATAATCTCCGAGCATGGCAAGATTGGCACGGTTGGTTATTCCTGGTTTGCCTCACCACATTACCCAGCGAGG
>JAJFVC010000059.1 GCA_021372005.1 Planctomycetaceae bacterium | reverse complement strand
GGAGAAGTCGCGGTAACCGATGGCCATTACTAAAGAGCGTAAAACGGAATTGATCGGCGAGTATCAGCGCGGCAAGACCGATACGGGCTCGCCGGAAGTCCAGATCGCCATTTTGACGACTCGAGTCAACAGCTTGACCGAACATTTGCAGGGTCACAAGCGTGATTTTGCATGTCGTCGAGGCTTGTTGATGTTGGTCAGTCGTCGTCGGCGGTTGTTGGATTACCTGAAAAAGGTCGATCCGAAGCGTTATCTCGACATTATTCATCGTCTCGACATCCGCAAGTGATTTCGGGACGGCGTTGTCTTCTCGCACCCGGCAGCGGCGTGGCTTGAGGGGATGAGTTCGAGCTTGAAGCGTGCGCTTTGGGCTCGAGAGCTTCGGAGCCGGCGTCCCGCGAGTTCGCGGGCATTCGCGATGGCAGGCCTGGCAAGCCGGCGCTGATGATCGCGCGGGTTCCCTTTCCTCGTTTTTGCTTTCCGCCGTCGTGCCGACAACTCCTCGAGACGAAGTAGGTAGGAGTAAACCTTGAAAGTACGTGTTGAACGGCAAATCGGGGCGTCGATTCTTTCTTTTGAAACCGGTGAGTTGGCCAAGCAGGCGGCCGGCAGTTGTTTGGTGCAGTACGGCGAGACGGTCGTGCTGGCGGCCGTGGCATCCGGCGGACCGCGACCCGGCGATTTCTTCCCGTTGACCTGCGATTATCGCGAGCGGGTGGCGGCGGCCGGCAAGTTCCCCGGCGGATTTCTGAAGCGCGAAGGGCGTCCCACGACCAAGGAAACGCTGACCGCGCGACTGATGGATCGTCCGATCCGTCCGCTCTGGCCCGACCGATACCGCGACGAGGTGCAGATTCAAGCGTTTGTGTTGGCCAGCGACCGTCAGAACGACGGCGACGTGTTGGCGATGAACGGCGCGGCGGCGGCGCTGGGCCTCTCGTCGTTGCCTTTCCAAGGGCCGTTGGCCTCGGTCCGACTTGCTTGGATCGACGGCCAGTGGGTTCCGTTTCCGACGCACGACGCGCTGGAAGAGAGCGATTTGGACCTGGTCGTTTCGGGCAATAAAGAGTCGATCCTGATGATCGAGGGTTTTGCCCGCGAGATGCCCGAGGACCAAATGGCCGACGCGATCATGACGGCCCATGGCTACATCCGGCAGATCTGCGAGATGCAGGAAGAGTTGGCCCAAAAGGCCGGCACGGTCAAGAAGCCGTTCGAGCCGGGGCCGTCCAACGGGCTTTACGATCAATTGAAAGCGAAATATTACGACGCCTTGAACACGGCGAAGCGGACCGAAGGCAAGCTGGCCCGGGCCGACGCCTGCAAGGCGGTCAAAGAACAGGCCTGCGCCGAGTTGATTCCCGATCCGAAGGCCGACGACGCCTTCACGGCCGAAGCGTTTGCCTCGGCGTGGGAAGAGTTGGAAACGCGTGTGATCCGCGACCAGATTCTCAGCGGCACCCGGCCCGACGGACGCGACTATCGCACGCTTCGGCCGATCAGCTGCAAGGTGGACCTGTTGCCTCGGGTGCATGGTTCGGCGATGTTCCAACGCGGCGAGACGCAGTCGTTGGTCACGGTCGCCTTGGGCACCGGGCGCGACGAGCAGCGCGTGGACGGGTTGGTCGAGGAATACTCGCAGAAGTTCATGCTGCACTATTACTTCCCGTCGTTTTCGGTCGGCGAAGTGCGTCCGATTCGCGGGCCAGGCCGCCGCGAGATCGGTCACGGCGCGTTGGCCGAGCGAAGTGTCAAGCCGGTGTTGCCTGATCCGGACCAGTTCCCCTACACGATTCGCATCATCTCCGACATTTTGGAGAGCAACGGGTCGAGCTCGATGGCAAGCGTATGCGGCGCGACGCTGGGCCTGATGGCCGCCGGCGTGCCGATCAGCAACCCTGTGGCCGGCATTTCCGTCGGCTTGGTCAAGGAACCCGATCGCTACGTGCTGCTGACCGACATCATCGGCGATGAAGACCATTTTGGCGACATGGACTTCAAAGTGGCCGGTACGCAAAACGGCATCACCGGCATTCAGCTCGATCTGAAGATCGACGGCATCAGCGAGCAGATCATCCGCGAGACGTTGCGTCAATCGCGCGAGGCGCGGATGGAGATCCTTCGCACGATGTTGACGGCGATTTCCCGTCCGCGGCCGGAGATTTCGCCGTGGGCGCCGCGGTTGTTGCGCACCCACATCGATCCGGAGAAGATTGGTCTGTTGATCGGCCCGGGCGGTAAGACGATCCGTGCGATCCAAGAGGCGACCGGCGCGTTGATCGAAGTGGAAGACGACGGCACGGTGAGCGTGGCCAGCTTCAACGCCGAGAGCGCGAAGGACGCGATGCAGCGGGTCGAGGCGTTGACCGCGTCGGTCGAAGTGGGCCGCGTCTACAAGGGCCGCGTCACCAGTGTAAAGGATTTCGGCGCGTTCATCGAAATCCTGCCCGGCAAGGACGGGCTGTGCCACATCAGCGAGTTGGCCGACGGCTATGTGAACAGCGTCGCCGACGTTTGCAAGGTGGGCGACGAGCTGGAGGTCAAGGTGATCTCGATCGACGATCAGGACCGCGTGAAGCTCAGCCGCAAGGTGCTGCTCCGCGAGCAAGCCGCCCAGAAGGGCGACGGCGAAGAGAAGTAGTTTTTTGACAAGGGATTAGGGATTAGAAAATTAGGGATTAGAGCCCTGCGTGTTGCTCTAATCCCTAATCTCCAATTCCTAATCCCTGCTTTCTCCTATGTCCCACGACGAGCTTAATCAACGGCTGGTCGATCAATACACGGAGATTGCGCGCCTGGCCGGCGGATTGGCCCACGAGATCAAAAATCCGCTGTCGACCATCCGGATGAACATGGAGCTGTTGGCCGAGGATTTTCGCGACTCGGACGCTCCGCGTGAACGCCGGGCGATGAAAAAGATCGAGCTGGTCCAACACGAATGTCAGCGGTTGCAGGATCTGCTCGACAATTTTCTGCGGTTCACGAAGGCCCATCGGCTGAATCTCCAGCCGAGCGATCTGAACGAGCAAGTCCGGCAAGTGCTCGATTTTTACGCCCCCAAGGCGAAAGACTCGCGGGTCGAGGTGGTCGACTATCTGGCCGGCAACCTGCCCACCGTGCTGCTGGATCGAGAGGCGTTTCGGGGGGCGCTGTTGAACTTGGCGATCAACGCCGAGCAGGCGATGCCCGACGGCGGCCAGTTGGTGGTCCGCACCTACGGCACGCCCGACGGCGTGGCGCTGGATTTGATCGACACCGGCTGCGGCATGGAGGAAGCGACGCAGGCCAAAGTGTTCGACGCCTTTTTTACGATGAAACGCGGCGGCTCGGGGCTTGGGCTGCCGACAACCCGCAAAATCATCGAAAGCCACGGCGGCATGATCCGACTGCAGAGCGAGCCGGGCCGCGGCACCCAGGTGACGATCAAACTGCCCGTTCCCGCCCGATTGCCCGCCGACGGCCATTCAGGGTGACACAACCTCGACGGCATTGTTTTTGACCATCTTGTTCATGTTGTCTAAATTGCCGTTGTTTGATCTTTCTTGATCGGGCGGTTTTTGCTACGATCTGCCCCCTCGTTGCTCTTTTCGCGGGGCTTGTGCTTTCCAGTGGATTGCATTCTGGCATGAACCGATTTTTCTTTTTGAGTTGCTGGTGGAGTGCGCTGATTGGCGTCCAAGGTGTGTTGGCGTTGGGGCAAGTCGGCGCTGTGGCGCCGCCGCCTGCGCCGCAGTTGATGTCGTCGGACGCGGCGGCCGCGCCGTCGACGTCTTCGTTTTCCTACACGGATGGCACGGCGTCATGGGACATGTCCTCGCCGACGTCCTACACAGACGGTGCAACGTCACTCGGGCCGTCGACCCCGTCGTTGAATGCATTGCCATCGCCCGATTCGGCGTTGGGAGCCGGACTGCGGTGGTCGCCGCGAGCGTTCAATATTTCCTGGACGGTCGCCGCCGACGCGCTATGGCTCGATCGCAGCACGCCGCGCGGCATTCCGCTGGGCTGCGCCTGCGATGACTGGGGTTACGCGACCGAACATCTTTGGAGCGACGATCGGTTGTTTTGCTTGGCCCCGGGGCTGCGGCTTCAATTGACCGGGCAGGTGACCGACCAGATGTCCTTCGAGGTTTTGGGCTGGGGATTACAGAACTGGTCGGTGGGACGCACGCTGTACACCGATCCGAGTTGGGGAAACTTTTGGGTCTATTCGCCGTGGTTGGTCAACGAATATTTCGACGACACGCTTCGCTATCGTTACAAAAGTCAGGTGGCCAATGCGGAATTGAACCAGCGGTTTCAATTCCTTTCCTTTGAGCCCCACCGCTCGTGTTCGTGGCTTTGGGGCGTGCGCTATCTGCACCTGTCGGATGATTTCTCGTTGTTGGGTGCGGATTTCGACGGCGGCTATGAACGGCTCGATCTGGCGACGAAAAACAACCTGGTCGGCATGCAGTTGGGTCTTCAAACCGGGTTCGGCGGCGAACGATTCCAACTGTCGGTCGAAGCGAAAGTCGGGCTCTACGCGAACATCTATTCCCAAAAGTTCGCCGAAACGATCGGCGGAAACCTCGGCGACGCGTATGTCGACGGATCGCATTCCGGCACCGAGTTGGCCGCGCTGTTCGAGATGTCGCTTCTGTTGCGCTATCGGATCGCCGAATCGCTGTGGCTGCGCGGCGGCTATCAGTACTACGGGCTGACCGGGCTGGCGCTTGGGCCGCGACAACTGGACGGCTACGACGCCGACGGCACGGTGGACCTCAACGGCCTGTTCGTCGGCCTCGAGTGGCGGCGATAGGCGACGCCCCGATTTTTTTCAAGGATTTGGCTTCAGGCGGATCGTGACGACGTCCGGTGCGGGGACGCGCCAACCGCCTCCGCCGTTTTGATAGCCATCTTTCGCCACGGACGCCGAAAGCATGCGTGTATGGCGAAGCGGATACGGGATGACGCCCTCGCCGGCGGCGGACGTGTAGAACGGACTGCCCACGACGCCCTCGTCGAACACGGACATGCGTGGTATCACCACGGCGCCTTCGATAGGATTGCCCGTCGCGTCGTCCACCACGCGAACCGTCAACTTGCCGTCAAAATGCCGATCTCCGACCGCGGCCGCCGAAGTCTCCGACGAACGATCGACCACCGTGGCGGCAAGCAACATGTAGGACGCCAAGTGACGGGCGGAAACGACGTCCAGCGTCTCCACAAGTTTTTGGGGCGAAGGATTCGCGATCCGGCTCTTGAACACACGCATGGGCGCCTTGAATCGCGTCGGCGGAAGGCGCATGCAAATCGTCGTGTTCGGATCGGCCATGGTTTCTTTTTCATAAGACGGTAGATTGTACCAATCGCGGACTTGATAGCCGTAACGGATCGGAACGATGTATTTCGTGCCGTCCTCGTAATTGAAACAGAGGTACGCGACCGCTTCGCCTTCGACGTCCGGCCAGCCCGTGTGATGAACGAGATACAAGTCGTCAAACGTCCGGCCGACGCGAATGCCGTGAATGGTGTCGGGATAGCAGGCGGGCATCTTGCCCCACATTTTGATCTGTCCGCCAATCTGGAAAGGTACGCCATCGAACTCCCGGTGTTTGGCGATTTCCTGGAACGCCGGCGGGCCTTTGCGCGGAAAATAAAACTGCGAGAGATCCAACGTGGTTGGGTTCATCGATGCGACGGCTTTGGGAACCGGCTGCGCATCTGGTTTTTTGACCGTTGTAATGGTGGCGCCCACACCGCTCATCGCGACCCATACGAAACACAACCGCAGTGCAACGTTCACGGGAAAAACGCTCCACATCGTCGAGTCTCCTTTTTTCGAGATGGTCGAAACCCTAGAGCAACCGACAATATAACAAAAAATCCCGCTATTGTAAACAGAGATGCCACCTGATTGGGCTACTCTCATTTTTCGGTCTTTTTAGCGATTGGGGGGTCTGGCGTTTGAGGCGGACGCGGTGCGATAGTCGGCGATGTTAAAATAGGTAGACCGGGGGATGCTTAACGCGCTGTTTTTCTCCTCTCGGACAAAACCACCGAATGAATAAACTCCCCAGCCCGTAAAACCCGAAATAATGACCACGGCGTCCAATTCGGGCCGTACACAACCACGGAAAAGGTGAAGGGGCGCAGACTGCCGGCCATTGTGTGGCGATTGTGTCCACGGTGCGTTCGGTTTCTTGCGGTTTCACCAAAAGGGTTCAGGAAGTACTCTCGTGCCTCGGCTGTCGATACTGATTCCCGTCTTGGGCGAAACGCCATCACTGGACGATACGTTGATTTCCGTGCTGGAAAATCGTCCCGTCGATTGTGAGATTCTGGTGGTGCACAATCACCCGTACGACGACCCGTACCATTTGGGCGATGAGGTGCGGCTGGTCGAGGCGGAGGCGGGGGCCGGGCTGGCCGGATGTCTCAACCGTGGATTGGCCGAGGCTCGGTCGGCGGTTTTGCATGTGCTGGCCTGCGGCGTGGAGGTGACGCCGGGTTGGACCGACGAGGTTCTGCGTCATTTCGACGATCCGGCCGTTGCGTCGGTCACGCCGGTGGTGCTCGATCGCGGCGATCCCGACCGGATCGTCTCCGTCGGTTGGGGCTATCGCGTTGAAGGCACGGTGCGTCGGCTTGGGGCGGGCGACCGCGCCGATCAACTGTCCGCCTATCGCGAAGACCTTTGCGGTCCGGACCGGCTGGCCGGGTTTTATCGCGTGTCGGCGCTTCGGGCGGTCGGCGGTTTTTCGGATCGAGCGGGCGACGCCCTGTCGGCGATCGACGTGGCCTTGGCCCTGCAACAGGCTGGATTTCACGGCGTTTTGGAATCGCAGTGCGTGGCCCGGACCGATCCGGCCATGGTCCGCGATGGATCGGCTTGGCGCCGCGGACGCGATGTCGAGCGGCTGTTTTGGTATTGGGTCTCCAACCAAGGCTGGCTGGTCTCGTTGGCCGGACATCTCGCGTTGCTGGTCGGCGAAGGCCTTTTGGGCTTTTGGCGACCGTCGCTCCCGTTGCGTTGGCTCGGCCGTTTTTGGGGATGGATCGAGGCCATGACGACCGGGCGACGTCATCGCCGACCCAAAGTCACCCGCGGCGATCTGGCCGCGATGGTCGGCAGGCCGCATTTCGCCTTGGCTTCGCGCAAAGCCAGAGAATCGGTGGTCCGTGAATAACCGGTGGTCCGCGAAAAAACCGCGGCGCTACGACGCTTCGACCACTGCGTCGCTCTCCGGTTCAACGTCGATCGCTTGCTCCAACGGACCGGCGGCGCCGCGACGATTGCCTGGGTAGAACAACTCGACGGCCGCGTGAAACTGCCGAAGGTCCGGGGCTTCGTCCATTCGGGCCGCGTCGGCCAACAGCCGTTCTCGCAACTCGTGCGCTTGATGTCGGCCGGTCGGCCAGCGGACCGTCAGGATGTCGTTGATCTCGTTGAGCAATTGATAGACCCGGGCGCGGGTCAGGCCCATGGTGCGAGCGACCTGTCGGACGCTGGTGATCGGGCCGTGGATGCCCAGACGATTTTCGGCCAACGCGGCGATTTGCTGCGTGGCATCGAGGCGAATCTGCTCCAACAGCGGTTGGACGAACTCATCGAACAACTCTTGGCGGTCGGGAATGCCCGGTCGTTGCAGCGCACGGCCGATCCACTGTTCGACGCGGTCGATGCAACGGGGCACGATCCGCACGACAAGATGTTCTTGGCGGCCCATGCCGGCGGTGATCGTATGGATGGCGTGAAAAACTTCCAACAGGGCGTGAATCCGTTTCTCGCCGTGGGTTCGCATCGCACGGATCTCGGCCAGCGTGACACCGGTGTACTCGCCCAGCGGCGTGTTCCAGATGACGCGGGTCATGTGACGCAAGCTGGGCGCGAACCGCCCGATCGCCTCGCCGCCGAGGCCGTGACGCACCACGTCGGCTCGCCATTGAGCCCACATCACCTCGGAAATGTTGGTCGGATCGAATGCGAGGTCGCCGCCCTCGGCGGAGCCTTCGCCGGACGCCGCCGCAGCCGCGACGGGATCGAGCGCCTCGGCGGGCAGCGAGGCCGGGTCCGTGTTGGCTGCGCGGGCCAGCAACTGCACGAACGAGGCGATCTTCTTGCGTCCGATGCCCGGGGTGGCCGACAGCTCGGCCAGCGAGTCGTTGAGCAAATCGCGCAGCGTGCGAGACAGGAACGCCAAGGGAAGCCGGCGATCGGTTGGCAACGCCCAGTAGGCCAGCGGCTTATTCAAATGGTCGGCGTAAGCGTCTGAAAGAAGGATCTTTCGCAGACTTCCAAAGCGGCTTGCCACTTGGAGGTCTTCGACCGAAACCATCTTCGCAAGTTTCATCACGCCATCTCCTTCGCGGGTGGTTGGGGTTGGTCGGACCCGGGCGTCGTTCCGTTGCGCGAGGGTCGTGTCTATCGGCAAGTCAATTGCGTTCCCCCCGAGGGTTGCGAATCGACAGGCAGGCGATTCTCGGTCGGCCCTCAAGGCCCCGGGAATCGGGTCGTGCGGGATAGGCAACAGGCCATGGCCAACACGCGGTTTGACGTTGGCGGGCCCCGACAACGCGGCCATTTTCGCATCCGTCGGGGGCGATGGTCAAGGGCTGTTAGAAAAAATTACCGATTTTTAACATTTTACCAAAAAATCGGCCATGCCTCGGCATCCTCCGATGCTTGGCGGTCGCTCAAGGACCTCAAGAATCGAAGCGAACCCCTTTTGCCAAAAGCCTTTACTCTTTGATCAAGTCCTGCACGGTCATGCCGGCTGGAATCATCGGCAGCACGTGTTCTTGATAGGGCACCTGCACGTCGAGCAGGTAGGGCCGCGGCGAATCGATCATCGCTTGAATCGCCTCGGCCAGCTCCGCTTTTTGGCTGACTTGTCGGGCGTCCCAATGGAATCCGCGGGCGATCGTGACGAAATCCGGATAGCGGTGTTCAGGTGTAATGCCGTTGCCGTGGCCGATTGCCTCGGGGTCATCGATCGAGCCCAGATAGGTGTGTGCCCGGTTGGCGGCGTGGAACCGATCTTCCCATTGGACCACCATGCCCAGGTGCATGTTGTTGAGCAACATGATTTTGACCGGCAATTTCTCGGTGTAGCAGGTGGCCATCTCCTGAATGTTCATCAGGATGCTGCCGTCGCCGTCGATGTCGACCACCAGCCGATCGGGATGCGCGGCCTTGGCGCCCACGGCGGCGGGCAGCCCGAAACCCATCGTGCCGAGTCCGCCGCTGGAGAGCCAGCGCCGCGGTCGGGCGAACTTGTAGTATTGGGCCGTCCACATCTGATGCTGGCCGACGCCCGTGGCGATAATCGGATCGCGTTCGGCGCACAGTCGATGCAACTCGCGGATGGCGTGTTGCGGCAGGATCCCGTCAAAATCGGGGTCGTAGTGGAACGGCTCATCGCGTTTCCATTTGGCCACCTTGCGACGCCATTCGGCGGCGTCGGGCGCCTCGACGATCCGATTCAACTCGTCAAGGAAATACCGCATGTCGCTGACGATGGCCAGGTCGGGCCGGTAGATTTTGCCGATCTCCGACGGGTCGACGTCCACGTGGATCACCTTGGCCCGGCTGGCGAACGCCGACACCTTGCCCGTCACGCGGTCGTCGAAGCGCACGCCCAGGGCGATCAGCAGATCACAGTTGTCCACGGCGTAATTGGCGTAAATGCTGCCGTGCATGCCGAGCATGTCGAGCGAAAGGGGGTCGTCGCCCGGAAAACAGCCAAGCCCCATCAACGTGGTCGTTACGGGGATGCCGGTCTTGCGGACCAGCGCGTTCAACGACTCGGAGGCGTTGGCCGACACCACGCCGCCGCCGACGTAAAGCACCGGGCGCTGCGACTCGGCGATCATCGCGGCCGCCTTGGCCACGTCCTGCGACGAGGCGGTCCGACCGTTGCAGTGATAGCCGGGCAGCCGTAGCGGACAATCGTAATCGGGAATGGTCTGTTGGTTTTGCACGTTCTTTGGGATGTCGACCAACACCGGGCCAGGACGTCCCGTGGTGGCCACATGAAACGCTTCGCGCATGACGCGGGCGATGTCGTTCACATCGGTCACCAGATAATGGTGTTTCGTGACGCTGCGGCACACCTCTACGATCGGCGTCTCTTGAAAGGCGTCGGTGCCGATCACGGGCGTGCCCACCTGGCCGGTGATGGCCAGCATCGGGATGCCGTCCAGTTTGGCGTCGGCGATCGCCGTCACCAGGTTGGTGGCCCCGGGGCCGCTGGTGGCCATGCACACGCCGATCCGACCGGTCGAGCGGGCGTAGCCTTGGGCCGCGAAACCACCGCCTTGCTCGTGGCGGGGCAAAATGACCCGGATCTTGTCGCGAAAGCGCGTCAGGGCCTGGTGCAACGGGATCGTCGCACCGCCGGGGTAAGCGAAAATCACCTCCACCCCGTGGTTGACGAGGCTTTGGACGACGATGTCGGCCCCGCTGGTGGGATGAGCGACTTCGGAGACTTGCGATTGGGCCGTTGATGGGTTGATGGTTGCCACGAAAACACCCTTTGAGGGACAAAAAATCCGGACCAGGACGCCGCAGGAGTCGACTTGTCGGACCGCAACGCAACTGCGGACGGATCGACAAATCGACGGATACGGCCAAACTATTCAGCATAAGCCGTTTTGCGCGTAATTCAAGCCGGGACGACGGGGATGGTATCCCTCGAATGGGTTATTTCGCCGCGGTCGTTTCGGCCTTTAGGACAGACAGCGTCGCACTGCAAAGGGTTCTTGATTGGCTCTTGGTTCATCTTTGGGGCTGGCATTCTTCGCGTCTCGCTTGACCGGCGGGGACTCGCGTGACAGACTTTACCTCGGTTGGACTTTTTTGAGACGGAAAAATGGTCCTGTGGAGGAATGGGCGGTCATGGAAATCTTGGTCAAGGACAATTATGAACAGATGAGCGTAGCGGCGGCCAAGCTGGTCGCCCGAACGCTGAATGCAAAGCCGAACGCCGTGCTCGGGTTGGCCACCGGCGCCACGCCGCTGGGGCTTTACCGCGAGTTGGTGCGGATGCACAAGGACGAAGGGCTCGATTTCTCTCAGGTCACGACGTTCAACCTGGACGAATACGTCGGTCTGACGCGGAACCACCCGCAAAGTTACCACTACTTCATGCATGAAAACTTTTTCAAGCATGTGAATATCCCCAAGCAGAACATCTATATTCCATCCGGCACGACGGACAACTATGCCGCGTTCTGCCAGTGGTACGAGCAACGGATCCACGAGTGCGGCGGCATCGACCTGCAACTGTTGGGCATCGGGTCGGACGGACATATCGCGTTCAATGAGCCGGCCAGTTCGTTGGGTTCGCGCACCCGCATCAAGACGTTGGCCCGAACGACGATCCAGGACAACGCCCGATTCTTTGATACGCTCGACCAGGTGCCGATTTACGCTATCACCATGGGCGTCGGTACGATCCTCGAGGCCCGCAAAATCCTGTTGTTGGCCAACGGCCGGCCCAAGGCCGCCGCCGTGGCGGCCGCCGTCGAGGGACCGGTGACCTGCATGGTCACGGCCAGCGCGCTGCAGTTGCACCGCGACGTGTTGTTCGTGGTCGATCGGGAGGCGGCCGGGCAACTCAAAATGCTCGACTACTACCAGTGGATCCAAGAAAAAATGGTCGACGCGCCGTAGAGCGGTGGCCGTTTGCAAGAAGTTTTGGGACGAAAAACGGCCGGCTAAACCCTCGGTGAAAAATCGATGGGGGGGCTTTGATTGCCGAGTCCGATTTTGTGACTTATGCTTTTCTTGTCGTTATGGCGACATGAAAACAAGGTCGTTTCTTCGGACCGTCGAGACTACCCCCTATGCGGCTCGTTCTGTTCGATCGCTTGGGCGCCGAGCGAATCGGTTTTCATCCGCTGGCGTTGAGCCGGCCGGTGTTCGAGCTGCGCTGCGGCATCACCTCGTTGGGCGAGAAGTTGGCGGCGCGGGCCGATTTGCGGGACGTGGCATGTTTTGTGCCGCCGCATCTGGCCGAGACCTATCGGACCCGCACGACGTGGCCGGTCAACGAGTCGGCCAGCTTGCAAGGCGACGATCTATGGTTGGTCAACGGTCGGGTGAAGGCCGAGGAGCTTGACGTCGGTTCGATCGGTCCAAGCCAAGTGGCTTGCGATCCGGTCCGCGGCGAAGTGCTTTGGGCCCGCGTTCTACGCGACGATCGGGCGCGGTGTCCGAGCGACTCGCTGGATGCGCTGCTCGATTGGGCGAAGACGGTCCTGCCGCCCGCTCCCCAAGCGCCCGGCGTGTGGAAATACCTTTGGGAGTTGGTGCTGGCCAATCCCGCGCAGTTGACGGCCGATTTTTTGGCCGCCGGCCGGTTCGGCATTGAAGGCGAGGTGGAGGAACCGTTCGCGCTGCGTGGGAGTCGAAAGGATGTCTATATCGCCCGCGGCGCGTCGGTGCATCCGATGGCCGTGATCGACGCCGAGCATGGACCGGTCTATCTGGACGAAGACGTCACGGTCCATCCGTTCACTCGCATCGAGGGCCCCTGTTACGTCGGCCGCGGCTCGATCCTGCTGGGCGCGAAATGCCGCGAAGGCAACTCGATCGGCCCGATGTGCCGCGTCGGCGGCGAGGTCGAAGAGTCGATCTTGTTGAGCTATTCCAACAAGTACCACAACGGATTTTTGGGGCATGCGTACGTGGGCCAATGGGTCAACCTGGGCGCGCAGACCACCAACAGCGACCTGAAGAGCGACTACTCGAACGTCACGGTCGTCCTGCAGGGCAAGCAATCCATCCAAACCGGCACGACGAAAGTCGGCTCTCTGATCGGCGACCACGCCAAAACGTCGATCGGCACGCTGCTGACCACCGGCGCGTACGTCGGTGCGATGACGATGATCACCACGCACGGCGGTTTCCAGCCGAAATTCATCCCGTCGTTCGCTTCGAGCATCGAGGGCAAGCTCTCCGAATGCTTTTGCAAAGAAAAACTTTACGACACCGCCGGTCTGGCCATGCGGCGACGCGGGCAAACGTGGACTCCGGCCGACGAATCGCTTTGGAACGCCGTGTACGAGCAGACCGTTGAAGAGCGAGACGAGGCCTTCCGAAGAAGCCGGGGTTGAACGCGCAGACCTCGCGATTAGCGCGACGGCGTGGGTTGCTCTCGCACCTCCACCTGCAACGTGCCGGCGTTGTCGGCCAGTTCGCCCGGCGCATCGTTGATCTTCAAAAACAACGTGCCCGACTCGGTCGGCGCAAGCGTCGCGCCCAGTCCGATCGCCGTGGGGTGCAGCAGCGCGGAATCGCCGTCGCGGGCAGGTTCTTCGGGTCGCACGGCCGCCAACAGCATACCCAGCGGACGACCGCGATAGTAGCGGATCGAAACGCCGCCCGGCTCGCACGGCCACGTTTTTTTCTTGGGCGAAGACCGATCGTCCGTCGTCGCCGCATGGGCGATCTGAAACCGGCCAGTCGCGGTCAGTGCGTAGTTCTTGCCTTTTTCGAGCCGGAGCCCGGTGTTTTGCCAACCGCGATCGGCGGCGATCGTGACGCGAGCGTTTTCCTTGAGGGGCCGGCCGGGCGTAAGATCGACAGCCGTGCGGGCCGGGTCGTAGCCGTACTGCATTTCGGCGGTCATCAGCGTCCACGCCTCGTACAGTTCGGTCCAGTCGGAGGCGAACGCCCGGCGAAACCGCTCGTTGAAGTCGGGCTGCGCGACCCATGGGATCAACTGGCGGAACCGCTTTTGAAAGCGGGGATCGCGGTCGAGTAAACTGGCCGCCGCCCAGCACCAGGCGTAAAAATCGTTCTCGCGGCGTCCGTCGTACGGAAACGCAATCACTTGCGAAAACGTCAATCGGCGATTTTGGGCCGCGGCGTCTTGGATCAATCGCACGCGACCCCACATCGGCGCCTCGTCGCGGTTGGCCGGTGTGTAGGCCATCGTCAGCCGTCCGTCCTGCCAGCGATGCGTGGCCAGATATTCGGCGATCCCCTCCATGTACCACGGCGGTCCGCAATGGCCCAGCACGGTGTTCATGAAACCGTGCGTGCCCTCGTGCAACAACAAATGACGACGGTAGTAATCGCTCGGCTGATCGTTGAGCCAGAGCCGATCGCCGACGGAATAGCCGTGCTCGAACGGCGGCAAGTCGTCCGGCAACAAACCGGCCCGCGCGAACCGCGAGGGGTTTTTCATCAGGCAACCGGTCAGATGCCACTTTGGCAGATCCTCCGGCTTGACGCGAAAATACGCGCACCACTGTAAAAACGCCTGGTCGAACAGCTCGGGCAGCTGGTCAATTTCGCCGCCCGACAGATCGGTGTACAACGTCAATCGTTGGCCCGAGAGCTTGCGGATCCCGGATGCCGCAAGTTTGGCGTCATCGATGGCCGCAACATCGATGGCCGCAACGGCCTCGGCAAGGAGGGCCAAGACGATGGCGAACCCAAGGGCTGGTAAGGTTTTTTTCATGGGGGGACGCCTGGCGATGGAAAAATCGTTCCCTATTGGTTCTATAGCATGAACTGGCCCGAAACCGCAAGCAGGCCGACGAGTCAGTCGGTCTGGTTGACATTCCCTGAAAAGGTGGTTTTAATGGCTCCACACCGTTGCGGATGCGCGGTCCCTGTGAAAAGGGCAGTCTCCGAAAGCGTCTTTTTCTTTAGACATCGAGGAGTTTTATGATGACGAAGACTTTTGTGTTGGCGTTGGCGATTTGTGGCTTCGGCGGATGGATGGCTTACGGTCAAGACGCGGCGTCGCCGAAGGATTCGGCGCGGACCAAACTGGCTGAGCAGTTGGTCGAGGAAATGAATGTCCAAGAGACGGTCGAAAAGACGATGTCGATGATCAAGAAGATGATTCCGTACCAAATCGAGCAAATGAGAAAGCACGTTTCGGTCAAGGAACAGGACGAGGCTGCGGCCAAGAAACGCCAGGAACGGCTCGACAAAAGCATGGTCAAAATGGTCGACATGATTTCTGCGGAAATGGGCTGGGACGCGATGAAAGACCAGTATGTCGCGCTGTACGCCGAGACCTTTTCCGAGACAGAGCTCAAGGGACTCATCGAGTTTTACAAGTCGCCGGTCGGCCGGGCGTTCGTCCAAAAACAGCCCGAGTTAATGGAACGCTCGATGAAGCTGAGCCAGCAAAAGATGATGCAGTTGATGCCCAAGATTCAAGCCTTCTGCAAAGAAGCCGCTACCGAGGAGGCTCAACAAGAAAAGTCCGAACAAGCTGCGCCGGCGAAACCCTCAAAAAAAGCCGTCGAGTAGTTTGACGGTTTCCGCTCCCTAATCCCTAACCTCTAATCCCTGCTTCATGCACACGCCGCTTTGCATTCTCGGCGCCGGACCCGGCGGATACGCCGCCGCGTTTTTGGCCGCCGATTTAGGAATGAACGTTACGTTGGTCGACCTCGAAGCCCGCTTGGGCGGCGTGTGTCTGTTGCGGGGCTGCATCCCGTCGAAAGCCTTGCTGCACGTAGCCAAAACAATCGGCGAGGTCCGGCAGCTCGGTTCTTGGGGCGTTGCGTTCCCGCCGCCGGCGATCGACCTGGGCGTCCTTCGCGCGCGCAAAGAAAAGGTGGTCGCCATGCTGGCCGTCGGGCTGCGGCAGTTGGCCGCCAAACGCAAGGTGCACGTGGTTCGGGCCAAGGCGGCGTTCGAGAACTCGCGGACGTTGCGGCTTCAGTCGGTGGATGGGCAACCGTTGGAGGATGATCGGATCGAGTTCGATCATTGCATCGTCGCCGTCGGATCGAGCCCTGCGAGAATTCCGGCGTTCGAGCTGCCGACGCCTCGCGTGATGGATTCGACCGGGGCGTTGGAGCTGTCCGACGTGCCCGGCTCGCTGTTGATCGTCGGCGGCGGCTATATCGGCCTAGAAATGGGCGAGGTCTACGCCGCGCTGGGCAGCCGCGTCACTGTGGTCGAGGCGACCGACGGCCTGCTGCCCGGCGTGGACCGCGATCTGGTCCGTCCACTGCACCGGCAGCTTCCAACCCGATTCGAGGCGATCCATCTTAATACCAGGGTGGCCTCGCTGGTCGACTGCGGCGATTCGATCGAAGCAACCTTGGACGGCGACGTGCCGGAAAAAGTCCGGCGGTTCGATCGCGTGTTGCTGTGCGTCGGGCGAACACCGAACACCGTGGGACTCGGGCTTGAGCGGACCAACGCGGAGTTGGACGCTCACGGATTTTTGCGGGTCGATCCGCAGCGACGCACGACGGATCCGCACATTTTGGCCATCGGGGACGCGGCCGGCCAGCCGATGCTGGCCCACAAAGCCGCCCACGAGGGTAAAATCGCCGTGCAGGGCTTGGCGGGCCGGAGCGTTGGGTTTGAGCCCCGCGCGATCCCTGCCGTCGTGTTCACCGATCCCGAAATCGCCTGGGCCGGACTGACCGAAACTGAGGCGCGACGCCAAAACCGCACGGTCGACGTGGCCGTGTTTCCTTGGGCGGCCAACGGCCGCGCCCATGCGGTCGGACGGACCGAAGGGTTGACCAAGTGGCTCGTAGATCCCGCGTCGGGCGAGTTGCTCGGGTGCGGCATTGTGGGGCCCGGGGCCGGCGACCTGATCGGCGAGGCCGTCGTAGCCATCGAACGCCGCTGCACGGCCGAGCAGATGGCCGACGCCATTCATCCCCATCCAACGCTCACCGAGACCTTGGGCGCGGCGGCCGAAGTGCAGCTCGGCGTGGCTACGGATCTTTATCGCCCCAGGAAGTAAAAAACGCCGTGCGATCGGGGATCGTTGGGGACAAGAAAAAAACATGCCCGCGGCGAACCGCAGGCATGGGCGTTTTTCTTGTTCTTTAGCGAGACTTCCATTCGATCAAGTCGCGCTTACGTGTGGGGCGGCGCGCCGGCGCCCGCTCGAACGCGCTTCTGCACGTCGGTCTCCAGCACGCCGAAAGTGGCCTCGTGCCGTTGGATCGTCAATTGCAGGGCATGCAGCATTCGCTTGGCCGTGTAGAAGTTCGTGATGATCCGTTGCGTGACCGGGATCGGGTGGGCCGGGACGCCAAACGGTTGCGGGTTCAAGCCGAAATCGATGATCAATTCTTCCGGAGTGCCGGTCACACGGCAAAAATTGGCATAAAGCGCCAACGCCTTGGAATCGTCGATTTCCAACTGCACCCGCGGCGGCGTGGATTGCGAGGGGGATGCACCCACTTCAGGGGTGTTGGGCTCTTGGTCGGGTTGGTCAGGTGTTTTGGCCACGGAACGCTCCTATTCTATCTGGGGGATCTCGGGCTCTCCGTCTTGGAAAACGTACGACGAAGCAATTATAGCCCACCGCCGACAGCCATTTTCTTCCTCTTTCCGGAAATCGGGGCAAAGTCTCGTTCGGACTTTGCCGATTATTTCGACGGCGTTGTTTGGGAAGACTTTGATGTCTATTTGCGCATAGTCACGAGTTGACCCATTTTAACACCTTCACGGCAAGATCTCATGACAGTTGTTTCTTCCACGTTGCGGCTTGGCGTCTGCGTTGGGCTATGGCTCGCGCTGACCGGCTGTCATGCGGTTGACTATTACCAAGACCCCATCCAGAAGCCCGTGCCGCCGGCCATGGAGCCGCCGCGAGAGTTGGCCAAGGTTTCGCTGCCCAGCTATCGCGTCGAGCCGCCCGATATGCTGCAAATCGAGATGCTCAAGCTGGTGCCGTTGCCGCCCTATCGCGTGGACACCTATGACGTTTTGCAGATCCGCGTGTTGAACACCATCGCCGACCAGCCGATCGACGGATTTTTCTTGGTTGAGGGCGAAGGCGTGGTCAGTCTTGGTCCGGCCTACGGGCGGGTTCGCGTGGTCGGTATGACCATCGATGAGGCCACCGAAGCCATCACCCGAAAGTTACAGGAAATGCTCGCCAAACCGGACGTCTCGGTCCAGTTGGCGAAAACCGCCGGCACGCAACCGTTGACCGGCCAATATCTGATTGGTCCGGACGGCATGATCAACTTGCGCCAGTATGGTCAACTGTATGTGGCCGGCATGACGGTCACCGAAATCCGCGAAGCGTTGCGCAAGCATCTGTCGCAGTACTTCGACTCGCCGGACGCCACGGTCGACATCATCGCTTACAACAGCAAAGTGTATTACGTCATCACCGAAGGGGCCGGCTTGGGCGACAACATTCGCCGGTTGCCGATCACTGGCAACGACACGGTGTTGGACGCTTTGAGCATGGTCAACGGCTTGTCGCAGGTGTCGAGCACGCAGGTTTGGATTGCGCGGCCCGCACCGGGCGGAACGGGCTGCGATCAAATCTTGCCGGTGGATTATGATGCGATCGCTCGCGGCGGTTTGGCGGCGACGAACTATCAAATTCTGCCGGGCGACCGGGTGTTTATTGCGGAAGACAACGTGTCGGCGTTCAATAACTACCTGGCGAAGCTGACCATGCCGATCGAGCGGTTGTTGGGTCTTGGTTCGTTGGGCGCCTCCACCACTCGAACATTCCAAACCATGGGGCGCAATTACAACAAGAATCGATACTAAACTCGTAGGATAGGACGACTGCGCGGAGCTGCCCGATAAGCCGCCAGACGGAAGGGCAAGACCTCGTGCAACCAGCGTAGGCGAGAAAAAAGCAAAGGACGGAATACCATGGCGCGTTCTTGGATCATCGGGAGTGGAATGTTGCTGACGTTGGCGGTCGCTCAACTTGCGTTGGCCCAGCCTTCGCCGGGCGCGTCTCGCGTTTGTCCGACCGCATGCACGCCGAACGTCCCCGAGTACGGTTATTTCAAGACGACGTGGCGTCAATGGCCCGGCGAATCGCATTTGTCGGAGACCAATCCGCGGCAGTTCGGTTCCGAGGTGTTGCCGACGCCGGAGGGACACGAGCAGTTGCCCGTTCCGCCGTCGATGCCGAATCAACCGTCGCCGTCGACCAGTCCGGGGCGCGGGACCGTGCCAGCGCCGCGGACGACGATTCTCCCGCCGCAAGCGCCGGTAGCCGTGCCTGACGCGCCGGCCTCGCCCAAGACGCCGGTCTTGCCGAAGACCCCGGCGCCGCCGGCGGATGGCGGTTTGCCTGGATTGCCCGTTGAGCCGCAACATGCGCCGTCGGTCAATCCGTTTGAGGGTGGAACCAAGCCGAATCCTGCGCCCAAGTCGGATGAAAAATTGAAGATTCAGACGCCTTCCAAGTCGCGGGACGCCCGCTATGAACGTCCGGAGCAAGGCCTGTCGTCCAGCGAAGCGTCCAACCGCGACGCCGGAGCGAGTCCCATGGTTCAGGGCACGGTCGTGGCGCTGGTCGACACGAGCTCCTCATCCGTGCAAGGGGCGGCGGCCAGTCGCATCGAAGCCGCGACGTCCTCCGGTCGAAACAACAACATAGAGGCGGCCGGCTACACGACGGTCGAGCAAGCCGCGCGGGTGGAAATCACCGACGGTGGAATTCAGGTGCCGCCGGTCGCGTTGAACGGCTACTGCCCGGTCGAGCTGATTCGCAACGGCGTCTGGAAACAGGGCGACCTGCGCTGGACGGTGGTTCACAACGGCTATATCTACCGGTTGTCCGGGCCCGAGCAGCGCGCGGCTTTTTTGGCCGATCCTTCGGCGTTCATTCCGGCCTGCGGCGGCAACGATCCGGTGTTGGCGGCGGAGCGGAACCTTCGGACGCCCGGCCAGACGACCTGTTGCGCCCTTTATGAAGGACGACTGTACATGTTCTCCAACGCCGCAACACAGACGCAGTTCAATCGGGAGCCGAGTCGCTACGCCGAGGCGAGGTGAACGCTGCCGGGCAGTCCGTTCCGCGGCTCTGGCCTTCGTCGTACGAGCTCGGTACAATGGCGGGCTGTCGGATTTTGCCTCGGGGGTGTTTTGCGATGGACCCGTTTCGTTTGTGCCTGGCCGCGGGCCCGGTGGCCGTTTATTTATTGTTGCTCGGGGCCGTGCAGCTTTCACGGCGTCCGCTGTTGGTTTCGGGCGGGCGCGACGCGGCCACGTTGGCGTTGGCCCTGTCGGGGCTGGTGATCATCGGTCCGATGGAGTTGTTCTTTCCGTTTGCGGCGGCCGCCCAGTTTGGCTCGCAGGTTTGGCTCTTGCTGTTGGGCCTCTATGCGATGTGCGTCGTGTTGTCGCTGTTGTTGTTGAGGCCGCGGTTGGTGATCTACAACATTTCGGCCGATCAGCTGCGGCCTGTGTTGGCCGATCTGGTCGATGCGATGGACGTCGACGCTCGTTGGGCGGGCGACAGTTTGGTTTTGCCGAGTTTGGAGGTTCAGTTGTACGTCGATCCTTTCGCCGCCTTTCGATGCGTGTCGCTGGTGGCCATCGGCCGTCGTCAAAACCATCAGGGATGGCGACGGCTGGAAACAGCCCTAGGCAATACGTTGGCGCGTGAGGAAGTCGCCCGAAGCCCGCGAGGCTTGGGCCTGATCGCCGTTTCGCTGGCGATGTTCGGCTGGATCGTTTGGGCCGTCTCGCAAGAGCCGGCGTGGATGGCCCAATCGTTGTCCAACGTGGCCGCGTCGTTGTTAAAAATGGCGGGGGCCTGATCGCATCCGACGTGGCGTCGTCGGCGCTCTCGGCCCGAGCGCGCGTCGATCGCGTTTTGAGAAAAGCTCATGAAAAAAACTCTTCGCATGTTCGTCGCCGTCGAGATCAGCGCGGCGGTTCGCTCGCGGGCGGTTTCATTGATGTCGCTGCTGGACGGGTCGTCGGCCAACGTGAAATGGGTCGCGCCCGAGCAACTGCACTGGACGCTGAAATTTCTCGGCGAGGTGCACCAGCGAGAGATCAACCGCGTATGCGAGGCCGTTGCGCGCGGGGCGTCGGACCTTTCGGCGTTTGAGTTGGAGGCGCGCGGAGCCGGTGCGTTTCCCGCCGCCGCGAGGCCGCGAACGGTCTGGCTCGGCGCTGGCGAAGGCGCCGACGCGATGGTCGTCCTGCACGATCGCGTCGAGGCCGAGTTAGCCAAGCTCGGTTATCGCGAGGAACACCGTCGGTTTCAGCCGCATCTGACGTTGGGGCGGGTGCGAGGCGAAGGCTCGGGCATCTTGGAGCTGGGCGCGCAACTGCAACAGTACGCCGTGTTCGACGCCGGACGCATGACCGTGCAAAAAGCGACGGTTTTTAGCAGCACGTTGACGGCCGACGGCCCGATCTACGAGTCGCTCGGCACGATTCCGCTGGGCGGACGTTCTTGTTGATGGCGGGGAGGTCGTGTTATCGTCGGACCTTCCTCTTGCGGCTCTGCGCGGCGCCGAGGGTTTGAAGTCGTTTGAGGGCCGCTCGCTTGCCGATTCCGCGCACGGCGACCAAGGCGGCCAGTTGGGCCTGGCGAGGCCGCGATTTGCCATGCTCCCAACTGTAGACCGTCAGGCTCGAAACGCCGATCAAACGGCCGTAATCCGCGGCCGACAGCCCCAGTCGATTTCGTTGGGCTCGAACCGAGCGGGCCGAAAAACGCACATCGGCCAACGGATTTTCTTCTTCATCGGTCGGCGAGTCGGCGGACGGCGATTTCTTCGACAGCTTGGCGATCGCTTTTTGCTGTTCGCGAATCACGCGATTTAGCCGAGCGATATCCTTGCGATAGTTCGAGGCGGCCCGCTTCGCGGAGCTTGTGAAAGCCCGGACTTCCTTGCGGGCCAGGCGACGGATTTCTTCTTTTAAGACGGCGGCGATATTTGGCATCAGATTGGCTTTCGTAAAGAGACGTTTTATGGAGCGGCTTATTCTATACAGATTGCCGGGTCGCCGTAAAGCCCCTTAACAGGTGACATGCATTAACGCGGCTTTTCTGCGCTTAGAGCGATTGTAGCGATCGACGGCCTTGTCGGTCGGCAGCAATTCAAAGGGGATGGATCGCTGGGCCAAATAGCGTTGGGCGTCTTCGGTCAGTTCCACTTGATTGGACTTCCCGGCCCCTACGAAGAGCACCTCGGGCCCGCCGCGGCACACCTTTTCGAGTTCCTTGGGTCCAATCCTATGGGTGGAATCGTCTTGTTCTTTGGCAAGGGCCTCGTCGCGTTTTTTGACTTTTCCATTGACAAAAATATAGACGTCGCGGTGATAGGTTTCTCCGTCGACGGTGATCTTGCCGAAACGAAAACGTTTGATTTCGGGGTAGGTCGGTCGGACGGAAAATCGTTTTTTAAACGGGCTTCGGCCGACGAGTTTTCGGGCGGCGGCCACCGCGCCCAGCACGACGGCGTCGTCGCCCAGCGCGGAAAGCAGTACGCGACCGCCCTCGCGGGCGCCGGGCAGCGGATCGCGTCCGACGATGTGTTCGACGATTGGCATCATGAAATCGCTGCACGCCTCGATCACGCCGCCGCCGAGGACGATCACGGCCGGATCGATCATGTGGCGCACATTGACGCAGGCGTGGCCCAAGACCTCGGCCGCGCGGCGCAGCACGTCGGTCACCAACGGGTCTTGCATGTCCAGGGCTTTGCGAATCAGACGGCTTCGGATGACCGACCGATCGCCGCCGCACAGCTCGGTCAACACGCTGGGGCTTCCGGAGGACAGGCCGGCGAGCAACTCGCGCTCGATGGCGGTCCGGCTGGCCAGGGATTCGAGACAGCCGAAGTTGCCGCAGCCGCATTGGGGGCCGCCGAGCTGCATGATCATGTGGCCGATTTCGCCGGCGGATTCGCGGGCGCCGCGCCACAGCTTGCCGCGAAGGACCAGGCCGCTGCCGATGCCGGTGCCGATGCAGACGTACAGCGAGCTGCGGGCGTTTCGGGCCGAGCCGAGCCACGATTCGCCCAGCGCGCCGAAGTTGCCGTCATTGCCCAGGACGATGGGCGTCTTAAATTTCGCCTCGAGCAGCGGGCCGAGCGCCACTCCGGTCAGCTGCATATTGGGCGCGACGACGATCAGCCCTCGGTCGGGATCGACCACGCCGGGCACGGCCACGCCGACGGCCGTCAAATCGTTGGGGCGGACGCCGTTGTTGCAGAGGACGTCGTCCATGCACTTTTCGATGGCGGCCACCTCGCGTTCGGGTCCGCCTTCGCGCGGCGTGGCGAGCTTTTCGCGGCCGACGATTTCGCCGGATTCGCCGACCAAGGAGGCCTGAACTTTGGTGCCGCCGATGTCCACGCCCAGGTACAATCGCCGGCGTTCGGTGCGATGGTTTTTCTTCATGTCGGAATTAGATAATTCAAAAGCTTCGGTGTAAAGCGGCGGCGAGCTACTTCACGATGATTTCGTCGAGGCCCGGTTCGGCCAGCGGGTAGTGGGGTGACATTTTTTCGAGAACTTTTCGCAAAATCCGGCTGACAACCAGATTGCGATACCATTTCTTGTTGGCCGGCACGATCCACCAGGGGGCGTATTCCGCGTTGCACCGCGAGATGGCCAACTCATAGGCCCGATGGTAGTTGTCCCAATAGGCCCGCTCGGCGATGTCGGCGCGACTGAACTTCCACCGCTTCTTCGGATCGTCCAGACGCGATTGCAGGCGGCGCCGCTGCTCGTCCTTGCTGATGTGCAGAAAGATTTTGACGATCGTGGTGCCGCCGTCGAACAACATCTTTTCAAACAGATTGATTCGTTCGTACCGGCTTTCCAACTCGCGCCGGGACGCCAAGCGATGAACTCGGGCCACCAGCACATCTTCGTAGTGCGAGCGATTGAAAATGCCGATGAAACCCTTGCGCGGCGCGACGCGGCCGATGCGCCAAAGAAAATCGTGGGCCAGCTCCTCGACGCTCGGCTGCTTGAACGACGCCACCTGGCAGCTTTGCGGATTGAACCCTTGCATCACGTGGCGGATCGTGCCATCCTTGCCGGCGGTGTCCATGCCTTGGAGCACGACCAACAACGCGCGGCGATTTTCGGCGTAGAGCCGATAGCCGAGGTCGTCCAGCGAGGCGATGTTTTCGGCCAACTCCGCACGAGCGTGTTTCTTGCGTCGGAGGCCGCCGGTGTCGTCGGCGTCGAAATGCGAAAGCCGCACACGCCGGCCGGGAGCGATCAAGATCGGCTGTGGTTTCATCGCCGCAGACCCTTGGAAAACGATAGGGGATGCCTGTTGTCGTTGACGGGACACCCGGAAAGCATAGGTCGCGGCGGGTCGTCGGGCAAGCCGTTGAACATGTGTGGAACGGCGTCGGGGCCAACGGCCGTTTCCGCGGCGAAAAAGACGCACCGCCCGCCGGGTCAGACGCTTCCGGCGATGGCGGCGTGGCCGGTGGGGCAGTCGACCAGAACGGCCGGCGGACGCGAAACGAATTCGGCCAGTTGTTTGGCGCGGGCCGGGTGTTGCAGCGCGCGGACCGCCTTCACCTCGATCTGGCGCACCCGTTCCCGCGTGACGGAGAAAATCTTGCCGACCTCCTCCAAGGTGTACGAATAACCGTCGGCCAAACCGTATCGCAGCCGAAGAATTTCCCGCTCGCGGTAGTCGAGGCTTTCGAGCACTTCGGCGATCCGATGTTTCAGCGACGTCTGGTTCATGCCTTCCAACGGGTCGGCCTCACGGTGGTCCTGCAAAAACTCGCCGAAATAGGTGTCGTCGTGTTCGCCGATCGACTGGTCGAGCGACAGCGGCTGCCGGGCCATCCGCATGGCGCAGTGGGTTTCCTCGCAAGACAATCCGGCGGCGTCGGCGGTTTCTTCGAGCGTGGGCTCGCCGCCTCGCTGCTGGAACAAATCGCGGACGGCGTTGCGCACGCGGCCCATGTTCTCGAGCATGTGGACCGGCAGCCGGATCGTGCGGCTATGGTCGGCGATGGCGCGGGTGATCGCCTGGCGAATCCACCACGTGGCGTAGGTCGAAAACTTGAAGCCGCGAGCCGGCTCGAACTTGTCCACGGCCCGCATCAATCCGGTGTTGCCCTCTTGAATCAGGTCCAAGAAGCTCAGACCGCGGTTGCGGTAGCATTTGGCGATCGAAACGACCAGCCGCAGATTGCCGGCCGACAGTTCTCGTTTGGCGTTCTCATAGCTCTCGGCGAGCCGGTCGATTCGGGCCAACCGGCGCCGCAACGTGGCGGGGCTTTCCTGCACGGTTCGCATCAGACCGCGCAGTTCCGCACGAAGTTCGGCGGCGCGGGCCAGGTCGTTTTCCTCGCGGCACGGGACCGACAACTGCCGGCGGATCGCGTCCATCCGCTCTGCGATCATCCGCAATTTGGTCAACAGCGGCTGCAAACGTTGCGTGCGGATCCCCAGCTCCTCGACCAGTCGGACGGCCTTCGCGCGGCGATTGAGCAGCCGCCGCCAAGCCTTGCGTCGCAACGCGGCCGGCTGGCGACGGTTGATCGCCAGATGGAAATCGCCCTTGTTCTGAAGCATCAAGTGATGCAAGGTCCGAACGTTCGGCGAGAGCACCTTCAACAGCCGAGCTTTCTCGTCCAGATTGACCACCGACACCTCGATCGTGCGGTCCAAACGCAGCCGTCCGTCGCGGATGTCCTCCAACAGCCGGATCGCCGCTTGAAGAATGAAATCGTTGGCCAACATGCACTGCCGATAGTGGCGACGTCCACGCACGATCCGCCGGGCGATCGCGGTTTCCTGCCGACGTTGGAGCAACGGGATCGCGCCCATCTGCGTCAGATAGACTCGAACCGGATCGTCCGTCGCTTCCGTATCGACGGTCAGCTCCGAATCGGCCGATTCATCGTCCGAGGGTTCGTCTGCGGAATCTTCGTCCTGCGCGTCGGCGGACGGTTCTTCTTCGTCGTCCTCGATCAGCGTGCGGTCGAGCGACTCTTCCAACAGCGACGGGTCTTCGGCGGGGATGCGACGGGCAGTGGTTTTCATGATCGTTGACAAGGCGGCGTCCTCGAAAGCTTGGCGTGATGACGATGGCGTGAACCGAGGAAAAGCACTTCCGATGCCAAACTGCGGCCGGCTCAAAAACCTGGCTGCAACTGGCGTCTTTTCAACGGGTTACGGCGAAGTTCGGGCGGCCGTTTTCTCAGTCGCGGCCGGCCGGCGTTCAATTTGGTCATCAATCGTTTCGAGCGACGTTGCGTTTTGGCTACACATGCCCTCGCAAGAGAGGTTGCCGCAAAGGCCGAAAACCAGTCACTGAAAGTTCGCATTTTTGTCGAAAAGATGGTTTGTCCTCGCCGCCGTCGCATTGATTCGAGGTTCAGCGAAACAGAGGGGACGGCGGACCCGATTGACGAACCGCCCCGATCCATCCACAATGGGTGGGTCGGCTCGGTCGGAGTCCTCGCTCACGGACTTTTCAGCCTAAAATGCCCTACGAAAGCGCCAAGGAAGGCAAACGGCCGGCCATTACGTAGTTTTGAAGTGGATGTCCTTTTTGGTTTTCCGCGGTTTTACTTAGGATTTTTGCCCCATGAACCCTCTCGAACGCCAAGACCCTGAGCTCTGGACCGCCATCGCCGGTGAAATCGATCGCCAGCGCAACGGCTTGGAGATGATCGCCTCGGAAAACTACACCAGTCCGGCCGTGATGCAGGCCGTCGGCAGCGTGTTGACCAACAAATACGCCGAAGGTTATCCCGGACACCGTTATTACGGCGGCTGCGAGTTCGTCGACGTGGCCGAAAACCTGGCGCGCGATCGGGCCTGCAAAATCTTCGGCGCCGAGCACGCCAACGTGCAGCCGCATTCCGGCGCGCAGGCCAACACGGCGGTGTATCTGGCCGCCCTGGAGCCCGGCGACGTCGTGTTGGGGCTCGACCTGGCCCACGGCGGACACCTGACGCACGGCATGCGTCTCAACTTGTCAGGCAAGCTGTATCATTTTTTCAGCTACGGCGTCCGTCACGACACGCATCGGATCGATTTCGATCAGGTGGCCGCCTTGGCCCGCGAACATCACCCGAAGCTGATCGTGGCGGGAGCCAGCGCCTATCCTCGCGAAATTCCGCACGCGAAGTTTGCCGAAATCGCCCAGGAATGCGGGGCGAAACTGATGGTCGACATGGCCCACTACGCCGGTCTGGTGGCGGCTCGATTGCACGACGACCCGGTGCCGGTGGCCGATTTTGTCACCTCGACGACCCACAAAACGCTGCGCGGCCCTCGCGGCGGATTGATTTTGTGCCGCGAGGCGTACGCCAAGGACATCGATCGGGCGGTTTTCCCCGGCTTGCAGGGCGGTCCGCTGATGCACGTGGTGGCCGGCAAGGCGGCTTGTTTCGGCGAGATTCTCGCGCCCGGCTTCAAGCAGTACGCCCAGTGCATCCTCGACAACGCCCAGACGTTGGCCGAGGTGCTGTTGGCTGGCGGCATGACGTTGGTCAGCGGCGGAACCGACAACCATCTGATCTTGGCCGACGTCACCTCGTTGGGCACGACCGGCAAGATCGCCGAGCAGTCGCTCGACCGCTGCGGCATCACGGTCAACAAGAACATGATTCCGTTCGACACGCGCAAACCGATGGACCCGTCGGGCATTCGGATCGGCACGCCGGCCTTGACCACCCGAGGCATGGGCCGCGACGAAATGCGGCGGATCGGCGGCTGGATTTTAAGCGCGCTGCGATCGCCCGACGACGCGGCGCTGTTGAGCGGCCTCCGCGCCGAAGTGGCCGAACTGTGCCGGCAATTTCCCGTCCCCGGCGACGCCAAGGCCTGAGGATCCGAACCAACCCGTGAGCGAGATTATGTCCAAAAGCAAAATCCTGATCGCCGACGACAATGCTCCCAATGTTGAATTATTGGAGGCCTATTTGGACGGGCTCGATTGCGAGATCGCCGTGGCGGTCGACGGCCGCGACACGCTGGCCAAGGTGGCCGAGTTTCAGCCGGATCTGATCCTGTTGGACATCATGATGCCGAAACTCAGCGGTTTCGAGGTTTGTAAAACGTTGAAGCGCGATTCGACGACCAAACAGATCATGATTCTGATGGTCACGGCGCTCAACGAGTTGGGCGACATCGAGCGGGCCGTGGCCGCCGGGTGCGACGATTTTTTGAGCAAGCCGGTCAACAAAGTCGAATTGCTCAAGCGGATTGAAAACATGCTCAAGCTGCGAAAGGTGACCGACGAGCTCGAGCGGCTGCGGCGCTACATCGACAGCATGGAAGAGCCGCCGGCGGCTCGGGCCTGAGATCGCTCAGGCCAAATCCTCGAAAATGTCGTCGAACAATTCGTCGGCCGAGGCAGGCTCCAACGGCGATTTTGTTTCCTCGTCGGCGCCCTTGTCGGTCGGTTTTTCGGCGATCGTTTGAGGACTCGGCGCGGACGACGGTTTGCCCGAGGCCAGCGTTTGCGACGGGGCGACCGCCACGGTCGGCGTCGGTTGATCGGTGGGGCTTGGCTCGGCCAGCACGGCGGCGGGCAGTTTTTGCCGATCGCCGGCATAGTCGTATTGGGCGCGAAACGTCAGCGGCCCGATTGTGAATTCCGCATCCGGCGGTAACGGCGACTCCTTGATCCGCCGACCGTCGAGCAGCGTTCCGTTGAGCGAGCCGCAGTCGCGGATCATCAACAGTCCGTCGTTTTCAAATAATTCGCAGTGGTGGCGGCTGATCATCGGATGCGCGATCTTCAGACCGGCGTCGTGGCCGCGTCCGATCATCAGAGGCAGCTTCAGCGCGATCTTTTTTTTGTTGGCTTTACCGCCGACCACCAGCAAAAAGGCTTCCATGCCTTCATGGTAATCTAGGAAAACACACAAGGCAACGGGTTCCGGCGTAGGGATTAGCGGCCGCATGGGGTCGTAGCGAAGCAAGCGGGGTGTCGAGGAGAAAACTTTAGGCGAGCGATCCTAGGGAGATTGAATGCGGAGTAGCTCTGCCGAGGGGGTTTTGGGTGTCCCGTTGGTAAATTTTTGGCTCCAACGACCAATTGCACTTGAACCGTGCCGCCGGGAGCCTATAATTTCGGGACTCGCCCCATGTGGGACGGACCTCGTTTGAAGCAAATGAGGGCGTCTTTGGGCTTGTTGCGGGTGTAGCTCAGTTGGTAGAGCACGACGTTGCCAACGTCGTTGTCGTGGGTTCGAACCCCATCACCCGCTCCTTCACGAATGACGATATTTTCACACCGTGACTTGATTATGTCCGACACCGACCAGCGCGAAGAGACCCAGGACGAATTGAACTCCGAGACCAACGCCGCCGCGGAGAGCGAAAAGCAGCGATTGGCGTTGGAGGTGAAGGTCGATGAGCGCAGCACCTGCCAGCGCCACGTTACCGTGACGGTCCCGCATGAGGATATCGAGCGGTATTTCGATCAAGAGTTCAGCGAGTTGATGCCGACGGCCCATGTGCCGGGGTTCCGGCCGGGTCGGGCGCCTCGCAAGCTGGTCGAGTCGCGTTTCCGTAAAGAGTTGGCCGGCAAGGTGAAAAGCGAACTGCTGATGGACAGCCTCACGCAGGTCAACGACGATCAAAAGCTGTCGGCGATCAGCGAGCCGGATTTCGATTTGGAATCGATCGAGTTGCCCGACGACGGGCCGCTCACGTTCGAGTTCGACATCGAGGTTCGGCCCGAGTTCGAGTTGCCGCCGTGGAAGGGCTTGGCGATTGAGAAGCCGGTCCGCGAGTTCAGCGACGCCGACGTGAGCCAGACGCTTCAAGACATTTTAGCGCGCCGCGGTCGTTTGGTTCCGCACGACGGGCCGGCCGCCTCGGGCGATTACATCACGGCCAATCTGACGTTCGAGCACGACGGCAAGACGTTGTCGAGCGCCGACGAGGAAGTGATCCGGATCCGTCCCACGTTGAGTTTCCGCGACGGCAAAGTCGAGCATTTCGACAAGTTGATGGTGGGTGTTCGCGCTGGCGAGACGCGCGAGGGCGAGATCCAACTGAGCGAGGACGCCCCGAACGTCGAGCTGCGCGGCAAAACGGCCCATGCCGTCTTCAAGGTGTTGGAAGTCAAGAAGTTGGAAGTGCCCGAGCTGAGCCCCGAATTGCTCGAAGAGCTGGGCGGTTTCCAGGATGAGGCCGAGCTGCGCGACGCCATTCGCGACCAGTTGGCTCGCCAGTTGGAATACGAACAACATCGTCGCGCCCGGGAGCAGATCACGAAGGCCCTGACCGTGGCGGCCAGTTGGGAGTTGCCGCCCGATTTGCTGCGTCGGCAGAGCCATCGCGAGTTGCAGCGGGCGGTGATGGAGTTGCAGCGGAGCGGTTTCAGCGACGAAATGATTCACGCCCACGAAAACGCCTTGCGTCAGAACGCGACGGCTTCGACGGCCCAAGCGCTGAAAGAGCACTTCATTCTCGAGCGGATCGCCGAGGACGAGAAGGTCGAAGCGGACGAAAACGATTACGAGGCGGAAGTCCGGCTGATCGCGGCCCAAAGCGGCGAGTCGGCTCGTCGGGTGCGGGCCCGGCTGGAAAAGGGCGGCTCGATGGACGTGTTGCGAAACCAGATCATCGAACGCAAGGTGATCGAGCGCATTTTGGAAAATGCGAAGTTCAAGGAAACGCCCTACGAGTTCCGCCGCGCCGACGAGGAAGCGATCGATCAGACCGCCGGCGGAGGCCAGCAGACCGACATTCCTGACGCCAAGTACGACGAGGGCGAGAAGGTGCCCGAAGGGAAGGCCGAAGGGCATGGGACGGGGGGCGAGAAGAAAGGCGTCTGACGCCCGCGCGTCGGACTTCGACTTCTCCTACGCAGTGTGACATGGACGAAACATGGACGTTCGTGGAGCGGTCGCCGACATGGGCGGCTGGTTCCGGCTTCTAATCCCCAACCCCAATCCCCAAATCTCTAATGATGAGTGATTTTTCTCGGCCTGCGGTCGTCGATCCGCGGTTGAACTATCGCGATTATCAGCGCCAGCGGCAGATGACCCTCGGCGATCTGTTGCTGGAAAACCGGATCATCCTGTTGCAAGGCGAAATCCACGACGGCAACGCCAACGAATTGGTGATGAAGCTGTTGTATCTGCAAAGCGAGAATCGCCGCAAGGACATCCATTTTTACATCAACTCGCCCGGCGGGAGCGTCAGTGCGACGCTGGCCATCTACGACACGATGCAGATCCTCAGTTGCCCGGTGGCGACCTACTGCGTCGGGTTGGCGGCCAGCGGCGGCGCGGTCCTTCTGGCCGGCGGCGCCAAAGGCAAGCGGTTCGCGCTGCCCAACGCCAAGGTCATGATCCACCAGCCCTACGGCCAGGTGGGCGGCCAGGTGTCCGACATCGAAATCCAAGCCAACGAAATCCTGCACACCCGCGAGGTGTTGAACTCGATCTTGGCCAACCACACCGGTCAGCCGATCGAGCGGATCGCGAAGGACACGGACCGCGATTTTTACATGACCGCCGCGCAGGCCAAGGAATATGGAGTGGTCGACGACATCCTCACCAAACAGAAAGTGGAAGTCGACGAGGAGAACGGAAAGTAATGGGACCTCGCGTCCGGCAGTTTTCCCTCTCCAACCCCTAACCCCCAATCCCCTTTCAGCCATGCCTCTAATTCCCTTTGTGATCGAAAAGAGCGGCCGCGAAGAGCGGGCGATGGATATCTACAGCCGCCTGCTGAAGGACCGCATTATCTTCCTCGGCTCGCAGGTCACCGACGAAGTGGCCAACGCCATCGTCGCGCAACTGCTGTTCCTCCAGTCCGAGGATCCGAAAAGCGACATTCACATGTACATCAACTCGCCGGGCGGAAGCGTTTCGGCGGGATTGGCCATCTACGACACGATGCAATTCATCAATTGCCCCGTGGCCACGTACTGCATCGGTCAGGCCGCGTCGATGGGCGCGGTGCTGTTGGCCGCCGGCACGTCCGGCAAACGCAAAGCGCTGCCCAATTCCCGAATCATGATCCACCAGCCGCTGGCCGGCGCCGAGGGCACCGCCGAGGATATCCTCATCCATGCCAAGGAGTTCACCAAGATCAAGGAACGGTTGAACAGCATTTTGATCAAGCACACGGGCCATCCCTTGGAAAAGATCGAACAGGACACGGACCGCGATCGGTTCATGTCGCCGGAAGAGGCGCTCGAGTACGGATTGATCGACCACGTGATCGACCACGCGGGACAATAGAGTCTTCGGACCGTGTCTCAAAACCCGAAGGAACCGTTTCGAAAGCGCGCGTCGGAAGCGAATTTTTTGGGATAAGCTCTCAGTACCAGCAAGGATGCTGTACGATGAAACCCATGGCCTTTGCCGTCGTGGGACTGGCGTTGTGGGCGGCGGCCGGATGCCGTTGCGATCCCGCCATTCCCGTGTTGGAGCGAGAACTCCGTCTGAAAGAAGACGAGATCTATCGGCTTCGGGCGGAAGTCGACGAGTTGCAGGAGTGCAACGAGGCCAATTCGACGCGCAAGGAGTCTCGTTCTCGGCGCGACGAGCCGGAGTCGTCTCCGCACGATCGGACGTCGCCCAGCGCGCCCGCCTCGCCGGCCGTCGAACTGCCCCAGCAGCCGTCGCGCCACGTGCCCGACGCGCTCAAATCGCCTCGGGGCGGCGTGCCGTCGGACATTCCCGAAGTCCCCGAAAATCTGCGAGGACCCTCGCCCAAGTTGCCGTCGAAAACCTCGACCGACCGCGGCGATCCGTCGGGCGACGGGCCGTCGTTGGATCGCAAGGAAGATCGCGTGGGCGGGCGTCCGCACCGCATGACCTTGGCCGCCCGCGACGGCTCCGAGCCGCTGATGCCCGGCGGCGACAGTCGGCTGGTGGCCGCGATCGCCCTGGATCGCCAACTGACCGGCGGCGTCGGCGACGATGATCGCCAAGGCGACCACGGCATTTTGGTGGTCGTCGAGCCGCGTGATCGGGCCGGCCGGGCCGTCGATGCGCCGGCAGACGTGAGCGTGGCGGTGCTCGATCCGGCGTTGCCGGGCGAGGAGGCCCGCGTGGCCCGCTGGGACTTCACTGCGGCCGAAACGGCAGCCCTGTTCCGCCGCTCCGGCGAACGTTGCGCGATCCACCTGACCATGGCCTGGCCGGGCGATCCGCCGAAACACGATCGCCTGCAATTGTTCGTCCGCTACGAAACGGCCGACGGCCGAAAGCTTCAAGCCGACGTGCCGATCGAGGTGGCGTTGCCGGGTGGTCGCACGGCCCGATGGTCGCCGGGCGATCGGCCGGACGATCGGCGGTTGCCGCCGGCTTCGCGGCCGGAAGACGCTCAATCGCGGCGGCCGGTCTGGTCGCCGGAACGCCGGTAAGGCGGAAAATTGCCCTAGGGCGGCGTGTCGGTTCCTGCTAAAATCCTCCCCAACACTCTTGCGCGGAGGAAACCCATGCGGATTGGCTTGATCGCATTCAGTTGGGCGACGATGTTGGCTGCGGCGTCGTTGGTTTCCGCGCAGACGCAGCCGTTGCGCGGGCCTGCCGGACCAGATCAGCCGGTTCAGCCGCAAACGCCGACGCTCGTGCCTCGTCAGCCCGCGGCGACGCCGGCCGCCGCGTCCGCGCCGAAGGCGCCGTTCACGCTTTCGCCCGAGGAGCAGACGCAGGTCGATCAGACGCTAAGCCAATGGGAAGAGCATAGCCAGGGTATCAAAACGTTCGACTGCCGATTTCGGCGTTGGACGTACGACGTGGTGTTCGGGCCGCCGGGCCGCGCGCGGTTCGACGAGTTGGGCTCGCTCCGCTATCAAACGCCGGACCGCGGGGTGTTTCGCGTCGAAACGGCCATGAAGGAAAACAAGGAAGTGCCGATCGACGACGTTCGGGCCGAACGTTGGATTTGCGACGGCAAGTCGATTTTTGAATATCGAGCGACGCAGAAGCAATTGATCGAGCACAAGCTGCCGCCCGAGTTGCAGGGCAAAGCCATCGCGAACTCTCCGCTGCCGTTTTTGTTCGGCGCCGAGGCGCAACGGCTCAAGGAGCGTTATTGGATCCGGATCGTCACGCCGCCGGGCGTAACAGACCAGATCCGGCTTGAGGCGTATCCGCGATTTCAGCAGGACGCCGCGAACTTCCATCACGCGGAGTTCATCATCAAGAAGGATAAGATGTCGCCGTTCGCCCTGAAACTGGTTCAGCCGAACGAGAAGGACTACATCGTTTACCAGTTCTACGACGTCGAGGTGAACGATCCGTTCCGGTTGTTCAAGGGCGATCCGTTCCGTGCGTTCACGCCGATGGGTTGGCAGAAGATCGTCGAGCAGCCGCCGACCTCGCCGGCCGAACAGGCCCGCCGTTCTCCGGAAAACTCACATTAGAACCGGTACTCCGCTCCGACGTTGATGCCTTGAGCGTAGAAGCTGGACGTCCTGCCGGTGAAAGCCGGGAAGGGCAGCGCGCCGGTCTGCTGCGTCGGCCAGTTGCGAGGATCGACGTTCAGGTCGATCTGATCGGCCGCTCGGACGATGTTACCCCAGTAGAGGATGCTGTAGCCGACGAACGCTCGCAAGTTGCGGGTCATTTGGTAGCCGAGCTCCAGATTCAACTGGGGAATGATCGTGAAGACGTCGCGATAATAGGTGTGCGGCCACGGTTCGGCGGTCGTGGAGCCGTCGTTGGTGCGGCCGGCGAAAATGCCGTAGTTGTAGTATTGCGTCGATTGGTTCGGCACGGTTTTGTATTCTTCGCCGGCGATATTGATGGTTTGATGATTGTTGCCCAACGCGATCTTGGTCAAAATGTTCAATGACCAACGACCGCGGTACAGTTCCGTGCGCATTCCGAGTTCGCCGCCGTAGAATTGGTTCCGGGCGTTGAAGTTGTCGTGGATCAGGAACGTGGTGCCCAGCACGCTCGACGTGCCGCCCGTGACGGTGAGGTTCTCGGTGATGCCGACGTAGTCGCTCAGGTCATAGTAACGGAATCCGAACAACAGGTCAGTCCGGCAACAATTCAACAGCGGAATGGCGCAAGGGTCGTTGCACGGCGTGCAACAGCCGTCGCACGAGCACAGATTGTAACTTAGCGACACGCCCGCCGACTGGAAATAATCTTTTGCGTGGACCGAGACCGTGCCGTTGAGCAAGCCGGGGGAGGAGACCAATTCACCGCTCTGCGTGTTGGCCTGGACGTCGAAGAACGGTCGCATGATGACCGAGCTGCCCGAGGTGGTCGGGCTGGTGTAATTGGCGTCCAACTCGCCCAGCGAGAGATAGTCGAACTCAAGATCCCAAACGTGGCAGCAGTCGAGCCACATGCCGGCGGTGGTGCGATAGCCCGATCGTCCGCCATCGAGAATGGTGTCGTCGCCGTAAAGGATCTGCGTGCTGCTCGAACCCAAAACGCCGGTGCTCACCAGCGGCGGCAGCTTCATGCCATTGGTCCACCACAGCAAATAGTCGGCTCGCAGCCAAAAACGACCCGGCAGGCTGCAAACCACGCCGTCCAACGCGTCGTCGGTCATCTCGGCGGTCCCAGCCGTTTGGGGTTGAGTCGCCTGGGTGACGGCCTGCGAGGACTCGGGAATTGGCTGAAGCCCGCCCTTTGCCGCGTCGGCGGCCATGCAGGCTCCAAGGTCTGTCCACAGTCCACCGACAACGAGCAAGATTCCGAGAGCGTAGGCTCGGCAACGAGTTTGATTCATAATCCCCACCTAAAGGCTATTCGGCTTGTAGCGGCTGGCTCGACTCTAATGAATAAGAGGACAACGACGCTTTTAACGAATCGACCGATTCTGTTGATCACATTAGCCGGAAAAGAAGGTTTTGGTTAAGAGAGGGTAAGCGGGAAGAATGGGATGTGTTTTTTGTGCGAAAAATGTCCTTTTCCATTTTTGTGCGGGCGGTTCGCCGAGATTGCTGGCCGTCTGAAGAGGCCAACCGTCCGTGTAAGGAAGGAAAAATGGAAAAGTGGGAAAAGGGGGGGCAGCGAGCGAGCAAATAAAGATCGGCCCCTACGTCCTCTGTCCGTTCCTTGTTTTTTCATGATTCCTGCCACACAAGAATGGAGCTTGCCGTGCAAAAAAAAGTGCGTGTCGCGGACGGGCTTTTCTGGTAAAATAACGGGTTTGTATTGTTGGTCCCTGTTTTGCGCCACTGTTCCATGCCCGCCTCCGACATTGTCATTCGCGGCGCCCGAGAGCATAACCTCCGGAATGTCGACCTGCTGCTGCCTCGCAACCGGCTGATCTGCTTCACCGGCGTCAGCGGTTCGGGCAAGAGCTCGTTGGCCTTCGACACGTTGTATGCCGAGGGACAGCGTCGGTACGTCCAAAGCCTTTCCAGTTTCGCCCGGCAGTTTTTGGGCGAGATGCCCAAGCCGGACGTCGACTTGATTTCGGGTTTGAATCCGGCCATCTCGATCTCGCAAAAGACCGGCGGCCAAAACCCGCGGTCCACGGTAGGCACGATCACCGAGATTTATGATTTTTTGCGGGTGCTGTTTGCGAGGGTAGGGCGGGGGCATTGTCCGCAGTGCGGGCGGGCGATCACGGCTCAAAGCCGCGAGCAAATCCTGGCCCGGATCTTGGCGTTTCCGCCCGACACGCATTTTCTGGTGTTGGCCCCGGTGGTTCGCGGCCAGAAGGGCGAGCATCGCGATCGATTTGTCGATCTGATGAAGCAGGGTTTCGTCCGGGCGCGGGTCGACGGCCGCGTGGTTCGTCTAAGCGACGACCTGCGTTTGGACCGTCAGATGCGGCACGACATCGAGGTGGTGATCGACCGGCTGACGATCAACTCGAAAGTGCGTCCCCGGCTGGCCGAAGCAGTCGAGTTGGCGTTGCGGCTCGGTGAAGGCAATTTGATGGTGGTGGAGGAAGAGGGGCTTGAGGAGGCTGAAACGTCGCCGCAATCCGCCGCCCCCCGTCCCTCGTCGCCCGTCCCCATGCTTCTTTCCGCCCATTACGCTTGCACGCATTGCAATCGGAGCTTCGAGCCGCCCAGCCCGCAGTTGTTCAGTTTCAACAGTCCGCAGGGCATGTGTCCGGAATGCGGTGGCCTGGGCGAAATCTACTCGTTCGATCCCGACCGGTTGATTCCCGACCCGAGCCGGTCGTTTCAACAGGGATGCGTCGAGTTGGTCGGCTCCTGGCGCGAGATGGGCCGTTGGCGTCGTCATATCTATCGCGGCGTGGCCGAAACGCTCGAACGAAAGCACGGGCTGCCGACCGGCGCGATTTTGGAGACGGCCTGGGAGGAACTCGATCCGCGTTGGCAAAACGCCTTGCTTTGGGGCACCGGCGACGAGCACATCACGTTCACGTGGCGCAACGGTCCGTCGGGCTACAAGTGGGGCGGCAAGTACGAGGGCGTCATTCCAAAACTGCTCGAGCAATATCGCACGACCAAGAGTCGGCCGCAGCGACGCCAGTTGGAAAAATACATGCGCGTGCTCGGATGCGGCGTCTGCGGCGGCGCCCGATTGAATCCGCAAGCAAGGGCCGTCACCATTACAAGCGGGCAGGCGGAGTTCCAATCGCACGCCGAACGAACGCTGCCCGAAATCTGCGCCATGGCGGTCTCCGAGGCCGAGCGATTTTTTGGGGAGATCGACCTCGACGCGACGGGCCGGAAGATCGCCGAGGACGTGTTGAAGGAGATTCGGGCTCGATTGCATTTTCTGGTCAATGTCGGGCTCGATTACCTGGCGCTCGACCGCACCGCCCCGACGCTTTCGGGCGGCGAGATGCAACGCATCCGACTGGCCGGTCAAATCGGCAGCGGGCTGGCCGGCGTGTTGTACGTCCTCGACGAGCCGTCGATCGGCCTGCACCCGCGCGACAACGACCGGCTGCTGGAAACGCTTGCCCGGCTGCGCGACCAGGGCAACACGGTCGTGGTGGTCGAGCACGACGAGGATACGATGCGGGCGGCCGACCTTCTGGTCGACTTCGGGCCCGGCCCCGGCGTTCGCGGCGGACACGTGGTTGCGGCCGGTTCGGTCGAGCAGGTGATCGCGCAGCCGAAAAGCATCACGGGCCAGTTTCTGTCGGGACACCGGAAGATCGAAGTGCCCAAGACGCGCCGGCCCGTCGGCGACGCCAAGCTGATTGTCCGCGGCGCGACTCACAACAACCTGAAAAACATCGACGTCGAGATTCCCTTGGGCGTGTTCGTGTGCGTCACGGGCGTGTCCGGCTCGGGCAAAAGCTCCTTGGTCGGCGACATCCTGGTCGAGGCGCTCAACCGCGACTTGAACGCAGGGCTGGGTCATCCCGGCGATCATCAAACCATCGAAGGCCTGAAACATCTCGACCGAATGATCTCGATCGATCAGTCGCCGATCGGACGCACGCCGCGCAGCAATCCGGCCACGTACATCAAGCTGTTTGACGACATCCGCGACCTCTACACGCAACTGCCCGAGTCCAAGGCGCGCGGCTATCAGCCCGGCCGGTTCAGCTTCAATGTGGCCGGCGGACGGTGCGAGGCGTGCGAGGGCAACGGTTCGAACAAGTTGGAAATGGACTTCCTGGCCGACGTTTGGGTGACCTGTCCGGTCTGCGAGGGGCATCGTTTCAATCGCGAGACGCTGCAAGTCCGCTACAAGGGCAAGTCGATCGCGCAGGTGTTGGAGATGGACGTCCAAGAGGCGATTCGGCATTTTGAAAACATCCCGGCCATTCACCACAAACTAAAAACGCTGCACGACGTCGGACTCGACTACATGAAACTCGGTCAGCCGTCGCCCACGCTGTCCGGCGGCGAGGCCCAACGCGTCAAGCTGGCCCGAGAACTGAGCAAGAAAAGCACCGGCCGGACGCTCTATTTGTTGGACGAGCCGACCACCGGGCTGCACTTCGCCGACATCGAACTGCTGTTGAAGGTGTTGCACTCGTTCGTCGACGCCGGCAACACGGTGTTGGTGGTCGAGCACAACATGGAAGTGATCAAGACGGCCGACTGGATCATCGACATGGGTCCCGAAGGCGGAGAGGCGGGCGGGCAGGTCGTCGTTGCGGGAACGCCGGAACACGTCGTGGAGAGTGAAGAGCGGAAAGTGAAGAGTCAAGCCGGAAGGCGGAAGGCGGACGACGGGAAGGAAGACGCAAACCATGCGCCGGCACACGCCACGATTTCCTACACCGGCCAGATTCTCAAAAAGATCCTCGCGCACCCGACGGGCCTGCAATCTCCCGCCCCCCGTCTCCCCTCGCCCCACGCGCCACTCCCCGCGCTCGACTCGATCCGCGTGCGCGGCGCCCGACAGCACAACTTGAAATCGATCGACGTCGACATCCCGCGCGACGCGATGACCGTTTGTTGCGGACCGAGCGGATCGGGCAAGACGTCGTTGGCCATGGACACCGTCTACGCCGAGGGCCAGCGACGGTATGTCGAAAGCCTCAGCGCGTACGCCCGACAGTTCGTCGGCCAGATGCAAAAGCCCAAAGTGGATCGGATCGACGGGCTTTCGCCGGCCATCGCCATCGAGCAAAAACACTCGGGCCATACGCCGCGGAGCACGGTCGGCACGGTCACGGAAATCTACGACTATCTGCGCATCCTGCTGTCGCGGCTCGGCCAGCCGCACTGCCCGGCCTGCGACGTGCCGATCGGCAGCCAGTCGGCCGACGAGATCATCGCAAAATTAATGGCGCACCCGCCGGGCACGAAACTTTATCTGATGGCTCCGCTGGAAATCCGCGTCGGCGAACGCTATGAAACGCTTTGGGAGGAAACCCGGGCGTCGGGCTACGTGCGCATCCGTGTCGACGGGCAGACGTATTCGGTCGACGAGCCGCCGACGATCGACCGCCGCCGCCGACACGAGGTTGAAGTGGTGATCGATCGCGCGACGGTCCGCTCCGATGCCCGATCGCGGATCGCCGGCAGCGTCGAAAACGCGCTGTCGTTGGGCCGCGGCGTGCTGCGAGTGGCGTTTCCGCGGGACGACTTGCCCGAGTTGCAATGGCCGGTCGAAACGCACAGCCAGCATTTCGTGTGCGATCGGTGCGGGCGCAGCTTCGAGCCGCTTTCACCGCACCATTTCTCGTTCAACAGCGCGCTGGGTTGGTGTCCCGCGTGCGAAGGGCTCGGCACGCAAACCGGCACGAATCCCGCGATGTTGCTCCGCGATCCGCAGTTGACCTTGGCTCAGGGTGCGATCGCGTTGTGGCCGCAAACGGACAACCCGCTGCTGGCCGCGATGTTGGAGGCGTTTTGTCGTGGCACGGGCATCCCGTCCGATGTGCCGTTCGATCAGCTCGGCGGCCGGCATCGCCGAATGATTTTTTACGGAACCGGCGAACAATGGTTTGAAAGCAGAGGAGGGGAGAGGGAAGAGGGAAGAACGAAGCCAACCGTTTGCGATGTCGCTTTCCGGTTTCAATTCAAAGGGCTCTATCCGGCGTTGGAGGAGGCCAGCCGGCTTTCGCCGTCGTTCCGGACGAAATTGGAGCATCTGGTCGACGAGGTCGAGTGCGCCGTGTGTGGCGGCAGCCGGCTGCGCGACGACGCCGCGGCCGTGCGATGGCGCGACCGGACGATCGACGAGTGGTGTCGGATGCCGTTGGGGCGAATGCTCGAAGAGTTTCAGCAGTGGAAGCCGTCGGACGCGGAGCGAAAAGTCTCCGGCGAGGTGACGCGCGAGATTCGCAACCGGCTGCAATTTCTGGTGGACGTCGGGCTGAACTATTTGACGCTGGCCCGACCGGCCCCGTCGCTGTCGGGCGGCGAAATGCAACGCATCCGGCTGGCGGCCCAACTCGGCAGCGGATTGTGCGGCGTGTTGTACGTGTTGGACGAGCCGACCATCGGATTGCATCCGCGCGACAACCATCGGCTGTTGGCCGCGCTGAAAAAGCTCCGCGACTTGGGCAACACGCTGTTGGTGGTCGAACACGATCGCGACGTGGTTCAGAACGCCGATCGGCTGTTGGACTTCGGTCCGGCCGCCGGACGTCATGGCGGGCTGGTCGTCGCGCAAGGCACGCCCGCCGAGGTGGCCCGACGCCGCGGATCCGTCACCGGGCCCTATCTGTCCGGGAAAAAAGCGATTCCCGTCCCGACGAACCGTCGCATTCAGGGGAGAGAGGAGAGGGGAGAGGGGAGAGGGAAGACCAAAAAAGCTAGGCAATTCAACGTGCCCTCCGCGACTTCCTGGCTTGAGATTCTCGGCGCTCGGCACAACAATCTGAAAAACGTCGACGTCCGAATTCCCTTGGGCACGCTGACGGTCGTGACCGGGCCGAGCGGCAGCGGAAAAAGTTCGCTGGTCGAGGATATTTTGTATGCCTCGCTCGCGAGAACGCTGCACCGTGCGAAGACGTTTCCCGGCGCGCACGACGCCATTCGCGGCGTCGAGCTCATCAACAAAGTGATCCGCGTCGATCAGCAGGCGATCGGGCAGACGCCGACTTCGAACCCGGCCACGTTCACCGGCGTGTTCGACACGATTCGCTCGCTCTACGCGCAACTGCCCGAGGCGAAACTGCGCGGCTATACCCCGCGGCGGTTCAGTTTCAACGTGGCGGGCGGACGCTGCGAAAAATGCGAGGGCAACGGGCAACTGCGGATCGAAATGCACTTTCTGCCCGACGTCTGGGTCGAGTGCGACACTTGCGGCGGTCAACGCTACAATCCGGAAACGTTGTCCGTGCGTTTTCGCGGCCAGTCGATCGCCGACGTGTTGAACATGCCGTGCGGCGAGGCGGTCCGACTGTTCGGGAACATCCCAAAAATCCGCCGTCCGCTGCAAACGCTTTGCGATGTGGGGCTCGATTATTTGACGCTTGGCCAGTCGGCCCCGACCCTCTCGGGCGGCGAGGCGCAGCGCGTCAAACTGGCCGCCGAGTTGGCCCGGCCCGACACCGGGCAGACGCTTTATTTGTTGGACGAGCCGACCACGGGCCTGCACTTCGACGACATCGCCAAGCTGCTGGACGTGCTCAACCGGTTGGTCGATCTGGGCAACACGGTGGTCGTGATCGAGCACAACTTGGACGTGGTCAAAACGGCCGATTGGGTCATCGACCTGGGACCCGAGGCCGGCGAACAAGGCGGTTACTTGGTCGCCGCTGGAACGCCGGAACAGATCGTGGAGCAGAGCAGAGGAGATGGGAAAGGGAAGGCGGAAAGCGGAAAACGAAAGAGCGGAGCGTCTTCCGCTTCCCCCTCTTCGCGTCCCTCTCCGCTGCGTTCTTACACGGCCGAGGCGTTGGCGCCCGTGCTGGCGGCGGGTCCGTTCGTCGAGCGAAAGCCTTACGATTTTGCGGCGGCCGAGGCGGTTGGCAACGACGACCGCGAGTTGACCGACGTGGGCGGCGACGCCAAAATGCCGTGGGAAAGCGACGGCCGGCGTTGGCACACGGTCGATCGCGTCGGACGCACCGGCAATCCGTGCCGATGGTCGGGCCGCATCTTGTCCGAGGTGATCGATCGGATTCAACAGACGTCGGAGCTATTTGCCGAGACCGATTGGAACGCGCGGAGCGTGGTCGAGATTCGCGCGGCCAAAAAGTCGGACGGCTGGTTCTTCCACGCCATCACCGGCGAGGAATGGCTGCTGAAGATGAAGTTTCGCACGTCGCGCCACACGTTCGATCGCGACCAGTTGGTCGAACAACTTCAACTGAAGCCGCTCAACGATATGCCCGAACTGCCGCTTTACGGCACCGAACCGCGCGTGCGGTGTAAAAATCTCCGCGGCCCTTGGCAGGAAATCGAGCTGCGCGTGCACGGCTACGAAGAGATCGACCGGCCCGAGTTTTGGGAGTTTGTCGATCGGGCGGTCGCGGGCTTCGCCAAGTTTACCGAGAAGGTTCAAGCGAAATCCGACATCTTGCAGCCGTGGAAACAATTGGGCCGCGTGTGGCACTTCGCCCGAAAGGGTTTTTCGCTGGGTAAGAAAATCTACTGGGACGCCGAGGTGTTGGAGGACCTGATGGAGCTTCTGGCCGAAGTGGCGCCGAAGGCCCAGTTCCTTTGGAACAACAAGCAAGTGGTGCCGGTGTTCGTGCCCGAGCGGCGCGAAGCCTGGGCCGCCGTGCAGACGAAACGGCGCGACGCGGTCTATCTGCATTTGATGGGGCCCAAGGGTCGGTTTCCATTGGGACGCGTCGCCGACTTGGGCCTCGATCCCGAACTGGACGGCCAGCGGCCCCACATCGACGTGATTCGGTTGAAGTTCCGCACGACGGCCGATTTGAGCAAAGGCGATTTGCGAGGATTTTTGAAAGAGCATCTCGCGGCGGCAAAGTAGCGGAGAGACTCGGCGACGGTGCGTGCCGTTGCGCAAAAACGATTGCGATTTCGCAGGGAATGTCATGACAGACACATTGCTTCCAACGCGATTCCTGTTTCGATTTTCGACGGCTTGCCGATATCGCGATCCTTTGTGGACTGCCCGCGGCGAGTTGCTGGATGAGTCTTTTCGGCTGCCGAATTTTTCACAGCTCGAAGGAAAAACGCCTTGGGCCGACGTGCGCGCGGCGTGGAGCGAATCGGGGTTGGCTCTGTCGGTCCGCGTATCGGGCAAGCAGCAAACCGTTTGGTGTCGGGCCGGACGTCCGGAAGACAGCGACGGCCTGCAAGTGTGGATCGACACCCGCGACGTGCACAACGTGCATCGGGCGAGCCGATTTTGTCACCGGTTCGCGTTTCTGCCCGAGAAGGGCGGTCTGGCCGACGCGCTGCCGATCAATCGGGCGAAAGAGCCGCCGCAGCCCGCGCCGAAAGACAGCTTGCAGGTCCGCTACAAGGCCGCCGCCGACGGATATTTGCTGGAAGCGTTGATTGCCGCCGAAGCCCTAACCGGTTTCGATCCGGACGAACATCCGTCGCTCGGCTTCACCTACGCGGTGTTGGATCGTGAGTTGGGCGAGCAGACCCTGACGGTCGGACGTCCGATGCCGTACCAAGAAGACCCCAGTCTTTGGGCCACGTTGGAACTGAAGCGGTAATCCGTGTGTCCACGAAAAAACGGGAACGATCGCGAGGACCATTCCCGTTTGATTTCTGTTGTTTTGAGAGTCGCGTGATTAACGCTTCGAGAACTGCGTGCCTCGGCGAGCGCCGCGGAGACCGTACTTCTTGCGTTCCTTCATGCGGCCGTCGCGCGTCAGCAAGCCGGAGTCGTGCAGACCGTCGGACAACTGCTCGTCCCATTTCTTCAGGGCTCGGGCGATGCCCAGCTTGCAGGCGTCGGCCTGGCCGGTGACTCCGCCGCCGTCGACGCGGACCAGCACGTCCAACTCAGCCCGCTTGCCGGACTGCTCCAGCGGCGCCACGACGGCGTTGCGCTGACGAATGCTCACGAAATATTCTTCAAAACCGCGATTGTTGACGACGATCTTGCCGTTGCCCGGACGAATGCGCACCCGCGCGATGGAGGTCTTGCGTCGTCCCGTGCCGAGAATGTCGTTGCTTTTCACTACCGCCATGGATGGTCAACCCTTTATTTGTTATTTCGTTCCGAGTTCCTTGAGTTCGGGCACCTGGGCCTGATGCGGATGCTCGCTGCCGGCGTAGATCTTCAACTTTTCGAGGGTTTTGAAGGCCAGCTTGTTCTTGGGCAACATGCGGCGCACGGCCTCGCGAAGGATCAACTCCGGACGACGCTGATGGCGCTTGCCGGCCGTCTCGCGTCGTTGGCCGGGATGGCCCGTGTACCAGGCGTATTCCTTCTGGTCCCACTTTTTGCCGGTCAACACGACCTTGTCGGCGTTGATTACGATGACGTAATCGCCGTTGTCGACGTGCGGCGTGTAGGTGGGGCGGTTTTTCCCCATCAAAACCATCGCCAGATCGCTCGCCAATCGACCGACCACTTTGTCGCTGGCGTCGACCAGCCACCATTTCGGCTCGATCTCACCGGGGCGAGCCATGTAGGTTTTCATTTGTTGCATGTCTGCTTATCCGTACAACCAACTGCCATGCCTAGGGAAACCCGTAATTTAACTATTTATCGGACGGCTGACAAGCCTTCTGCCGGGAAGGAATCGTAAAAACCGACAAAAAGATCGACGGACCCCGCCGAGA
>JAJFVC010000042.1 GCA_021372005.1 Planctomycetaceae bacterium | reverse complement strand
GGTGTCTGCGCGGTGTAGCGTTTGAAAACCGTGGCGAAATATTGCGTGGTGCTGAAACCGAGAAGCATGGCGATTTCGGTCACGGAGCGATCGCGCTGCCGGAGCCATCGTTTGGCGCGAGCGATCCGCTGACGCAGGACGTATTCGGCCGGCGACACGCCCACTTCGGCTTTGAATCGCGTCTTGAACCGCGACGGCGACAGGTGGGCGCAGCGAGCCAGATCGCGGAGGGGCAGCGGCCGGTCGAGGTTTTCGGCAATCGCGCGTTGCACCGCGGTCATCGTCGGGCTCACGCATCGCTGCGCACGGCGCGACGCGTCCAAAACCGCAAAAAGAAAATCGAGCAGCAGATTGCGCAGTCGCGCCCGATCGAGCGGATCGCCGCCGTGTTCCGACCGTTCGATCGCTTGGCGAAGCGTGTGGCCAAGTTCTTTGCCTCCCGGAAACCGGCGGGCGGGCAGATGTCGAAAGCGGTCCATGGCGATTTGCGTTTCCTCGGCCGTCAGCGTCAACAGACGTTCGTGTCGCCGGGGCACGTTGATCAGCAGCCAGTACAGCACGCCCTTGCCTTGCGGCGCGCGGCCCGAACCGTGCCATTCGTGAGGAAGCGTGACGAACAGATCGCCGCCCTGAAGAGAATAAGTTTGGGAACCGACGCGGTAGGTTTGTTGGCCGCGTTCCAGATAACAGATCTCGATCATGTTCCCGTGATTGTGCGGTTCGAGCGCCGCGCGGGCCCGTGCGTACTGGTAGCGGCCCAGGACAACGACGTCATGAAACCCGAGCGGGCGAAAGTCCACGATCCGCCGCTCTTCGGACGGATCGACCACGACCTGCGGATTGTATGATTTTGTCTTGCCTGGGGCGTCGAGGTCCAGTGAAGCCGAACAAGACGAAAATGTCTTCATTTTGTTGTTCTTCTTCGACACGGCGGCATCTCCGGCGACGGCAAGTCGGTCCGAATGTTTGATATTGTACTTCTATCCAATGTCGAACGCAACGCAGTGCGACTACGGATAGAATGGCCCTTCAAGGTCGCAGGGATGGCCTAAGGGGCGGAGTCGCAACGGTCCCGACGAACACACCGAGAACTTCATCATGCGCGCTCGACCGATCGACAATCTTCGCGTATTGCTCTCGGGGGGCAGCCCCGCCTGGAGCCCCTTCACGCTTGACATCGGGGCCTGCACCGGGCTGAGCGAGCCTGTCGAGCGGTTGTTCCGCGAAAAGACGGGCGCGACCGACCATGCCGCCTATTTTGACGCGGATTTTCGGATTCGTTCCTTGCGGACCCGTTTCGGCGGCGACGATCCCGCGTCGCTGCACGCGAAGGTCCCGTCGGGCACGACCTTCGACGAATGGGGGATCGGTCATCAGGCCAGCAATGTGGAGGGAACGTTGGACCGAATGCTTCCGCCGCTGGCGAACGCGGAAACCGTCGGCCAGGTCGAGGCCTTGCCGTCGCCCGAGATCGAACCTGACCCGGATCCGGCGATGGTCGATGGGTTTCACGCGGCCGGTTTTCCGGTTTTTGGCTACGCGGGCAGCATTTACGAGTGGTCCTGGTGGCTTCGCGGCATGGAACGGTTCATGATCGACTTGGCCGAGGGTTCGGCCATGGCCGAGGCGATTTTGCGGAAAGTTGAAGATCACACGACTCGTCTGGCGCTGGCCACGGCGCGGTTGGGGGTCGACGTGCTTTGCATGTACGACGACGCCGGCACGCAGCGCGGGATGCAAATATCTCCGGCCTGTTGGCGCCGCTGCATCAAGCCGGCTTGGCATCGCGTGTTGTCGACCGTGCGGCGAGAGTTTCCCGAAGCCCGATTTTTTTTGCACTCTTGCGGCAAGATCGATCCGATCCTCTCCGACATCGTTGAATTGGGTTTCGATATTCTGCATCCCATTCAGCCGGAGTGTCTCGACTTTGCCGCGATCTATCGGCAGTACGGCGGCCGCATCGCGCTGTGCGCCACGGTGTCGTCCCAACGAACGCTTCCGTTCGGTTCGCCGGACGACGTGCGGCGCGAGACGCAGCGATTGATCGAGACGGTCCGCGACGACCGACGTTGCGTGTTGATGCCGTCCAACGTCCTGCAGCCCGAAACGCCGTGGGAAAACCTCGTCGCCATGGCCGAGGCCTTCCGGTCGCAACGTGGCGACGGTTGACCGAAAATCGCAGCGATTTGTCGCCCCCAAAAGAAAATGCGTTCGGACAGCCTGTTCGGAAAAATCTTCCGAGTGGCCGACGACAAGGGTTTTCTTGCCCTTCCAGGGGTGGGTGTTTTGGGCGTGTTTTGTTGGTGGAGACGGATTGTTTCTCGCCAACGCCGCCACAGTCGGTTGCCGTACTCGAGCGGGATTTCTCCGATTGCGGGCGACGGCCCTTGTTGACTATAATGACTCGCTTGAATACCATTCACCGCGGGTTTCCCCCCGTTCGCTTTGAAATCATTACTCAGCAGGAGACATTTTCGTGGCCAAGGGTAAGTATCTGTTCACCAGCGAAGCGGTCAGCATGGGACATCCCGACAAGCTGGCCGATCAGATTTCCGACGGCATTTTGGACGCCCTGTTTGCCAAAGACCCCTACAGCCGCGTTGCTTGCGAGACGATGGTTACCACGGGCGTGGCGATTGTGGCCGGCGAGATCACCACCAGTGCGGTGATCGATTACGCCGACGTGGTGCGTCAGGTGATTCGGGACGTCGGTTATACGGACGATCAGATGGGCATCTGCGCCGATACGTGCGCGATCATGCTTTCGCTGGACCGTCAGAGCCCGGACATCGCCCGCGGCGTCAATGAGGATACGGCGAAGGGCAAGGAAATCGGCGCCGGCGACCAGGGTTTGATGTTCGGCTACGCCTGCAACGACACGCCCGAGCTGATGCCGCTGCCGATCGCGTTGGCCCACAAAATCCTCGAACGACTGACCGAGGCTCGAAAAAATCGCGAGGTCGATTGGCTTCGCCCCGACAGCAAGAGCCAGGTGACGGTCGAGTACGTCGACGGCAAACCGTCGCGGATCGACACGATCGTGGTTTCGACCCAGCACGCTCCGGAAGTGTCCCAAGAGGCCATTCGCAAATTCGTCATCGAGAAAATCGTCGAGCCGTTGCTGCCGAAAGACCTGGTCAAGGGTTCGATCACGTATCACGTCAATCCGACCGGCCGGTTTGAAGTGGGCGGGCCGCACGGCGATTGCGGGTTGACGGGCCGCAAGATCATCGTCGACACCTACGGCGGCTGGGCCCGTCACGGCGGCGGCGCGTTCAGCGGCAAGGATCCGACCAAAGTGGACCGCAGCGCCGCGTACATGGCTCGCCACGTGGCGAAAAATATCGTCGCCGCCGGCCTGGCCGATCGTTGCGAGGTGCAGTTGGCCTACGCGATCGGCGTTTCCGAGCCGGTCAGCGTGTTGATCGACACCGAGGGGACCGGCAGGGTGCCCGACGAGCGGCTTTGCGAGATCGTCCGCAAGGTGTTCCCGTTGACGCCTAGCGGCATCATCAAGTATCTCGATCTACGACGGCCGATCTATCGCAAGACGGCCTACGGCGGGCATTTCGGCCGCAACGATGCGGACTTCACCTGGGAGAAGACCGATCGCGCCGCCGAGTTGGCTGCCGCCGCGCGATAACCCGATTTCCGTTGGATGTTTCGCCGATGCGGTCGATCGCCATTATGAATCAGAAGGGCGGGGTGGGCAAAACAACCACCGCCGTCAACCTCTGCGCCGCGCTGGCCGCCACGGGCCTGTGTGCGTGCTTGGTCGATCTCGATCCGCAGGCGCACGCGACGTTGCACTTCGGATTGGAGCCCAAGCCCGACGATCTGTCGATCTATCATGTGTTGACCGGCAAGACGCGCATCGGCGAGGTGTGTCGCCAGGTGGAGGAGAATCTTTGGGTCGTCCCGTCCAATTTGGACCTTGCGGCGGCCGAGTTGGAGTTGGTCAGTGTGGTCGGCCGCGAGGTGATTCTGCGAGACAAGCTGCGCGAGGATCCGCCGCCAGTCGATTTTCTGCTGATCGACTGTCCGCCGTCGCTGGGCATTTTGACGCTCAACGCGCTGGCTGCCGTCCACGAAGTGTTGATCCCGTTGCAGCCGCACTTTTTCGCGTTGCACGGATTGAGCAAGTTGCTGGAGACGATCGACGTGGTGGCCGCCCGACTGAACGACCAACTGAAGCTCAGCGGCGTGGTGCTTTGCATGTACGACGCCGGCACTCGGTTGGCGGTCGAGGTGGGCCAGGACGTGGACGCCTTCTTTCATAACGCGCGGGGGCAGACGACGCCGTGGGCCGACGCCCAGACGTTCCAGACCCGCATTCGCCGCAATGTCCGGCTGGCCGAGGCCCCGAGTTTCGGCAAGTCGATTTTTCAATACGCTCCCGATTCGCACGGCGCCGAGGATTATCAACATCTGGCCCGCGAAATCGCCGCGGTCGAACGGCCGTGACATCGCCCCATGAGCATCGCCAATCCTTCACGTCGCGTCGCGGTCCTCGGGGCGGGCATCGCGGGTCTGGCGGCCGCTCACCGGCTCTTAGAGCTCGATCCACACTGCGATTTGACCGTTTTTGAGGCGGGGGCTCGGCCGGGCGGCGTGATTTCGACGCTCCACGAGAACGGATTCGAGATCGAGCAGAGCGCCGACAATTTCATCACGACGGTTCCCTGGGCGGTGGAGCTTTGCCGTCGCGTTGGATTGGGCGACCGCCTGGTGGGCACCAACCCGGCGTTTCGTCGAACGTTTGTCGTGCGCCGCGGTCGGCTGTGTCCGCTGCCGGACGGCTTTTTGATGATGGCCCCCACGCGACTCTGGCCGCTCGTGGTCACGCCGATTTTGAGTCCGTGGGGCAAGTTGCGCGCGGCGCTGGAGTATTTTATTCCGCCGCGCACGGACCTGTCCGACGAAAGCATGGCGTCGTTCCTTCGTCGCCGCTTAGGCCGCGAGACGTTTGATCGGCTGGTCGAGCCGCTCGTGAGCGCCATCTATGCGGCCGATCTTGAGAAGTTGAGCGTCGCGGCCACATTGTCCCGATTCCGCGAGATGGAACTCGAATTTGGCAGCCTGATCCGCGCGATGCGGCATCAAATGCAAAACCGCCCCAAAACGCGCACGACCTCCGAAAGCGGCGCCCGCTATAGCATGTTCGTCACGTTGCGAGACGGCCTGTCGAGCCTGATCGATGCGTTGGTCCAACGACTGCCGCATGGTGTGCTGAGGTTGAACGCACCGGTCCAAACGATTGAGCGATGTCCGGCCGGCTGGCGTGTTTCGGCGGCGACGGAAGATTCTTTTGCCAAGGATTTTTCTGCACTGATCGTGGCCACGCCCTCGCCGGTGGCGGCTCGATTGTTGCGGCCGATCGACGCGCTGCTGGCCGATCAACTGACGGCGATCGAGCGTTCGGGTACGGCCATCGTGTCGGTGGCCTATGCGGCCGATCAAATCGCCCATCCGATCGACGGCATGGGCGCGGTCGTGCCGGCGTGCGAGCGGAGCCCGATTTTGGCGCTGAGTTTCAGCAGCCGAAAATATCCGCATCGGGCGCCGGCGGGCATGGAGCTGTTGCGGGCGTTCGTCGGCGGGGCGCGGCGGCCGGACCTGGCCGCGATGCCGGACGAGCCGTTGCAGTCCATGGTCGTCGACGAGCTGGCCAAGCTGTTGCAGATCCGCGGCCGGCCGAGCTACTGCCAGATCGCTCGCTGGCCCGACACCATGCCGCAGTATTACGTCGGGCACCTGGACCGCGTCGCGCAGATCGAAGCCCGCACGGCGCGGTGGCCCGGGTTGGCGATGGCCGGCAACGCCTACCGCGGCGTCGGCATCCCCGACTGCATCCACGGCGGTCAACGGGCCGCGGAAAACATTGTGGAACAGAGGGCGGACCGGGCGTAAAAGTGCGTGTTTGGCCGCCACCCGCCCGAATTTCCACCTTGCACGACCGATGGGATTCCGCTAAGATCCGGCCCCTCCATTTTGGGGAACCCGCGAAATCCTTTTCAGCTCGGACAGGCCATGCCAAGGTTTCCAGCGATTCTCGCCGTCCTGGTTGCGACGACGCTTGCCGGTTGCACGTGTCCGGCATGGTCGACCCGGCCGTCGGTGGTTTACACGCCGGAGGTGGCGTCGCCCTCGTCGGTGGAGTCCGTGCCGCCGCCCGCGGTGTCCGAGTTGCAGCAGACCCAGCAAGTGATGGACGAGTTGAAACGGTTGGGCGCTGTGGACCCCGCGGCCCGCGATCGGCTGATCGAGGATTTGCGTCAAAGCGATCCGGCCATTTGGCCGCTGGTGGTCCAACAGCATCGCTCCACGGCGGCGTATCGCCAGCAAGTCGAGCAGAAAGCAGCGACCGCGCAGGCTCAGCGGCTGCCACCGACGACGGAGCTTGCGGCCGTGCCGATCGAACGGCCGAATCCTTTGCCTGAGAGACAGCCCGAGCCCGCGACGCCGGTTTTGCCGTCGCCGCCCGTCGCAGTCGTGCCGGCATCCTACGTGGCGACGGCCGCGGTTGAAACCAGTCAAGCGTCTAAAGCGGCTTTGGAGCCGATGTCGGAGCCGACGTCAAAAACGCCCGAGCGGCTGGAAGTTCGCAACGTTGCGTTCTGCACCGAAGTGCAAAGCTACGGCTGCATCAAACCGTTCAAGACCGTCGAGTTCCGGCCCAATCAAGAGGTGTTGCTCTACGCCGAGCTGGAACATTTTGTGTCCGAACCGACGCCCAAGGGCTATTGCACGTCGTTGTGCAGCCGCTACGAGGTCTTGGACGCGCGGGGACGCCGGGTGGTCGAGCAAAAGTTTTCGCCGACCGAGGAATATTGCCGCAATTGTCGCCGCGATTTCTTCATCGGCTATCGGGTGCGGTGGCCCAAGGATCTCGCGCCGGGCCGTTACCAATTGCGCTTGGTGATCGACGACCAGAAATCACATCGGTCGGGCGAGGCCGTCGTCCAGTTTGACATCCAGGGCGACGGCGGCGTAAAATCAGCGGTTGCCGGCGGTTGACCGTCGTTGCGGCCTCGTCGGCGTTCGAGTCTCGCTGCCAGGGGTCGTTCGCTGTTGTCTTCCAATGCCATGGGGGTCCCATCATGAGCGACGTCGCCGCCACTGCAAAGAAGATCATTGCCAACGTCGAGCAGGTTGTGGTGGGCAAGCGGCGGCAGATCGTGCTGTCGTTGGTCTCGTGGTTTTGCGGCGGGCACGTTTTGTTGGAGGACGTGCCGGGCGTGGCGAAAACCGTCCTGGCCCGGACGTTGGCACGAAGCGTCGGCTGTTCGTTCAAGCGGATCCAATGCACGCCCGACCTGTTGCCGACCGACGTGACCGGCGTTTCGGTGTTCAACCAGAAGACGACCGAGTTCGAGTTTCGGCCGGGTCCGGTCTTCGCCCAGGTGGTGTTGGCCGATGAAATCAATCGGGCGACGCCGCGCACGCAGGCCGCGTTGCTGGAGGCGATGGCCGAGAGCCGCGTTACGGTGGACGGCCAGACGCATGTGCTGCAACCGCCGTTCTGGGTGATTGCCACCCAAAACCCGATCGACCATGAGGGCACCTTTCCATTGCCCGAGGCCCAACTGGACCGTTTTTTGATGCGGTTCAGCATGGGCTATCCGAGCATGGACGAAGAGCTCAAAATGCTCGAACTGTTGGAGCGGGACAATCCGCTCGATCGGTTGGAGCCGGTCGTCGCGGCCGATGAGCTGTTGGCCGCCCAACAAGCGGTGCGGCAGGTGCACGTCGATCCGAAGATTCGCCGCTATATCGTCGAGATTGTGCAGAACACTCGGAACTGCGAGGACGTGAGTCTCGGCGGCAGTCCGCGGGCTTCGCTGGCGTTGTTTCGCACCTCGCAGGCGTTGGCGGCGTTGTCGGGTCGAAACTTCGTCCGGCCCGACGACGTCAAACAACTGACCGGCCCGGTGCTGACCCATCGCGTCTTGCTGCGGCCGGAAAGCCGGCTGCGCAAGCTTACCCCCGCGGCGGTCGTGGCCGAGGTGGTCGCAGACACGTCCGTGCCGATGCTGTCGACCGGCGGCCCGGACGCTTTTTCACGGTAATCGTCCAACCCCTGCGAAGATGCCATGAAGTGGCTGCTGGCGGTTTTGCTGTTGTTGGCGCTGGCGCTGAATCTTCGGCTGAGCCTGCCGGTCTACGCGATGTACGCCCTGCTGGGCGTTTTGTTGGTCAGCCGCATATTGACCCGAACTTGGGTGCACAATCTGTCGGCCCAGCGCGAGTGCAACCGATATTGGGCCGCCGAGGGCGACACCGTGGCGGTCGTGCTCCATGTGCGAAATCTGGGCTGGCTGCCGGTCGCGTGGGTGTTGTTGGAGGATGTGTTGCCTCGCCGAGCGGTTCAGTGGCAGCCGCCCAGCCTGACCGTTTCGGGCAACCGGCTGCAATTGGCCATGCTGAAAGGCCGCGGCCAGTACACGATGTTCTATCAGTTGCACTGCAATCGTCGCGGGTTCCATCAGGTCGGGCCGCTGGTGGTCGAGACCGGCGACCTGTTCGGATTGCACCGTCGCTATCGTGTGTTGACTTCACCGCACTTTTTGCTGGTCTATCCGAAAGTGGTGCCGTTGGAGGGTTTTGAACTGGCCTCGCGTCGGCCGATTGGCGAGATCCGTCTGGTGCATCGCCTGTACGAAGATCCGACGCGCATCGCCGGCGTGCGCCGTTACGAGGCGGGCGATCCGCTCAACCGCGTGCATTGGCCGGCCACCGCACGAACCGGCCGGTTGCACAGCAAAGTGTTCGAGCCGTCGTGCGTCGCGGGTGCGACTTTGTTGCTGGACTTTCACCAGTCCACGTTCGATCCACATCACGAGCCGTATCGTTCGGAACTGTCGATCACGGCCGCCGCCTCGCTGGCTAATGCGGTCGATCAAATGGACCAGCAGATCGGCCTGGTCACCAACGGGCGCGACGCCGCCGACCGGATTCGCCAGGAAGGCTGGGACTATGACCTGCGATCACGCCGGGCCGCCCGACGCGCGGCGGCAATGAACGACCGCAGCGAACGGCTTCGGCCGATCGTGGTCGAAACACGCCGCGGGCCGGAGCAACTCGGCCGCATCCTGGAGACTTTGGCTCGGGTCGAACTGACCGACGGATTGAGCTTCGCCCAATTGGCCCAAGAGACGGCCAGCCGGTTGCCCCGCGACGCCACTCTTGTGGCGCTGCTGTCGCATCCGAGCCTCGAAACGATCGCGGCGCTCGGGCTGTTGCGGCGCAAGGGGCTGGCCGTCACGGCGATCGTGAATCTTTACGATGACGGCGAGTTCGAGCGGGCCGCCGCGCAGTTGGCCGCCGAAGGGATCGACGCTCGGCATCTGAAAACCCTTGAGTCGCTGCCGACCTTGTGCCAACAATACGTCTTGCGATGAGGTCGTGACATGGCCGATCGTCCAAGAAAAACGCTGACCGATTACCTGGTCATCGCCATCAGCCCGGCGCTGATCATGACGTTGATTGGCAGTCTGACGTTTTTCTTACTCGAGGTGTTTTATCAAGGCCGGTATCAGGGGCGACTCGAATACATCTTCACGCTGTTTATCGTCGGGGCCACGCTGATCGGCCGCATCTCGATCGAGGAGGGGCGCGAACGCGCGGTGTTGTTCGCCGTTCCGTTGGGGCTCGTCACGCTGTTGGCCGTCCAGCGATTTGTCGAGTTTCAAGACCCCGCGTTGGCCTCGTGGAGTTTGTTGATCAATCTGGGCATCATCGCGCTGGTCGGTTGGGCCGCCGACAAGCTCACCTGGGACTGTACGCTGATCGACGAGACCGAGGAGGATTCCGGCGCCGGACTGCTGGAGACCGTTGGGTTCGACCATGCCGACACCGCCGGCGTGCAGGCGGAAACGACGATGGAACTGGAGCCCGAATCATCGCTTTTGCCGGACCATCGTGCGTCGGGTTGGTGGGATCGGTTCGTCGAGCGTCGCCGTCAACCGCATGCGCCCGGCGTGTGGGTCGTCTATTTTTCGTTGGCCGCCGTGGCGCTGTTCGGCATCGGACAGCTTTTCATTCCGGCGGAGGATCAAGCGTTGCGTCGTTACGCGTTTCAGTTGCTTTGCGTCTATACGGTCAGCGGCTTGAGCCTGCTGTTGACGACGAGTTTTTTGGGGCTGCGTCGCTATTTGCGGCAACGACGCCAAGCGATGCCTGGGGCGATGACCCGCCACTGGTTGACGTTGGGCGTCTGGCTCATCGTCGGCGTGATGGTGGTCGCCATGGTCCTGCCGCGGCCCGATCCGGAGTACGCCGTGTCGGAGTGGCCGCACGTCCGTTCGCCCGAGCCGTCATCGTCGCGACACGCAATGGGCCGAGAGTCCGCGAAGGACCAAAACCCGCAGTCGCGTCGGACGCCGTCCTCGGAATCGAAAGAAAATAAATCGGTCGACGAACCGTCGGACAAGGAAAAACAACCAGAAACCTCGGAAAAACAAGAGGCGGAATCCCAAAAACGCAACGAGGCTCGCCCGGCGTCCGGCAACAAAGAACACGAAACCTCGGAGAGACGAGAACCGGAATCTCCAACCAAGCGGGCCGACGACCGTTCGCCGTCGGGCGATCGCGGCCGGACGGAGAATCCACTCCAGTCGTGGCGAATCCAGCCGTGGCTTTCACCGCTTGGCAATCTGGTGTCCGCCGCGGTAGTCAAATGGATTGTCTACGGCGCGCTGGTTGTCGCGGCCCTGGGGGCATTGTGGACGCACCGTCACGGGCTGGCGGCGGCCGTTCGACAGTTTTGGCGCGACGTGCTTGATTGGTGGGGCCGTTGGTTCGGCGGTTGGCGAAAACCGTCGGGCGATTCGGAGCAGGACGTCGCCGTCGCGCGGCGGTCGTTTGCCGACTTCGCCGATCCGTTCGCCGCCGGACTGGCGGACCGTTGGTCGCCGGCCGAACTGGTCCGCTACAGTTTCGAAGCGCTCGAGGCCTGGGCCGCCGATCGGGGCTGCCCGCGAGCGTCGGACCAGACGCCGCATGAGTTCGTGCGGAGGCTGGCCTCGCGAGTCACCGAACCGCTGGCCAAGGACGCCCACCGATTGGCCGAGCTGTATTGTCAAGCGGCCTACGCCCGGCGTGCGTTGTCGAAAGCCCAAACGGCGTGCGTGATGCGTCTTTGGCAACAGTTGAACGCTGGCGGCTGAGCCGCGTCAGCGGGCGGGTTCGCGGCCCGGGGCCTTTTTTTCGGCGAGTCGCACGATCAGGCGTTCGAGCACGAGTCGGGCGGGCATGGCGCTGTCGCCTTTCAAATCCAAATCGGCCTGCAACAGCCACCGGTAGAGCTGCTCGCCGCGACGACGCCCCAACCGCCGCAGTTGCCCCTCGGTTTTTTGGAGCACGAACGAACGGACGCCGGCCTGTTCGAGCGACTGCCGCACGTTGGGACGCCGCCCGGCCGACTCGGCTTGAATCACCAGCCGCGTGGCCGCCGCCAGCCGCCGCAACGACGCGGAGATTTGGCCCAGCAGCCCGATCGGCTGCTCGCCGGACGCCAACAGACGATCCAACTGCGTCATGGCCTCGGGCAGGTGGCCGTCCAACGCCGCGTCGAGCATCTCCCAGGTGGTTTTGGCGCGCCATCCGCCCACCGAGCGACGGATCGACTCGACGGCGATTCGCCGGTCGTCGCCGGCCAGCAGCGCCAGCTTGGCCAGCTCCTGATCGAGCAATCCGAGCTTCGGCTCGACCAACTCAACCAGCAGTTCAGCCCCGGCCTGCGACAGCTCCGCACAGTGGTGCTGCTTGGCCCATTGCACGAGCCACTTCGCCAGTTTGGCCGGCGGCGGCGTTCCGCAGTCGATCAGCAGACCCTCGGCGGCGATGGACTTGTAGAGCCGGGTGTTGCTTGGCAGTGCGTCGACGTCGAGCGCCAGCACGCCGCTTCGACTGGGCCGGGCTACGTAATCCTCCAACTGCGGCCGGTATCGGCGGACGAACTCGTCGGCCTCCTCGACCACGGCCAATCGGCGATCGCCGCCGAACATCGCCACGGTGGAGAGCACCTCATGGACGTCGCGGAACAGCGCGGCGCGGCCGTCAAACGTGCTCAGCGAAAAGTCGCCGTCGTCGTCGCCGAGCACGGCGGACCGCAGGCACAGGAGCGCCTGTCGCCGCAAGAACAGGTCGTCGCCAAAGACCGCGCAGACTGCCTTGGGAGGGTGTTTTGCCGGTTGGGCAAGGTAGTCGATTGCAGTAATCGGTTTGTCTGCCATAAGTTGCAGTATAAAAGGCCGCGGCGTGGACGGCGAGGGGACCGGATGTAAAAATTTGCCTCGGATGGCCAAGCGGTTTACAATGCGATATCGTGCGCGGACGGGTTGCGTGCCGAACCTGTCAAAAATCGCCCTCCTTCCAACCTGCCTTCAGGAGATCGTCTATGGATCGCCGAGAATTTTTGGAACGTGTGGCGGCTTGGTCGACCGGCGTCTGTCTTGCGACGCCGATCTTTCGGGTCCGCGACATTGTGGCCGCCGAGGCAAACGCTCGGAAGCGTTCGGTCGTGAGCGTCGTTCGGGGCAAAGACTATGCGGCTCTGGTCGATCGGACGCTGAAATCACTCGGCGGCATCAAAAAGTTCGTCCAAGAGGGGATGCGCGTGGTCGTCAAGCCGAACATCGGTTGGGATCGTCCGCCCGAGCAGGCCGCCAACACGAACGCCATGGTGGTCGAGGCGATCGTTCGGCAATGTCTCGATGCCGGCGCCAAGCGGGTGTGGGTGTTCGACCGCCCTTGCAACGATCCACGCCGCAGTTACGCGCGAAGCGGCATCCCGGCCGCCGTGGCCTCGATTGGCGATGTGCGAGCCCAATGCTTTCAGCTCAATCCGAAGCGATATGTCCCGGTTCGCATCGACGGCGGAAAATCGATCCAACAGTTTGAGTTCTATCGCGATGCGCTCGAAACCGAATGCGATTGCTACATCAATGTGCCGGTGGCCAAACATCATGCCCTGGCCCGATTGACGCTCGGGCTGAAAAATACGATGGGCGTCCTCGGTGGCCGCCGCGGCGAACTCCATAAAGACATCGGGCCGCGGCTGGCCGATGTGAATCTCGTGATTCGTCCCAAACTGACGATCATCGACGCGACGCGAATTCTGCTGCGCAACGGACCGGGCGGCCAGAGCCTCGATGACGTGAAAGTGCTGGACACGTTGGTCGCCTCGACCGATCCGGTGGCCGTGGACGCCTACGCCACGACGCTGTTCGGCCTGAAGCCCGAGGATGTTCGTTCGACCGTTGCCGCGCACCAGTTGGGATTGGGCGAGATGGACTTGAGCCGAGTGAAGATTTTAGAGACGTAAAACCACCGGAGACGCGCGGAGCGATCGTGAGACGTTTCCGCGTCTCGAACGTTCCTCTCCGCCACGGATGCTCATGCGACAACCTCTTGGGATTCCTTGGCGCTGGTGGCGGCGGGTCTCGCAGTGGCTCTTGTTGTTGCTGTTTCTCTGGCTTTTCCGCCGTACGCAGTACAACGACGCCGATCTGCTGCCCGGCGGCGAAAACTTGCTGTTTCGGCTCGATCCGTTGGTCGGCGCGACCGCCATGCTGGCCGCGCGGCAATGGATCGCCGCGTGTTGGCCGGGTCTGGTCCTCGCGGGGCTGACGTTGCTTTGGGGGCGGTTCTTTTGCGGCTGGGCGTGTCCGTTGGGCACGTTGCTCGACGCATTTCATCGGTTGGCGTGCGCGGGCCCGTTGGCCCTCTGGCGACGGTGGCATCGCCGCTCGTACGATCGTCTGCAATCGTTTCGGGCCGCGACCGTGCGAACCGCTCGGTTTCTGCGCTATCTGCCGCTGGCCGCGGTGTTGACGGCCGCTGCGTTCGGGTTTTCGTTGATCGGCTGGGTCGATCCGTTTTCGCTGCTGTTTCGCGGGCTGACGTTTTGGGTCGATCCCGCGTGGTACGACGGCGCGGACGCGGTCTTTCAGTGGTCGGACGGCGGGTGGATCGCGTCGCACGTTCAGCCGTGGGCCGGCAAGTATCTGCTGCCGGCGACCGCGATGACGTTTCGATGGGTCGGCGTGTCGGTTGCGCTGCTGGCCGTGCCGTTTCTGTTGGAGTTCGTGGGCCGACGGTTTTGGTGTCGTTATCTGTGTCCGACCGGCGCACTGCTGGAGTTGCTCGGTCGGGGGTCAAGACTTCATCGGGCGCCGGCCCGACTTTGCCCGTCCTGTCGGCAATGTGCGGAGGTTTGCCCGATGGACGCCGTCGATCTTGACGCCGGAGCGACGCCCGAGTCGTGCACGCTCTGCATGGATTGCGTTGACGTCTGTCCAAAGGGATTGGTTCAGTTTCAATTTCAAGGTGCAAAAAGCAAGCGAGTGGCCAAAGACGCGAAGGAGGGCAGGGCGGGGAGCGGCCTTACGCGACGCGGCGCGTTGGCCGGATTGCTCGTCGGGGCGACGGTTCCTGCGGCCGTGGCCGTCACCGGGTGGCGACGTCCCGCCATGCCGCCGGTCGACCTGCTTCGTCCGCCGGGGGTGGACGACGAATCGCGATTTTTGGATCTGTGCGTCCGCTGCGGCGAGTGCATGAAAGTTTGCCCGACCAATGTTTTGCAGCCGTCGTGGTTCGAGGCCGGTTTGGAAGGCGCGATGGCGCCGCGCGTGGCGGTTCGATTGCAGTTTGAACGCGGTTATTGCGAGTTTGCTTGCACGTTGTGCGGGCAGGTTTGTCCGACCGGCGCGATTCCGCGGCTCACCGAAGAACAAAAAAAGGCCCGGCCGATTGGGCTGGCCTATCTCGACCATCGTCGTTGTCTGCCTTGGGCCGAATCGACCCCCTGCATCCGCTGCGAGGAGATGTGTCCGACCAAGGCGATCACGGTCGTTCACACGTTCATGGCGAAAGACAAGACCGGGCAGGAGTTCGAGATTCAGCAGCCGGCGGTCGACCGCACGCTGTGCGTGGGCTGCGGCATCTGCGAGTCGAGCTGCACGTTGCCTGACGTGGCCGGCATTCGCGTATTGCGGCCCGAGGCGCCGGACCCCGGCACGGAATTTTTGCTGAAACATGGCGAAAGGAAGCCAAAATGAGTTTGCATGTTTTCACGCGGCGTCAATCGCGGCGCGTCGACGAACTGGCCCAGGCGGACTACGGTTTTTCGGGCCTCGTGCTGATGGAGAACGCCGGCCGCGGCTTGGCGGACGTGTTGTGCCAGTTGGGCATCGCCGGGCCCGTGTGCATTTGCTGCGGCAAAGGCAACAACGCCGGCGACGGTTTCGTGTTGGCCCGGCATCTCAACCTACGTGGTTACGCGGCAAGCGTCGGTCTTTGGGCCGACCCCGACGAATTGACCGGCGACGCCGCGGCCAACTACCGCATTCTGACGAAAACCAAAGTGTCGATCGAGCCGTTTGCCGGTTTGCCCGACGCGGCCCGATGGACCGACTGGCTCGCGCCGGCCGCATGGATCGTCGACGCGCTGCTGGGCACCGGCGCCCACGGCGAACCGCGTCCTCCATTGGACGCCGTGATCGATCGGTTGAACGCCGCCGCCGCGCCGAAGCTGGCCGTCGATTTACCAAGCGGGCTGGATTGCGACACCGGCCGACCGGCCTGGCACACGGTTCGAGCCGTCGAGACCTGCACGTTTGGCGCGTCGAAGATCGGATTCGCGGAGCCGTCCGCCGCGCCGTATTTGGGCCGCGTGCGTGTGCTGGACATCGGCGTGCCGCCCGATCTGCTCGACCGCGTTGCGGCCGAAGAACCGGCGTCGTAGTTGCGCGGCTTAATAATAGACGAGATAATCGTGGATCGCGGCGACCAGACCGGCCATCGTCGCGTCGATCGCCTCGACGGTGGGCCGATAGCCCAGTTCGATCAGCGTTTCGGACGTCAGCGGGCTGATGCTGGCCAGTTTCGCGCGGCGGAGATTTTTGCCGAACAGCCGGACCAGCGATCGCGCGATCGCCGAGCTGGTCACCGTGATCCAGTCGATCTCGTCAGCCTGGAGCGCGGCCGAAACCGCCGGGTCGGCTTGCTCGACGTCGACGCTTGAATAGACCACGATCTGTTCGACCGTCGCGCCGGCGGCGATTAGACGATCGGCCAGCACCTCGCGCCCGCGACTGGCCCGGGCGATCAGAAAACGCCGGCCCGCGGCCTCCAAGGCCAGACGATCGGCCAACGCCTCGGCGCAGAATCGCTCGGGCACCAGGTCGGCGGTTCGTCCGAAACGGGCCAACTCGCCGGCCGTTCCAGGGCCGATGGCGGCCAGCCGCACCGAGGGCAACCGATCGAGATTTTGGACTTCGGCCCAACGATTCCAAAAGAACCGGACGCCGTGGACGCTCAGGAAGACGAGCCAGTCGAATTGGTCGAGCCGGGCCAACGCCTGGTCGACGGGCGCCCAATCCGGCGGCGGCGCGATCGCAATGGTCGGCTGTACGATCACCTCGGCCCCCAACTGCCGCAACCGCTCGACCAGTCCGTCGTTTGGCTGGACGGGGCGCGTGACCATCACGCGGCTGCCGACCATCGGTTGTTTCAGAAACGGCGAGACGTCCACGATCATTCCCCGTCGAGGCCCCCGGCTGCTATTCTATCAACCTCCGTGGTATACTGGCAGCCCAGCAGGAGGACATCATGCCCGAAAAAACGATTTTCAAGCGGATCATCGACCGAGAGATTCCGGCTAAGATTGTGTTCGAGGACGAGCAATGTCTGGCGTTCGAGGACATTCATCCGGAGGCGCCGGTTCACGTGCTGCTGATTCCGAAGCGCGAGATCGCCTCGGTTGACGCGATCACCGAGGCCGACGCCCCGCTGATCGGACATTTGTTGGCGGTTATGCCGACCATCGCCGCGAAATACGGGCTGACGGACGGCTATCGCGTGGTGGCCAACTGTGGGCGCGACGCCGGCCAAGAGGTGATGCACCTGCACTTTCATTTGCTCGGCGGTCGTCGGCTCACGTGGCCGCCGGGCTAGCCGAACGGCGCGGGATCGGAGGATGGGGCGATTGCAAGCCGGTGGTTTTTTTGGGGGGGCGGATCACGGGTCCGTTCCAACCGAGAGGAATGGAAAAATGCTCGAAAAAGAAGCGTGGGGCGTCAGTGGTTCCGGCGAATCGGTTGATCGTTACACGCTGAAAAACGCCAGCGGCGCGATGGTTCGGCTTCTGACTCTCGGCGCGACCGTCTCGGAGCTGTGGATGCCCGATCGAACCGGCAAGCTGTCCGACGTGGTGTTGGGCTTCGACGACGCCAAGCAGTACGACGCCGGCAATGTTTATTTCGGTTGTTTGGTGGGCCGGGTCGCCTTTCGGATCACCGGGGCCCGGTTTACGCTCGACGGCCAGTCGCATTCTTTGGTGAAAAACAAGGGCGAACACCACATGCACGGCGGCCAGGTCGGCTTCAGTCGGAAGATTTGGACGGCCGAACCGGTTTCGGACGGTCCATCGCCCGCCGTCCGAATGACCTTGCACAGCCCCGACGGCGATCAGGGCTATCCGGGCAATCTGCAGGTCGCGGCCCTGTTCACTTTGACCGAAGACAACCAACTAAAGATCGAATGCACGGCGACGACCGATCGGCCGACGCTGGTCAACCTGACGCATCACGGCTATTTCAATCTGGCCGGCAGCGGATGCGGCGACATTTTGGGCCACGTGCTTCAAATGGACGTCGATCGTTGGATCACCCCGAAAACGCCGGGCGGACCGGCCGACACGATCTTGCCCGTGGCCGACACGCCCAATGATTTCAGCCGCCCGACGGCCATCGGCCAGCGGATCCGTCAGATTGAAGGTGGCTACGACTTCTGCTTTTTGCGATGCGGCGAGGACGACGGCCAGTTGCGCCGCGTGGCGACCTTGCAGGACCCCGGCTCGGGACGCTCGCTGGATGTGCTGACCAACCAGCCGGCATTGGTCGTCTATACGGGCAACTATCTGACGGGGTTGCCAGGCAAACGAGGCGAGGTCTATCACAAACACGCCGGCGTCTGCTTGGAAACCGGCCGTCCGCCCGAGGCTGTCCACTATCCCGAGTTCCCCTCGGTCGTGTTGCGACCCGACCAAACCTATCGCCACACGTGCATCTACCGATTTTCGACATGTCGGGGCTGAGGTGGGATTGACAAGGTGGGTTGGTTCAGTAAGAATGGTCGCGTTGTGAAATAATTCTTTTGGGTGGTGTGTAAACTTACGTAACTTTTTTTGTTAGGAGGCAGCGCGCATGCGGTTCATTTCTTCTCGGTTGGGCATCTTCGGCCGATGCCCCGTCCACTGTGGTGGTTTCTTGGCCTTGCTGGGTCTTTTGTGGACGGTCGCTCCGGCGGGGGCGACGTTACCGGAAATCAATGACGCCAGTGAGTTTCCGTATCAGTCGGGACACTACTGCTCCACCAGCGCCGGCTATTACACCAACGACGCTGTAATGGCCAGCAGCGATTCATCCGCAAATTACGACTACCACGACTCTTCCGTGGCGTACTCGGCGGCTTCGTCCATCGGTGCGTATGCGAACGTGGCTGCGTGGAGCGGCATGGGGTGGAGCAAGAATCAGATTGTCACCACCGCAGAACTCGACTATCAAGAAGTTGCTTCCGCGACCAATCCGTTTTTCATCGGGCGCGGAAACGTCTTCACGGCATGGGCCGATAACATTACGATTCAAAACGCCGAACACAACGGCGAGTCTGGCGTCTTGCACGCAGCCGTTCAATTTCACGGCGTGCGCAGCAGTGATTGGCCCAGCGACGCATCGCTCGGCAATGTTGCGCTCAGTTGTACCGTGGGTGTTCAAGAAAGCTCCGGTTCGTGGTCTTACAACGACTTCTCGGCGGATCCCATCACGACGGGCAATGTCGAGTTCTCGGAGACGATCACGGTGGACATCCCCTTCACGTTTGGGCAGACGACGCGCTGCGTGGTTGGGTCGGAGGTCGACGTAGGCAGTTACTACAGTTTTTGGTGGAATACCTTGCCGATCGGCGTTACGACGACGAGCAGCTTGCTGGACATGATGAACACGATCACCTGGCAGGGCATTACGGGGATTGATCTGGTCGATGCGGAGGGGAATTCCATCGGCTCGCTGGATCCGGCGTCGGTCGAACTGCAATCGACCAGTGGGGTGAACTGGCTGGCGGCGGTGACGGCCTCCTCGGTGCC
>JAJFVC010000032.1 GCA_021372005.1 Planctomycetaceae bacterium | reverse complement strand
CTACGTAAGCTCCGATAAGTTTGCCGTTTGCAGATCGGTCGCGGTAGGTCCGTGAGCCGACCCCCTGATCGGAGGACTTGTGATGAACGTGACCAAACTTCGGTTATTCGGCTTGGTGCTGGGCGTCTCGGTGTGTGGGACGGCCTTGGCCCAATCTTGGCAACCTGCCCGATCGTCGCAAAGCGTGCAGCAGAGCGACGACGAAGCCTCGGCGGTGACGCAGGTCGACTGGCAAGATCGCGTTTTGCGGCGTCCGCAGTCGCTGCAATGGCAATCGTCGCAGCGCGGTGGGACGTATCAGACGGCGCATCGTTCAGCCTATGGCGACGAGGTCGTGATGGAGTCGTCCGGTTCGACCGTGAAGTCGCCGGCCGCGAAGCGTCAGGCCCCGTTGGCCACCGATGCGGAAGTGATTCCGCCCGGCCAAGCGCAGCCGTTCGAGCCGATCGCCAGCGAAGGCCCCTTCGCCGACACCGGCCGCGGCGGTCGCCGATGCGCCAGCTGCAACGGCGGCGCCACAGACGGCGAGATGGTCGAGGACGGTTCGAGCTGCGACGCGTGCAACGCGTGCGAAGGGCCGGCCTGCGGCGAGCGTTGCGATTTCGGCTGGGAAGTATTTGACGGCTGTTGCGGACCGCTGTTGCGAGGCATCTCAGTGTTCGCCGGTGCCGATGCGTTCAAAGGTCCGATGGATCGCGGCTCCAATGGCGACTTCGGCGTGAACGAAGGCGTCAACATGGCTCGTCCGCTGGGCGATCCGTGGGGATGCGGCTATCAGATCGGCGCCAATTTCGTTCAGAGCAGCTTTTCGAGCGCTCGGAATGAGGAAACGGAATATCGCGATTTGCCCTATCGGAAGCAGTACTTCGTCACAACCGGCATTTTCCGAAACGCCGATCCGTGCGGCGGGCTGCAATGGGGCGTCGTCTACGATTACCTCCACGACATTTACTATCAAAACGCCGATCTGCAACAGATCCGGTGCGATTTGGGCGTGGCGTTTTGCCGTGGATGGGAAACGGGCTTTTACGGCGCGTTTAGCATCAACAGTGATCGGTACGAAGTCGGCCGTACGGTGGCCGGCAAGCTGGAGTCGACCGACATGTTCACGATGTACGTCGGCCAAAAGTTCGAGAACGGCGGCCACGGCCGGGTGTTCGGCGGAGCCACCAGCAACGGCGATGGTCTGGTCGGCGGCAACCTTTGGCTGCCGCTCGGACGTGGGCTCGCTTTGGAAAACCGGCTAACCTACTTGATCCCCAACGGCAAAATCACCGGCCAGCGCGACACGGTCTCGCAAGAGCGCGAGGGCTGGGGCCTGACGATGCAGTTGGTGTGGTACCCGGGCCAAAGCGCCAAGTGCCAGCCGGAGAATCCGTATCGTCCGATGCTCGGCACGGCGGACAACTCGACGTTCATGGTCGATCGGGTCACTCGTTAACGAGTGCGATCGCTCGCAGAACAACAAATCAGGGGACCGGTGGGACGGACATTCGTGACCGTCCCATCGGTTTTTCTTGATTCTTGGGTCGGCAATTCTCGATTTCGGGCGACACCCCCTTGACAGCATGGTGAATGGTGTTATAGTAGTGTAAACAGCTGAGGGGTTGCCGTGCGAATTCGAGTCGAAACATCGTCGGGCATGCCGATCACGCGGCAGATTGCGGCGCAGATTCGGGCTCAATGCGCCAGCGGTTCGCTGAAGCCCGGCGATCGGTTGCCCTCGGTCCGCGTGTTGGCCGCCGAGCTGTCGGTCAACCAAAACACGGTCCTGCGAGTCTACGAACGCCTCACTGCTGAGGGGCTGTTGCAACGTCGTCACGGTGACGGCACCTTTGTGGCCGATCGTGTGCCCGGCGGCCAGATGGAATCGCAGCGCCGGGTGCTTCATCAACAGATCGGCAAGACGGTCGAGTTGGCCAAACTGCTCGGCGTGGACTGGGCCGAGTTGGACGAGTTGATCCGTGAGGCGTTCGACGCGCCAGCGAGCCAAGGGCCGCCGAACGACGACCCAACGAAACAAAAATCTTCAGAGGAGTTTTCATCATGACGGACGCGGCGGTGGAACTTCGTGGCCTTGTGAAATCCTTCGGCAAGAAGGCCGTGCTGATGGGCGTCGATCTGGCCGTGCCGCGCGGTTCGGTGCTGGGGCTTTTGGGCGCCAACGGCGCGGGCAAGACGACGCTGCTGAAGTGTGCGCTCGGCTTGATTCGTCCGCAGGCTGGCGAGGCCCGATTGTTGGGCCAAAACGCTTGGACGCTGGACGCGGAGGCGAAACAGCGGATTGGCTACGTGCCGCAGGTGATCGGGTTGTATCCGTGGATGCGGGTGCGTCACCTGATCGACTACACGGCCGCGTTCTATCCGAATTGGAACCACGAGTTGGCGGCCCGACTGGTCGAGCAATGGGCGATTCCGCTGGACGATCGCGTCGGTCCGTTGTCGGTCGGTCAGGGCCAAAAACTGGCCATCCTGTTGGCGTTGGCCCATGAGCCCGACCTGTTGCTGTTGGACGAACCGGCGGCGAGTCTGGATCCGCTGGCTCGGCGTCAGTTTTTGCAACTGCTCATCGAGTTGGCCGAGCCCGGCCGCCGCACGGTGGTTTTTTCGACGCACATTACGTCGGACTTGGAGCATGTGGCCGATCGGGTGGCGATTTTGAAGTCCGGTCGCGTCGCTTGGCACGGATTGTTGGAAGATCTGAAAGAGCAGACGCACGTCAATCTGGAAGAGAGTTTTTTAGAGATGCACGCCGGAGGCTGAGTCATGTCGTCGGACCGTTCTGAGCGCGTGGTCGCGTTGAATCCATTCGCGCAAGTTCTGCTAACCTACCCGCGTCGGTTGTTTTCGACGCCGTTGACCTGGCTCCTTTTTTTCGGTCTCGTGGCCGCCGTGGCGTTTATTCTTGTCGAGTCAGGCGATCTTCATCGCAGAAATATTGCGTTATTCGCGGTTTGGCCGTTTTTCGGTTTGTATATGGGCCTGGTCGTTCACATGAAGGAGCAATTCGTCGATGCGAGGGCCAGCTTGATGCCTAGGTTTCGCCGGGTTCATGCGGAAGTGGCGATGGTCGTCATCTTGCTGGCCGCCATTTTGTTTCCGGCGGTGCTGGCGTGGCTGATGGGGCTGCGGTCCATCGGACTGACCGCCTTGGCCGTGTTGCTGTTTGGCACGACGCTTTGGCTGACGCTGAATCCATCCGGTTGGG
>JAJFVC010000014.1 GCA_021372005.1 Planctomycetaceae bacterium | reverse complement strand
TCAACCTCTTCAAGGGCCTTGTCGGTGCTGGCCGGATCGACACGGTGGCAGCTTTCGGTCAGTCGCCCGGCGATGTCGTTCAACTCGGTCCGCCAATCTGCCTCGGCCACGTCCGGAGGGCAAATCCGCACAAACTCGTTCACCAACAGAATCAACCGCAACAGGTGGCGAAAAATCACACCCTCTTGCTTTTGCAGCGATTTGCTCGTCACATACTTGTTGAAATCGCCGCCAAACTGAAGCAACTCGCCGGCCGCCCACACCGGCGCGGTTCGCAAATCGTGGACGCCCGGAAAATCGTAATCGAAAAGCCGCCGTAACTTTTCGGCCAGCGTCAACACCCACGTGCGTTCGTCCTCGTCGAACGTGCGGCGATGCCGGTCCTCGTCCGGATCGCGATTGGCCGGCGACAACTCTTCGGGCGTGACCAGCCCGAGCTGCAATAGTTGTGCGTCGAGCCGTCCAACGGCCAACGGACCGGGCGGCAGTTCGTCTTGCCGCGGCACGCGCACGAACCGGCCCACCGATCGCGGCAACTCCAACACGCTTTCCATCGCCTGGATCCGCTCATTGCGATCGGCAACGCCCAGTTGATTCACCAAAAACACCGCATAGAGCGGATGGATGCCCCGAAACATCGAAAGCAGCGGAAGCCGATCGGTCGGCCGAGCCCACATCGGATGGTATCGCGGCGGTTCGGCGGTCGCCGGCTTTTCGGCAAACCCAAAACTAAACTCCAACCGTTTCGCTTCGCGCTGCTTGGTCTGCTCGGCGGCGGCCTGCATCTCGACCAATTGGTCGGCCGTCGGCGGCTCCGGCTCCAACGTCACATAGCCCGCCCGCCACAAGGTCATCAACATCCGATCCAGCTCGCGTTGGCAGGCCTCGACATGCACGGCGTCCATCAGCCGCTTGCCGATCTGACGGCGGATCCGCTCCACTTCGGGCGACGCGTCGAGCAGATAAGCCAGCAACCGCCAGGGGATCGCGCCGCGGCTGTGCAGGTGGCCCGGCGGCGCCGCGCACAGTTTGTGGAACTGCGCCTCGGTCCAATACTGTTCGTTCGCCCGGCGCGTCGGCATCTTTTTCTTGAGCGCCTTTTTGGCCTTCAACAGCCCGGGGTCTTTCGTGTCTTCGGGAATCTGATCGTACTTCTCGCGCCAGCGGGCGATTTTCACGTCGTCCTCGTGGGCCAGCACGAACACGTGCCCCTCGACGTCGAACTGCGGACGGCCGGCGCGGCCGAAAATCTGATGGGCCGTGCTCGGGTCGAGCAGCTTTTTCTTCTCGGGCGGCCCCTTCAAAATGCTCGGCACGACGACCGACCGGGCCGGCAGATTGATGCCCGCCGAAAGCGTCTCGGTGCACGTGGCCACCGACAGCAATTTCCGCTGAAACAGTTCCTCGACGATGCGGCGATATTTCGGCAACACGCCGGCGTGATGGACGCCGACCCCGCGCATCAACAGTTGCTTGAGCTTCGGCCCGGCGCCTTGCGACCAATCGTGTTTTTCCAACTCGGCGGCCAGCCGCTTCTGCTGCCCGTCGGCCAACACGCCTTTGCCCTTCAGCTGCTCGGCGACCGTCCAGCACTCCTCCCGATTGAAGCAAAACACCAAGGCCGGCGTCATGCGCGTCGGATCGTCGCCTTGGGCCATCGCCTCCAACTGCTCGGTCAGCAGCATGTCGCCAACCCAGTGGTAGCGCAGCGGCACTTTGCGTTGGTCGCCCGAGACCAACTCCAACCGCCGATCGTGGCTCTGCCGCAGCCACTGCAAAAACTCGGCCGCGTTGCCTACCGTGGCCGACAGCAACAGCGTCCGCACGTGCGCCGGCAGCAGCCCCAACGACAGCTCCCACACGATGCCGCGCTCGGGATCGGCGAAACTGTGGAACTCGTCCATCACGACCGCGCTGACCTGATCGAAATCGAACAGCGGGGCAGGGGATTCGTCGCCGGAGGCCGCGACGTCTCGAGCCGCCAACTGTTCGCTCTTGTTGTGCAGCAGACGGTTCAGCAGAATCTCGGCCACAACGACCAACACCCGAGCGTCGGGATTTTCGCGGCGATTGCCGGTCACCAATCCGACGTCCTCGGGAGCGAATCCCCAGCGAACGGCCGCCGTCTGCATTTCGCGGAATTTCTGCTCGCATAGCGCGATCAGCGGCGTCGTGTAATACGCGATCGTGCCGGTGTGCAAGGCCTCGAACAGTGCGGCCTCGGCGATCAGCGTCTTGCCGGTGCCCGTGGGCGTGCAGACCAACACGCCTTGGTCCGAGGCGAACCACGCCAGCAACGCCTCTTCCTGAATCGGATACGGCGGATACGGCAGTTGATCGAGATAGCGGCTGACCAACTGATCGCGCGTAGGGCGCTGGGCGGCGTCGGACATGACCGATTTCACCCCTCTCCGCCATATCGATTGAACCACGCACGCCGGTCGAACGCCAACTTTTCGATGCCCGAGACCGGTTCGGCCGGCACGCCGATCGGCAAAAGCACCCGAACCGTCAAGCGGTCGGGAATGCCCAGCAGCTTCGCGATGCGGGCCGCGCGATGCTCGCGTCTCAGCACGCCGTCCAGCCATACGCTGGCGTAGCCCAGCGACGTGATCGTCAGCAGCATGTTTTCGACCGCTGCCGCACAGTCCTCGGCGGCGAACGATAAATCGGCGAACACCGGACGCGGGTCCACCGCGCAAACGATCATCGCCTTGGCCGTCCAACAAACCGGTTTGTCGACGATCGCCGCGATCTCGCGCACCAACGGCACGTCGTCGACCACCACCAGCGACGCCACCTGGCCGTTGCAGGCCGAGGGGGCGTCCAGCCCAGCTTGCGCGATCATCCGCAAATCGTCGCGGGAAACGGCGGTGTCGGTGAACTTGCCGCGATAGCTGTGCCGTTGTGCAATGGCCTGCAAAAGATCCATGATGGGCCCTCCTATCGCTTAAATGTCGTTGGCCCGGCCGTCACGAGACGATGGCCAGGATTTCCTCCTCGCCCATGATCAAAAGCTCCTCGCCGTTGACGGTCACCTCCGTCCCGGCGTAGCGCTCGAACAACACGCGGTCGCCCTCGCACACTTGATGGGCGGCTCGACGGCCGTTGGCCAACAGCCGACCGTCGCCGGTCGACAACACGCGGCCTTGGCGCGGTTTTTCTTTCGCGGCGTCGGGCAGAACGATTCCCGCCGCGGTCTTTTCCTCGCTCGGCAATCGTCGGACGACGACATTGGCGCCAATCGGAACGATTTTCATGGACGATGACCTCCGCGAAAAGCCTACCCCTAAGGATTCCACCCCGACCTAATTCTTCCGCGCCCTTCGGCAGCTTTCAAGAGGTCCACCTTATGGAGGGGACCGCGGACGCGGCGCACCTCTCGCACCAACTACAAATGTCGGCGAGGTTCTCGATCCGCGTCGGTCAGCCCCAGTCGGGCCAGCCACCGTCCGTGGCGCGATGATTCGGCGTTGACCGACGGCGCGGCGGACGTCGGCTCTTGGGGCGATTTTTCCGCAGACCGCGACTCCTCGATCTCCGCGCGCTGCCGGGCGATCTTGGCTCGCTCGAGCGCCAACTCCACCTCGGCCTGACGAAGTTTCTCGCGCCATTCGGCCTGCAATCGTTTGAGTTGTTCCCGTTCTTCGCGGATCACCGCGTCGCTGTTGACCGCCTGTTCGACTAGCTCCCGATCCGAGGTCTTGCCGGCCAACGCTCGCTCGGCTTCACCCAATCGCCGTTTCAGCGATTCAATCTCATCGTCCTTGGCCGCAATCACTTCATCGGTGGTGCGCAACACCTCGACGACCGTCATGCGTTCGGTTTGCGCAATCTCGTCGTCCGGCTCGGCGTCGGCTTCCAACGCCGCCAAAATGCGTTTTTTCTCTGCTTCCCAATCGAGTTCGGCGTGTTCGCACGAGGACCGCGATCGCCTCGCCGTCGTCGAACGAGCTTTGGCCAACTGCTCTTGAAGATCAACAATGCGGAGATTCGCCTGCCGCAACTCTTCCATCTCGGCCGGTTGGGATTCGGCCTGCGACTCGTGGAATTCGCCTTCGAGCTGCCGCAGTTGCTGTTCGATAAATGATGCCGCCTGCTCCAACCGCGCCTGTTGCGAAGCCAGATATTCGCGCATCCGTTCGCGCTGATCGTGAATCGCCTCGCTCAACGAAGCGATCCACGTCTCAGAATCCGCCGAATTCGGAAGGGTGGGAGAAACTGCCATGCGAATCGTTATTCCACAATCAAGGACCAACGAAACCCGCCGGCAAATTCCGCGCAACCGGCAAAACCGGAGCGCAGTCCTCGCGCCGACGGGCCCTGCCTTAACTCATCTATAGGTCACGATCCAAGAAAGGCAATAGCGATATTGGCTACTGGAAGCGGTCGAGAAACTTCAAAAATCGGGCTTCGAGCATCCGCCATTGACCGCCAAAAACCGCCTCGAAATCGGCCCGTCGCTCAGCCGCCGAATCGCGGCGGAAAGCCGGACGCCGGGCAACCCGCTGCAAATAGTCCGCGTAGCGACGCGGCTCGGTCTCGGCCAAGAAAAAGCTCAACGCCCAGGCCTCGGCGTAGGCCGACAACGTATCCGTCTGAAACGGCGCGTCGGACGTCACCAACGCGAGGATTGACTCCGGCCGATGTCCCGTCGCCGCGCGACGACGAAATTCGTCCAATCGCTGCCGATTCACCCGATCCTCGATGCGGGGGTGGTGGTCCGGGTCGTACACGCCGGGGGCCTCGAAAAGCATCGCCAACCCCTCGGCCACCCACATCGGCGGCGGCGCAAATCGGTTCTGAACGCCGGTGTTGAACGCCGTTTGGTGCGCCGCTTCGTGGATCAGCACCGAGGCGTTCTGTTGCCACGGGCCCGATTCGGCCCGACCGCCCATGTCGTACAGCGCGATCCGATTGGACGCCAGATCGTAATAGCCCTGCACGCCGGCGGTCGACGCACCGCTCTGCGCGGCGGCCCATCGAGCAAACTCGGACCGATTGGCGCACACCACGCCGACCAGTGGAAACGGGGGCGTCGACAACGTGAAACCGCGGACCGAAAAATAATGGACAAACGCGCGGTACAGATCCTCGAACCGCTGCGCCCAACGGTCGCGCTGACCCCTGGGATGCGCGATCAGATAGCGGTCCGTGCCGGTCACCTCATAGTCCGGTCCCAATTCACGAAGCAGCGAGGCCCGAAACTCGGAGGGCGAATAGCTCTGAAACCGCTCGGAGGTTTTTTTGAAATCGACGGCCTCTTGGGGCGGAAAACGCCAAAGCCGTCCGTCGCGGCCCAACAGGCGGACCTCTTGCCGATTCCAACTCAACGGCGTGCCTTCGATCGTGCGGCCATGCAACGACAGTTCGACCATCGCCCCCGAGGGTTCGTCGGCCCAGGCCGCCGCAACGCACCCCACGACCGCCACCGCGCCCCAAAGGATCCGCATGACGATTAGGCGTCCTTAAGTTTGGCCAATTCCGCCTCGGCCGCAGCCAATTGCTGCTCGAGCGATTTCAGCTCGCCGGGATCGTCCATTTGTTTGCGGGCGCCGGCCAACTGTTGTCGAAGGGCCTGGATCCGCTGCTGAAGCACGTGCGTCTTTTTCTTGATCTTCTTGTCCATGAGACCTCCCTCGCGTCCAACTGAATTGAATCCTTGATTGACCGCTACGGCGCTTCGTGCGACTCCTCCGCTCTCCACCGCCGCACCAACTGTAATGCGTCGTCCGTCGAACCGATCTCCTCGTCCAATTGCGCGTCGCGGAGTCGCTGAAGCCACCCCTTGAACTGCGGACCCGGCGGAATGCCTTCGGCCAACAAGTCGTCGCCGGTCACCAACGGCGAGGGATCGATCCGGTCGCGTCGCCGCTCCATTTGCTCCCGACAATACACTGCGGACTCCGACCAGCCGCGGGCCTCGGTCCACGTCAACAGATCGTCCGCCGCCACATCCGTCAACAGCGGCTGCAACGCCGACCATCGCATTGTCGCGGCTTCACGCAGCGCGTCGCCACGTTCGATCAACCAGACGACGCGGTCCGTCTCCTTGTTCGACAGCCGCCAGCGACGGCAGACCGCCAGCGCACCGGGCGGATCGACTGCTCCGTATAGCGCGGCGGCCAACGCCAGCGGAAACCCACACGGATCGGGCAACCGCGTCAGCACGGCCCGTGACTTTTCCAGACGTTCTTGCGTCAACGAGTCGCGTGGAACGATCTCCGGCAACAAGGGCTCGGCCAGTCCGGTCTCTAAAAGCAGCCGCACGCCGTCGGCGCGATGGCCGTCGACCAACAGCCGTCGCATCTCCATCGCGATGCGTTCGGGGCTAACCACGCGGATCTCGCCGGCCATCCGCTCAATCGCTCGCACCACGTCTTCGTCCACGGTCAACTGAAACGTCGCGGCGAACCGCACGGCCCGAAGCATCCGCAACTTGTCCTCGGCAAAGCGTTCGTCCGCCTCTCCAATCGCGCGGAGCCGCCGATCGGCCAAATCCCGCCGACCGCCGACGTAGTCGATCACGCGGTCCTCGATCGGATCGTAAAAGAGCCCGTTGATCGTGAAGTCGCGCCGCGAAGCGTCCTCTTCGGCCGAGCTGAACGCGACGCTGTCGGGATGGCGGCCGTCGCTGTAGGCGGCGTCGCGTCGGAACGTGGTCACTTCGACCGCGCCGACCGTTTTGGGCCCCAACACCGCAATGACGCCGAACGCCGCTCCGATGGCCAGCGTGCGCCGACGACCGAAAAGCTGCCGGACCTGGTCGGGCGTGGCGTTGGTGGCCACATCGTAGTCTTTCGGCGTTCGGCCCAGCAGTTGGTCGCGGACGCAGCCGCCGGCCCAATAGGCCTCGAACCCGGCTTCGCGCAATCGGCCGACCACCTCGGCGGCGAATCGACGTTGTCCCTCGGACGTGGGCATGATCTGCATTGTGAGCGTTTTGCCGCCGTTCGACAAGCACGGCCGCCTCCGCCTCGGCCGCCGCTCCGCGCAAGAAAAAAGGTTTGCGGAGGTGCGGTCCACAAACCCTTTTCTTTACGTCTGACCTTGAGTGCCGAAGAGAGGACTTGAACCTCCACGGTATTGCTACCACTAGGTCCTGAACCTAGCGCGTCTGCCAATTCCGCCACTTCGGCCCACCTCTTCTTTTTAGGATGCCAGACGGCGAAATGCAAGGGCCGGGCAGAAAAAACTGAGAGATTATGGACCGGCAGAAGCCTTTTCAAGAAGAACGGCCACGACCATGAAAACGCGGCGATGGCCGCTTGTCGGACCGATCGGCAACTAGTGGGCGGTAATGGACTCGAACCATCGACCCCCAGCTTGTCGAGCTGGTGCTCTAACCAACTGAGCTAACCGCCCTGGCTCGCTCAAAAATCGCATGCGGTCCGGTCCCGAGAAACTCAGGCCCCAAAAGCCGCAGTTTTTTTATCGTAATCGCCGCCCGGCGTTGCGTCAAGCCAGCCCCGGCCGATGGCCGGCCCTCGAGTTGACCAACTCCAATCCAAGCCGATATGCTGGTAAAAGCGTCCGGTTGATCCAAAAAACCACCCGGCCGGGGAGACTCGGGACGATCTGCCAATGTCCGACTCGATTTACTTGGACCACAACGCCACCACACCAACGCGACCGGAAGTGGTCGAAGCCATGGTGCAGTGCCTCGCCACAGCAACCGCCAATCCGGCCAGCGCCCATCGACCGGGCCAACAAGCTCGGCGACTTTTGGAGGACGCCCGCGAAGAGATCGCTGCGATTCTGGGCGTCGAGTTGGCCCCGCCGCGACGCGATCGGCTGATCTTCACCAGCGGCGGCACCGAGGCCAACAATCTGGCGGTGCTCGGAATCTCGCTCGGCGCATCGACCGCGTCGCCGGGCCGGATCGTGTTTTCCGCCGGCGAACATCAGAGCGTGATCGAACCGGCCGAACATTTGCTGGAGCAAGGCTGGCGGCTCGACACGTTGGGTCTGACGGCCGACGGCCTCGTACGTCTGGAACAACTGCCGCCGTTGTTGGACGGCTCGACCCGATTGGTGACCGTGCAGCTCGGCAACCACGAAACCGGCGTGTTGCAGCCCGTCGAGGCGGTGGCGGACCTCTGTCGACAGGCCGGCGTGCCGGTGCACACCGACGCCGTGCAGGTCGTTGGAAAGCAACCGGTCGATTTTCGCCGGCTGGGCGTGGACGCCATGAGCGTGGCGGCTCACAAATTTCGAGGTCCGGTGGGCATCGGCGCGCTGGCGATCCGCGGCGGCGTGCCGTTGCGGCCGCTGATGTTCGGTGGTCACCAGCAGGGGGGATTTCGACCGGGCACGGAGTCCGTCGCTTTGGCAGTCGGCATGGCCACCGCGTTGCGGCTTTGGAACGACGAGGCAGACCGACTGGCCCAACATCTGCAACGGCTCCGCGATCGATTCGAGATCGGATTGCGGGCCGAACTGCCGAATATCGTTGTTCACGGTGCTGCGGCCCCACGACTTCCACAAACCGTCAACGTGGCGTTTCCCGAATTGGATGGGCAGATTCTGCTGATGGCGCTCGATCTGGCCGGGGTGGCCTGTTCGGTGGGTTCCGCCTGCTCAAGCGGCTCGACCGAATTGTCGCCAACGCTGCGGGCTATGGACCTGCCCAACCCGTTAGTGGCGGCCTCATTGCGGTTCAGTCTCGGAGCCACAACGACCGAGCAGGAAATTGAGGAGGCCGTGCGTCGGATCAACCTCGTTTGCCGGCAGTTGAGGGCGTTGGAATCGCCCCGTTGATCGCCCGGGCCACCTCGTCGACACGGCCAAAAAAGGTTACAATGTCGGTTTCCGAAAACAGGACGGAACCGGCATGGTTGATGGCATTGTGGATATCCCCCTAGAGGGGAGAACGCTTGCGCCCAACGGGGCAGACGATGCGACGGTGTGCCATTTCATCGCCGGGCCGGAAAATCGTCTCGTCGAGGTTGCGGTTCGAGCTGTAGTCGAGCATCCGGATCTTGGTTTCAACCCGTTGGTTTTGTACGGTCCTAGCGGGACGGGCAAATCGCACATCGCCGGCGGCTTGGCGGCGGCCTGCAAAAACCAAAATCGTCGGGCGCGCGTGGTTTGTGTGACGGCGGTCGATTTCGCCAGGGAGTTGGCCGACGCGATCGAAAGCCAAGCGATTGAAGAGTTCCGCACGAAGTATCGCAGGGCGGATCTGTTGGTTTTTGAAGATCTCGGTCCGTTGGCGGTCCACAAAAAGGAAAAACTTTCGGCGCAAGAAGAATTGGTCCACACGTTGGACGCCCTGGTGGCGGCCGGCCGCTGGGCGATCGTGACCGTGCACGCCGCGCCGGCGGAGTTGCCCGACTTGTTGCCGTCGCTGCGAAGTCGGCTGGCGGCCGGATTGACGATCCCCTTGGCGCCGCCCGGGGCCGAGGCGCGTCGCAGGATCCTTCGGCAACTTGCGTTGCTGCGCGGCGTTGGTTTGCCGGACGCGGCGGCCAACCTGTTGGCGGACGAACTCGAAGTACCGGCACCGGAGTTGGCCGGTGCGTTGGAAAGTTTGACGGCATCCTTGCGTTGGGACGCCGCGGAGGTGGATTTACCGGGCGTTCGCCGATTTTTGGCGATCCGCAACCAAAAACAACAACCGACCCTGCACGAAATCGCGCTGGCCACGGCCCGACATTTTTCGATCCGCCTGTCCGAGTTGCGCAGTTCGGATCGGCGACGAGCCTTGGTCGCCGCGCGGGGTGTGGCCGCCTACCTGGCCCGTCACGGGGCCGGTGAGAGCCTCCAAGAAATCGGACGGTATTTCGGCGGCCGCGACCACGCCACTGTGTTGCACAGTTGTCGAAAAACGGCAGAACGATCGAAAACCGATCCCCAAATTCACGAAGCGATCGAACACCTACAAAAGGAGTTGTGGAAAACGTGACGATGCGATGTTGATGAATTCGCTTTCATGGCTCGGCTGTCGACAACACAAAATCAGGCCCTAAAAACCACCGACGACGATGAACGCGCCGCCGACCATTCATCGACATCTCTCCAACACCTTTTTCACGTTGAAAAATTGTCGCTTCCCTTCCACAATCTCCGACCAAATCGGCACTTAAGAAAATCATCCCAAAACGATCAACATTCCAGGCCGACGCACTAATACTGCTATCAGGAAAAAAATTAAAGAAAGGTAGTGCTGATCCATGAAAGCGACTTGCCAGCGCGATAAACTGCTCCACGCTTTTCAGATGGCCGCCAGCGTAGCTCCCTCACGAAGCCCAAAACCAATCCTGCAGAACGTCAAGCTCGAGGTGACGCCCGACGGCGCGATCCTCATGGGCACCGATCTGGAAATTGGCATCCGCGTGGCGGTTGAAGGGTTTGCGGCCGAAGTGCCCGGCAACGTCGTATTGCCGCGCGATCGGTTCGGCAAAATCTTAACGGAAAGCTCGGACGAGCAGTTGAGCCTCGAAAGCGACGGCGGCAAGGTTTTTGTACGAGGTCAGCGGAGCGAGTTTCAATTGCCTTCGGAGAATCCGGACGAATTTCCCAGCGTGCTGGCGTTCGAGGAACAAAAATATCACGAGATGCCGGCTCGATTCCTTCGTGAGGTGATTCGTCGAACCGTTTTTGCTACAGATAACGAGAGCAGCCGTTACGCGTTGGGCGGTGTGTTGGTCGAGTTTTCCGACAAAGGATTGACGGCCGTGGCCACCGACGGCCGGCGTTTGGCTCGCCAAGAGGGCGCTGCGGAGTCTGTCGGCGAACACATCTCTGGCGACAATATGACGATTATCCCAACCCGTGCGATGCAGTTGATCGAACGGGCCCTTGGCGACAGCGAAGAGAGCGTGCAGGTGGCCGCCCGCAGCAATGATGTGCTGGTCCGAAGCGGTCGGGCGACCATTTACACTCGGTTGGTCGAGGGCCGGTATCCGAAATGGCGGGATGTTTTTCCGCGGCGCGACGATATGCATCGCATCGAGCTTTGCGTCGGGCCGTTTTATGCGGCGGTTCGCCAGGCGGCTATCGTCACCAGTGAGGACCGTCGCGGGGTCGATTTCACGTTCGGCGGCGGCAAGATCGTTTTGGCCGGTCACGGGGCTGAGTTGGGCGAGTCACACGTCGAAATGCCGATCGCCTACGACGGTCCGGAGGTGGGCATCGCGCTCGACCCGCGATTTTTGAGCGACTTTTTGAAGGTGCTTGCACCTGAACAGACGTTTTCGATGGAGCTGCGCGACGCCGAGAGCGCGGCGGTGTGCAACACGGAAGACGGCTACGCCTATGTGGTGATGCCGTTGGCCAGGGAACAATGAAGCCGATGAAACGCGGTCCGCAGGCGATCGGCAACGTGCTGTCCGAGTTGATGGCCCGGCGCGGTTTTGCGCGGGTGCAGAGCGCCGGGGCCTACGAAGCCGCGTGGCGCGAAGCGGCCGGTGCGATGATCGCCCGATACACGCGCGTCGGACCGCTGCGGCGCGGAACATTGGAAGTGATCGTGGCCAACTCGACGTTGGTGCAAGAGTTGGGGTTTCAAAAAAGCCAGTTGTTGAAAAATCTCGCGGAGCTGCTGCCCGACGAAGGCATCGAGGGGCTGCGTTTCCGCGTGGGGAACATCCAGTAGAAGGTTATCCATGTCGAATCCATCGCACGAACCGAACTCTTCGCCCGATCTGAACACGTATCGTCTCGAACAGACTAAAGGCGACGCCGACTACAACGCCGAAGACCTGAAACACCTCAGCGATTTGGAGCACGTCCGTGAACGGCCGAGCATGTACATCGCCGATACGACGGCTCGCGGCCTACACCATTTGGTCTATGAAGTCGTCGACAATTCGATCGACGAAACGATGGCCGGCTACGCTACGGACATTTCCGTAACGATCAACAACGACGGCTCGGTCACCGTCGAAGACAACGGCCGCGGCATTCCCGTTGAAGTGCATCCCGATCTCGGGTTTTCGACGCTCCAAGGCGTGATGACGGTGCTGAAGTTCGGCGGCAAGTTTCAGAAGGGCGCCTATCAGACGTCCGGTGGATTGCACGGCGTCGGCGTCACCGTGGTGAACTTTCTGTCCGAGTGGTGCGAGGTGGAAGTGCGACGCGGGGGACATGTTTACCAGCAAGAGTACGAACGCGGCGTGCCGACCGCCGAGGTGCGCCGCGTCGGACGGTCCGACAAAACGGGCACCAAAACCACCTTCAAGCCCGACCCTGAGATTTTTCCGAACACGAACTTCCAATACAGCATCCTCTACCGCCGGTTGCAGGAATTGGCCTTTTTGAATCGCGGCGTCAAAATCATCTTTCGCGACCATCGCTCCGGCGAAGGCGAAACCTTTCATTACGAACAGGGCATTTTGGAGTTCGTTCGCTACTTGAACCGGGCCAGCGAGCCCGCCCACGAGGACATCGTCTACATCGCCGGCCAGTACGACGGCATCGGCCTGGAAATTGCCCTGCAGTACTCCGGCGAGTTCACCGAAAACGTCCATTCCTACGTCAACAACATCTGCACGACCGAAGGCGGCACCCATGTTTCAGGCTTCCGCGCGGCCATCACCCGCACGTTGAACGCCTACGGGAAAAAAGAAGGACTTTATAAAGACATCGCGCCCACCGGCGACGACTGCCGTGAAGGTCTGACGGCCGTCCTGTCGTTGCGCGTGCCCGAGCCGCAATTTGAGGGCCAAACGAAAACCAAATTGGGCAACGGCGAAGTCGAAGGCATCGTCAATTCGGCCGTTGGCGATTTTTTGACAAAGTATCTCGAAGAGAATCCCAAGACGGCCAAAATCATTGTCCAAAAAGGCATGTTGGCGGCCGAAGCCCGCGAAAGCGCCCGCAAGGCCCGGCAGTTGGTCCGCGAACGCAAAGGCGCACTGAGCGGCGGCGGCTTGCCTGGCAAGTTGCGCGACTGCACCAGCCGCGAAGTGGAACGTTGCGAGCTGTATCTGGTCGAAGGCAATTCGGCCGGCGGAAGCGCCGAGGGCGGACGCATCCGTGAATATCAAGCCATTCTGCCGTTGCGCGGAAAAATCATCAACGCCTTCAAAGCTCGCGACGACAAAGTGTTGGCCAACGAAGAGGTTCGCAGCATGATTTCCGCCATCGGGGCGGGCTTCGGCAACGAAATGGATATGACCAAACGCCGCTACAGCAAAATCGTCATTATGACCGATGCCGACGTCGACGGCTCGCACATCCGGACGCTGCTGCTGACGTTTTTCTACCGTCAGATGTATGCGTTGATCAAGGGCGGCTATGTCTATGCGGCTCAACCGCCGTTGTTTCGCGTTCGACATAAAAAAGAAGTCTATTATGTGCAGACCGAAGAAGAAATGAAGGCCCAACTGCTCGACGCCGGTCTGACGGGCGCGATGTTCGAGCCGGGCAACGGGCGGGTGATCCAGGGCAAGGAAATGGAGCAACTCTGCCGCACGCTGGCGGTGCTCGAAGAATCGCTGTTGGCCTTGGAGCGTCGCGGCATCAGCCTGCGGACGCATGCTCTGCGACGCGATCCAGCGACAGGACGACTGCCGATTTTCCACGTTTTTTTGGGCCAGCAGGAATATTGGTTCACCACCCGCGACAAGTTGGACGAATTTGTCGCCGCGCAAGAACAAGAATCCGGCGCGGAATTGGACCTGGCCGACGCGACGAACGGGGCCAACGGCGACGCCGACCAACAAGCCGAACCGCACAGCCAGCTATACATCGTCGACCTGCACGAAGTCCGTTCGATCAACAACCAACTGGCCGTGCTGCGCAACATGGGCTTCGAGATCGACAGCCTGATTCCGCAAGAACGAACGGGCATCGAGGAGCCGCGCTATCGATTCCGACGCGGCGAAGTGACGATGGGTCTGGAGGATCTTCGCGGCCTGCTGACTGCGGTGCGATCGGCCGGCGAAAAAGGCCTGCAAGTGACCCGATTCAAGGGCTTGGGCGAGATGAACGCCGAAGAGCTTCGCCAAACGACGCTCGACCCGGCCAATCGAACGCTGGTGCGTGTGCGGATGGAAGACGCCAGCGCCGCGGACGATCTGTTCCGCATCCTGATGGGCGA
>JAJFVC010000098.1 GCA_021372005.1 Planctomycetaceae bacterium | reverse complement strand
GATGACCGAATGGGCGTTGCCCACCGAGCGGCAAATCGCCTTGGACGACATTTCCCGCCAAATGCACGACGATCCGCGTTGGACCGAGTTGCGGCCGTTCGTGCGCGGCGGCTTTTGGCGCAACTTCAAGATCAAATATCCCGAAGCCGACGACATGTACACGCGGATGATGATGGTCAGCCGTCGGCTGCGCGAGACGCTCGACGCGGCCACGGCCGGCGATTCGGTCGACACCGAGTTGGCCGAGCAGGCCCGCACCGAACTGTATCGCGGCCAGTGCAATTGCGGCTATTGGCACGGCGCGTTCGGCGGCATCTATCTGCCGCATCTGCGCAACGCCGTCTATCAACACCTGATCGCCGCCGACAACCTGCTCGATCGCGCGATCGGACGGACCGACGCATGGATCGAGGCCTCGGCCGACGATTTCAATTTTGACGCCCGCCAGGAAGTCCGCCTGTCGAACGACAAGCTGATGGCCCTGGTCGCGCCGAGCCGCGGCGGCGAATTGTTGGAGCTCGACGTGCGGCGGATTCGCCACAATCTGCTGGCCACATTGGCTCGGCGGCCTGAAGCGTACCATCGCAAAGTGAAGGCCGGCGCCCAACAAAACGGCGACCATGTGGCGAGCATCCACGACCGCGTGGTGTTCAAACAGCCGAACCTCGACCAACGCCTGCAATACGACGATCACGACCGCAAAAGCCTCGTCGACCTGTTCTACGATGAGGACGCGACGCTCGAGTCGATCGCCAACGGTACGGCCCCGCAGCGCGGCGATTTCGTCGGCGCCGCCTACGAAGCCCGCATTCGCCGCAACCCCGATCGAATCCAAGTGCAATTGATCCGCGACGGCCGCGTCGGCGACGTTCCGCTTCGGATCACGAAGGGCTTAACGCTGGACGTCGGCAGCGACACGCTGCAAGTGGCCTACCTGTTGGAAAATCTGCCGCAAAACCGTCCGCTTCGCTTCGCCTCTGAGTTAAACTTTTCCGGAATGCCGGCCAACGCCTATGGGCGGAACTTTTTGGACCTCGACGGCAAGATCCTAGGCCAGCTCGGCTCGCGGCTCGACCTGCAAAACGTTTTTGGGCTGAACCTGTGCGACGAGTGGCTCAAGCTGGACGTGGGCCTCAAGATGTCGCGTCCCACCGACTTCTGGACCTTCCCGCTCGAAACGGTCAGCCAGTCCGAAGGCGGATTCGAGTTGATCCACCAGTCGGTCGTCGTCCTGCCGCATTGGCGCGTCGAGGCTGACAAGGAAGGCCGCTGGAGCGTGACGATGCAGATGACGCTGAGCACGCGTCGGGCCGACGAAAATCATCACACCGAAGAGGCCGTCGCCGCCACGACCTGATGCGTCGTGCATGCGATGTCGCAGCGGTCACACCAAAGGCGTCCGATCGGCCGCGCGTTGCACCGCCGCCGGCACCCATCGCCCTAAATGGAATCGCTCGGCGTAGACGACCGTTTTTTCGGCCAGCAGTTGACGCTCATCGGCGTCCAACAACCACCGGCTCCAAACGGCCGACAACGCGACGGCGGTCAACGCCGCCAACGCAACCCAGCGACCGCCGCAAAACGCCAACGGCAGCAAAATCACCGCCGCCAGTCCGCCGTCCAATCGGAAACCCCAACGCCAATTGAACCCGCAAATTAACCCAAGCGCCAGGGCGTGAGCGATTGTCGTCGCCACGACGGCGCCGTGCAGTCCATAGCGCGGCAGCAATACGAAGTTCAACGCGACGCTCAGCGTCAACCCGCAACCCAACGCGACGCCGGACAACCACGCCCGTTCGACGCATAGCAGATAGATCTGCAAAATCATCTGCATCGCGATCCACGAGCAATACAACAGCGTCCACGGCAAGACCGCTTCGCCTTCGGGATACTTGCCGCGAAAAAGCACCACGAACAGCAACGGCCCGGCCAACGACACCACCGTCATTCCGGCGAACCCGGCCAGTCCGAACAGCTTGGCGAACAGCCGCAGCCGCATCGCCGCCCGCACACGTCGTCCCGCCTCCCAATGATGGCTCAAATGCGGCGTGACGATAATCGCCAACATCATAGCGACCGAAACCAACAGCACCGGCACCAATCGAGAGCTATGATAGTTGCCCACCGTCCGCAGCGCCTCGACGGCCGACATGCCCGAACAGTGCACGATCATGTAGCGATCGACCACGTCGAACAAATTGGTCAACGTGTTGGCCAACAACACCCAAAGCGCGCAAGGCACGATCTTCGACCACAGCGCGACCTCCGTTTCGCAAGGGCCGGCCGCCGGTGCAAACCGCCACACCCGGGGCAGATGGCATCCGGCCCAAACGGCGGCGACCAGACACGCCCCGCCGTAGGCCACGATGACGCTTTCGGCCGTGCAGCGCCAACACAACAGCAAGCCCGCTCCCAAGACGGCGAACGTCACCGAATTGGCCAACTGCATGATCGACACCAGCCGAACGTGCCGCATCGCCGTGAACAACTCGGTCAAATAGCTGTACACGACGACGATCAGCAAACATCCGGCCGCGACCAAAATGAGCCGTGATTGATCGCCTTCGCCGAACACCAGCGTCGAAAACCACGGCCGCGCCGCCACGACGATCGACACGGCCAACACGGCCAGCACACCGCAAGCCGTCATGGTGCGCCGCAAAAACATCCGCAACTGCCCGCGCTGCCGATAGTATTCCAAATAGCGACCGAAGGAGCCCGGAATGGCCAAAACGCACAACGGCGCGGCCAGCGAGAAGAAACTGAACGCCATGTCCCACTGGCCCAACTGATCGGCGTCCAGCCACCGGCAGAACAACACCGCCCGGACAAATCCGACCAGCCGCTGCACGACCGTCAGCCCCAGCAGAATCAACACGCTGTCGACCAGCGTATCGGTCGGCAACGGCGCCGGGCCGGCGGAAGTTTCGGCGTTGTCAAAGCCAAAGGACATGATCGCGGTCAATCGTTCGCAAGCGGTTGTGGGGTTGGGTTCTCGTCGCCACGATGGCCGACCCCGCCTTCTCCAGTCCGATACAAAAACCTCGGCGTCCCGAGTTTTCTCGGATCCATGGTCGTCCAGTTTTTCAAGTGAATCATGTCGTTGCCGACGGCGATCCGTTGCAGGTGGAAGGGGTCGTCACCCGGGAAATTCAGCCCGCCGTAACAGGAACACACGCCCAAGTACCCCACCTGCTCGGCCAACCGAAACGCCTCGCGGTTCAGATGAACGTAACCGCCATAGGGATATGCAAAATAGCGAACCTCCCGCTCCAACACGTCCTCCATGGTGCGTTTGGCCGCGACCACTTCACGCCACAGTGACTCCGGATCGGCGATCTCGCCCAGATTCGCGTGGGTGTACGAGTGCGCCCCGATTTCGATGCCCAGATCGGCCATTTCACGCAACTGGTCCAACGTGTTCGTCGGCAGGTGGCATCCCACATCCTGATCGTGCGGAAAAGCGTCGCCGGTCAGCGCGTTTTGCGCGGTAACGAAATACGTGCACGGCACCCGTTCGCGCACTAGCCAGGGGATCGCCGTGCGGCAGTTGTCGGCGTACCCGTCGTCAAACGTGATGCTGACGCTCGGCCGCGGCCCGCTGCCCTCCCGAATTCGTCGCTGCGTCTCTTCGAGCGACACCAGATCGAAATGTCGTTGCAACCAGCGCATCTGCCGAACGAACAGCGCGCTGGGCATCGTCCACGGCGTCGCGCCGTCGTCGGCCACGCGATGATACACCAGCACGATCGCCGGCAGCCGCCTCTGAGCCGCCATGCAACGGTAGCACCACGCCCGCGCCGGCCGCGAAGCGTGATAGTACAGCGTCAACAAAAAACTTCGCCAAGTCATTTGAGAGTTGTGGGGTTTTCTATTCTTGTAAAATTGTGGGCGGCCGTCGACAAGCCTCGGCGGTCAACGTTTCTTTTTCAACCAATGCTTCATTCGGTTTCCAAGCAGCCACAAACGGTGTCGCGTCCGAGCGACGGTCGTCGGCGGCACGATCCGATACTTCACCATGGCTCGCTGCCGCGAGCCGAATCGAACTTTGAACTCCTCGTCGCCCCGCAAGAAGTCGAACACGCGAAAACCCTGCTCGATTGCGTGGCGCACAAGCATCAGGTTGATCAATTTACCCGGTTCGTGCGTCATTGCCGCCGGATCGATCCCGGCCTGATATTCGTACGATACGCCGTCGCCGATCAAGTGATACTCGGCCGCGGCCGGAACACCGTCCAGCAGGAGCCAATAAAATTGGACCTGGCCCCTTGCGAACAGCGCCGTCGCCACGTCGCGGTGAAACGCCGCAAACCGCTCCGACGCAAAACATCCGGGCTGGCCCAGCGTCCGCCATCGCCGCTGATGCAGATCGACCAAAATGTCCATCGCCCCGGGCAGTTCCTCCGCGGTCGTGGCCCAGCGCAACGTCGGCTGATGCACGGCGGCCAACGTCCGCTGCCACCGATGCACGAACCGTCGCATATTCTTACCAACCGACGCCAGATACGCATCCCAATCGGTCGGCAGCTCCAGCCGCCAACAGTTCATGCCGGGCCGACGATAGACTGTCGCGCCCGACGCCGCCATCGCGTCGGCCAACCGCGTCATTACGCGATCCTCGGCGTCCACGCCCTCCAGGTCGATCAAGTCCCAAGCCAGCCGGTCCGGGCCGCTCCGTCGCGCGTTGGAAATCAAATAGTCGGCCAACGTCTCGACGACCGGCCCTTCGACCGTCGGAGCACAGAGCACGCCCAAGTAGTCGGAACACACCTCGCCCGACCCCATCGCATGCAACACCCGGCCGCCGAACGTCGAATGTTCGAGATACCACGGCGCGACACCCACCAGCACGTCGGCGTCATCGAAAACGCCTAGCACCGCCAACCGACATCGCGACGATTCCGCCGCCGTTCGCGGTCCATAGTGGCGCCACCACTGCGAAAGCCACGTCCAGCCGCGAAACGGAACATCCGCGGCCAGACGATCCCAGGCCTCGGCGTGCGGCTCCAGCTCGTCCAGTTCGGTCAACAGTTGCACTCGCATGGTTAATTCCACCACAACTCTCTGTCACACAATGAGATATGCAAATGTTTTTCTGGATTTTCTCGATGCCGGCATGTTGCCCAAAGACGACTCGCTGTTGCAGCTTTGCAACACGCTGCATGACCGTTTTTTCGGCATCCCTTCGTTAAGATCGCCGCAACGTCCATGCTGTCAACAAGTTGCTATGTTTGGCCTTCGTCCGACTCGGTTTGGCATTGGCTTTGCACTTCGGACGATCGCTGAAAGCAGACTTTTCTATGACCTCGATGAGCACCACCGCCATGCATCCGACGTCGCCTCTTGAAACACTGTGGCAACTGATCCACCTGCTGCGAACGCACGTTCGGCTGTGGCTTGTGCCGACCGTGACGATCGTAGCGTTGGCGGTTGCCTACGCCTTTTTGCACGAGCCCACGTGGGAAGCCTCGCAGGCGTTGATCCTTCGCAATGAAGCGGCCACCGGCGAGAAAGCGCCCGGCAAGTTCACTACGCTCGACGACATGAAAACCCTTCAAGAGACGCTGCTCGAAGTGGTCAAGAGCCGCGGCGTGTTGGAGGCTGCGTTGCGCCAGGTTGGACCGCCGGCGAACTATCCGAAGCCCGAGGCGTGGCCCACCGATCGCGATTTGGTCGATTTCGCCGCACTGGTCACGCTTGCCCCGCCCAAAGGCGCGGAGTTCGGCAAAACCGAAGTCTTCTATTTGACCGTCCGCTCGAACGATCGCGCCCGAGCCGTTGCGCTGAACGAAGCCGTCTGCGGCCGGCTCCAAGCCCGATTCCAAGAGCTGCGCAATGCGAAAGCCGAAAGCATGATCGCCGAGTTGAGCAAGACGATCCGACTGGCCCGAACCGACCTGGACACGGCCACGGCCTCGTTGTCGGCGACCGAGCGTCGTCTCGGCAGCGATCTTGCCGAGATGCGTTCGATCCAGGACGTCAGCACCAGCGACAGCGCGTTGCGACGCAGCGCCGAGGAACTCAGAGCCTTGCTGCGTGAGAACACCGCTTCCGAAAAGCTCAACAAGGAATTGCTGGCCGTACTGGTCAAATCGGAGAAGGATCCCGGCCGGTTCATGACCACGCCCAACCGCTTGCTCGAATCATATCCGTCGCTGAGCCGCTTGAAGGACGGCCTGGTCGACGCGCAGTTGCGCACCGCGGCGCTGCTGGGCACCATGTCGGTCGAGCACCCGCGCGTCAAAGCGGCGAAGGAATCCGAGATCGAGATCGGCCGCCACATGCACGACGAATTAGCGCTGGCCCGACGCGGCGTCGAGATCGAGTTGCGCATGATCGCCGATCGTCGGTCGCTGCTCGAAGAGCAGTTGGCTAACGCCGAAGGTCGGTTGCGCGTGCTGGCCGCGATCCGCGCCGAGTACGCCAATCAAGTGGCCGAGGTCAAGAGCCGCACGACGCTGCTCGAGCGGGCCGAACAAAATCTGGCCGACGCCCGATCGGCCAGCGCCGGCGCCGCCGCAGCCAGCCTGATCAATCGCATCGATGTCCCCGACGCCGGCATCCGCCCGATCGGCCCCGGTCGGACGCTGATCAGCCTGTGCGGTTTGATGGGCGGACTGCTGACCGGTTTCGGCCTGGTCTTTTTGACGATCCCGACCGCCGGCGTCCGCAACGTCCCGCCCGTCGAGCCCGCCGCGCCCTCCGTCCGAACGCCGCACGGCTCCAACGGTCGTTTTTCGGTCCACCGCGCCCTGAGCAAAGTGACCTTCTAAATCGTTCGACACGGGCCGTCCGTCCGGTCGCACGGCAAGCGACCAGCCGCATCGGGCCGCAGTCCCTCGACCGTGCCCGCCAGAAAGAACAACGTCAGGTTCATCAGCGGCATGATCGACGTGTCGTGAAACATCCCGTTGAGCAAATACGTGCCCAACGCGATCATCATCACTAGTCCGATCTGACGAGCGCACAATGGCGCAGCCGTCCGCCGCCATAGACGCCAGGCGTCCCGCGTCCAAAACGCCAGCAGCGTCACAAACGCCGTCAGCCCCACCAGGCCCGTCTCGGTCAGCAGCGTCAGCAGCACGTTGTGCGACACGTAGCCGCGAGCCTGCTCCAACGGCAGCGCGGTGGTCCGGTCGAACGTGTATTTCGTGTGCTCGTCGTAATAGTGCGAATAGCCGCAGCCGAACCACGGATGGTCGAGAAACATGTTCCAAGCGACCCGCGCCAAGATAGGACGCAGCTCGGCCGACTCCGCGCTTTTTTGAGCCTCCATCGCCTTGTCGCGTTTGTAGACCATCACATGTTCCCATTGCGTGACCACGACGGCCAACACGACGACCGCACCGACGCTCAACACGGGCAATCGCCAACCGCGAGGCAGCGTCAGCCCGAAAACCATCGCCAGCGTAAACAGCCCGCTCATCCAGCAACTGCGGGTCAACGTGCAATAGAGGGCCGCCAAAAAAGCCAACGTCGCGGCGACCAACGCCAGTTGGCCCACCCGGCCGAGCCTCGGCCACCAACACAGCGCGGCCGTCATGCCGATGCACAACATCACGCTGTTGGCGATCGGCGTCAGCAGCGGCCCGCGCCCCCGCCCGATGAATTCCGCCACGCCGCCTTGCACCGTCGTCACGATGTAACGCGGAAACACCAGCGGCCAAAGCTGCAAATACTCGGCGATCGTGGTCAACGCCATGTACAACCCAAACACCGCGAAAAATCCAAGCACCGCCAGCAGCGACCGCGGCGTCTGTCGGGTCTGTCGAGCCACCCAATACATCACCGCCGGCATCAAATAGTCGAGAATCAACCGCGACACCGGCCGATAACCCTCCACACGCCAGTCCGACGTAAAATTGCTCACAATCAAAATGGCCAGCAGCGCGAACAACGTGATCTCTTGCTTGCCGATCGGTTTTGCGTCGCACCAGCCGAGCCGCCGCCACACAACGTACTGTGCGGCCAGCGCCACGATCAACATTCGATCGGTCGTCAACGGCATCGGGCCCAATTCGATCTTCATCATCGGCAGCCCGAAACACGCCGCCGCCACCAGCACGGCCAAACAACCGCCCAACAGCCCGGACTGACGCAAAAACGCCGCGCCCCAAACGGCTCCAACCAGGACGGCGATAAGGATCAGGATTTCCATGCGTTTTTCTCGGGAACTATTCCAATATAGTCCCGACCGCCCGAAAAACTCGCAACCCGCGACGAACGGTTTTGCCCGGCCCGACGCCCTTCCTCATAATCCGCACGTCCGTTACAATCGCGATATGAATGCCATCTGTCTTGTGGTCGACCGTCTGCATGCGAGCCATCTGGGCGCGTACGGCAACGCGTGGATCGAAACGCCCTGTCTGGACCGCCTGGCCGCCCAATCGCTGGTGTTCGATCGCGCGTTGATCGATTCGCCTCGCCTGGACCGTCTCTATCGCTCCTACTGGCACGGTCTGCACGCGATGTGTCCCGCGCCGGCCGACGACCGCCCGTCGCTGGCTTCGCTTCTGCGGACGGCGGACGTCCACACCGCGCTGCTGACCGATGACGTCGACGTGGCCCGGCATCCGTTGGCCGCCGATTTCGACGAGTTGGTCGAGATCGACCCGCCCTGGACGTCCCAAACCGCTGAACAAATGGATCAAACGCAACTGGCCCGCTGTTGCGTCGAGATCATCCGATGGCTCGAATCAGCCCGCGAACCGTTTTTGTTGTGGTGCCACCTCGGCAGCCTTGGCACGACCTGGGACGCCCCGTTGACCTACCGCCGCGCCTACGTCGAGCCCGGCGATCCGACTCCGCCTGACGTCGCCGACGTGCCCGATCGCCGGTTGCCGCCCGATCACGATCCCGACGAGCGTTTGGGCCTCGCACAGGCCTACGCCGGTCAAGTGACGCTGCTGGACACGTGCCTGGGCGCGCTGTTGGAGTGCCTCGATGGCTTGCCCTCGGCCGGCCAAACGTTGCTTTCGCTCAGCTCGGCCCGCGGTTTTCCGTTGGGCGAACATCTCCGCGTCGGCCCATGCGACGACGCTCTCTACGGCGAGCTGGTCCAAGTGCCGTGGCTGCTGCGGCTGCCCGACCAACGCGGTCGCCTGACGCGCAGCGCCTCGCTGGTCGAACCGACCGATCTTTGGGCCACGCTGCTGGACTACTGGTCCGTCGAACCGCCGCCCTCGCCGACGGCCATCAGCGTGCTGCCGCAAGTCGACGGTCGCCCCAGTGCGGACCGCGACCGGCTCTGCATGATCAACGGCGCCGGGCGCCGGGCCATTCGCACCCCGGCCTGGCATTTGCGTCTGGCCGATCCGCCCGAGTTGTTCGTCAAGCCCGACGACCGCTGGGAGGTGAACGACGTGGCCTCAAGATGCCGCGAAGTGGCCGAGTGTCTTGAAGATGCGTTGGAGCAGTTTGAATGGACCGTGCAAACCGGAACCGTCGCCGACCTGCCGCCGCTGGACGAGGTCCTGCGCAACGGCTTTGAGTGATCGCAACGCCATTCACCCCGGTGCGCCTGCCGGCTCGGGAACCGTATCCTCGCTCGGCGATACGGCGGGCTCGTGCAGTTTCGAGACCAGCTCCTTCCAACGGCCGACTCGCTGCCAACTGCGTCGATAGCCCAATACGGCCAAACGTCCCAACAGCCGCCGCGGTGCAATCGCCAATCGCCCAACCCCATAGCTCTCGGGGCGCCAACGCGACAGTGCCTGATTGATCGGACCAAAAAAGTCGAGCGTCCGAACGGTGCGTTCTTCGTGCAGCCGTTCGAGCATCGCGTGAAACAACAGCTGCCCGGGGCTAAAAGCGGCCATCGCGGGATCGTATCCAATCTTGTGCGTAAAATACACGCCCTTGGCTGAGCAGCCGTACACAAATGCCAACAGCCGCCCGTCGAGCCGCAGCGAGGCCGTCCGCAACTGTCCCCACCGGGCCAACTGCTCGGCCTGGGCCGCGAAGTACGACGCCATGCCCGGACGGCGAAGCACCGACGTGCCCTGCATCCCTTTCCAGCCGCGATTTTCCATATGGAACGCCTCGTCCAGCCACCGCTCGATTTCCACCGGGTCGCTCGGCGCCGTCATTTCAAACTGCACGTCGCCCTCGCAGCGAAGCCGCCGCAAACAGCGATTCATCGCCTGTCGGTGATTTTTCGGCAACCGCCGCTGGTAGTCGTCCCAACTCGCATCGATCTCGACTCGAGCCGCGCGGAACCACTCATGATAGCACCAGCTCGCGCCGACGCGACGACACGCTCGCATCATCGCCCGCCATCGCGACGTCTCGGGCATCACGCCGCCGAGCCAAAGCAGCGGCCACGGCAACCGGCCGGCGACCTCCAACAACCGCTCCATCACGACGTTCGGCTCGATCGAGGCGTCGACCAGCAGATCGCCGCACGTGGCCCACTCGTTGTCCGGCAGCTCGCCGGCCGAAATCAATCCGCCGGCTCGGCCTCCGACCAACGGCAGCGCAGCCAGCCATCGCTGCGCATCGGCGACCACCAACGTGCAAAATCGCGCCCGCGGCTTGAACCGTTCGATCCATTGGGCCAACAATTCGGCCTGCACGGTCGGCAACGCCGTCGCGCTGCGCCACCACAGATCGTCCCAAGCCGGCGCCGCATCGCGCAGTTGCTCGACGGACGTCAACGAAAAGCACCGCAACTCGCTCACTGCGAAACTCCCCAACTATCGTGTTCAGGCCCATCCAAACATGGCTTTTTTTGCCGTTCGGCGTGCGAAGAATCCCGGAGAATTCAGCCGCCCTCGCCGGTCCGCACGATCGCTACCACCGTCACAATCGAATCGAGCCGGCCGAGTCGCGGAAAAAAACCCATACTTGGCACAGCATTCGTTTTTTCGCCCGCCTGTTTGCCACCCCGCCTCTAAAACAAAATGCCTCACCCCCGAAAACTCACACCATTGGCCGATCGCGGACCGTTGCGCGTCTTGTTCGTTCTGACGAGCATGCCGATCGGCGGCGCCGAGACCGCGCTGACCGAAGTGATCCGCCGTATGAATCGCACGCGATTCCAACCGGAGTTGTGCTGCTTGAAATCTTTCGACACGCTCGGCGAAACGCTGGCCCAAGAGGTGCCGGCCTTCACCGGGCTGCTGGCCAACAAGTACGACCTTGGCGTCCTTTGGCGGCTCCGAAGTCTGATGGTTCGCCAACGCATTGACGCGGTGGTCACGGTCGGCACCGGCGACAAGATGTTTTGGGGCCGGCTGGCCGCCCACTGGGCCGGCGTTCCCGTGATCTGCTCGGCCTTGCATTCCACCGGTCTGCCCGACCGCGTCGAGTTTTCCAATCGTCTGCTGGCGCCGTGGACCGACGCATTCATCGCGGTCGCCGAACCGCACGGCCAATATCTCGCGGCCCACGAAGGCTGCCCGGCCGCGCGAATCGTCGTCATCCCCAACGGCGTCGACGTCGAGCGTTTCCATCCGCGCTGGCCCGATGCAAACTTGCAGCGTCAATGGAATCTGCCGCCGCAGACGCCCACCGTGGGCATCATCGCCGCGCTGCGGCCCGAAAAGAATCACGAACTGTTTCTCGACATGGCCGCGCTGGTGTGCCGACGACGGCCCGAAACCCGATTCCTGATCGTCGGCGACGGCGTCCAACGTGAAAAACTCGAAACACAGGCCCGGCAGTTTGGTTTGAGCAGCTCGGTCCTGTTCACCGGCAACCGCCACGACGTGCCCGAGATGCTCTCGCTGATGGACGTCGTCACCCTGACGTCCCACATGGAGTCCAATCCGATCAGCCTGCTTGAGGCCCAGGCCGCCGAAAAGCCGGTCGTGGCCACCCGGGTCGGGTCGGTCGCCGAGACGGTCGTCGACGGACGCACCGGATTTTTGGTCCCGCCCGGCGACGCCCGCGCCATGGCCGACCGCGTACTGCAACTGTTGGGCGACCGCCAGCAAGCCTTGGCGATGGGCCGGGCCGGCCGCGAGCACGTGATCGTCCATGCCTCGGTCGATCGCATGGTCCGAGGCTACGAGAACATGATCACCCAAATCTACGCAAACAAGTGCCGCACGAAATCGCGTCCTTCGGAAGAGACCGAGTCGGATCCAACCGCCGATCGCCCCCAATCGCTGACGCCCGATGCATCGTAAAAGAAGAGATTCAGGGCTAGGAATCATGGATCAGGCGATTCGCCGAAACCACCCCACACAAGAAGGGGTTCTTGGCGTCGCCGACGAACCGGAGTACGATAGCACGCTGGACAGGTGACGGCGACCATGGACACCAATCTGACGAGGAACTTTCTGGCTCTTGCCGCCCGTTTCCTGAGCGGAGCCAGCGTCCGTTGGGTCGACTCCCAGCCGGACACTTGTCAGCGGGTGTATTTCGCCAACCACACGAGCCACTTGGACCCGATCGTCATCTGGTCGTCGTTGCCGCAGACGGTGCGAAGCATCACCCGGCCGGTCGCCGCCAAAGACTACTGGTCCAAGGGGGCGATCCGGCGTTACCTGGCCAACGAGCTGTTTCACGCGATCCTGATCGACCGCGAGGAGATCAAAGTCCACCAAAGCCCGGTCGACCTGATCATCCGCGAGATCGGCCACATGTATTCGTTGATCCTTTTTCCCGAGGGCGGCCGAAACCCCGGACTTGGGATACGCGAGTTTAAGAGCGGAATTTACTATTTGTGCAAGAAACGCCCCGACCTGGAGCTGATCCCGGTTTACATCAACAACATGAATCGCATCTTGCCGCGCGGCGAGGTGTTGCCGGTCCCGATGCTCAGTTGCCTGACGTTCGGTCCGCCGATGTGGCTTGAAGCCGGCGAGGCGAAGCTCGATTTCCTGACCCGAGCCCGCGACGCCGTCCTGCGCCTGAAAGAACTCGGAGAAAGCGACTGACCCGAAAAAATCCGGCCACCGACCACTGGCCACCGACCCCTAATTCAATCCATGGACATTTTTGACGCCCGAACGCTGAGCCTCATCGCCACGGTGCTGATCCTGATCGGCTCCGTCTGGACGGTCGTCAAAATCCTGGAGCGGCAGCCGGAGAGCGGCATCGACCCGGCGATTTTAGAGATGTTCCGTCTTCGGGTGAACGCCTGGTGGATTCTGTTTTCGTCGTTGGCGGCGGCGTTTTTGTTTCCCCGCGTCGTGACGGTCATTTTGTTCGGATTGATTTCGTTTTGGGCGCTCCGCGAGTTCATCACGTTGACGCCCACGCGGCCCGGCGATCACCGCACGTTGTTTTGCGTGTTTTTCTTCTTCACGCCGCTGCAATACGTGCTGGTCGGCGGCGGTTACTACGGGCTCTACAGCATTGCGATTCCGGTGTACGCGTTTTTGGTAATTCCGGCGTTGATCGCCATGGCGGGCGACTCGAAGCGGTTTCTGGAGCGATCGGCCAAGATCCAATCGGGCCTGCTGATTTGCGTATACTGCCTAAGCTACGCCCCGGCCTTGCTGACGATGAAGCTGCCGCCTTTGGAACACGGCCTGCCCGACACCGGCGGCGGCGTCCGACTGTTGTTCTTTTTCGTCCTGATGGTCCAACTGAGCGACGCCCTGCAATTCGCATGGTCGCAGATGCCCAACTGCCACGTGATCGTGCCGACGATCAACGCCTCGCGCACGTGGGAGGGTCTGCTGGGCAGCACGGCCAGCGTCATGCTGATCGGGGCGCTTCTATGGTGGGCCACACCGTTCCGCGGCGTCTATTGGTGGATGGCGGCCCTGATGTCGGCCGTCATTTCGCTGATGGGTTTTGCCGGCGGCATCACGATGTCGGCCATCAAACGCGACCGCGGCGTCCGAGACTACGGCACGCTGGTCGAAGGCCACGGCGGCGTATTGGACCGCATCGATTCGCTCTGTTTCGCGGCCCCCGTCTTCTTCCACTGCACCCGCTGGTTCGTCGAGCTGACCTCCACGACCATGCTGCCCCGCTAAAGACAGCCATAGCACCGTCATTCCTAAAAGCAACGGTTCTTTTTCCTCACATTCGTCCATCCGTCGCCGAATGGTGCTACGTTCCTCTTCTATCCACAACCAACCAAAACGTCAATCCACGCGCCGTGCCGCCCCGTCGCTTGTTGCTATAACAAAAAGACCTTGGCGATCGAAAAATAGATGACGATGCCGGTCACGTCGACGAACGTGGCTACGAACGGGCTGGAGGCGTAGCCCGGGTCGATGCCGATCCGCTTGAAGCCGATCGGCAACAGCGAGCCGACCAGCGTGCCCCAGAGGCAGATGATCGCCACGGTTTGGGCGATCACAAACGAAAGCATAAAGCGGTTGGCGTTGCCCAGCATCGAATGCGGCGTCAGCGTCACACGGACAAACGCGATGCAGGCGAGCGTCACGCCCAAGGCGAGGCCCATCAACAGTTCGTGCCGCAGGACGCGCCAAAAGTCGCGGATGGTGACGTGGCCCAGGGCCAAGGCTCGGGTGATGAGCGTCGCGGCTTGCGAGCCGGAATTGCCGCCGGTCGAAATGCACAGCGGCACAAAGAAGCTCAATGCCACAATCGCCTCGATGGCCTTCGAAAACGACGACATCGCCGTGAACGTGAACAGCTCGGCCAGAAAAAGGGCTGAAAGCCACACGGCCCGGCGACGCCAGACCGTGAAGAAGCTCACGTCCAGATAGTTCTCTTCCATCGCGCTGACACCGCCCATCAACAACGCGTCTTCCGTGGCTTCCTGTTGCATGACGTCGATCACGTCGTCGCTGGTGATGATGCCCACTAGACGGTTCTGATCGTCGACGACGGGGATGGCGAGGAAGTCGTATTGGGCCAGTTCCTGGGCGGCCACCTCGCGGTCCACGTCGACGCGGACGGAAACAACGTCTTGACGCATGATGTCGCGTACATGGGCCGTCGACTTGGCGAGGATCAGATCGCGCAACGAGAGAAACCCGATCAGGTGTCGCTTGTCGTCCAGGACGTAGATCGAATAAATCGTTTCGCGCGAGGGGGCCTGCTGCCGCACCAGGGCGATGGCGTGCTCGACGGTCGCGTCGGGCGGAACCGTCGCGTATTCGGTCGTCATCACCGAGCCGGCGCTGCCTTCGGGACACGACAGCAACATCCGGATGTCCTGCCGTTCGGCCTTGGTCACCAGCGGCATCAGATCTTCGACCACCTCAGGATCGAGCTGTTTGAGCAGGTCGACCCGGTCGTCCGGCGCCATGATCTCCAACAGCTTCGACATCCGTTCGATCCCGACGCCCTGGACCATCTCGACCTGCTTGGGGATCGAATAGAACGAAAAGATCTCGGCTTGCCGTTCGATCGAGGTGTGGTCCAGAAGCTGCCAAGTCTCTTCGACCGACAGCCCTTCGCTCAGCTCCGCGATGCTGGCCGGCAGCAGATCCGCCAGAATCTCTGAGAGCGTGGCGGAATCCTCGTCGTGCAGCAATTCTCGCAGCTCGGGCAATACAAGCGGGTTGATCATGGTCGAGACTCCAAACCGTGGCACATTTTTGCGAAGCCAGTCATTATACGCCACCGCCGATTAGTCCACAGGGGGTGAAACCCCAAAGCTGGAGACGCGGGTTCGACGCGGTAAACGGTCGATTGTCGTAAAACCAGAGCCCTCTCGTATTACTTTGCAGGCGAATGTGTTGTATGTTGGAGCCTTGGATGAAGAGCGAGGGACGAGATCGGCAACGTGCAACCGATGGCCCCGACGCTTGAAAACGACCGATTCCACCTGTTCGGGGTATACCCATGCTGGAACGATGGCGATTGACGGACGGCCGAATCGTGTCGGACACCGCGACGGGAAACATCTTCTTGTATGTGAGCCCGGACGAGTCGGAGCGGCGGTTTTTGATCGACGCAATGAGGATCGACGAGCATACGTTGGCGTCGTCGTTGGACCCGGACGAGCTGGCCCGGCTGGAGTTCGAGCCGGACCACGTGGCCATCATCTTGAAGCGGCCTCGCAACTATTCCAGCGCCGACGCCTTCGTGTTCGGGGTGACGTCGGTCGGGTTGTTTTTATTCGCCGATCGGCTGGTGATCGTGGCGTCGGAAGACGGTCTGTTATTCCAGGGCAAGCGATTCTCAAAAATCGTCTCGCTGCGAGACATGGTGTTGAAGCTCGTCGACCATTCGATCGCCCATTTTCTCGAACACTTGCGGGTGATCAACGCGGTTTCCGATTCGTTGGAGGACCAGATCAACACGTCGATGCAAAACAAGTACCTGTTGAATCTGTTCAGCCTGGAAAAGAGCCTGGTGTATTATCTGAACGCGATCAACAGCAACGGCAAGCTGATCGAGCGGCTGAGGAACAATCTGGCGAAACTCGGTTTCACGCCCGAGAACGTCGAGTATCTCGACGACATGGCCATCGAAAACACGCAATGCTACGAGCAGGCCGAAATCTACTCGAACATTTTGGCGAGCATGATGGACGCCCGGGCGTCGATCGTCAACAACAATTTGAATTGGCTAATGAAAACGCTCACCCTCATTACGCTGGGCGTAATGCTGCCGTCGCTGGTCGTGAGCATCTTTTCGATGAACGTCAAGTTTCCGGGCATGGACCATCCCTGGACGTTTTGGATCGTGCTAGTGCTGGCGGCGGTCTCGGCGATGTCCGTGTGGGTCATGGGCTGGTTGAGAAAGTGGTAACGAGGGTGAATCCTATGTCGCACGCGTCGGCGACGCGAACCGTCAAGGTGTTGAACTCTTCGGGATTGCACGCCCGGCCCAGTCTGGCCGTCGCGCAGGCGGTTCGTCGCAGCCAGTCGAAGGTGGAGGTGCGGACGGAGCGCCAGCGGATCGACGCCGGCGACATCTTGCAGTTGTTGAGCCTGGGGGCCACGCCCGGCACGGAGCTGACGTTCACCGCAACCGGGCCCGATGCCGAGCAAGTGCTCGACGAACTGGTCAAAATGTTCACCGAACAGTTCGGGCTCTGCGGCGAGGCGGACTGACGCCTGTTATTGGTCGGCGTCGACTTCGGCTCGCATCACCTGAAAGATATTGGTGTTGTCGAGGTATTGACCGGAAACGCCCCACTGGGCGGCGGCCTTTTCATCCTTGTCGCGGGCGAACGCGGCGAAACGCTGGCGGCCGGGCCCGCGCGCGTAGACGGGCACCAGGCTGTTGGCGTGTCCGTGCGAATTGTATCGCAGGCCGGGCAGGCGGCCGGGCCCGCGGTCTTTCAACGGCTGAAAGGCGACCTCGTTGGAATCGGGGCCCCACAGCAAACCGCTCTCGTGATCGGCCGTCAAGATCAGCAGGGTTTGGTCCCAACCGCCGTGCGACTCGATCCATGCCGCAACGGCCTCAATCGCCTGGACGAAATCGATTTGCTCCTCGATCAACCGATCGGGCTCGTTAGCGTGATTGGCCCAGTCGACCGCGCCGCCCTCGATCATCAAATAAAACCCCTTGGGGTTGTCGTCCAAGCAGTTGATCGCCGCCCGGGCCATGGTGGCCAACGAGGGCACGTTCGCGTTTTTCGGATCGATGAACGGTTCGCAAGGCGCATGGGTTCCGGTGCGGCCGCGCTTTTCTTGCAAGGTGGAACCGACCTGCGCGGTGCCAACCACCTTGGCCGGCGTCGGGCCCGCGGCGAGCGCCTCGAACTCGGATTTCTTTTCGATCAGTTTCCACGGAAGTTTGCCGGACTTCAACGCGGTCCAAGTTTCTTGGCCGCCGACATACTTGTAGTCGTGCGGTTCGTTGGCGGCGAGCGGTTTTCCGTTGTCGTCAAAATCGGGATTGCCGGCGCCCATCAGGACGTCCAGCCACGTCGCCCCGAGCATTTCTCGGGCGATCTCGGAGTAATGGTTGCGGCTGATGTTGTGAGCGCCGCCCAACCCGGCGGGCGTGGCGTGGCTCCATGGCACCGAGGTGATCACGCCGACCGATTTGCCCCGCGCCTTGGCGATTTCGGCGATCGTCTGGCCCAGGAACGGATGGCCTTCATTCGACCAGTTGATGGCGTGGTTGTAAGTTTTTCGACCGGTGGCCAGCGCCGTGGCGGCGGCGGCCGAATCGGTGTAGGTCGTGGTCAAGTAGACATAGCCGGCAAAGCGTCCTGACGTTTCTTGGACCGTGGCGTCCCAGGCCTTGGCCGGACTGTAGACCAAAAACGGAAGTTGCTGGCGGTTGCCGGTCGGACGAAAAAAGAGATTCAGGGGATAGGTGCAAGCGGACCAATGGACCCAGCCGGGCTGGTCGTACACCTGGCGGCCGACGCGGCCTTGATACAGACTTGCGGCCAGCCATTGGTTGTAACCGCCGCCGTCGGCGATCATTAAAATGACATTTTTGGCGGCCCACGCGGACGAGCAAACCGAAAACACCGCGACCAACAGACTCGCGCCTAAGAAAAATCGCCGTGGCATGACGGTGGGATCCTTTGAGGGGGGGGCTGTATTTTAACACCAATCCTGGCGTCACACAACGCAATGGCTCCCAGCCGTGGGGCTCCGGTGTCTGAGCGAAACTGGCGTTCACGGCGGACGCCGTCCGAACCGCCGTCGATGGCCCCTTGTCCAATCAACTTGCGGGGGGTATCATAACGGTTTCGCTCATTTTCGGAGGCGATCATGCGTCACGTGTTGTCCGCGTTGGTCCAAAACGTGCCCGGCGTGCTTTCGCACATTTCGGGAATGCTGGCTTCTCGCGGGTACAACATCGACAGCCTTGCGGTGGGGGAGACCGAGACTCCCCACTTGTCGCGGATGACTTTTGTGGTTGTCGGCGACGACAATGTGCTGGATCAGGTTCGCAAGCAGCTTGAGAAGATTGTCACGGTCGTGCAGGTGGAAGACGTCGGGTCGGCGGATCATGTGGAGCGCGATCTGATGCTGATCAAGGTGTCGACCGCTCAAGGGTCTCGAAGCGAGGTTTGCGAGCTGGCCGAGATTTTTCGGGGCCGGATCGTGGACGTCGCGCCCGAGATGGTCATGATCGAGATCTCCGGTCAGGAGCGAAAGATCGAGGCCTTCATCGAAATGATGCGCCCGTTTGGGATTATCGAATTGGTTCGCACCGGACGCATTGCGATGGTGCGGGGAAGAAATAGCGGCGAGTAACTTGCGGCCGGCCCGGACGAACGCCCCCGCCCGGCCACCAAGGATTCGCCGCCGGTCATCAACGAATAGGAACTGTTATGCCTGCCAAAATTTATTACGACAAAGACGCCGACATTTCTCTGCTGAAGGGCAAGACGATTGCCATTTTGGGTTATGGTTCGCAGGGACATGGGCACGCCCAAAACCTGCGCGACAGCGGCTGCAACGTGATCGTGGCCGAGCTGCCCGGCACGGCCAACTACGAGCAGGCCGTCAAGGACGGCTTCAAGCCGATCAGCGTCGACGAAGCGACCAAGAAGGCCGACATCGTGACGATTCTGCTGCCCGACGAAATTCAGGGCGAGGTCTTCCGGGCCCACATCAAAGACAATTTGTCGCCGGGCAACGTGCTGGTTTGTTCGCACGGCTTCAACGTGCATTTCGGGCAGTTTGATTTGCCGAAGGGCGTGTCGACCATTTTGGTCGCTCCGAAGGGCCCCGGCCACCTGGTCCGCGCGGAATACGTTCGCGGGGCTGGCGTGCCATGCTTGATCGCCTTGGGTGAAGGCGCCGGGCCGGACGCCTTGAAGATCGGTTTGGCCTACGCAAAGGGCATCGGCGGCACGCGAGCCGGCGTGATCGAAACTACGTTCGCCGAGGAAACCGAGACCGACCTGTTCGGCGAGCAAGTCGTCTTGTGCGGCGGCCTGAGCGCGTTGATCAAGGCCGGATTCGAGACGCTGGTCGAGGCCGGCTATCAGCCCGAGATGGCCTATTTCGAGTGCGTCCATGAGGTCAAGCTGATCGTCGATCTGATTTATCAGGGCGGTTTGAACTACATGCGTTACAGCATCTCGAACACCGCGGAATACGGCGACTACAGCCGCGGGCCGCGGCTCGTCACCGACGAGACCAAGGCCGAGATGAAGCGCATCTTGACCGAAATCCAGAACGGGCAGTTCGCCCGCGAGTGGCTGCTCGAAAACCGCGTCGGCGCCCCGGCATTCAAGGCCATGCGTCGTCAAGAACGCGCCCATCCGGTCGAGGCGGTCGGCCGCATGCTCCGAAAACTCATGTCCTGGATCAACGCCAAGGAAGTCTGAGTTCTCGAAAATTCGTCGAGATTTATCCAGAAGCCGTGAGGCGTTCGGTCGCTTCGCGGCTTTTGGCTTTTTAGGCGGGATTTTGTGTGTTTTTCGCGTCCTGCATTGTCGCGTGGTATATTATCGGAGAGGAATTCCGCCGATGCGATCCCGTCTCCGATTCGTCCTGCCTGCGGTTGCTTGGATTTGGGTTGCCGTTGGTTGGGCTGCCCCTCTTCCTGCGGCCGAAAAAAACTCTTCCTATCAGGCGGCGCTCGAGTCGATCCGCGCGGAGGATTTGGGCCATCAGGTCGAACAGTTGGCCGATCCAGACATGGAGGGCCGTGAAGCGGGCACGCGCGGCGGTCGGGCGGCGGCCGACTATCTGGCCGACCAGTACGCGAAACTTGCTTTGCGCGGCGCCGGCGATCCGGGCGAATTCTTACAGGCTTTCGCTCCCAATTTGCACAACGTGCTGGCGATGCTCGAAGGCGGCGATCCGAAGCTGCGCAACGAGGTGATTGTCGTCGGGGCCCACTACGATCACGTCGGCTACGGCGGCCGAGGGCTCGGCCTAGGGCCTTACGGCTACGTGCACCCCGGCGCCGACGACAACGCCAGCGGAACCTCGGCCGTGTTGGAGCTGGCCCAAGCGTTCACGCGGCTCTCGCCTCCGCCGAAGCGATCCGTGTTGTTTGCGGCGTGGGACGCGGAAGAAAAGGGCATGTTGGGCTCGAAACATTGGATATCGCACCCGACCGTGCCGCTCGATCGCATTGTCGCGGCGGTGAATCTCGATATGGTCGGACGGCTCCGCGACGATCGGCTCACGGTGATCGGTTCGCGGACCGGCTACGGATGGCGGCGTTTGTTGAGCGGGCAAAACGACGACGTCGGGCTGCAATTGGATTTCACTTGGCTTTTGAAACCCAACGCCGATCATTATCCGTTCTTCGACCGGAACATTCCGGTGCTGATGGTCCACACCGGCATGCACTCGGACTACCATTGCCCCAGCGACGTGCCGCAACGGATCAATCGGACGGGCATGAAGCAGGTGACTCGCTTGTTGTTTGGATTGCTTTATGAATTGGCGGACCGTCCGGAGTCGCCGCCCAAATATCGCGCGGCGGCCCGCTACGAAAGCCCCGATACCGAGAAAAAAATCGTGACCGAAAGGCCGGGAATGATTGATCGGTTGGGCGTCGGTTGGGTCGAGGACGCGGCGGCGACCGGCGGGGTGTTGGTGGCCTCCGTCCAAAACGATTCGCCGGCCGAACGAGCGGGAATTCGTCCCGGCGACCTGATCGTGCGGTTTGCCGATCAGGCGATCCGAAGCGACGACGATTTCTTCGGGGCGGTGGCCGCCGCCCGGAGTCCCGCCGTCGCGGTGGTTCGACGTCCACATGAAAAGGACACGTTGCGACGGAGCGTTGCGCTTCAAGGCGAACCGTTGCGTTGGGGCATTTTTTGGCGGGTGGACGACGCCGAGCCCGGCGCAGTCATTCTGACGCGCGTTGTTCCGGGGTCGCCTGCTGCCCGAGTCGGGTTATCCGCAGGCGACCGAATTTACCAAGTGGCCGGCCGCGATTTTCCGGACGAAACGAAGTTTGAAAAACTTGTCAACGACTCCTCCACCGCGTTGCAACTCTTGGTGGAACATCAGGGTCGGCAGCGAATCGTCGTTTTACGGGCGATTCAGGCCGCGCCGACCCGAAGAGCCGCGTAGCCAACGAATTTGCGTCAACTCGGCGTCCCGGTCAAGAAACGCTGAGCCGCGATCAACGCCGCTCGACCAAGAAAAGGTGTTCGGTGACGTGAAGGTCGCGATTCCGTAGGTTTCGGCTCCCGCGAAACGTGTGGTACGGCACCTCGACCACTTGGACGGAACCCAGCCGCTCGAGCAGCGTTGTCATTTCCCGGGGGCGAATAAATCCCTCGTCGTTGAACGACACCAGCAAAAAACGCGAATCGAGCGCGCCGAGCAGATCTCGCAGCAACTCCAGCGAACTCGTTTTGGCGTTGTAGCCCGACCGACGCCAACCGACCGGGATGCCCGAGACTTTGCTGATGCGAGTCGGCCGCTCGTAGCGGACCAACAGATTCAGCATGAAATAGTTCGAGCCGTAGGGATGCTGATTGTAGGGCGGATCGATGTACGCAAGGTCCACGTCTCGGACCCGACGGGCCGCGGCGTTGGCGTCCATCTGCATCACGTCAACGTCGCACTCGAACCGGCTGAGGACCGGCGGAGCCAGTCGGATTGGGCCGCGAATTCGAGACAGCGCGTCGCCGTGACTGCCGCCGAACTTGCCGACGCCCGTGCGACGGTCTTTGTAAAAACCTTTGAACACGCCGGCCGTGTTGGCGTGGATCGACGCCTCGCTCAACAGCGGTCCCAAAACCAGGTCGCGCAAGTCGGACGGCGCAGAATCCAACATCCGGCGATAGTTGTCCAATCGCCGGGCGTTGTCGCGGGTATAGAAGACGCGGTCCTCGGCCGTGATTTGGGATTCGTCGTTTGGCGAGTACAATTCTTCCAGAAAGCCGGACTGAAAACCGTCGCCATCGACGCGGGCGTTCAAGTCGTCGACGATTTCCCGAAGTCGCCGAAAATTGACGCTGCTGCGATTGCGTAAAAAACAGCGTCCAACCACCGCCGCATAGTCTTCAAAATCGTTGCTCACAAGCCGCGAAGCGTGGGCCTTGAAGAATCGTGAAACGACGCCCGATCCGGCGAAGACGTCGAACAGTTGCAGACGTTTTTTCCCCAGTCGTTGCTGAACGTGTCCAACGGCCTTGGCGATGTGGTCAAGCAGGAGCCGTTTGTTGCCCAGATAGGTCAACAGTTGGCGGCGGAGAAATTCAGAATCCTCGCCGACCGGCCGTCTGCGGCCCGACGCCGTCGATTGTTTCGCGCCCAAAACCATCGCGGCCGATCCGTTCCGGTTCGCCAGGAGTAGAGAGAGAAAGTGAGGCCGGCGGGACTTGAACCCGCGACCAACGGATTAAAAGTCCGTTGCTCTACCGACTGAGCTACAGCCTCATGCGGCGGTGCGCCCCTTGGGACCCGTTCCACCGAGCCGCCACGTCGAACGCCACAGAACCGACCGACGATCTTGGAGCGTTTCACCGACGAGTCCCCGTTATTCTGGCAGGGATGGGTTGGTTTGTCCAGGTCCCCCCGCCTTCGGACTGATCGTCGCCCAGGCGAGCCAACAAGGGGTTGGGGAGCCCGTTGGACGCCCGTTTTGGGACAGGTTTTGCGTGTTTTAGGATTACAGAGGCCGCACAAACCGGGCTGATTGCCGAGCTGGCGATACAAAGGCCAAAAAAACAAAATAGGCGACTGGTGTCGAGTGGGTCGTTTGTTACGACCTATCTGATCTTGAATCTAATTTTGTTTTGCCGCGGTTCCGCGTTGGTTGCCTTGTCGCATCTCCTTTTCTGATGGTGATTAGCGATCGTTTTTTGCTCTGGCAATTTCAAAACCACAAAAAACCTTCCCTAAATACTCACGCGATTTTAATTGTCTAAATTGCCGATAGTTCTTTTTGTTGGCAATCAACGCAATCAATGCTTCTTGCGTAATATATCCATTATCATTCTTGGAAATCAAACAGGAGATTTATTCCTACAATGTTGACTCGTTTTCAGCAAATTGAAAGCGTCCACGATCTTCGGGAATACGTCAACAACACCATTTGCAGTCAATATCAGCTCCAAGTTGGGGCTTTTCAGATGACCGAGCGAGTTTTGCGTCGGGGCGACAAGCCTTGCGGGATTTATTTTTGCCTGCACGGTCCTCGCGCAACCAAGTTCACGGCCATCTGGGAAACAGATCGCAACCAGATTTTGTTTTACGGGTCTTGTGGAGAACGGTTTTTGAAAACTCAGCTTTTGGAGTCTCCACGAATGGAAAGCGCCGCGGCGTGACGCGGTGGTTCGAGCGGTTGCGGCCTGGACGGCAAACCCGATCGATGGACACAAACGAACAGAATAGTCCAAGTCATTCCATTATTTGCGACACGGAGGTTGTTCATGTTGGTTCTGTCTCGACACGAAGGTGAACGGATCACGCTTGGTGATTCGATTGTGGTTACCGTGGTGAAGCTGGCCGGCGATCGCGTTCGTTTGGGCATCGAGGCCCCGTCGAACGTGTTGGTGTTGCGGGGAGAGTTGGAGCGGCAAGAAAAGCCACAAACGTTGCCGCTTCGGGCGACGGCATGAATCCCGGCGCGCAGCATCTCCCCTGGGGGGCGAGGCTGCTCGCGACGGCGGCGTCCAGCGGGCAAGAAATACATGCCGCCCAAGCTGAGCGAAAGTCTTTTTTTTGAGGGGATTCTCTCCCCCAAAAGAGCACAGCCTTAGCGTCGCCTACGCCCCGCACGGGCGGGACGGCGTTTAAGCACGGGGACGAACGGCGCCGGTCAGGCCGCTGTAGTCTGACCGATCGCTGGGATGCCACAACGGCTGTCCGTGCATCACCCTTTCGGCCAAGATATCAATTTTCGCCCGCGAACCGGCGGGTGCATCGGTCGCGGCGAACTCCTCCGATTCTTCCGGCGAGAAGTCCTCGTCGTGTCCACACTCCAAAATCGCCTCAAAAACATTTCTCATTACAAGCTACTCCAATCCCCAAAAAACCAAACACTTCATTATCGTCGACTCAACCAAGCCGTCAAGCATTTTTGGCAAAAAAACCGTCGCAGACCGAGCGAAAACTGTGGAGGGCAAACCGATCAAACAGCAAATTTTGCCCACCTTAAGACCGTCGTCGCTTGACGCGCAACGTCAAACCAGGCCGTCGCTTCCGCGCGAAATCTTTTAGACGGAGTCCTATTCAGAAATCGGACTAAAATACCAGGGGGGTTCCAATTCACCCACAGGGGCATATGACAGCTTCTTGGGACTCGCCGGCTTTTCTCGCCGGTTCGACCGGCTTACACTGGGGGTGTCTTCAGGGTTCAGGAGAGTTCACTGCGATGACCTGGCTTCAACGTGAGATTCCATTGCCGCCGCTTCCGCGAGGGATTCATTCGATCACCCAGCGCGTGGTCGAGACGATCCCGGAGCTTTCAACGATCCGCGTGGGGTTGCTGCACGTCTTTTTGCAGCACACCTCGGCGTCCTTGACCATCAACGAGAACGCCGACCCCGACGTGTTGGTCGATCTGGACCGGGCGCTCGACGTTCTGGCGCCCGAGGATTTTGGCTATCAGCACACGATCGAGGGCCGCGACGACATGCCGGGCCATGTAAAGTCGTCCCTGTTGGGGTGTTCGCTAACGATTCCCATCCGCGACGGCCGATTGTGTCTCGGCACGTGGCAGGGAATTTGTCTGTGCGAACATCGTCGTCGGAGCAGCGGCCGCCGACTGGTGGTCACCATGCAGGGCGAGTCCTAGTGAAAAGGACCCAAATCAGACGAACCGCCGCACCAGCGCGGCCGAGGCCTGACCTTGCGGGGTGACGCTCAGATTGATGAAGTTCTCGCCCGGCGGCACCTCGCCGTCGCGGACCACCGACACCGGACATTCCGGATCGGGAGCGGTGCCGTTGAGCGTCGGGAACAGTGTGGTGTGCTCGAAAGCCAACAGGCTGGCGATCAACTCGATCAGACCGCTGCCGGCCCCCAAATTGCCCAAATGGCCTTTCGCAGAGACGACCGGCAACGGTGCGTCGCGGCGACCGAACACATCGTCGATGGCCCGCGATTCGTCGACGTCGCAAGTGCGGGTGCTCAAACCGTGGGCGTGCACGTGGCCGACGGCGTCGGGCGAAAGCCCCGAGCTGCGAAGCACCGACTTCAGCACGTTTTGCATGGCCTGGCGGCGATCGGCGATCAATCGCGGGCCGGCCACGGCGCTGGACGCGGCGGCCAACACCTCGCCGTAGATCGTCGCGCCGCGGGCTTGGGCGAACGACAATTCCTCCAAAACGACCGCCGCGGCGCCTTCGCCCAGCACCATGCCATTGCGATGCCGATCGAATGGGCGGCTGGCTGCGGCCGGCTCCTCGTGATCCGCACAAACCTCTTCCTGCTGGACGGCGTGGATGGTTTTCATCGTGTGCAGCCGGGTACCGGTGGCTCCAACGAGCATCACGTCGGCGTCGTCGCGCAGAATGATTTGGAACGCCTCGCCCAGGGCCAGGTTGGCCGAAGCCTCGCGCAGAGTCAGCGAGTTGTTCGGGCCGCGGAAATCGTTGTAAATGGCCAAGTGGCTGGCCGGCATATTCGGCAGGTATTTCAACAGCCAGAGGGGCGACATCTTGGCCATGCCTTCGTTGCCCCAACGCGAAAACTGAAACTCGCCCTGCGCGTCGACGCATCGCACGATGCCTTCGGTGAACTCCTCGGGCAGCGAGAGCATGTAGTCAGCGCCAAAGGAGATGCCGATCCGTTCCGGGGCGATCGAGGCGGACTTCAACGTAGCGTCGGCCAATGCCCATTGCGCGGCGGCCACGCCCATTTGGCACTCGCGGCACATGACCTTGAGGCCCTTGCGGATGTTTTTCTTGGTTTCCTTGTCCAGCTCGCCGAAATTGTCGATTTCGCCGGTGAACTGGGGACACGGGCTGCCGATTCGGACGGGCAGCGAATTGGCCAGACGCTGAACGCCGCTGCGACCTTGCGACAACCCCTCCCAGAGGGACTGTTTCGTGCTGCCCAGCGGAGAGATGATCCCGAGGCCGGTAATCACGATGCGACGCGGCGTGGAACTCATGCAGATGTCCTTCTTTGATCTTTGCGGAACAGGCAAGGGCCGCCTATTTTAACCGGCTTCCCCATCGGAGTCGAGACCGAGTCGGCAACGCTGGCGGTTGGGAGACATTTTTCTTGCGTTTCTTGATGAAATGGGCGACCGAAGCGATTTAAGGACTTTCGCCACCGGCGGCGGGATGCACGTCGCCCGAGGGTGACGAGACGATGAAAACAGGGTAGGATAGGTGCTGTAAGATTGGACGCCCCGCCGTTTGCGATCGGTCGCTGATGGGATGCGTTGGGGCAGGTCCGGGGCGTCAAAATCTTCCATTCCTTCTGGAGACTACGACAATGAGATGCACGGTTGGTTTGGGCTGCCTTGTGGCGACGTTTTTTTGTTTCTCGTGGCTTGCCGAGACAGGCCTGTCGGCGGACGCCTCGCAGGAACTTCGACGCGCCGTGGTGCAGGGGTCTTTTGGCACCTTCGACGAAGCGCCGCGCGACAAGAGCGGGAATGTGGACATTCCGCGGTTGTTGGACCAACTGGCCGAGCTCCGGGCCAATACCTACAACTGGTTGATCTCGAAGGACAACGATTGGAGCGATTTGGCGAAGTTTCTGCCGCTGGCTCGGCAAAGAGGCGTGAACGTATGGGTCAGTCTGGTTTCGCCATCGGAGTCGCCGGACGGCAAAAACGCCTCAAAACCGTTTCAGCAAGACTACGAGCGTTGGGCGACGGAGATCGCCAAGCTCAGCGCGCGCGAATCGAATTTGGTGGCGTGGTCGATGGACAATCTTAGCGACAACGCGTCGGTGTTGACGCCGGAACGGATGTCGCAGATCGCGGCCGCGACGCGCGCCATCCATCCGAAGCTGGCGTTCGTCCCACGATTGTACTTCGCCAAGGAAGCCGCCAATCCAAAATTCGTAAAAGAATATCGCAACGCGGTCGACGGGATTTTGTTCGCTTACGGTCGTGAATCGGGAAAGGTCGATCGGAAGAACGCCGACCAGGTCCGCGAGGAAGTCAAAAAGATTCACGAGCTCTGGGGCCCGCTTGTGCCGCTCGTGTTGGACGTATACAGCAGCGATCCGGACGCTCGGCTGAATCCGTCCACGCAGGACTACGTTCGGCAAGTGATGACCGCCGGCAAGCAATACGCCAACGGCGTGCAGATCCATTGTCATCCGAATCCGAAAACGTCCACCGAAAAATACGGCATCGTCAAGGATCTGTTCCACGATTGGGCGACCGAGGAAGACGTCTTATACTGATCGGCATTGTGGTCGGAGTCGCATGGTCCGATATGGAGGGTGTGTGCTTGTCGCGCACCTCCAGGGAAGAATGGACCCAGGTAAAAAGAGCGGTTGCTTTTCGGAATAATGGTGCGTGGCAAGCATGTATCCTTCATCTTTATCTGAGGATCCATAGATTTGGGGCCTAGCCCGGGCAAGCGACTTTTGCAGGCGACTTCCTGAGCTAAGGCCTCACGGTTTCCAATACCATGGACATTCGCCGTGCGACGACGTGGCCCCCCCATTAACTAAAAGAAAACGTGAAAGCCGTTTCTGATCTGAAATCGTTCGATCGCTGGGAGTGGTTACTGATAACGGTGTTGACGTTCGCCGCCGGATGGCTTTTCTTGGCGAACCTCGGCGATCAACGTCTTTGGGATGACGAAGCCCAAACCGCTCTCATCGCCAAAACCATACTAACCGACGGCGTTCCCCGCGGATACGACGGCAAAAACTTCTTTTCGCAAGAAAACGGCCGCGAGTACGGAACCAACTACGTTTATCGCTGGCACACATGGTTTCCGTTCTATTTGCTGGCCGGCGTCTTTAGGCTTTTCGGAATCAACGAATTCACGGCGCGTTTGCCATTCGCTTTGCTCGGGTTGGCAACCGTGCCGTTGTCGTACGGCTTCGCCCGATCGCTCTGGCAAAGCCGCCGAGCGGCCGTGCTAGCCGCCGTTTTGCTTTCGACGTCGGTTTCGTTCCTGATTTTGTCGCGTCAATGCCGATACTACGCCCCCTGCGCTTTCTTTTCGCTGTTATCGTTGTATGCCTATTGGCTTTTAATCCGCCGGCGGCGCGGAGCGGCCCTGCTGTTCGTCGTATCCGCCACGCTGCTGTTCCATTCGCTGTTCTACTATTGGGCGGTCCTGGTGCTTGTCGTCCTGATCCACTCGGCGATCTTTCACCGCGACCGCCTAATGGCCGTGGCGTCGTGGTCGTTCGTCACGTTCCTGTTGAATCTTCCTTGGCTGATTTGGCTGCTGAGCCCTCCGACGGTCGGCCGGTATCCCGAAAGAACCGACTACTGGTATCGGCCGATTGTCGTCGCCAAGGAATATTTCGTTCAAATCCTCCGCTATGTCTTCTCTCCGATTCTAGTGTTGCTATTGCTGGCGATGGACCTTCGCACGCGAACGCCTATAAGGCAGTTCGTCCGAGAAAACGACAAACTCGTTGGTGAGGCGTCGCTTCTTCTGCTGTTCGTCGGCGTCAATTTCGTTTCACTTTGTTTTTTGACGCCGCTCCATTTCTTTCGATACCTCGCGCCGTCGATACCGGTCTTGTGCTTGCTGGCGGCCTATATTCTCGATTCGTCGATGCGAATTCACTGGGCGATCGGACTGGTCGCTTTGGCGGGCATTCTCTTTTTCAGCCGCTTTTCCAGTTATCTCTATGAGGTCACCCATCATTACGTCGGTCCAATCGACGGGATTGTGGCCTATTTGAACGAGCACGGCAAGCCGGACGATGTCGTCGCGATCACCTACGGCGACCTACCGTTAAAGTTCTACACGAAGATGCGAGTGGTCGGCGGTCTGACCGGCGAGGACTTAACGCCTGCACTCCATGCCGATTGGGTCATCTTTCGCCACAACATCAATTGCGACAAGGACGAAGCCGTCACAAAATATCTGAGAAAACATCTTCCCAGAGAGCATTATCGCTCAATCACGCTCGACTGTCCCGACATACCAAACAACAATCGCGAGGATCCAGACCAACACGTCTATCGCACCGTAACCAACGTTCCAGGCGTCGTGATCTTGCAGCGAGACGACGCGGCGCGCAAAAAAGAGGCGGAACGAAAATGGAAACGTCCCTGATAGGGCCGGCGGGGCGGCGTCTGTCCGACGGCGGCTGAGTGAGCGGCGCAAGGCCGCCATCAAAGCCCCTCTTGTTGCATCGCCAAGAAAAGGCCTGGCCCGGAAAAGCCGCCTTTGCAGACGTCTCTCCGGGCTCAGGACCGTGCCAAGTTTCTTAGAAAAACGGACCCAGTTTTTTGGATTTTGAACGCTACGGCGGCCCGCTGCAAAGCAGCGTCACCGTACCCTCGCTCATCCCCAATCCCTAATCCCTTTTTCTAGATGTCATAGTACAAGCAGAACTCGTAGGGATGCGGACGCAACTGCATCGCCTGCACTTCGTTGACCGTCTTGTACCAGATCCACGTGTCGATCACGTCGGGCGTGAAGACGTCGCCTCGCAGCAGGAACTCGTGGTCGGCCTTCAAGGCGGCCAACGCTTCCTGCAACGAACCCGGCGCCTGCGGAACGTTCTTCATCTCTTCGGGATCGAGATCGTAAATATCCTTGTCCAGCGGCTCGCCCGGATCGATCTTGTTCTGAATGCCGTCGATGGCCGCCATCAAAATCGCCGAGAACGAAAGATACGGATTGCAGCTCGGATCGGGGCAGCGGAACTCGAGCCGCTTGGCCTTCGGGTTCGGGCTGTACATTGGGATCCGCACGGCCGCCGAACGGTTGCGCTGCGAGTAAGCCAGATTGACCGGCGCCTCGAAGCCCGGCACCAATCGCTTGTAGCTGTTGGTCGTCGGATTGCAGATGCCGCAGAGCGCCGGGGCGTGCTTCAAGATGCCGCCGATCGCGTAGAGGGCCATGTCGCTCAGTCCGGCGTAACCGCTGCCGGCGAACAACGGGGCGCCACCCTTCCAAATCGAGATGTGCGTGTGCATGCCCGAGCCGTTGTCGCCGAAAAGCGGCTTCGGCATGAACGTCACCGTCTTGTTGTACTTCTTGGCCACATTCTTGATGATGTACTTGAACATCATGCACTTGTCGGCCATCGAAACCAGCTTGTCGAACTTCAGGTCGATCTCGGACTGACCGCCGGTGGCCACCTCATGATGCTGGGCCTCGACGTTCATGCCGCAGTCGATCATCGTCTGCATCATCTCGTTACGGATGTCCATCATCTGATCGGCCGGCGGAACCGGGAAGTAGCCTTCCTTATACCGCAGCTTGTAGCCCAGGTTCGGCTCTTCCTCGCGGCCGCGATTCCACTGCCCTTCGATGCTGTCGATGAAATAGTAGCCGCTGTTGGACGTCTGGTCGCAGCGCACGTCGTCGAAAATGAAGAACTCGGCCTCGGGCCCGATGTAACACGTGTCGCCGATGCCTGTGCTCTTCAAGTAGTTGCACGCCTTCCGCGCGACGTTGCGCGGATCGCGGGTGTAGTCTTCCCGCGTGATCGGGTCTTGAATGTTGCAGATCATCGACAGCGTCGGGATCTTGCAGAACGGGTCCAAAATGGCGGTGTCCGGCTGCGGCACGATCAACATGTCGCTCTCGTTGATCGCCTGCCAGCCGCGGATGCTCGATCCGTCGAACCCCAAGCCGTCCTCAAAAACGTCCTCGTCGAGCTTGTCGACCGGAATGGTGAAATGCTGCCACAGACCAGGAAAGTCCATGAAACGCATGTCGACGGCTTTCACGTCTTTTTCCCGGCACAACGCCAAAACTTCTTTCGGTGTCACAGACCCCTCCTTTTAAGGGATTTCATAGTGTGTACCTTGCCATTCAGTACGCTCAGCGCTTTGCCGGTACACGGTTTGGCACGGTCCGCAGGCGTACCTTCCACGCGGCACCGCTTCTTGCAAAGCCGATGCCGAAATCACGGAACCATTGTCGGGACTTCGACACAAGTCTCTTGAGGAGCATGACTTGCGTCAACACGGATCACCCGATCGCCAAATCAAGAATAGTCGCTACGCACGGTCTCTGAGCAACAATCGCCTAAACACGCGGCATTTTCTCATAAAGCCCATGCATTTTGATGTACATTTCGACCGCCGACGGCGTCCAATATCGAATGCTCTGGCCCGCCTCCACCCGACGACGCAACTGCGTGCTGCTGAGGCCAATCTCCGGCATCTCCACCTGACAGCGTCGAATCTCCGCGATCCGCTCGGGCGAGGCAATCGCTCGAAGCACCTCAAAATCGATCGCACAGCCCGGGCGACACACCGCCACCGGCGTGGCCAGTTGGCAAACCCGGACCGCGTCACGCCAGTGGGGCAAGTCCAAAAGCATGTCCGCCCCCACCAAGAAAAACAACTCCCGATCGGGCTGCTCGTCGCGAAGCCGCTCGAGCGTGTCCACCGTGTAGCTGACCCCACCCCGGTCGATTTCGCAACGACACACCGAAAACGCCGGGTTGCCTGCAACGGCCAGCTCCAACATGGCCACGCGATGCTCGGCCGGCGTCAACCGAATGTCCTGCTTATGCGGAGGCACCGCCGTCGGCAAAAACCAAACCGCGTCCAATCCGCACTGCTGGCGGCAACACTCCGCCAAAATTAGATGACCCAGGTGAACCGGATCAAAACTGCCGCCCAAAAGACCAAGACGCATAGTGCAACCGATCGCGCTCCCAAAGGCGTTCTTGCTATTTTCCAGACCTTTCCAGCTTCCGATACTGGTTGAAATCGATCGGACTCAGACTCGTCATCAGCTCGCGAATTTTGACGACTCGTTCCAAATCGGCCGACTCCAACGATCGCACCAGCCGGTGCTCGCTGCGAATGACGGTCGGCGGTTCTTTGGAATTCGGCCCGGCCGCAATCGCCAACACCACGGTCGACGCCATCGCCTGACGCTTGGCCATCGCCGCGTTGGCCACCAGCCGCCCGAACGGCGGACGCGAACCGGCCACCAGCATCGCATTCAGCCGCACGCACCAATCGCAAAAATTGTGATATTGCTCGACTATCTTCAGATCCGGCTCTTTCATCAACGTCAAACGATACGTGATCCATGGGCTGCTCAGCGTGACCACTCCGGCCTCGTCGTCCGAAGTCTCCTGAAACTTCGGCTCGGCCAAAAACCGCACCAGCGGATCGCGGCTTCCGGCGGCCTTCGATCGCAACTGCATCAGAAAGGACGTAATTTGCAGCGTGTTCAGTTCCGTTCGCTTTTTGTGGGTCAGGTTCAGCAGCACGAACCGTCCGGCGGATTGGTCGAACACAACCGTCTCGGCGGGCGACTTCATGCAGTCGTAGACCACGCCGGCATGAAAGATTGTCGTGCTCTCGGTCGAAGGCCGCTTCTCGTCGCCATTGAATACGGCGTTGTCGACCCGAAAATCCTCGGCCGACGCCCACCCAACGACCGCCGTCAGCAACATCAGGCTCACCGCGAACCGCGACATCGTTCTCATCTCTTTTGAACCCTCTGGACGTCCCGTCAACCGACGCACATCACGTCGCACACCAAAACTGTCCCAAGATACCGAACCGAGACAATCTCTGTAAAGCCGGGAAATTTTGCAGGTCCAACAAAGCGGAAGTATTTTGCACAACACAGACAATTTAGGTAAATCAAAGAACGTCATTCTATTCCCAAAGGCTTCTTCACTACCGGAGGTATCCAAAACTTGCGGGAATAACGGATGTGGGTTCATTGCTCTTGTCAAAATAGTCAATTTTCGCTAAAAGTCCCATCCTCTCTGTTGACATGGCGAGCCACCGACGTCGATCTTCCGCGGCCCGCCCCAGATCGCAAAAGCTGTCGAATCATGGTTCATGCACGATCGTCCTACTTCCGATGGACGCAACTTCTTCTGTGGTTGTCGGTTGCGACCGCGGCATTCGGCCAAGCCGCCCCGCCGAGACCGCAGACCGACGCCGAGTTTCTTGCGTCGATCCGATCGTGGCAAACGCAGATCAACGATTTGCGTGACGTAGCGGACGCCGAAAAAGACAAAATCCGAAAGCACTACGAGCAAGCCGTCAACGAGATGGAAGCGGCGGCTCAATGGGCCACGAAGACCTCGCAATTTGAAGCCCAGGCCGCCTCCGCCCCTAAAAAATTAGAACAGATCAAGGCGGATCTGAGCATGCCGGTTCAGCCGGCCGTCGAGGCCCCCACCGAGGCCACACTGCCGCAAATCGAACAGGCGATGTCGAAGGGCTCCGCTAATCTAGAGCGGTGGCGGGCCGCGCTGACCGAGGTCGAGACGGAATTGAAAGGCCGGACGGTCCGCCGTGCGCAGATCCCCGAGTTGCTCAACACCGCCAAGCACCAGTTGGAAGAAATCGCGTCGCAGCTTCAAAAGCCCCCGGCCAACGATGAAGGCGTGCAGAGCAATTCCGCCCGTCGCATCGCCTTGATCGCCCAACAGCGCAACCTCCGGCAACAAATCGCCTGTTATGAGGCGGAACTGCTGGCCTACGAGGCCCGGACCGAATTGTTGCCGTTGTCGCACGATTTGCACGCGCGTCAGGTCGTGGCGGCCGAACAAGAGCTCAAGCAATGGCAAGCCCGAGTCAACGACCTTCGCAAACAGGATGCCGAGCGTCAGGTGCAGCAGGCTTCGCAGGAAGTTCGTCGCGCCCCCCGTGAATTGCAATTATTGGCCAACAAAAACAAGGAATTGGCCGACGAACGCAAAACGCTGGCCGATCGTTTCGCCGAGGTCACACGGCAGCTCGAACACGTGAATCAGTGGCTCGCGCTGGTCACCGAGATGCACAAAAACATGACCACGCAAGTCGCCGTGGCCGGCAAGAACGTGACCAACCAGGTTGGACTGTCGCTACGGCAACAGCGCGATCAACTGCCCAACATCCGCGACCTCGAAGGCGACATCGATCGGCAGCAAGATCGGCAACGCGAAGCAAGCCTCAAACTGCTCGATTTGCAGATCGAACGCGTGGCCAATCTCGACAAGCAGACCGAGGTGAAGCTGCAAGAATGGAAGGTCGACTCAAAATCGCCCGACTATTTTGAAATGGTCGCCGCAATCCGCGAGGCGCTCAACACTCGGAAAAAAGAGTATTTGGCCCCGTTGATGGCCGACTACAACACCTACTACAACACGCTCGTCGCGCTGACCACCGCCGAGTCGCAACTGATCAAAGTCACCGAAGAGTGTCTGCAATTCATTGACGCCCGGGTGCTTTGGATCGGCAGCGCTTCGCCGATCGGATGGAACGATTTCCGCAACGCCGGCGACGCCTTTTGGTGGTTGGCCGGACCACCGGCCTGGCTCGACCTGGGCCGCACGCTGACGGCCGACGCGTCCCGCAACAAAACGCTGACCGTCTTGGCCTTGTGCGTCTTTTTCTTGCTGTTTTACCTCCGGATGCGACTTCACGCCCGCATCCAAGACGACGGACAACAAGCCTCGCGGGCCAATTGCTGCCGACTCTGGCCGACGCTGGAAACCACGTTGCTGACTTTCCTCGTGTCGATCCTTTGGCCCGGCGTCATGTATTACATCGCATGGCGGCTGGCGTCCGCGCCCGACGCTTCCGACCTATGTCGTTCGTTGAGCGAGGGCGTCTACTCGATCGCCCGCGTTTACCTGGCCTTGGAGCTGTTGCGTTACACCTGCGGCGTCGGCGGGCTCGGCGAGGCGCACTTCGGTTGGTCGGCGGCGGCGACCAAACTGATTCGCGCGAACATCCGGTGGTTCATCACGCCCGCCTTGGTGCTGATGTGCGTCGCGGTCACCATGGCCTGGCAACCTCGAAACGAGTGGGACACCTCGTTGGGCCGACTGGCGTTCATTACGGCGCTCGTGTGTTTCTCCTTCGCACTCTATCGCATCTTGCGTCCCGCCGGCGTCGTGTTTCAGGCGATGATCGCCAACCGTCGCGGCGGCTGGATGGAGCGATTCCGCTACCTTTGGCTCCCGTTGTGCACGCAAACGCCCACGGCCCTGGCCATCTTGGCCGTGTTCGGCTACCACTACACCGCCCGGCAATTGATGCTCCGATTGATTTTGACCGCCTACGTTTTAGTTGGCGGAATCGTCGTCCGCGCGTTGCTGCTGCGTTGGACTTTGATCAACCAGCGACGGCTGGCCATCGAACAGGCCCGTCAACGCCGCGCCGCCGCACAGACCGCCAACGTCGCCGGCGAAGAGGCCGTCCGCTCGGAACTGCCCACGACCAACGCCCCGGAACGCGATCTGGCGACGATCAACGCCCAAACGCGACGTTTCATCGAATACGCGGTGGGCGTCGCCTGCGCCTTGGCCATCTGGTGCGCCTGGGTCGACGTCATGCCGGCCTTGAACAGCATCAACGCCAGGGTCTGGTCCGTCCAGGTCACCGTGGCCGGCGAAATGAACGGTGAAAAAGTCATCGGCACCTCGCACGAAGAGATCCGCGACATCCGGCTCGGCGACCTGCTGCTGGCCGTCATCGTCTTCGCCACCACGGTGATCGCCGCCAAAAACATCCCCGGCTTGCTCGAAATGGCGGCGTTGCAACATCTGCCGCTCGACGCCGGCGCTCGATACGCCGTAGCCACCGTCTGCCGATATGTCATCACCTTGGTCGGCGTGTTGTCGGGCTGCGAAGCCATGGGCCTCGGCTGGCTCAAAATCCAATGGCTCGTGGCCGCCATGGGCCTCGGGTTGGGCTTTGGATTGCAGGAAATCTTCGCCAATTTCGTCTCCGGCCTCATTATTCTTTTCGAGCGGCCGGTCCGCGTCGGCGACCTGGTCACGATCGACAACATCAGCGGCGTCGTCTCGCGCATCCGCATCCGCGCCACCACGATCACCGACGCCGACCGCAAGGAATTGATCATCCCCAACAAAGAGTTCATCACCGGCCAAGTGTTGAATTGGACCTTGACCGATCCGATCAACCGCGTCGTAGTCAAAGTGGGCGTCGCCTACGGATCGGACACCGAGCGCGTGGCCCAAATCCTTCGGGACATCGCCAAAAACCATCCCCACGTGCTCGACGATCCCGCGCCGGAAGTGCTGCTCGAATCCTTCGGCGAAAGCTCGCTGAACTTCGTCCTGCGGTGCTTCTTGCCGAATCTGGAAAATCGTGGTACGGTGATTCATCAACTGCACATGACCATCGACCGGATGTTCCGCGAGGCGGGCGTCGAAATGCCGTTCCCGCAACAGGACATCCACGTACGGTCGATCGACGTCGCCGTGCCCGATCTCACCCCCAAGCCCAAAGCTTCGTGGTCGAGAAAGAAAGCTGTTAAAGACAAAGCCGCCTAAACCGTTCGGAGGTTGAAAGGCGAGCGTCACGGTGTTTTTGCCTTTCGTCGTTCGTTCTGTAACTATGCCGATCCTACCGCCGTCCAAGTTTTTTCCACCGGCCGAAGACGCCGACAGCGAAGGGCTGATCGGTTTTGGCGGACGGCTGTCGCCCGATTGGCTGCTGGACGCCTATCGTCACGGAATCTTTCCTTGGCCGATCACCGATTTCGAGGCCCCCTTGGCATGGTGGTCGCCCGACCCGCGCGCGGTGATCGAGTTCGATCGCTTCCACGTCTCGCGACGTTTGCGGCGCACGTGCCGCGGCGCGAAGTTCGAGGTGACCCGCGACGTCGATTTCGCCGGCGTCATTCGCGGTTGCGCGATG
>JAJFVC010000090.1 GCA_021372005.1 Planctomycetaceae bacterium | reverse complement strand
GCGCCGCCGCCGACATCGTCATCGAAGGCGGCAGAGAACTGTTGTTGCAAACCATTGAAATCGAAGAGTCGACACCATGAAAATCGTCGCCGCGAAAAAAATTCTGAAAATCAACGACCAGCTCGCCGCCGAAAACCGCAGTCAATTTGACGCCGCCAAGGTCCGGGTGGTCAATGTGGTCGGCTCGCCGGGCGCCGGCAAGACCACGCTGCTGGAAGCCCTTTTCGCCCAATTGAAAAGCCGACGGCGGCCCGCCGTGATCGAAGGCGACATCGCCGGCTCGATCGATTCGGAGCGGATGGAGCGGATCGGCGTGCCGGTCGTCCAGATCAACACGGACGGCGCGTGCCACCTCGACGCCAACATGATCGCCAACGCCGTGAAAGAGCTCGACCTGACGGCGGTCGACCTGCTGGCCATCGAAAACATCGGTAATCTGGTCTGCACTGCCGGCTTCGACCTCGGCGAGCACCTGCGGATCGTCGTGCTCAGCACCGCCGAGGGCGACGACAAGGCAGTCAAATATCCCGCCATTTTTCAGGGCTCCGACGCACTGGTCATCACGAAGATCGACCTGGCCCCGCACCTGAATTTCAAGCCCGAGCGGATCACCGCCGATATGAAGCGGCTCGCCCCGGACGCCCCGGTGTTTCAAGTCTCCGCCACGCGCGGCGACGGCGTCGCGCCGCTGGCCGATTGGCTCTCGCAGACGCTCGCCGCAACGAAGCCGTTGAACTAGTTGAGCGTCGGATGGAAGACGGCGTGGCAGTCTTCGCAGCTCTGGTTGAGTTTTTTCATCGCCTCGTCGGCGGCCTTCGGGTCGGCCCGATGAATCGCGGCGTTCACCGCGGCGGCGCACTGGCGGGCGTTGATCGAAAACTGCCGCCACTGCTTTTCCTGCTCGGCGTTCTTCGCGGCCGAGGTGTCGGCCATCGTACCCTGGGCGATCGCGGCCAGCACGGCGGTGTAGCCGGCCGTCTCGGCGGCCTTTTTGCAAAACTTGTTGCCCTTCAGATTCGCCTTCAGCCGGGTATGGATCAGCGGAACCTGTTTCATCAGCTCGGGCAGCGACGCCACTTTTTCCCAACGAAGCTCGCCGGCGACCTGGACCTTCCCCTCGGCGGCGGCGTTCAACCGGGCCACCGCCTTTTGGGCGGCTGTAAAATCTTTCGCCTCGGCCACGGCCCGGGCCGCTTGCATCACGGCCGCCGCAGCGCTTTGATACTTGTTCGGCTGATCGTGCAACCCCAACGTCAAGGCGATCACCACCAGCGCGTTCGACGTGTTGGCCACCTTGCTTTCCGAGTCTTTGAACTCTGACTCGCACGCCACCGCGTCGTTCAAATCCTTGAGGTATCGATCGGCCTGCCGGACCAAATCGTCGGCCGGGGCGTATTCCGACGGTTTCGGAGCCGCCGGTTCCGTGGCTCGAACCGTGCCGCCCAGCCCAATCGCGATCAAAAAAAACAACCTCAAAAAACCATTCCAAGACATGAATCGCAACATGATTTCTCCTTCCCGCACGCAGGTGGGGAGTCCCTTCCAATCGGTAATTCACTAATCTACAATATTGGCTTGCCGTCGCAAGAAAATTTTGCCGCATGGGATTATGGCCAAAGCCACCTACAAAGACGCTGGCGTCGATCTGGACATCTACCGTGAGTCGATGGCCCGGCTGCCTCGGCTGCTTACGCGGACCTTTACGCCGCGCGTAATCCCCCTAAAAGACGGGTTCGCCGGCCTGTTTCAGCTCGATTTCACCAATCAACTGTTCGCCCGACGCTATCAAGATCCGGTGCTGATCTCCTGCACCGACGGTGTGGGCACGAAGCTGAAGGTGGCCATCGAGATGGGCCGGCACGACACGGTCGGCATCGACCTGGTCGCCATGAGCGTCAACGACGCGTTGTGTTGCGGGGCCGAGCCGCTGTTTTTTCTCGACTACGTGGCGATGCCGAAGGACGATCCCGAGCGGCTCGAACAGTTGGTCGCGGGCATTTCCGCCGGTTGCATCGAGGCCGACTGCGCGCTGCTGGGCGGCGAAACGGCCATCCTGCCCGATCTGTACGCCACGGGCGATTACGACCTGGCCGGCTTTTGCGTCGGCGTGGCCGAGCGTCAGCGGGTGATCGACGGCCGGGCGATCGAGCCGGGCGACGCGGTGATCGGCATCGCCTCGACCGGACTGCACTCGAACGGTTACAGCTTGGCGCGGAAAATCGCATTCGACATCGCCGGGCAGAAGGTCGGCGACTACGTCGAAGAGCTCGGCCAGACGGTGGGCGAAGCGCTGCTGACGCCGACGCAGATTTACGTCCGCCCGGTGCGTCAGGTGCTTTCGTACTATCGCGTCAAAAACGTCGTGCACGGCATCGCCCACATCACCGGCGGCGGCCTGCACGAAAACTTGGAACGCATCGTGCCCGAGGGGGTCCGCGTGGTGATCGAGCGCGGACGCTGGCCGGTCCCGCCCGTGTTCACGTGGCTGCAACGCCTCGGCGAGGTGGATCAGACCGAAATGGATCAGGTGTTCAACATGGGGCTCGGTCTGGTGATGATCGTCGCCCCATTTTACGCCGAGAGCGTCCGACACCAACTGGCCCGATCGGGGCTGAAAAGCTGGATCGTCGGCCGCGTCGAACCAGGCCCCCGCGGCGTGGTGTGGGGAACGATGTAACCGGCCCATGCAAGCCATTTCTCTCCAGTCCGGCAGCAACGGCAATTGCATCTATGTCGAGGCCGGCGGCGTTCGGTTGCTGTTGGACGCCGGCATCAGCGGCCGTCAGGCCCAGCGGCGTCTGGCTTGCCACGACCGCGACATCGCCGAGGTGAACGCGGTCCTGATTTCCCACGACCATGCGGACCACTGCCGCAACCTGGGCATTTTTCAGCGTAAGTTCGGCCTGCCCGTCCATCTGACCGCCAAAACATTTCAAGCGGCCCAGCGATACCGCCTCGGCAAGCTGGACGACGTCCGGAATTTCACGGCCGGCGAGACCCTGCGGTTCGGATCGGTCGCGGTCGAGACCATTCCGACCCCGCACGACGGCGCCGACGGCGTGGCGTTCGTCGTGGACGACGGCCGCTGCCGGTTGGGCGTGTTGACCGACCTGGGCCACGTGTTTTCCGGCCTGGACGCCGTGTTGGATTCGCTGACGGCCGTCTTTCTGGAAAGCAATTACGATCCCGACATGCTCCGCAACGGCCCCTACCCCGAGTTCTTGCAGCGCCGCATCACCGGCCCCGGCGGACACCTGTCGAACCAGGAGGCCGCCGAGCTGCTGGCCGCCCACGCCGGCCGTCGGATGCGATGGGCGTGCTTGGCCCACCTGTCCGAAAAGAACAACACACCGGCCCTGGCCCTGAAAACCCACCGCCGCCACGTGGATCAACGCTTGCCGATCCACGTGGCCAGCCGCTACAAAGCCTTCGTAGCGCCGGAACTCTGACGGCCCAACAACGTCCGGCCGTGTTTTCGTGCGGGTGGTGCATAAACCCCGCTCAATTAGGGTAAAAGAGGGGCGATCGCTATTTGTCATTCCCAACGACGCGGAAATCGTTACAATGGTCCTTTCGGCCCGTCTCGGCGCCGTGTTGGCAGGTTTGGATCGGAGTCTTTACGATGGCGAAAAGCAAAAAGAAAGCGGAAAGCATTTTCCTGGTGTGCAAGGAGACGGGCGACTACAACTACACGCTGCGCAAAAAGCCCGGCGGCGAAAAGTTGACGCTCAAAAAATATTGTCCTAAGCTGCGCAAGCACACCGAGCACACGGAAAAGAAGAAGTAAGACAGAGTGGCGAGTGGTCGGTGGCCCGTGGTCCGTTTTTGGTTTTCAAAATATCAGCGCGTTGAAAACCGGCCACGAACCACCGGCCACTGATCACTCAAGCTGCTTCCCATGTCCAAACGTTGGCGCATTCATCCGCACGATCCCGACCGCATTGCAGCGTTGGGACGTGCCGCAGGCGTTCCGGCCGTCGTGGCCGAGCTGCTGATCTGCCGCGGCGTCGACGATCCCACCACGGTCCAAGATTTCTTGGATCCGAAGCTGTCGCACCTGCGCGAGCCTGAGCGGTTGCCCGGCTGCGCGGAGGCCGCCCGGCGTCTCCATCAAGCCGTGCAAGCCGGACGCCGCATCGCCGTCTATGGCGATTACGACGTCGACGGCATGACCGGCGCGGCGCTGCTCTGGTCCTGTTTGAAATTGCTCGGCGCCGACGCGCGTTACTACATCCCGCATCGGGTCGACGAGGGCTACGGCCTGCACGACGAAGCCATCCGCTCGCTGGCCGCCGACGGCGTGCAGACGCTTGTGACCGTCGATTGCGGCATCGGCAGTCTCGCCGAAGCGGACCTGGCCCGGCAACTCGGCGTGGAGTTGATCGTCAGCGATCACCACGAGCCGCCCGCTCGATTGCCCGACGCGGCCGCCATCGTGCATCCGCGTCTGCCCGGCGCTGATTATCCATTCGACGGATTGAGCGGGTCGGGCGTCGCCATGAAACTGGCCTGGGCCGTCTGCCAGCAGGCCAGCGGCGCGAAGCGGGTCGCACCGCAAATGAAAGATTTTTTAGTGCAGGCCGTGGGCCTCGCCGCCTTGGGCACCGTGGCCGACGTGGTCCCGCTGGTCGACGAGAATCGCGTCTTGGTCCATCACGGGCTGAAAAGCCTGGCGACCCGGCCGACGCTCGGACTGGCCACGTTGATGCGACTGGCCAAGGTCGAGCCGCAGCGAGGCCCGGACGGACGAATGCAGTTGGAAGCCGAGTCGCTGGCCTTTCAACTCGCCCCGCGACTAAACGCCGCCGGACGCTTGGGCCAGCCGCAGTTGGCCGTCGAACTGCTGGTGACCGATCGGGCCGATCGGGCGGATGAGCTGGCCCGATACATTGACGGCCTGAACGCGACCCGACAAACGCTCGAACGAAGCATGCAACTGGCGGCCTCGAAACAGGCCAAAGAATCGTTCGACCCGGTCGAGGACGCCGCGCTGGTGCTGGCCGACCACGGTTGGCACCCGGGCGTGATCGGCATCGTGGCCGGTCGGCTGGCCGATCGTTTTCACCGGCCGGTGGTCATGATCTCGCTGGACAACACGGGCCTGCGTCCCGGCATCGGTTCGGCCCGAAGCGTTCCAGGCTTCAACCTGCACGAGGCGTTGGCCGACTGCGGCGAGCATCTGATCGCGCACGGCGGTCACGCGGCCGCGGCGGGCCTCAAGATCGAGGAGCGCCAACTGGCCGAGTTCCGCAACGCTTTTTGCGACGTCGCCGCCGCGCGCATTTCGACCGAACAGCGCGTGGCCGAACTGTTCATCGACGTCGAGGCCCCGTTGAGTGCGTTTACGCTCCAAACCGTCCAACAAATCGAGCGGTTGTCGCCATTCGGCCAAGGCAACGCCCGCCCGTTGCTCTGCGCCAGCGGCGCGTCGCTGGCCGGCCCGCCGAAACCGATGGGCCCCAACGGCCAACACCTGTCGCTGCAACTTTCGCAGCACGGCGTGACATTGCGAGCCGTGGCGTTCGGCGTCGGCGATCAAGCCGAGCAGCTCGCGGCGGTCGACGGCCCGTTGGACGTGGCGTTCCGGCCCGTGATCAACCGTTTCCGCGGCCGTCAAAGCGTCGAGCTACACCTAGTCGACTGGCGTCCCACCGAAAGCCGCTAAAAAAATAACAGGAGGTCAGGCACTCCTGCGTCTAACTTTTTCGACACGAGATCGAACATTTATTGGGCACGTTGTGCCTGACCTACTGCTGCTGTAACTGGCTATTTAGGCGCCTTAGCGTCCCGAGCGGAAGGACATCGGAATACGTAGATCGCCCAGCCCAAAGCATCTCTGCCCCACTTCAAGTACGCTGATTTCTCCTTCGCCATGCGATCAAGCAGTTCGGGAAGATCCGCGTCCTCTCGGTGGGTGCGCGCGTAGTCCGCCATCGCATACCACTGAAGCCCTTCGTATCGGTCCCAGTCGTCCTGGCTGCTCACCAGCGTGTGCACGAGGTCGAGCCCTCGCCGCTGGCCCGCTTCCACGTTGTCTACGTGGCTTCCAAAAGCGTCTCTTGGCAAACCCAATGTCTGCAAGTACTCGTCCGGCGGCTCCTGCAACCAATACGGCTCGCCGACGATCACCCAGCCGTCCGGCTCGGCCATGCCGACCATCGCGTCCAGCGTCTGCGCATGCCCGCCGAAAACCCAGCTCGCCCCAATGCACGAAGCTAGAGCGAAGCTGTGCGGCTTGTCAGGTTGGAACTGAGCGCCATCCATTTTGACCAAGGTGATTTCTGCCCGCGACGCACGCGATTGAAGCCTTCGTTCCGCCTCGGCGATGAAGAAAGGCGAAAGGTCCACGCCTACGCCGCGCACGCCGTATGCCTCCGCCAGCCGTATTAGAAATTCGCCCTTTCCGCAGGCGATGTCCA
>JAJFVC010000077.1 GCA_021372005.1 Planctomycetaceae bacterium | reverse complement strand
TTTGCGGTCAATGCATGTCCACAGATAAACGTCGCCGATGTCGTAGCGCTCTGCTCGCTCGGTGGTAGTCAATCGAGCCTGCTTCTTCGCAACAAAGGTCCATTGCTCATCGAATTGCAGATGCGTCAGGGTGAGGTTGCGTATCTTTTGGCCAAGGAAGTCTTGGCAGGCGTTGCCGAAACGGACGATCAGGCGGCAAATTGTGTCCCGATGGACGCCGGTAATGCGCTCGGCCGATCGGATCGAGCTACCCTCAAGCAAGAGTTGCAGGATGGTCTTGGCCGTCTGGACCGGAAGCCGCATCGGGCCAAGCTGTCCTTGGGGTTTTTCCTGAATCCAGGTTTTACCGCAGATAAGGCAGTGAAATCGCTGGTTTCCGTAGCGGTCTTTCCCGTATTTTTTGACCTGATTGTGCCGACAGGCGGGGGCTATCATGGCGAATCCGCTTTCCCGGTTGGGGCGTATTCGCTAGAATTGTGCTTGTGAGGTCGCAATCTGGCGAATAGCCTGGTTGTGATTCGCCCCGGTTGGGATTGCAGTCCTTTCCGGGGTTTTTGTTGGGTTCATTGCTCCCAACTATGCTATTTATTGTACAGACATTTAATCGATTGTCAATAGGCTTGCAAAATAATTTTTTGTCTGTACAATGCTGACATGGAAGAAACACGAGGGCGACCGCCTAAGCCCGAAAATGACAGGCGGGATATACGGTTTCAGGTTCGCCTTTCACCGGCAGAATTGGCGACACTAGAGCGCGCAGCAGACGGAAAGCCGTCTACGTGGGCGCGAGATGTGCTGCTAAGGGCTGCCAAGCGAAAGGCTTAGCGGAGAGAGGGGGTTACGATCCCGTCGGCGCAAGCGCAAACCCCTCCGGCAGATTATAAGACTGCTGCGCCACCAAGACGCGGGCCGCTCTCCATGTCAACGGAGAGCTACCTCTTTTTCAGAACGGTTGTTATTTCTGCGACGCGGTGCGCTTCTTGCTTTCCGCAAAACGGCCGCACTTTTCTCTTGTGCTTCAAGAGACTGAATTTCTTCGGCAACTGCGACAATTGATATGTACGGACTGTTGTCCGGTTTGCGTGGAAGCCTAGCTGCGGCATCGCTGACAAAGCGATTTATGTTTTCAAATGCCTCGCCAAAGAAATTGGCAATGTGTTCAACGAGTCCGTCGCCTTCTTTGGCCATTTCAGCAAGCTTTATCAGTTTTTGCCTTATAGCAAAGGCCAATAGTTTGATGTCGTCGGTAATCGTCGCGCCCTGCTTGACTGCTCCGGCGCGAAACTCCAAGCCGAATACTGATAGATACGCGCGTAAATCGCCAATCGAAAGCTCATCATCTGTTCCATGTTCAAGCTTTGACGCCCAACTTTGCGAATGACCAATCTTTTTCGCGAGTTCCTCTTGCGACAGTCCACGCGACGACCTAAGGATGGCCAGCTCCTTAACAAGCTTTCTCTCGGCCATATACTGCTTGAACTCGCCTATATCAATCGTGGAGTCTTCCTGGGCGATGTCGCCAAGCATTTCCAATACGCTCTTGTATGTTTTTGTCTTAGACATGTGGTTATTCTCGGCTAGTGGTGAGTTCTGCTGCTTTCCTGATGGCCCTAGAAAAATCTCGCGATTTTGCGACATCTCGCGACTGGGACCCTTTGTCTCCAAGAGTAATTACAAAAAGTTGATTCGTTGCTTCGTCCGGATACACATACAATCGCGTTTCAAGTGCATTCTGGCCGGCACCTTTCTGGTCTATTGCCATCACGCCTTCCTGTTCTACGTGCAGGAAACCGAAATGAGTTGCTCTGGGTTTTTGGCCGTCATTAAGCGCCTTGAGGTACGTATCAAGGTTATTAGTCACTGCCTGAAGTTCTTTTTTGTGCTTTTTGTGCCACTTCTTAAATTGGCCCATACATTCTGGCTGCAAGCTCAGTGACCACATAGTCATTTTATCCCATATCGGAATGAAAGAGCAGTCCAGGCAAATAAAAGATCGCTGTTTTATGCCAATTTGGAATAATTATGGCTATACAATCGATCCAATGGACACGCTTGGCTGTGCAAATGCGTTTCCTACCACACAAAACCCACACAAGATAGGTACATTCAAGTAAATGTCAAGAGGGGGCTACTGCGGGCATGATCGCACACACTCTCAAAGAAAGCAATCGCATTCGCACAGTTTCCAAAGGAATGCTGCTTGCGGGGTATATAATATTCCAGAATGGAATCATTGTCAAGAGGCAGTTTTCGCCATCTACAACATCTGCCTCGCGACCAAGCCGCCTTTGCCTCACGAAAACGCCGACACGATCCAGGATACTCAGCAACACTGAATTAGGACACTACCCGGTTTGGCCAAACCAAGCTCGTCGCGTATAATGTCGTAGACGTGTGGGGGTAAAACAGCCAGATCCGTTTACGAGGCGGCGATGCATTTTAATCCGATGTTCTTCGATCCGATGTATTTAGTCTATATCGCTCCGGCCGTGTTGCTGGCGATTTGGGCTCAGTTTCGCATCCACTCGGCCTACGGTCAGGCCCAGCAGATGGCCGCGCCGTTGAGCGGGGCCGCCGCCGCACGGCATATTTTGGACTCGGCCGGATTGACCGAGGTGGCCATCGAAGAAATCCCCGGCCAGTTGACCGACCACTACGACCCGCGTGAAAAAGTGCTCCGATTGAGCCAGCAAGTCTACCAAAGCCGGACGTTGGCCGCCGTGGGCATCGCCGCCCATGAGTCGGGCCATGCGATCCAAGACGCCCACGGCTATGCCCCGTTGGTCGTGCGAAACGCCGTGGTGCCGGTCGCCGGAATCGGCAGCAATGTGGGCATTGTGCTGTTGATCCTTGGGTTTGTTTTGAGCCTCAAACCGATGATTTGGTTGGGCATCGGGCTGTTTGCCACGGTGGTCGCGTTTCAGGTGATCAATTTGCCGGTGGAGTTCAATGCCAGCAGCCGGGCCAAGGCGCAACTGGTCGATCTGGGAATCATCGATCAGCAGGGACTGGTCTATGTCAATCGGGTGCTGAGCGCCGCGGCGCTGACCTACGTGGCCGCCACGCTTCAGGCGATTTTGACGCTGTTGTACTATTTGTCGCGGGTCAACGGCAACAACCGCGACTGATCCCGACGCTGCGTTCAAACGTTGCGATGGCCTGCAAGATTTTGGACGGATCGGCAACCTGTCTTTCGAGACCGCACGGCCAATAACCCTCGTGACTGGCGGCTCGGAAAAGAGCGGGCGTTCTGGACAGAATCCTTCTGCCCAGAACGCCCTCGTCGCGCGACGCATGTTGGCGCGGGCTGCAAAGGGGACATTTGCCGCCCGCGCCCTTCGTTGAACTATTTCACCTCGTCCAGCTTGACGGGCCGATGCTGTTCGGCCGAGACCAAGGCGGCTTCCAACACCCGCTGAGTCTGATAGGCGTCCTCAAAATCGGGGATCGGAACCGTGGGGGCCTCGCCGGCCAACACCCGCAAAATGTCGTAGGCCTGGTTCACAAATGTGTGCTCGTAGCCGATCAAGTGGGCGTCGGGCCACCAATTGGCCACATACGGGTGGTCGCCGCCGTGGGTGCACATGATCGTGGACCAACCCTGCACCGCCCGGGGCAGCGTGGCATCGTAGAACTCCAACTCGTTCATCCGCTCGAAATTGAACTTGATCGAGCCCTTCGAGCCGTTGATCTCAAACCCGTTGCGGTTTTGATTGCCGGTGGCCTGGCGGGCCGCCTCGAAACTGGCCACCGCCCCGCCCGAAAATCGGGCCAGGAACAACACCGTGTCGTCCACCGTCACCTTGCCCTTGGTCGCCGTCTCGGCACCCTTGGTGACGATCCCGCCGTTGACTACGCCGGAGAACACGGTTCGCTCTTTGATGAACGTCTCGGCGATGGCGCCGGCGATCTCGGTGATCTCCTCGCCGGTCACAAAACGGGTCATGTCCACGATGTGAGCGTTCAGATCGCCGTGCGCGCCGGAACCGGCCAGTTTCTTGTCAAAACGCCAAAGCAAGGGGACCGACTCCGGAGCCCAATCTTGCAGATAGGACGCTCGGACGTGATATATCCTGCCTATTTTGCCTTGTTTAATCAATTCGCGGGCGAAAGCGACGGCCGGACAGCGGCGATAGTTGAACCACACGAACGTTTGGACCTTGGCGGCTCGGGCGGCGTCGGCCATGGCTTTGGCGTCGGCCAGTGAGCCGGCAATCGGTTTTTCGCACGAGACGGGCTTGCCGGCGGCGATGGCCGCGCGGGCCACCGGGGCGTGCATGTAGTTTGGGGTCACGACGTCGACCAGTCCAACGTCAGGGGAACGGACGAGTTGTTCCCAGTCGGTCGAGATATTTTTCCAGCCCCAGTTGTCGGCAAAAACCCTTGGGTTTTCTTCCGGCTGACCGAAGACGGTATGCAGGACGGGCGACAATGGCGGCTTGAAGAACTTGGCCACTTGGCTCCAGGCGTTCGAGTGCGTTCGCCCCATAAAACCTTGGCCGATCAGGGCCACGTTGATTGCCGCCATACGAGATGCTCCCTTTCGGAAAAACAAGACAAAAGAACCCGCGTCGAGGTTGTTTTTCAGTGAAAAATTGAAAAGAACCGACGATGACGTCGTTTATAAAACGATTCAAAAAAGCTGGCAAGTAGGGCGGCAAAAAAATCGACTGGGCTGGTCTTCGGCCGCCGATCCGGGTAGGATGTTTCGACGCATGGAGGCCCTTGGGGCACGTCGTGCGCCCAGCGGTTTGGGCCTGGACACTTTTGGGCAAGGGAGATTGCCATGTTTCCTTGGAAAAAATCGGTAGCGGCCGCTTTGGGCGTCGGATTGATGTTGGGGCTGGCGATGAGCGGATTTTGGCCTCAGACGCCGCTGCACGCCGTGGCCACCGATCGTAGCGATTCGTACGCCATGGCCACCGGACCGTTGGACAACGAGGTCGAGGCGGTCTATTTCCTCGACTTTCTCACCGGGGATCTGAAGGTCGTCGTGTTGGCGAGACAGTCGACTATGTGGGCCGGCTTTTTTGAGACGAATGTCAATACGGCGTTGGGCGTTGATCCGCAGAAGAATCCAAAATACATGATGGTCACCGGCGTGGCCAATTTGCGTCGAGCCGGCGGCTCGCGTCAGCAGCCCAGCAGTTCGATGTGTTATGTGGCCGAAGTGACCAGCGGCAAAGTAGTCGCCTACGCCGTGCCGTGGTCGCCGGCGATGTACGTGGCCAATCAAATGCAAAAAGGGCCGTTGGTGCAGGTGGGCGTCACCAGTTTTCGCCAGGGCTTCGGCGCGACCGGTTACGTGCCCAATGCCGGCGCCGGTCGTGGGCGGTGACGCATCATGCAGATTATGGTCAACGGTCAATCACGCGACGTGGACGATCGGGCAACGGTCGCCGAGCTGTTGGCCGAGCTGCGGTTGGCCGAAAAGCCGGTCGCCGTCGAGGTTAATCGGCAGTTGGTGCCGAAGCAGTGTCACGGGCAACATCGGTTGGCCGGGGGCGATTGCGTTGAAATTGTCACTTTGGTCGGAGGAGGGTAACGTCGATGTCGGATACGAAACCGCCGCTCGGCGACGAGTTGCGGATTGGCTCGCACGGGTTTTCCAGCCGCTTGATCGTCGGCACGGGCAAGTATTCCAGTTATGAGACGATGCAGCAGTCGCTGGACGTCTCGGGCACCGAGTGCATCACGGTGGCGGTGCGCCGCGAACGGTTGATTGACGCCCAGGGCAAAAATCTGCTCGATTTCATCGACACGCAGCGTTACACGATTTTGCCGAACACGGCCGGATGTTTTTCGGCCGACGACGCCGTGCGCGTGGCTCGGTTGGGCCGCGAGATCCTTTCGCAGATGAACAATCCCGGTGCAGATTGGGTTAAACTCGAAGTGCTGGGCGACAAGAAAACCCTGCTGCCCGACCCATTGGCCACGTTGCAGGCTACCGAACAACTCGTGGCCGAAGGATTTTGCGTCCTAGTCTACACGAGCGACGATCCGGTGATGGCCCGACGCTTGAAAGAGGCCGGAGCGGCCAGCGTCATGCCGGCCGGCAGCCCGATCGGTTCGGGGCAGGGCGTGCTGAATTGCAATGCGATCCGCATTTGTCTGGAGTATTTGAAGGACAACGATCCGAGCTATCCGGTGATCGTGGACGCCGGCGTGGGCGCGGCCAGCGACGTGACCACGGCGATGGAGCTTGGCGTCGACGGCGTGCTGTTGAACACGGGCATCGCTCATGCGAAAAACCCGCTGCAGATGGCCGAGGCCATGCGGTTGGCTTGCCGATCCGGACGGCTGTCCTACCTGGCCGGTCGAATCCCTAAGAAGCTTTACGCCACGGCCAGCAGTCCGTTGGAAGGCGTCATTCAAAGCGGCTCATGATCGTCGGATCGGTGGACTTGCCGATGGCTGCTGATATTTGAGTCACTGTTTGCTCATCTCTTAGGCAGTCGATTTTTCCCGTCGTCGTTTTTTCGAGCGTCAAAAAGGCGTCCGAGACGGTTGATATTTCAGAACTTTCGGCCGCGGGCCCACAGGGGCTTCTCAATTTGGCACGGCGATTGCTTCTTTTTCCGGCATGCCAAGGCTGGGGTGTTCTGCGCACTCGTCATGCCTTTCTGACCGGTTGGGCGCTCGAAACGTCTTACGAAAGGCATCGAATCCATGAACACGCGAGTCATTCGTCGAACGATCGTCATTGGGATAGCGGCGACCGTTTTTGTCGGTTGGTTGGGCAATGCGACTTTTGCGGGTGAAGCGGCTCCCGTTTCCGCCGCGCCGAAACTCGACACCGGCGACAACGGCTGGATGTTGGTTTGCTCGGCGTTGGTGCTTTTCATGACCGCGCCGGGTTTGGCCTTGTTCTATAGCGGATTGGTCCGCAAGAAAAACGTCCTCAGCGTAATGATGCAGTGCATCTTTTTGATGTGCCTGATGACCGTCATCTGGGCGATCTGGGGCTACACGCTCGGCTTCGGCGGCGACGCGATGAGTCCACCGCCGAAGTGGATTGGCAACAACGATCATCTGATGATGAGGGGCGTGGCGGCCACCTGGGACGAAGCCAAGCAGACGGCCGTCATTCCGATGCATCCCACGTTGACGATCAATCGCTTGACGCACATGCTTTTCCAGGGGATGTTCTTCGTGATCACGCCCGCGCTGATCTGCGGCGCGTTTGCCGAACGCATGAAGTTCAGCGCGATGGTCGTGTTCATGGTTCTTTGGGGCACCCTGGTCTATTGTCCGTTGTGCCATGCCGTCTGGGGCGGCGGCGTGCTGCAATACATGTCGGGCGGCAATCCGAACGCGGCGATGTTCGGCGGCGGGGCGTTGGATTTCGCCGGCGGCACGGTCGTGCACATCAGCTCCGGAATCTCCGCGCTGGTCTGCGCGCTGGTGTTGGGCAAACGGCTGGGCTATGGCAGCGAGCCGATGCCGCCGCATAATTTGACGTATACCGCCATGGGCGCCGCGATGCTGTGGATCGGTTGGTTCGGATTCAACGCCGGCAGCGCGCTCAACGCCAGCGGATTGGCGGCTAGTGCGTTCTGTGCGACGCATTTCGCCGCCGCGGCGGGCGGGCTGAGTTGGGCTGCGATGGAATGGCTCACGCGAGGCAAGCCTTCGGTGTTGGGCACGTCGTCGGGCGTGGTGGCCGGATTGGTTTGCATCACGCCGGCCGCCGGATTCGTCACGCCGATGCCCGCCCTGCTGATGGGCGCGTTGGTTGGCGTCGTCTGCTTCCTGGCCTGCACCTCGCTCAAGTCAAGGTTCAAATACGACGACTCGCTGGACGCTTTTGGCGTGCACGGCGTCGGCGGCACCTTGGGCGCGCTGCTGACCGGCGTGTTCGCCACCCGGGCGACCGGCGCGTTCGCCGACGGCAAGCCGCTGGGACTGTTGGAGGGTGGATCCGTGCTGACCGCCCAGATCATCGCCGTGGCGGTCACCTGGGTCTTGGCCATCGTCGCCACCTATGTTATTCTCAAGGTGATCGATGCCGTGATGGGGTTGCGAGTGGCCAGATCCGAGGAGATCGAGGGCCTCGATTTCAGTCAGCAGGGCGAAGAAGGTTACATCTTTATTTAATCCGGTTCGCGGCGCAGCGACCGCCGTTGTGGTTTCTGGGGGCGTCTGAAGAATCAAAAAAGATCTCTACGAACGGCCAGGAGTCTTTCGATGAAAAAAGTCGAAGCGATCATTCGGCATTTCAAGCTCGAGGACGTGAAAAACGCCTTGACCGAGCGCGGTGTGACGGGCATGACGATCACCGAGGTTCGCGGCTTCGGGCGTCAAAAGGGCCACACCGAGATGTACCGCGGCACGGAATACGAGGTGGATTTCGTGCCGAAGATCAAGATCGAGGTGATCGTGGCCGACGCCAAGCTCCCGGCGGTGCTGGACACCATCGTGCGTTCGGCCCAAACCGGCGCGGTTGGCGACGGCAAGATCTTCGTCACCGAGTTGACCGACGCGGTTCGCATTCGCACGGGCGAGTCGGGAGAAAGCGCCCTCTGAGGATGCGGCGAGTGGGGAGCGGGTTGCTGTGATCTGCCCTCTCTCCATTCTCCACTTTCCACGCCATGACCACTCTTCGTCCCAATGTGTTGGCGGCCAAGGATCGGCTGGCGGCGGCGCAACAGGATTTTCAGCGGCGTCACGAGGCTGGAGCGACCGGCGTTGAATTGTGCGCCGCGATGACCGAGCTGAGCGATCGGATCGTGTTGGAGCTGACCGACGCGGCGGTTAAGGATTTGAACGAGTCGGGTCCGCAGGGGCTTTTGTCGCAAATCGCGCTGGTTGCCCACGGCGGATACGGTCGCTGCGACGTGGCGCCGTTCAGCGATGTGGACTTGATGATTTTGCATCCGCCGGCTCTGGGCGATCGCGTCGCACCGTTGGCCGAGCGATTGTTGCGCGACGTGTTCGATGCGGGCCTGTGTTTGGGACACAGCGTGCGGACGCCCGAACAGGCTTGCCGGCTGGCCGCCGACGAACCGATGATCTGCACGTCGCTGATCGAGTCGCGGCTGGTCCGGGGCGACGCGGCGCTGTTTGCCCGATATCAAAAACAGCTCCGACGCCGAAAACGGGGCCGCACTCGCTGGCTGATGGCCGGCGTCCTGGAGGACCGCCTGAAGGAGCAATGCCGCTACGGCGAGACGGTTTTTTTGCTCGAGCCGAACGTCAAGCGTTCGCGCGGAGGGCTGCGCGATTTCCAGTTGATTCGCTGGATCGGATTTTTGCGGTACGGAACGGCGGATCCCGGCGAGTTGCATGCCCGTGGCCTGCTGAGCGAAGAAGATTTTCGGGCGTTGGGGCGGGCGTACGAGTTCTTGCTGCGGTTGCGCAACGAGCTGCATTTTCACGCCCGGCAGGCGGCCGACGTGCTTGATCGGGGCGAGCAATTGCGCATCGCCGAGTTGCGCGGCTACCAGCGGCAGTCGGGGCTGCTGCCGGTCGAGCAGTTCATGCGCGATTATTTTCGCCACACGGCGGCGATGAATCACATTGCCACGCAGTTCGCCGCGAAAGCCCAATCACGCGACGCGGCCACTCGGCTGACGACGCTGTTGCTGGGTCATCGGGTGGACGACGGTGTGCACGTCGGGCCGGCGGGCGTGGTGGCCACGCGCCGCGCGGTCGATCGCATCCGCGGCGATTTGACGTCGATCATGCAGTTGGTCGACTTGGCTAATCTGTACGATACGTCGATCGCGCCGGCCACCTGGGAAGCGATTCGGCGACACGCATGCCGACTGCCGAGAGCGATGCCGCCGCCCGAGGCCTGCCGCTATTTTCTTTCGCTGTTGGCGCATCCGGGGCGATTGGGGCCGCTGTTGCGCGACCTGCACGACGCGCATTTGCTGGAGCGTTTCGTTCCAGAGTTTCATCACGCCCGGGGCCTGCTGCAATTCAATCAGTATCACAAATATACGGTCGACGAGCACTGTCTGCGGGCGGTCGAGTTTGCCACCGGGCTGTGGAACGATGCGGGACCGTTGGGCCGCGTGTATCGACCGATGCCGCGCAAGTATTTGTTGCATTTGGCGCTGCTGATTCACGACTTGGGCAAGGGACGGCTGGAGGATCACCGGGAGGTGGGCGTCCAGATCGCCGCCGCGGTGGCGCAGCGGCTCGGATTGCCGTCGGACGAGGCCGAATCGCTGCGGTTCCTGGTCCACAAGCATATGCTGATGAATCATCTGGCGTTTCGACGCGACACGTCCGACGAACAGTTGGCCGTGCAGTTGGCCGTGCAGGTCGGTTCGCCGGAGTTGCTGCAAATGCTTTACGTGTTAACCGCGTGCGACTTGGGCGCGGTGGGACCGAACGTCTGGGACGGTTGGAAACAAGAGGTCGTGACGGATTTGTATCACCGCACGATGCAGCACTTGGCCGGCGAGAGTCCCGAGACGACCATCGACGAGTTGCTGGGCCAACGTCGTGAGGCGGTTCGTCAGGAGCTGGGGGCGTCGCAGAACGACCCTTGGTTCGTCGAACACGTCGACGCGCTGCCGGCGGCCTACTTCAACGTGACCTCGCCCGTCCAAGCGGCCGCCGATTTGCGACTGCTTCACGGACTGATGCTTTTGCCGCCGGGACCGTCGCGGAGCGGCAAGCTCGGAGGCGTCTCGGTCGCGGCGGTCTATCAACCGGACACGGCGACGATTCAGTTGACGGTTGCCACGTCCGAGTCGATCATCCCGGGCATTTTTCACCGGCTCACCGGGGCGTTGAGCAGTCGTGGGTTGAAGATCCGCGCGGCCGAAATCCACACCTTGCCCGACGGCCTGGTGTTGGACCGATTCGTGGTGCACGATCCGGATTTCGCCGGCGAGCCGCCCCCCTCGCGATTAGAGCAAATCGGCCAGGCATTGGTCCAATCGCTGCAAGCCGACGCGAATCGTCCGCCCGCGTTTCGTCGAATGTGGCAGATGGACTCGCGTCCGACGCCGGTGCCGGGCGTGCCGACCCGCGTGAACGTCGACAACAGCACCTCCGCCCAATTCACGATCATCGACGTTTTTACGCACGATCGCACCGGGCTGTTGTATGCCGTGGCGCGCGAGCTTTTCGAGTTGGGGCTTTCGGTCGGACGGGCGAAAATCGGCACCTATCTCGATCAGGTCGTGGACGTGTTTTACGTCACCGACCAACAGGACTGCAAAATCCGCGACGAACGCCGACTGGAGGAAATCCGCCGTCGGCTGCTCGAGGTGGCCGAACGGGAATCGAACGAAGCGTGATCGGCGGTTCAGCGTCGCGCCAGCACGACCATCTCGTCGGGGCCCAGGAATCGCCGCTGGCGAAAAATCTCTTCGAGTCGGCCGGGGAATCGTTTTTGGACGTCGACGGCGTGTCGGCTGGTCGTGATGACGTAAGCCGGGCCGGGCGTTTTTAGAAATTGCCGCAATTGGTCGACGGCCGGTTGGTCAGGCTCGTTCGTGCATCGCACCACCGGGTGACCGGCGTAGTAGACCGTGCTCTCGCGGAAAAATCGATAGGTGGCGATCGAGGCCCGCGACACGTCGCCGCTGTGGGCCTGAATGGCGGCGATCATGGCCGGACCGTTTTGATGCCGATCGACCCGCGTGGCGCCCCAGCCGAACATGGCTGTTAGCAACACGACGGCGGTGACGGTCAGGCCGATGGCCGCCGATTGCTGCCGACCTTGCAAGGTTTGACGCCAACACCACGCGCCGCCGACGATGGGAATCACGCCCAGAATGCCGAGGATGGCGTCGCCGGGCAAATACGCGCGAGCGACGATTGGGACGACAATCGCGATGCCGACGCCGACCAGAATCAGCGAGAGCCAAGCATTGCGGAGCCAACTGCGGCCGAGGCTGGCCGGTTCGGTTTGCCAACGATCGATCAGCCGGGCCGTCAACAGCGCCAATGCGGGATAAGCCGGCAGCAGGTAGTGCGGCAATTTCGTTTTGCAGACGGACCAGAACACCAACCACGTGGCGAACCAACACAGGGCCAGCACGCAGCCGTCGCTGTCGCGCAGCTTTTGACGAACGCGCTGCCAAGTGTCGATCAGGGTGGGGCCGAGCAGAATCGACCACGGGAAAAATCCGACCAGCAGGGCCGGCAGATGATAAAAGTGGTAGGAGAGCGAGACCAGCATCGCAAGCGTTTGGTGCAGATAGCCGCCCGTGTCGCCGTGGCCGAGAATCGGTTGTTTGAACGGACGGAGGTTGAACTCCAAGAAAAACTGTCGGGGCCATTGGCCGTGTGTTTGGACGCCGACCCAAACGTACCACGGCAGCGCAACCGCCGCCACGACCAGCACGGCCGTCAGGGGACGCATCCAAAGGGCCGATCGCCACAGGTCGCGCCAGCCGCGGGTCACCAACAGATAAAGCCCCATGGCCGCCAACGGCAGAACCAGTCCGACCGGTCCTTTGCCCAACACGGCAAGGCCCAAACAGGCGTACATCGGGACGGCGTCGCGCAACGGGAATCGGCCGCCGCCGCGTTGTTGCCCGAGCACGAACCACCAAAAGGCCAGTGCGGTGGCGAGCGTCAGCGCGGCGTCGACCGTCGCGGCTCGGGCCGAAATGGTCATCAATACGGTGGTCGCGGTGATCAGACCCGTCCACAATCCGACCCGCGCGTTGCATAGCACCCGGCCCAAGTGGAACGCCACCAGCGAGGTGGCTACGCCGAACACGGCTGAAAAAAACCGGGCGCCCAATTCGTTGACGCCGAACAACTCGAACCCGGCCATCATCGTCCAAAACATCAAGGGCGGTTTTTCGGGAAACATCGCGCCGTTGAAACGCGGCTCGATCGGATCGCCGCGATGGAGCATTTCGCGGGCGCAGGTGGCATATAGGGCCTCGTCCATGTCCCAGAGCGACGCGCCGCCAAGTTGGGTGAAAAAGACGATGACGGCGGCCGCCGCGATCCACAGTTGATAGCGCACTTCAGGACGCACGACAAAACTCCTCAAAAATGCCAAAAGACCGATGCGATCTTGCGGCGCGGAACGCGAGTTTGGTATAAGAGGACAGACTGTCCCACAGGATGAGTGATACTCTAAGACATCCGGCCGGTTGGGCCAACACCACTTTCGGCAAGCCGATGACTCAAAAGTGCCCAATTTGGCGTTCATTTTGCTTACCCTTGGCCCTGTTGGCTGCGGCCGTGCCGGCGCTGGCGATCGACGTGCCCGTGGCGGCGGCGTTTCGCGTCTGGAATCAAACGTCCGTGATTCGGTCGTACCTAGGACTTTTTGGCATGTTTGAGACGTTCGGCCATGGGCTCGGCGTGATCGTGTTGACGCTGGCGATTCACCAACTCGATCCCAAACGACGCTGGGCCATTCCCCGCGTGTTGACCTGCGCGCTGGCCGCAGGGTTGGCCGCCGATCTGGTCAAGTTACTCGTTTTTCGGATGCGGCCCTACGATTGTCCGCTGACGGGCTCGGTGTGGACCACGTTTGGCGCGTGGTTTCCGTTGTGGAACGCCGGCAGCTCGGGTCAGAGTTTTCCATCGGCCCACACCGCCACGGCCGTCGGGTTCGCCGCGGCGCTGTGTTGGCTTTATCCCCAGGGGCGATGGCTTTTTTCGATTTTGGCCGCGCTGGTCGGATGCCAACGGATCGTCTGCGGGGCGCACTTTCCGAGCGACGTGTTGGTCGGCGCGGCGACCGGTTGCGTGGCGAGCCTGTTTCTGCTGAAGATCGGCCCGTTGCCGGCGTGGTTCGATCGCAAAGAGGCCGTTTGGCGTGCTTGCTGGGAAGGGTCAGTCGCTGACGCCGAACCGATGAATCGTTAGCTGCTCAAAACGTTCGCCCGGCCGAAGCAACGTCGACGGGAATGCGGCGTGATTGGGCGAATCGGGAAAATGCTGCGTTTCAAGACACAGGGCATGGTGTTTTGAAAACCGCTTGCCATGTTGGCCGATCATGTCGAGCCCGTTGGCCGTATAAAACTGAAGGGCCGGCTGCGTGGTGAAAACGTCCATCGTGCGGCCGGAGGTCGGCTCGACGACGCTGGCCGCCGGCGAGCCGCCGTCGCCGCCGTTCAGCACGTAGCAGTGGTCGTAACCGCCGCCGGTCTGGGCGATGTCGGCGCCGATCGGCTTGGGCTTCAAAAAATCGAACGGCGTGCCGACGACCGATCGCAGTTCGCCGGTTGGGATCAATCCCGAGTCGACGGTTAAGCAGCGATCGGCGTGGATCGTCAACTGATGACGCAACACGTCGCCGGAGCCGCCGTCGGCCAGGTTCCAGTAGGTGTGGTTGGTCAGGTTGACCACCGTCGGCCGATCGGTCGTGGCCGAGTAGTGCATTTGCAGCTGGTTGTCGTCGGTCAAGCTGTAAACCACCCGCACGGCGAGCCGACCGGGATAGCCTTCGTCGCCGTCGGGACTGTCATAGGAAAACGCCGCGCCGGCCGAGTCCGCCGTGGTGACCTGCTCGGCTTGCCACACACGCTTGTCGAATCCGAGCGGACCGCCGTGCAGGTGGTTGGGCCCATTGTTCGTGGCCAACCGATACTCGACGCCGTCGATCGAAAACCGCCCCTTGGCGATCCGATTGGCATAGCGGCCCACCGTAGAGCCGAGGCACGGATGGCCTCGCAAATAGTCGTCCAACGAACCGAGCGACAGGACGATGTTGGCCGGCGCGCCGTTTCGGTCGGGCGTTTCGACCGACGTGATCGTCGCCCCGAAAGTCATGACGGTCACGCGCAGCCCATGGGCGTTGGTCAGCGCATACTGTTCAATCTCAACGCCGTCGACCGTGCGGCCGAGCGAAGTTTTTTGGACGGAGGCCATCGTTCTTTCGGGAGCTATTGGTTCTTTTCGCAGAACTCGACCATGAAATCGCGCAGCAACTGCACGCCTTCGATGGGCATTGCGTTGTAGATCGACGCGCGGCAGCCGCCGACCGAACGGTGGCCCTTCAATTCGCACAGTCCTCGCTCGGCGGCCTGTTTCAGGAACGGCTCGTCGTGGGCGGGATTGGCCAGTCGGAACGGGACATTCATCATCGAACGGCTCGCCGGCTCGGCGTGGCCTTGATAGAAGCCGTTCGAGCGGTCGATCACGTCATAAAGCAGCATGGCTTTGCGACGGTTCAGTTCGGCCATTTTGTCGAGGCCGCCGATCTGGTTCAGCAACCAATCGGTGACCAGCTTGACGATGTAGATGGCGAACGTCGGCGGGGTGTTCAGCAGCGACTTGCCCTCGGCCAGCACTTGGTAGTTGACCAGCGACGGCAAGTCGGCCGGCGAACGGGCGATCAGATCGTCGCGCATAATAACGATCGTCACTCCGGCGGGCCCGGCGTTCTTTTGGGCGCAGGCGAACAACATGCCGTACTTTTTCATATCGACCGGCCGCGAGAGGAAATCGGACGACGAATCGCAGATCAACGGCGAGTCGCCCGCGTCCGGCTCGGTCGCGTACTGCACGCCTTGAATCGTCTCGTTGGAGGTCATGTAGGTGTAGGCGGCGTCGGCGACAAGATTCAACTCGCTTTGCTTCGGGACGCGGTTGAAGTTCAACGGCTTGCCGTCCCACGCCACATGGACCTCGCCTTGAGTTTTGGCTTCGTCGTGGGCTTTTTTGCTCCAGGTGCCGTCGACGATGTAGTTGGCTTTCTTGCCGGTTCCGCGCAGCAGATTCATCGGGATCATGCCGAATTGCAGCAGCGCGCCGCCTTGCAGAAACAGCACGCGGTAATTGTCCGGAATGCCCAACAGCGTGCGCAGGTTTGCTTCCGCCTGGTTGATGATCTTGTCAAAAGCCTTCGAGCGGTGGCTGATTTCGAGGATTGAGATGCCCGTACCAGGCAGGGCCAGCAGGTCGCGTTGGGCTTCTTCGAGTACGGGAAGGGGCAAGACCGCCGGTCCGGGCGAAAAGTTATACACACGCTTTTCCATGTTTACACCTTGTTCGAGAAGTTTTGGACTTGGCACAAAAAACCCGCCACCACCGCGGGAAGTCTTTTCTTGACGCATACGATTGTAAGTTTAACCAACCCGGGGCGCAAAAAAAGGGGGGCGGGAGACAGCCGGTCGGGAATGGCGGGTGAGGTTGGTGAAAAACCAAAGTTGGGCAAAAATACCCACACGCCATTCCACGCCTGCTTGTCGTCTCGCCCCCTCGTTTTTACTACCGTTGCGGATTCCGCTTCGGTTCGACGCGTCTCAGACCTTAAATTGGCCGACCAACTGGCGAAGCGTTTCGGCTTGGGCGCCGAGTTCTTCGCTGCTCGAGGCCATCTCTTCGCTGCCGGTGGCGGCCTGTTCGGTCGCCTGGGCGACGATTTGAATCGCCTTCGAGACCTCTTTGGCGTTGCAGGCTTGCTGCACGGTGGCCGCGGCGATCTCCGAGATCTTTGCGGCGGTCGATTCGGCCGCTTCGATAATCTGCTTGAGCGATTGGCTGGTCTGGTCGCTCAGATGCGAGCCCTCTTCCACCCGGCCGGTCGACTCTTTGATGAGGGTCGAAATTTCCCGGGCGGCCTGGTTCGATCGCTCGGCCAACTTGCGGACCTCGTCGGCCACGACGGCGAACCCCATGCCGTGCTCGCCGGCGCGGGCCGCTTCGATGGCCGCGTTCAGGGCCAGCAGGTTCGTCTGGCTGGCGATTTCCGAGATGACTTGAATGATCTCGGCGATCTGCGCCGAACTGTCTCGGATCTGACCCATCGACTCGCTCGACTTTTGCACGGCGACGCTGCCTTGCTCGGCCAGGCTGTTCGACTCGTTGGCCACCAGATTCGCTTCGTTCGCATTCGTCTTGACGACTTCGACCGATCGGGCAAGCTCCTCGATCGAGGCGGTCATTTCCTCGACGCTGGCGCTTTGCGACTGGGCGGCCTGGGCCAACGTCTGCGAGTTCTCAGCGATCACGCGCGAGCCCTCGGCAAACTGATTGGCGCTCTCGGTCAACTGGCTCATCGCATCGCGGATGTTGACGACCACCAGATTCACATCGTCGCGCAGGCGGCCGTAAATGCCCGGATACTCCTTGGCGACCCGTTGCGTGAAGTCTTTTTGGGCCATGCACATCAGCGTTTTGGCGATGTCGCGGATCGGCACGATGAATCCGTCGAGCATGTTGTTCATGCCGGCGATGATCTCGTGGAACTTGCCGGGGAACCGCGCGGCGTCGGCCTTGTCGTCCAAGTTGCCTTGGGTGGCGGCTTGGGCCAGCGTCGTGCTTTCGACGATCAACCCGTTGATCGCGTCGATGCACTGGTTCAGGCTGTTTTTGATCTCGTTGAAATCGCCGTGGTAGCGATCGGTGATTTTCTCAGGAATGTCGCCTTTCGAGATGCGATTCATATAATTGGCGCACACCGTCAGCGGGCCGACCACGGCGTCGAGCGTGTCGTTGATGCCCGTCAGAATGGGACGGAACTCAAAACTGACCAGCTCCGGATTGCCGCGGACGTGGAGTTGCCCGGCTACGGCGGCTTGCGAAAGCCGGTCGGCCTCGCCGATCACGGTCCGTAGCATTTTCGACACGTTCGTCGAAATGAACACCGCCAAGACGATCATGACGATGGCGCCCGCGGCGATGGTAACGAACATCAGGGTCGCGTTGCTCGACGCGTCGGCGATCGCCTGTGAGGCCGCCTCGGCGGCGAGCTTTTCATTCAACTTAACCAAAGCGCTTAATTTTTCGGAGGACCGGTTCATGGCGTCGCGCGATACGGACGCCGCGGCCATCGACTGAGCGTCGATCGCCAGCACCTTCGGATCGTCCAGTTTCAGCCCGTCGGCGACCAGCTTGTCTTTTTGCTGGGACAGCATTTGAAGCTCATCGACGGTTTTTTTCCAGGCCTGCCAGGCATCGAGGCACTCGCGCCACATCGCCGCTTCTTCAGTGGATTTGGCCAGCGATTCATAGCTTGCGATGCCTTCTTGCGACATGCTCAAACCCGAGGCGAGCCGTTCGTATTGTTGTTTGCGGACGACCGGCGCCATCATCTGCGGATGAATCAGTCCGCGAACGCCGTAGCCGGCGTGCATTTGCCCGGCGGCGACATTGTTCAGGGCCACCACGCTCGGCAGCCGCAAGGTTCCAATCGCGCTGGTGTGCCCCGACAATTTGCCGATGCCACGATAACCGACCAGTCCGACTGCCACCGTGATCGCGATGGCCAGGCTGAATCCGGCCAGCACTTTCGCACCCGTCTTCATTCGTGCATGCATAAAAGTCTCCTTGTTTTGCGAATGATGAGCAAACATAGGTTGCAATTGTCGCCATCCGAAATCCAAAGAAAGACATTTTGAATCGTCGAAAACGGTGGCGGACCGAGTTTGCCGATTACGCAAGCCGCGAGGATAGAGCGGTTTTTTTCGGCGCATGTTTCGCGTTTGTGCGATGCGAAAATCCATGCGATTCAAGGGCGTTTGAGGTCGATGCGAGAGGGATCGTTAAAACGATCGAGTGCACCCCTCCAGCGGGTTGCTTGAGTTGGGGCCTTTGGTTGGCAATTCGTTTGACACTCCACCCACACTCAGTACAATAAAAAGAGAGAGCGGGCGGACTTTGGGTCCGTCGCCGTCGGATCATAGCTGTCGAGGTCGAAAAGTTATGGGTGGTCTTAGTCCGTTTCATTGGCTGATTTTGTTGGCGGTCGTTTTCTTGCTATTCGGCAACCGGCTGCCGAGCGTGATGCGCTCGCTGGGCCAGGGCGTTGTCGAGTTCAAGAAAGGGCTGCAAGGCATCGAGGACGATGTCAAAAGTGCGGCCAACACCAGCAGCCGAATCGAGGATCAGTCGAACAAGCCGCAAGCGACCGAAGCGAAGCAGAACGAGGCCGAGCCCGTTCAGAGGTAAGTCGCCATGGGGTGCTGCGTGTTCGCCTTTCTCGATCCGAGCCCGATGACGTTGTTGATTCTCGGCGCGCTGGCCGTGATGCTTTTCGGCGAGCGACTGCCCGAGGTCGCGCGTTCGTTCGGCAAGAGTTTCATGGAAGTCAAGAAGGGCGTCCGCGGACTTCAGCAGGAAATTGAAAACGCCGTACAGTCGGCCGGCTCGAACGATACCAACTCCTCGTCCCACCAAAGCTATTCGAGCTACGAGGAACCGGAAGATCGCCAGGAGGCGACCGCTCCGAAGTTCGAGCCGCCTCCCGCCCCTTGAGGTCGCGCTTTCAGCAAAGCGGCGCAGACTAGCCGTCGTGAATGTGTTTTCTCGCTTTGTTGTGGCCAGCCTTTTTTGAACATTCACCAATATGGCTCGAACGGCCCCGCTGACCGCCGATTGGTACGATTATCCCCGATACTACGACATCGCCTTTCGCGATGAGACGCGGGCCGAGGCGAATTTCATCGAGGCTGCGTGCCGCAAATACGCCCATGATCCGGTGCGGCGTTTGTTCGAGCCCGCCTGCGGCACCGGACGGCTAGTGACTGAATTGGCCTCGCGCGGCTATCGTCTGACCGGTCTTGATTTGAATCGGCCGTCGTTGGATTTCTTGCAGCGGCGGCTAGATCGACGTGGACTTCGGGCGACAATTTTGCACGGCGACATGGCCGACTTCCGACTTGCGCGGCCGGTTGACGCGGCGTTCTGCACGTTCGACGGTTTTCGTCACCTACTCGACGAACAGTCCGCGCGCCGGCACTTGCAGTGTGTTGCGGATCATCTTCGGCCGGGCGGAATCTACATTCTCGGTTTTCATCTGCTGCCGCTGGACGCTTCGGACGAGTGCATCGAACGTTGGACGAATTGCCAGGGCCGCACTCGGGTGACCGTGACGTTGCGGGTGCTCTCGACCGATCGTCGTCGACGTCAGGAACAGTTGCGCGTCAGTCTGTTGGTGCGAGACGGCTGCCGCGAGTTTCGGCTTCGGCATGATTTTCCGTTCCGCATGTACACCGCAGCCCAGTTTCGGCGGTTGTTGCGGTCCGTCCCATCACTGGAGCTTTGTCAGATCCATGATTTTTGGTACGAGATCGACCAGACGTTTCCGTTCGACGATCAGTTGTCGGACAGCGTGTTTGTCTTGCGAAAGAAATAACAGTGAAGGGCGGGCGGCGCGATTCACTAAGGTTGTGGTCCGTGCGAGACGGGGAAATGGGAAAAGGGGGAAAGGGGGAAATAACCGAGCGTGAGCGAGAAGAAATTTTTTTATTTTCACGGTCTTTTCTGCCTTATCTATTTTTCTTCCTTCCCGTTTTTCCATTCCCCCCTTTTCCCGCCTCACACAGACATTCAAACAACCAAAAGCTCTTTGGGCTGTCGGAAAATGTTAATATAGGAAAACCTTAACGATTTTTATGGTTTTTCCGAAAGTTTCGGCTACGTAAGCTCCGATAAGTTTGCCGTTTGCAGATCGGTCGCGGTAGGTCCGTGAGCCGACCCCCTGATCGGAGGACTTGTGATGAACGTGACCAAACTTCGGTTATTCGGCTTGGTGCTGGGCGTCTCGGTGTGTGGGAC
>JAJFVC010000075.1 GCA_021372005.1 Planctomycetaceae bacterium | reverse complement strand
CGGCCCCGCGGCGGGCACGAAATACCTGACCGCCTATGTCAGCGAAAAAGCCCTGTCGATGGACAACATTTTCGTGTTCGTCGTCATCTTTCGATTCTTTGGCATCCCGCTGATGTATCAGCATCGCGTCCTGTTCTGGGGTATTTTGGGCGCGATCGTCCTGCGGTTGATTTTCATTCTGGCGGGCATCGAGTTGATCAACCGTTTCCACTGGGTCATTCCCGTGTTCGGACTGTTTTTGCTCTACACCGGCTACAAGTTGGCCCGACACGGCAACGCCGACGTACATCCGGAAAACAACCTCGTGCTGCGGATCGCCCGGCGTCTGCTGCCGGTGTCCCACGGAAGCCACGCGCAGCACGGCCACAACTTTTTCGCCAAGGAAAACGGCCGCCGTTGCATGACGCCGATGTTTCTGACCCTGATGGTCATCGAGAGCACCGACGTGGTGTTCGCGGTCGACAGCGTGCCGTTGGTGATCGCCATCACCAAAGACATGTTTCTGGCGTTCAGTTCCAACATCTTCGCCATTTTAGGACTTCGCGCGTTATACTTTTTGTTGGCCGGCAGCGTCGAGTTGTTTCGATACTTGCATTACGGCCTGGCTGCAATCCTAGGCTTCGTCGGCCTGAAAATGCTTTTGGAGTTTGGCGTCCAAAAAACCGAAACTTCCGAGATGCCCTGGGCCTCGCTGCTGGTCATCGTCTCGCTGCTGGCCGTCTCGATCGTCGCTTCGATCGTCGCCCAAAATCGCGAAAAACGCAACCAAGAAAAAACAGACCCCTAAGAGAAAAAAGACGTTTCGCTCATGAGTCATTGTCTCGTCACCGGCGGAGCAGGTTTCATTGGCAGTCATCTGGTTGAAGCGTTGTTGGCCCGCGGCGATCGCGTCTCGGCGGTCGACGACGAATCAACCGGCTCGCGCGACAATCTGGCCGCCGTGGCCGGCCATTCGCGGTTCCGATACATCCAGGGCGACGTGGCCGACGAACCGCTGGTGCGCGAACTCACGGCAGACGTGGACGAAGTGTACCACTTGGCCGCCGCCGTTGGCGTGCAACTGATCGCCAACAGCCCGATCCACACGATCGAGACGAACGTCTACGCGACGGAACTGATGTTGCGCGCCTTAAGCGGTCGGGTGGCGCAGGGCCATCGCGTGAAGTTCTTTCTGGCCAGCACGAGCGAGGCTTACGGCAAGAATCCCAACACGCCGTGGAGCGAGGACGACGACCTGGTGTTCGGTCCCACCACGCGGGCTCGATGGTCCTATGGGGCGTCCAAAGCGATCGATGAGTTTTTGACGCTGGCCTATTGGCACGAACAGCGGTTGCCGGTCGTGGTGGGCCGTTTTTTCAACGTGGTCGGGCCGCGTCAAACCGGCGCGTACGGCATGGTCCTGCCGCGGATGATCGACGCCGCCTTGGCCGGCCGCCCGCTGGTGGTCCACGACGACGGCCAACAGCAACGATGCTTCGCCCACGTCGGCGACGTCGTCCGTATGGTCCTGGCCCTGATGGACACGCCGGCCGCAGTGGGCCAGGTGTGCAACATCGGCAGCGATCGGCCCGTGACGATTTTGGAGCTGGCCCGGCGCGTGATGGCCGCCGTCGATCCGTCCTTAAAAATCGAATTCATCAGTTACGCCGAGGCTTATGGCGAGGATTTCGAGGATTGTCGCTGCCGGGTGCCCAATCTGTCGAAACTCCGCAAGCTGACCGGTCTGCGTGCGCGGTTCACCCTTGACGACATCATCCGCGAAATCGTGGCCTGGAAACGCGAAAAACGCTGACCCACGTCGTGCAACCGATGCCAGGGGGGGCTCGAGTTGACGACTCTCTTCCGTTCTGTTGCATCGCGGCAACACCCAACGGCTTCTTCTTGACGTCAGCCATCCACAAGACTCGCCACAACCTCTTGCGCCGCCACCGGTTATATCATGACATCCCTTTTCGTCAACCGACAGCCGTCCGTTCGGCACCGTCTTTGCTCTTCAACAGTTGACTCCCAGCAACTTCCTTGGTTTTTGAGTTTATGCACGCACGCGAGTTGGTCGAATTGACGGCGTTCGTCTCCGCGCACGGCGCGGCGCTGATCGAATGCGAACCGTCGATTCCGACCGCCAACATTGAACAGTATTGGATCGCCTCGAAGGTCCGGTTGGACCGTTGGGCGTGGCGGCTGCGGCGTTTCACCCATCCGACGGCCTCGCGGCCATCCGAACCGTGGCCGCACATGGAAGCGTTGTTCGAGGAGGTGCTGCTCAGTGAGATACTCACGCGAACGTGGACCGCCGTTCTGTGCCTTTGCGACCGCGTCCACGGCGGCGACAACGCTGAACCGATCGCTCGAAGCGTGTTGCTCGGACACACCGAAGCCCGACACCGCGTGCTTCAGATTCTCGCCCAAGCCCCGTCGTCGCATCTCGATTCGGCGGCGCGCATGAATCGGCTGCGTCGCCGCGTGGAATGCTGGACCGACGTGCTGCTGAGCCGATTCGCCGATCAACACGACGCCCATCAGTTCGCCTTCGATCCCAAACGGGCGAAAGATTTTGCAGAGGATTTTCGGCAGCGTGATTCGCGGCAGGTCTGGCGGCTTCTGTTGCGTTCGTTGCGTGCGGCGTTTTGCCGAGACCTGAGCGACGAAAGCCCCAACGCCGACCTAAACGCCCGGATCGGCGCAAGCGTCCTTTCGTGTTTTCCGCCCGATATGTTCGAGGCGACCGGTCTGCCCGCTTCGCTGTGGTTTTTGCGGCTCACCCACGCGGCCGACGATGTGCAGAGCATGCTCGACGGACTGCTGGAGGCGAAACCGTCCGTCGAAAAAACGTCGCGGCCATTCGGATCGTTGCAGCGATCCTAACGATGGACGCCCTGACGATTCTCGCTTTTTTCTCCGGCTACCCCAGCCCGTGCTTGGCCAACTTGTCGCGGAACGTCGAGGGTTTCATGTCCAGCGCGGCGGCCGCGGCGGTCTTATTGCCGCCGGAATTGCGCAATGCCTCTTGCAGCAGTTGTTTTTCGGCGTGGTCGATCGTGGCCTGAAACCCTCCGGCCAATCGACGCAGGCTGAGGTCGGGCCCGCCGATCTCGCCGGCGAGAATTTCCGTCGTCACGGCGCCGTCGCCGATCAGAAAAACCCGCTCCAACGTGTGGTACAACTCGCGGACGTTGCCGGGCCACGTGTGTTGGGCGAGCAGCGCGACCGCCTCGGGATCGATCCGAAACGTTCGGCCCGCCGCGATGCGCGTCAACAGATGATCGACCAGCGGCGGCACATCCTCCAATCGCTCCCGAAGCGGCGGGATATTGATCCGCAACACGTCGAGCCGATAGTAAAGATCCTCGCGGAACGTGCCCTCGGCGATTTTTTCGAGCAGATTTCGCTTCGTCGAGGCGATAATGCGCACGTCGGCCTTGATCATCGAACCGCCGCCGACCCGCTCGAACACTTTTTCCTCGATCGCCCGTAACAACTTCGATTGCTGCTCGATCGGGATGTCGTCGACGTCGTCCAAATAAAGCGTGCCTCCCTCGGCCAAATCGAAACGGCCCCGACGTTGTTGGTCGGCGCCGGTGAACGAGCCCTTCTCGTGCCCGTACAACTCGCTCTCGATCAACTGGGGCGGAAACAGCGTGCAGCCGACTTTGACGTACGGAAACCCGCGACGATGCGATTGGCGATGGATCGTCGTGGCCAGCAGGTCCTTGCCGACGCCGGTCTCGCCGCACAGCAACACGTTGGCGTCCGTCTGGGCCGAGATTTCAACCATCCGCCGCACCCGCTCGATGCCGGCCGAGCCTCCTACAATGGTCGCCTCCACGTCGGCCGTAGAGACCGCCGGCATGGGACGTTGTTCGGCCGACGCCGTCCGCTGACGTTCGATCCGCGCCAGCAGCGGCAACACGTCCTCGTTGCGAAACGGCTTGGTGAGAAAGTCGAACGCCCCGAGTTTCACCGCCTCGACGGCCACCGGAATGCTGCCGTAGGCGGTCATCAGGATCACTTCGATCGACGACGCCTCCGGCCCCTGCTTGATCCGCTTGAGCAATTCAAGCCCATCGAGTTTCGGCATCTTCAAATCGGTCACGACGACGTCGAACCGACCGGCGGTCAACCGTTCCAACGCCTCCTGGCCGTCGGCCGCGGCGACCACCTCGTGGCCCTGCGCCGCCAAGTCGTCGGCCAGCGTGATCCGTTTGATCTTTTCGTCGTCGACGACCAGAATTTTCATAGGCGACACCGGGCCGAAAGAATCTCGTTCGACATCAAAAAAATCCGCTGCGAACGTCGCACGGCGCGAAGGCCGCGGAGATCCCGCGATTTTCTCTCTTATTATACCGCACCGGCCCGGCAAAAGAATAGCGAGGCCACCGCAGGCCGCGTCGAATCGCCGAGAGATTTTTCCGCCGGTGGACAAGGCGCCTATTGCGCCGCGGATTTGGAACCGTCCGGCGAACCGCTGATGGGCGTGCCCGGCGGCAACGGTCGCGCCGCAATCGCGTAGCCCAACCGATACAGCTCCTTGCGAATCTGGCGGAACGCCTCAAAGCCGTCGGGATAGACCCAAATGGTCACGGCGGTCCGGCCCGGCAGAATTTTCACCAACGTCCGGCGAAAGTCCGAACCTTCTTGCAACGCCAGACGGACCGGCTCGCCCTGTTCGTCCGAAACGGGAACCAACACCCACCGTCGCAGGCGAACGTAGCTGCCGCCGCGACCGGTTTCCTCCATCGTCTCGGCCGAAATGTCCTGTCGTTCCAGCGTATAACGAAGCCGGAATCCGCCGATCGGCCCCACCGTGTCCGTCAGCTCCGGCTGATCCCGCAACTTATAGACCTGCCGTCGGGCCTGCGTCTGAAACTCCTCCAACAACGGTTCGACCGGCACGAACACCACGCGGCCGTTGGAGATCAACAGATGAGCCTCGGGCCCGTCCACGGCACGGCTCAACGGTGTCGGATAGCTTTCGACCACAACCGGAGCGGCCGGCGTATTTTCGACCTGCTCACGCTCGTGGACCAACTGCTCCAATTGCGACCGCGACTCCGACAGGCTGCGCGTTCGGTCGAAATCCGCTCGCTTTGTAGTGTCGAGCCGCTGCCGATACTGCTGCAGCTTTTGTTCAACCGCCGAGACGGTGGTGGCCAGCACGTCGCGTTGCAGTCGCCGGCCGGCGATTTCCCGCTGCAACGCGCCAACCTCGGCGTCGGCCTTTACGATGTCGGTCCGCATATTCCGCTCGACGGCCGCATCCTTTTCCCATTCGACCATCGCCGGCGACGAGGCGGGAAGAGACAACGAAACCGGCTCGTTTTTGATCCGCGACCCTTCGAGCACCACCATGATGATCATGATGCTCACGACGCTGGCCACGATGTCCAAAAAGGAATCGCTGTTGACGGCCTCGTCCGGTTGTGTAAAGAAACGACGCATGCGATCTCATCCCGCGGTCGATCCTTCGAGCCGCGATCCAACAGGGTGTTTTGTCCTTCGCCTACTTTCGCTCCACCGCGATCCCGCTGTCTTGCAGCAACATGGCAAGCTCCTCGTAGCGTTGCCCGGCGTCGGGCGCGACTTGGATTTGCAGCAACGGACGCCAATACATGCCGCGGCCAGCGATGCCCCAGCCCTCGATGTACTCCCACACCACGGAAATCAGCGGATCGACCGACGACGCCGTGCGGGCGCCCAGTGGGATCGTTTTGTTGTATTGCGTCCCGCGATCGGAGATCAAAACCAACCGATCGTCAAAACACTCCACGCAAATCGGCCGCGTCAAACCGACCGAACTCCGCGAGGCGTTGCGCAACGCCCAGTCTTCTCCGCGCCGCTCGGCCAGACTCTTGACATCGCGCATCCGCCGACGTCGCTCCTCTTGCTCCTTCTCTTGGTTCGGTTTATCGTCCGGCCGCGACGGCGGCAATTCGGGCGACGGCTGCCACTCGCCCGGTCGAGAAGCATACATGCGCCGAGGCTCGTCCGATCCGCTCGACGCGCGTTCGACCGGACGTGTCGTTTGCTCTCGCGCCGGCTGGCCGACCACATAGCCTTCGGGACGTTCGACCGTCACGCTGCCCGCACTTGTGTTCGAGCCGTTTGTATAGCGACCACCGACAATGGAATCTTGTTGCGACGAACTCGTGCCGCCGGCCGAGCGATACGGGTTTCCCAAACCGCTCACACCGGTCGTTCCACCGCTTGAAACGCCGCTGCGATCCGTGCGAAGCGCATTGACCGCGCCGGCCCCATTGCCGCCGTCGCTGTATCCGCCGCCTGCAACCTCGCTGCCGGGGGCGCCGCCGTATCCGCCGCCTGGGGTCGTTCCATAACGAGAGCCGCCGCTTGAGCCGGTCCCACCACCCACGCCTGCGCTATCGCCGCCGCCGGTCATCGCCAGACGGTCCGCCCCAACCGACGAATCACCTTGACCGGTCCCCCCGGCGCCATTGCCATCGCCGTCGGCGCCGGCAACTCCGTACGAACCGCCGCCGGCCGCTCCATTTCGTACAGTTCGCCCCGTGCCGTCACGACTGCGTCCAAACTCGCCCGACGCCGGAGCCCGAACGTAGCCGGTCTCGGTCCGTTCGTCGGCGGTTCCTCTGTCAGGCATGATTCCGCCGCCGGGAGCCGCTCGATATACCGTTGGGCGATGACCGCTGTAATGGCGCGGCGCCGCGGCGATCAGACGTTCTTGTTCCCGCCGAGCCGTGGCCACCACCTGACGCACGATCTCGGCCAGACGCGGATCGCGCGGCGGATAGGCCAGTTTCCAATCGTCCTCGACCAACTCGTATCCGAACTCGAACCCCCACGATTTCATGGCGAGCCGGGCGGCATAATACGCGGCGATGCCCTCGGGCCGAACCAGCAACATCGGATACGGCTCGCCGATCTGCGCATCGAAATCTCGTTGCGACAGCAAATATTCCCGCGTGGCCCGCAGCGTCATGGCCAGCGGATTGCCGGGTCCGAGCGGTCCGTCGAAATCCGATTCCGTAAACGCGATCCCCTCCGGCTGCAGCACCACGGCGTCCTCGCGGCACTCCAAATAGATCGGACGCCGATGCGTCTGGTTTGGGCCTTCGTAGGGCACCACGGCATACGAATGTTTTCGTCCGGCGGCATTCTGCGACGCCGCGGTCAATTGTTGCCGGGCCGCGGCGATCTCGCGTTGCAGCCGGTCCAGTTCGGCCTGCGATTGGGCGGCTTGCCGTTGGCCGGAGTTGTCGGCCTCGTCCAGATCTCGCAACGTCCGTTCGTATTGTCCCAATGTGGCCCGCAATTGCCGCGCATGGTCTTCAAGATGGCCCAGTTCGAGCCGAGTGTCGGACAATTTTTCGTCATACTGCCGCCGCGATTGCTTGAGTTGCTCGACCCGCCACAGTACGTCTTCGCGCCGCGTTTTCAGTTCCGCGCTTTGCTCCGACTGTTTCGCCGCCGCAGCCGTTTCGGCCTGAATCTTCGCCGTGCGCGTGATGGCCATCAGCAACGGGACCAGCGCGCCCATCGTGCAGATCAACACCGCCAGGAACGGGAACAGCGAAATTCCCGGTCCCGCGGCGGCGGACGCTCGGCGTTGCGTGAGTTGTGCGGCTTTCATGCCAGAACCGCTCCCGGATTTCGATCCAGAGCGTTGCAAAAAATCATGCGGCGTGGGCCGATCGTCGCGACGACGATTCCAATTGGACGGACGAGGCGGACGGCGGCGACTCGACCAGTCGCGCGCTGAGCATGTTGACCGCCGCCGCGAGGCTCAACACGGTTTGTTCGAAATGCTGCGAGCCGGCCAACGCGCTGAGGTTGTGATTCAGCGAATCTTCGAGCCGAGCCACTTCGCCGGCCGCACAGACGGCCTGCTCCAAGACTTCAGCCCTGCGGCTCAACTCGCCGGTGGCAGCCGACATCGCCGCCCTGACCTGCTCGCCGGCGTCGCCGATCATCTCGGACCACTGGCGGGCGGCCGCTTCGACCGACGCCTGCCAAAGTTCGGCCTGACGCCGCAACAACATATCGGTCGTCTGTCGGATCGCCTCGGCCATGCGGCTGACGGCCGCCGAAGAAGGATCGCTCAAAATCGAAGCCGTCGCCGGAAAACGACCGGCCAACTCTTGTTGCACGCGAAGGTCCACTTGCTCCAACAACGAACTCTCCGCCCGATCGACGAAGAAGTGAATGAACATCAACACCATCGAAAGCGTCAAGGCCAACGCCGTGGTGTTGAACTTCAAACCCAAGCCCTCGAAAATCTTGAACATCGACGACTGATCGGCGCCGTTGGCGATCTGAGCGGCGCCGGTCAACATCATCGTGATGCCGATCACCGTGCCCAAGAAGCCGAGGATCGGAATCGCCCAAACGATGACCCGAAACAGTCCGTAGCTCTGATGCAGCTTGGCGACGTCCATGTCGGCCAGGTATTTCAACTCGTCGTCTAACTGGTCCGCCGCCCCACGATGGCGAACGTGTTCCAATGCAGCCCGCAGCCGACAGATATAGTATTCGCCCTGTCGACGATCTGAGAGCCGCTCCAGTCGGGCTAACAACGTGTCACACGCTTCGATCGGCTGAAGCGAAGGACCGACCGAACTCAACGGCGAATCCTTCAACCCGACTCGCTGCACGCCGATATCGAACACCTTGAGAACCAGCACCGCCAATCCCACGGCAAACATCGCGGTCTCGAGATATTCCACCGGGTGGTGGGTGAAGTAGAGTCGGACCACTTGATAATCCAACGGTCCTCCGAAAATCAGCGCGTAGAATCCCGCCGCTCCAAGCAGCCCCCATAAAAATGGCGATTTTGCAATCGACTGGATGACTTGGGTTGTTTTGGTCATTTTTTCGGTCTTCTAAAAGTATGGACTTCCCACCCATCGCGCACGGAGATCCGCGGCCTCCTCAAATTCGGCTTAATCGTTAAAGTTGATGATCGAAAAAAATCGTTTTACGGTGGCGACGCCCGTAAGTAGACTAACAAGGTAAACGAGACTGCGACACTTTGGCCCTGTGGTGGGGTTTAATAGAATGGTGTTTTCACCTACCACAACATGGTCGCCCCCTGTTCATCCCTCCTTTGGGGTTAACTGGCTTTCCTAGACAGCCAAGCCGCGCTGGGCCCACGGCCGCTGGGGAGGAGCGTCGGAATGGCTGTCTGCACGGTCCGAAAATCCTCGCACGAGGAAATCGGCTACTCCGTGGTCGAGCTGAACGACGTCTGTCATGTGTTTGCGGCGGCCGTGCCTCGTTGTGAGGGATCGCTGCAAGAGCAGGCCGCCGACGTCCTGCAAACCATCGCCACCGTGACCGATCAACAGCACGCTTCGGGCTCGATCGTGCATCAGGCCGTGTTTTTGGCCGACCCCCGCCAACTGGACGAGTGCCGTCGATGGATCCGCGCGTTTTACGGCGACCGGCTGCCCGCAACCAGCTACGTGGCGCAAGCCCCATGCGGCGGACGACTGCTGGCCATCGAGGCGCTAGGCGTGGGACAAGGACGCGGCGAGGTCGAAATTGAACGGCTCGGCGAGCAACTGGTGATTGCCCGGCACAACGGCATCGCATGGGCTCACTGCGCGCAGGTGGTTCCGGCGTCCGACGATTCGGTGTATGCGGCGGCCCAAGAGGTTTTCAACCGAGCCCGACGGCTGCTCGACGAAGCCAACGTGGGCTTTGAGCGGGTGATTCGCACCTGGTTGTATCTCGGCGGGATCGTGGACGCGGAGGCGGGCGTCGAGCGGTACCGCGAGCTGAACCGGGCGAGAGCCGATTTCTTCCGCGATCTTTCTTTTCTAAACCATCGATCGCCCAATGGCCTTTCAAGTCCATGGTATCCGGCCAGCACGGGCATCGGCGAGCAAGGGCGCGGACTGATGTTCAGCGCGATTGCGTTGGCCACCGATCGGCCCGACATTTTCGCGGTGCCGCTCGAAAACCCCCGGCAAACGGCCGCCTACGACTATGCCAGGCGGTACAGCCCCGACAGTCCGAAATTCTCCCGGGCGATGGCGCTGTCATGCGGCAACTATGCGACGATCTTCATCTCGGGCACGGCGAGCATCGTCGCCTCGGAAACTCGCCACCCGGGCGATCCGGTGGCCCAAACCCACGAGACATTGGACAACATCGCCGCGTTGATCGGCGAAGAAAACCTTTCGCGGCACGGCCTGCCCGGACTTGGCACGTCGTTGGACGGACTCGGCTTGGTTCGCATCTACGTTAAGCGGCCGTCCGACTATGCGGCCGTGCGGGCGGCGTGCGCGTCTCGTCTGGGCGAAACGCCGACCGTCTACGCCACGGCCGACATCTGTCGCAGTGATCTGCTCGTCGAAATCGAAGGGATCGCATTTGCCCGGCGCGAATCGTCGTCGCCGACCTCGACTTGCGGTGGTTTGAACAAAATGATCCTTCCAGTCTGAATGGATGGGCCCCTGGTCATGCGAACCGTTTTGCTTCCACTGACCCTGTTGACCACGATGGCGGTCGTCGCATCGCGGGGCGCGGGAGCGGACGTCCAGCCGCGGCCGAAGTCGGAGCCTGTCGCCAAAACAACCGAGACGACGGGACCGAAGGTGGCGAACGTCGTGGTCGCGCCGAAGAAACAGACGCTGGCCAAAGACCGGACCGGGCGGCTGACCGTCACGGCACAGTATTTCCACGGCTCGCGGCGCAATGTGACCGACCAGGCTCGGATCGCTTCGCTCGATCGGTCGGTGGTCGCGATAGAAAAGAACGGGGTGTTTCGAGCCGTCGGATTTGGACAGGCGTATCTGGTGGCCACGTTCGAGCGTCGTTCGGACGTGCTGCGCGTGGTCGTGCCGCGGCCGCTTCCGAACGGTTTTCCGAAGGCCGAGTCGTACAACCCAATCGACCGATTGGTTCTCGAAAAGCTCGAAGAGCTTGGCATTCCGCCCTCGGAGGTTTGCACCGATCAGGAGTTCGTGCGCCGCGTATTTTTGGACGCGATCGGCACGTTGCCCACGCCCGACGAGGTCCGCGCGTTTCTGGACGACCGAGACCCTCAGAAGCGGAGCAAGTTGATCGATCGGCTGCTGGACCGCAGCGAGTTCGCCGATTTTTGGGCGCTCAAATGGGGCGATCTGCTGCGCATGAAGTCGGAGTTTCCATCGAATCTCTGGCCCAACGCCGTGCAGGCCTATTACACGTGGGTGCGTCAAAGCATTGCGGAGAACAAGCCTTGGGATCGGTTCGCCCGGGAGCTGCTGGTTTCGAGCGGCTGCAATTTCCGCGATCCGCCGGCCAATTTTTATCGGGCCACCCAAAAGCGCAATCCCCAGGGGTTTGCCGAGTCGGCCGCGTTGGTGTTCATGGGCGCGCGAATCGGCTGCGCCAGTTGCCACGCCCATCCGATCGAATCGTGGACGCTGGACGACCATCGCGGCATGGCCGCCATTTTTTCGCAGATCAAATTCAAAAGCACCAAAGAGTGGAAGGAAGAGATCGTTTATCTCGATCCGACGCAGACGCTGCGCGATCCGACAACAAAACGGCCGATCGCGCCGAAGCCGCTCGACGACAAGCCGCTCTCCCTGTCGCCCGGCGACGACCCTCGCGTCAAGTTCGCCCTGTGGCTCACCTCCCCGCGTAACCCGTGGTTCGCCAAAAATCTGGTCAATCGCATTTGGTTCTGGCTGCTCGGACGCGGCATCGTCCATGAGCCCGACGACCTACGGCCAACCAATCCGCCGTCGAATCCGAAACTGCTGGCCTACCTGGAACGCGAGCTTCTCGAACACCGTTTCGACGCCAAACACATCTACCGGCTGATTCTCAATTCGGCGGCCTATCAACGCTCCTCGACGCCCAACGCCTTGAATTGCGAGGATATGGCGTTCTTTTCACACTATCGGTTACGACGTTTGACCGCCGAAGAATTGTCTGACGCGATCGGCCAGGTTACGCAGGTGTGGAACCAATTTTCGAGCCAGATTCCCGAGCCGTACTCGCGGTGGCCGGTCGGATTCCGCGCGACGCAACTGGCCGACGGCAGCGTCGGCACACCGTTTTTGGAGTTGTTCGGCCGCCCGCCGCGCGATACGTCCTACGAAAGCGACCGCGACGACCGGCCGTCGATGCGACAGTCGCTCTACATGATCACTTCGTCCGACCTGGAAGCGAAAGTGGCCAAAAGCCCGCGATTCCGGCAATGGGCGGCGGCGAAAACCAGCGACGAACGGATCGTCGAGGAGATCTTTCTGCTGGCCTTCGCGCGGCGTCCCACCGTTGCGGAGCGAAACGCAGCCCTGCGGCATTTGGCGGCGAATCCCGACGCGCGCGAGCGGTCGTTGCAAGACTTGATGTGGGCCGCGATCAACACCAAGGAGTTTTTGTTCAACCATTGAGTCGCCATGGAACCGGTCCGATGAATCGTCGTGATTTCGTGAAGCTGATCGGTGCAACGGGCCTATCGCTGGCCGGCCAAACGACGGTCTTAGCGCAGGTCGCCCCGCCGGCCGACAAGGCGAAGGCTCCCAATCCGTCGGACAAGCCGGCCCACGCCACGGCCCAATCGGTCATCCAACTCTGGATGGGCGGCGGTCCCTGCCACCTCGACACCTGGGACCCGAAGCCCAATGCCGGCCCAGCTTATCGCGGCCCCTACGCCAAAGCCATTCCGACCAATGTGGACGGCATCCAGATCTCGCCGATGCTGCCAAAAATGGCCAAACAGATCGATAAGTGCGCGCTGCTGCGCGGCATGACCCACAACAGCAACGCCCACGAAATCGGCGCCTACATGATGCAAACCGGCACGATGCCGTCGACCGATCTCGTGTATCCGTCGGTCGGCGCGGTCGTAGCGTTCAAGCGAAGCGAGTCGGGCCGGTATCGCGGCGCGCTGCCGCCGTACATCGCCGTGACGCAGCCGCTCGGACGTTTTAGCGAGGCCGGTTTTTTGGGTTCCGCCTACAAAATGTTCGCCACCGGCGGAAATCCCAATTCGTCCAACTTCAGCATCGGAGGGTTGAACGTCGCCAACCAAGCCGCGCGAATTCAACAGCGACGCGATCTGGTCGCCGCCTTCGACGGCTTGGCCCGATCGCTCGGCGACGATCCGCAATGGAAGCAGGTCGACCAGTATCAGCAACGGGCCTACGAACTGATCCTTGGCGATGCAAAAGAGGCGTTCGAATTGAACCGCGAGCCGGACAAAATGCGAGACCGATACGGCCGGACCACGTTCGGCCAGTCGTGCCTGTTGGCCCGGCGGTTGGTCGAAAAGGGCGTGCCATTCGTCACCGTAAACTGGCCCGGCTGGGACACGCATTCTCGGCATTTCGAGCGGATGGCCAAAATGCTGCCCGAGCTGGACCAGGGATTTTCGGCGTTGCTGGAAGACCTCGCGCAACGAGGGCTGCTTTCGACGACGATCGTCACGTGGTTTGGCGAGTTCGGCCGCACGCCTAAGATCGCCAACCAACCGCCTTGGAATGGCGGACGACACCACTATGGCAAGGCATTTTCAGCGGTCGTGGCCGGCGGCGGATTCCAAGGCGGCAAGGTGGTCGGCGAAACCGACCCTCGCGGCGAAAAGGTGATCAAGCGACGCATTGATCCGTGGGATCTTTCAGCCAGCATGTACCAACGGTTGGGCATCGATCCAGCCGGCCGGTTGCCGCACCCACACGGCTGCGTCGCCTATGTGACGCCCCCGGTCTCTGGAAACCTGCAACCATCCGAAGGTCTGTTGAAGGAGATCATGTGACGCGGCCGCCTTTCCTGGTTTCCAAAAAAATGACGAGGCCGATCCTCTCGCGCCTCCGGTTGCTTTTCACGGCCGCCGTCGTGTCGGCATGGCTCGAGCTGCTGGCGTCGGCAACGCTGGCGCAGGGGCTGCCGGGCCACATCGCGTGGATCTACCCGGCCGGCGGAACACAGGGTCGCACCGTTTCAGTCCTTGTCGGCGGAACCAATTTGGACGCCTGCCAGAGCGCAACCGTCTCGGGCCGAGGCGTGACCGGTCGCATCGTCAAGGTGGACAAGGGCGCCAACGTAACCCTGACGGTCTCGGTCGACGCGGACGCCGAGCCGGGAATGCGCGACTTGCGGCTGGTCGCGCCCAGTGGAACGACCAACCGCGCGCGATTCGTGGTGGGCTCGTTGCCCGAGGTGAACGAAGTCGAGCCGAACTCGGATCGGGCCGCCGCGCAAAAACTGCCGTCGCTGCCGGTGGTGGTCAACGGCCAAATCATGGCCGCCGACCGCGATCTGTTCCGGTTTTCGGCTCGACGCGGCCAGACGATCGTCTGCCGGGTCGAGGCCCAGCGATTGCAGCCGTTTTTGGCGGACGGCGTCCCCGGCTGGTTCCAATCCGTGCTGACGCTCTATGACGCCGCCGGCGCCACGGTGCAGCGCGTCGACGACTTTCGATTTCATCCCGACCCCGTGCTGGTTTTCAAGCCGGACCATGACGGCGACTATTGGATCGAAATCCGAGACGCCTTGTATCGCGGCCGAGAAGATTTCGTCTATCGACTGAGCATCGGCGAATTGCCGTTTTTGAGCGGCGTTTTCCCGCTGGGCGGACGTCGCGGCACGGCGGTGCACCTCGAGCTGAGCGGCGCAAATCTGCCGCACAAGAAGATGCGCGTCGCCATTCCATCCGACGCGCCACCTGTGATGCAAGTGAAGACGGCCGCCGGAGGCATCGCCTCCAATGAACTGCCGTTGGCCGCCGGCGATTGGCCGGAAGCGTTCGAGAAGGAGCCCAACGATTCCGTCGCCCAGGCGCAGACGATCGTGCCGCCCGTGACGGTCAACGGCCGCATCCAGCGTCCGGGCGACGTCGACTGCTATCGATTGGACGTCCAAGCCGGCGGGTCGCTGGTCATCGAGACTTTCGCCCGACGACTGGACTCTCCGTTGGATTCGGTCGTGACGCTGCTGGACGCCAACGGACGGCAGCTTGCGCAGAACGACGACCACGACGATGAAAGCATGCCGGAGCTGACGCATCAGGCCGACTCGCGGCTGTCGTGGACGTTCAAAAAGCCGGGCGTATTTTATATTCGCGTCGCAGACATTCAGGGCAAAGGCGGCCGTGATTACGCCTACCGGCTTCAGATCGCACCGCCGCACCCTGATTTTCAGTTGCGCGTGATGCCCGACAATCCGAGCGTCGGCCAGGGCTCGACCGTGGCGATGTCGGTTGTGGCGTTGCGCCGCGACGGCTTTTCAGGGCCCATCGACTTGTCCATCGAGGGACTGCCGAAGGGTTTCGCGGTTCCCGCCGCGACGATTCCCGAAGGCGCCAACGAAACGCTGCTGTCGATGACCGCTCCAGAAGACGCGGCGCTGACGGTATTGAAACCGACGATTCGCGGCACGGCGCAGATCGACGGCAGACAGGTGACCCGCCAGGCGATGTCGGCCGAGGACGTCATGCAAGCGTTCATCTACCACCACCTGCTGACGACCCAAGAGTTGTCGCTGACGCTGACCAAGGCCGCGCCGTTTCGCGTGATTCCGCAGACGCCGCCGGAAGGGTTCATTCGGTTCGGCGCGGGGCGCATCGCGTTTTTGACCGTCAAGGTCGAGCGCAAACCGTCGGCCAAGGGCGCCGTCCGATTGATGCTCCGCAACCCGCCGAAATCGGTGCGGATGCGTCCGGTGGTGGTCCCGGCCGGCGAGGACGAAGCAAAGCTGGAGATCAAAATTCCCAACAAGCTGCCCGGCGACGTACGATATTACCTGATCGTGGCCGGCGCCATGCGGATCGGCAAGGAAACGACCATGTCGATGGCACCGGCCGTGCTCGCATTGGGACCCTCGGCCAAGGCGCCGCCGAAGCCCAAACAAGCCGCCAAAACGGCCAAGAATTGATCCAGATCAGGTTTCGGTGACCGCCCGAATCCCCTGCTCGGCCGCTTCGGCGATGCGATCGATCTGCTCCAAACTGATCGCCAGCGGGGGCATCAACACGATTTCATCGCCCAACGGACGGAGCCAAACGCCGTGACGCCGGGCATGCTCGCAAACCCGCTGCGCTCGGCGTTCCGCGGATGGATACGGTCGACCGGCAACGGCGTCCTCGAACAGCTCCATGGCGGCGATCATGCCGCACTGACGCGCGCGGCCCACATGCGGCAACCGCGCGATCCGTTCGACGCGCTCGGCCAGCCGCGCGATCTTGGCCGGCAATTGCTCGAGCGTGCGTTCCTCGTCAAAAATGTCGAGCGTGGCCATCGCCGCCGCCGCGCCCAATGGATTGCCGCCATAGGTGTGCCCGTGATAAAACGTTTTCCCCTCGGCGGCCGTGCCCAGAAAGGCATTCCAGATTTCGCCGGTCGCCAAGGTGGCGGCCAGCGGCAGATAACCGCCGGTCATCCCTTTAGCCAGACACATCAAGTCGGGCGACACCTGCTCGTGCTCGCAGGCGAACATCCGGCCCGTGCGTCCAAAGGCCACGGCCACCTCGTCGGCGATCAGCAGCACATTGTATTTTCGGGTCAACGCGCGCACGCCGCGCAAATAACCGTCCGGATGCATGATCATGCCCGCCGCCGCTTGCACCAACGGTTCGACCACCATCGCGGCCAGACGTGCGTGGTGTTGGGCCAAAACTTCTTCGAGCTGATCGAGATAATATCGGCAGACGTTTTCGGCCGACACGCCCTCCGGCGGACGATCGCGGTCGGGCACGGGCACGCGGCACGTCTCGAACAGCAGCGGCCGGAACATCGCGTGAAACCGATCGATGCCGCCGACGCTCACGCTGCCCAACGTGTCGCCGTGATACGCATGGCCGAGGGCCAAATAGCAACTTTTTTCGGGTTGGGGATCGGGCCGCTGACGCCAGTATTGCAGGGCCATTTTGACGGCCACTTCGACCGCCGTCGAGCCGTCGTCCGAGAAGAACACGTGCTGCAAGCCGTCCGGCGCGAGATCGACCAACCGCTTGGCCAATCGAATGGTTGTGGGGTTCGACGCGCCCAGATTGGTCACGTGGGCGACCCGATCCAACTGCTCCCGTACGGCGGCGTCGATGCGCGGATGTCGATGGCCGTGGATGTTGCACCACAGGCTGCTGACGCCGTCCAAATAGCGGCGGCCGTCCAGGTCGATCAACTCGCAGCCTTCCGCGCGTTCGATGACAAACGGCTCGTACTCGGCCATTTGCGTGAATCCGTGCCAAACCAGCGTGCGATCCCACTCGAGCAAATCCTGTCTGGATATTTTTTCCATGTTGTGCTTTCAAAGAAATCAAGAAACAAAAGGACCGTCGGCGCGCCTCGAAATCTTCCGAGCCCACGGGGCGGTCATTCCCACGCGATCGTAACCGGGGCGCCGACGTCGACCCCTAAACGCCGAGCCGCGTTGTCGCCGACGACGGCCAATTCCAGCCGTCCGCCCGAGCCAACCAACGCGATCAACGTGCCGTTGGGCTGATCGGCATACGCGTGATAGATGCCCCACGTCTCGTAGATGTTGAACACGACGCACGCGCGACGATCCGTCGCCCGATCGGCGAGCAGGTCCGCCGTGATGTTGGTGATCAGATTGCCAAACGAATCAACCTCGATCACCGCGCCGTCGATCCGTGAGCGACTCGAACTTGGCTGGGGCCAGTCCATCCGCATGAGTTTCGGCCAAGAGGGACCGAGCCGATCGGGATCCAGCCCGTTGGCCAAATGGGCCGCCACCGGCGCCAAAATGTCGCGGCCGTGGAACGTGGCCGACACCTGCGGCAGCCAATAGGCCGGCTCGGTCAGGCGAATCACCTTCGACGGCGGCGTCCTCGCAATCCGACGGCTGAGCAACCCGTTGTCGGGCGCAAGAAAATGCTGCCGGCCGATCCGCGCGTAGATCAAGGCCCGATCGGTGCCCACGCCCGGATCGACCACCGCGACGTGGATCGTTTCAGGCGGAAACCAATCGGCCACGTCGTCCAACAACAGCGCCGCGTGGCGGACATCCTGCGGCGGCACGGCGTGCGAGAGATCCACCAGCGTGGCGTCCGGGCAGATCGAAAGAATCACACCCTTCATCGCCGCGATGTAGCGACTGTCCAGCCCAAAATCGGTCGTCAGCGTAATGATAGACATTCGACGGAAATGCCCCTATTTTCCGATCTTCGCGATCATCTCCAAGCATAGTTCGCGGACGCGATTGGCGTTGACGTTCGGATTCGCCTTTTTCGCCTGTCCGATCAGCGCGCCGACGCCCTTCGGTTTCCCCTCCCGCACTTCGGCGACAATTTTTGGATTGGCGTCGAGCAGCTCTTGGCACAACGCGACCAGCGCCGTGTCGTCGACCGCCTGAATGCCCAGCGCGGCGATGGCCTTGGCCAGCGATTGGCCGCCGTCGACCATCACGCCCAGCACCTCGCGACCCCGGCTGGTCTCAAATGCGCCGCTGCGCACCTTGCCGATCAGCTCGGCCAACACGTTCGGCTGAACCGGATATTGTTGGACGCCAAGCTGCCGCTCGCCCAGCCATCGCAGCACGTCTTGCTGCACCCAGTTGCTGGCCACTTTGCCGTCGCCGCACGCGTCGGCCAACTCGGTATAGTAGTCGACCAGCGCCCGCCCCTGATTGACCAGCACGTCGCTGTCATACGGGGTGATGCCGTAGGTCTGTTCGAGTCGGACTCGCAGCGCGGCGGGCAATTCGCCCAACGAGGCCCGCACCTGCTCCACCTCGGCTTCGGTCACGGTGACCGGCACCAGGTCGGGGTCGGGAAAATAGCGGTAATCGCTCGATTCTTCCTTCGAGCGTTGTTCGTGCGTGGTCTGCGAACCTTCGTCCCAACCGCGGGTCGACTTGGGCACGTCGCCCAACCGATGGCCCGTCTCCTGCCACTCGCGCCATTGGCGATCGACCTCAAAAGTCATAGCTCGCTCGACCGCCCGAAAACTATTCATATTCTTGACTTCGACGATCGGCGTGGCCACGACGCCCTTCGGCGTGTCGACGTGCAAGTTGATATTGGCGTCCACGCGCAGACTGCCCTCTTGCATGTTGCAGTCCGAAACGCCCAGATAGTTCAACAGCAATTTCAGCTCGGTCAAATAGGCCTTCGCCTCGGCGGGCGAACGCAGATCGGGCTGGCTGACGATCTCCAACAGCGGCGTGCCGGCCCGATTCAAGTCGATGCGACTGTCGGCTTTGCCAGCCACCTCATCGTGCATGCTCTTGCCGGCGTCCTCCTCAAGGTGCGCCCGAAGGATGCGGATGCGTTTTTTCGAGGAATTCGAGTCCTCGTTGGAAATCTCAAGCCAGCCGTCGCGGCTCATCGGCAGATCGAACTGGCTGATCTGATAGCCCTTCGGCAGATCGGGATAGTAATAGTTCTTGCGGTCCCATTTGGTGAACTTCGGGATTTCGCAGTTCAGCGCGACGGCTGCTTTCATCGCCAACTCGAATGCGCGGCGGTTCATCACCGGCAGCGACCCCGGCATCCCGATGCACACCGGGCAGGTTTGCGTGTTCGGCGACTGCCCGAACTTCGTGCTGCAACCGCAAAACATTTTGCTTTCGGTCAGCAACTGAACGTGAACTTCCAGGCCAATAATGATCGTGTAGGGAGCGGACATCAAAGCAAACACCCGCAATGGGGACTCTTAGGAATAAAAACCAACAATCGTAGTGTATCGTAATCATCCCCCTGACTGACGTCAACCTCCCCCCACAAGACTGGCCTCCCGCACGAACTGGCCGTCCGAGGAACGTGCGAATTGCCCTTGCCGCCCTAGACAAGCCGGACTATCCTTTTCGACTTGTCATCATTTGTCCAACGACAAGGACGGCTGCGACGCCGCAACGTGCGATGGATCTGAGTGTCCGCGACTCGGCCCAACTTCTGAAGGTTTCCGAAAAAACCATTTACCGTTGGGTCAAGCAAGGCAAACTGCCGGCCTATCGGATTCACGAACAGTATCGATTCAACCGTGCGGAGTTGCTCGAATGGGCCACCTCTCAGCGGTTGAACGTCTCGGCCGACATTTTTGCCGAACCGGACGGCGACGGCCCCATCGTCACGTTGACTGACGCCCTGCGCGCCGGCGGCATCCACTATCGACTCGGCGGTCTCGACAAGCCTTCGGCGCTGAAGGCGTTGGTCGACATCATGCCGCTTCCGGACGAGGTGGACCGGCAGTTTCTCTACCAGGTGCTTTTGGCCCGCGAATCGCTCGGCTCGACGGCCCTGGGCAGCGGCATCGCCGTTCCGCACGTCCGCAATCCGATCGTTCTGCACATCGTTCGTCCGATGATCACGCTCTGTTTTCTCGAACAGCCGATCGAGTTCGGGGCATTGGACGGCCAACCGGTCCACACGTTGTTTACGATCGTCAGCCCAACGGTCCGCGCTCATCTGCATTTGCTGTCGCGGTTGGGGTTCGCGCTGCGGCAGCCTGTTTTCATGGAGGCCATCGCCGGCCAGCAGTCGCGCGAGCGGATTTTCGCCGCCAGCCAGGCCGTCGATCAAAGCATTCCTGCCTCGGACACGCACTCTCCGATCAATTCGTCCCGCCACGACCATGGCGATCCGCCTCCACCGCCAACCGTCGCCTAACCGTGCAGCTCGCACTGCTCCCGGGTTGTCATGAACACTTCTTTCGCGATGATCGTTTTTTTGACGGCGCTGGCGTTGCTGCTGACCGGGGGTCTCGCGGCGCTGCTGGTCGGACGCAACCCTAAATGGGCCTGTTGGACGGGCATGGCCGGCGCGCTGGCCGGCGGCGCTGCAGCTCTGGCTTCGTCGCTCGACGTGTTGATCACCGGGCGGACGCAATCGCTCCGCTGGGCGTGGTCCGTGCCTTACGGGTCGGCTCATTTCGAGCTGGACGCACTGTCGGCGGTCTTCGCAGCCACGATCGCCACGGTCACGATGTTGGCGTCGGTCTACGGAAGCCAATATTTGCGGGACGGCGACGATCGTAAAAATCTCGGCCCCTCGTGGCTCTTCTATAATCTATTGACCGCCAGCATGTTGCTGGTCGTCGTCGCGCGAAACGGCGTGCTGTTCCTGGTCAGTTGGGAACTCATGTCGCTGTTTTCGTTCTTTCTGGTGACGCAAGACGGCGAGCGGGAAGACCTTCGCCGCGCGGGCTGGATATATCTGGTGGCCATGCACCTCGGCACGGCTTTTCTGCTGGCGTTGTTCGTCTTGCTGGGCCGCGAGGCCGGCTCGCTTGATTTTGATCGACTGTCGACGTTCACCACCGCGCCGGGGCTTCTCTTTGTGTTGGCCCTGATCGGTTTCGGCACGAAGGCCGGCCTGGCGCCGATGCACGTCTGGCTGCCCGAGGCCCATCCGGCCGCGCCGTCGCACGTGTCGGCGGTGATGAGCGGCGTCATGATCAAAACCGGCGTCTATGGGCTTTTGCGAGTGCTCTCCCTGATCGGACCGCCCGAACCGTGGTGGGCGTGGACGCTGGTGGGCGTCGGCGTCGCCTCGGGCGTTTTGGGCGTGCTCTACGCTTTGGCCCAGCATGACCTCAAGCGGCTCCTGGCGTACAGCAGCGTCGAAAACGTCGGCATCATCACGATGGGACTCGGCGTCGGGCTGCTGGGCGTCTGCCACGGCAACTCGGTCATGGCCACCCTCGGACTGACCGGCAGCCTGCTCCACGTCGTCAACCACGCCGTGTTCAAAAGCCTCCTGTTTCTCGGGGCCGGTTCAGTCCTGCACGCGACCGGCACGGGCGAGCTCGATCGGTTGGGCGGACTGTGGCGACGCATGCCCACGACCGGCGCGAGTTTTCTGATCGGCGCCGCCGCCATTTCGGGACTGCCGCCGTTGAACGGGTTCGTCAGCGAATTTTTGATTTATCTGGGCGCCGCGTCGGGATTGCACGGCTCGTCCGGCGTCCTGCTGGGCGTCGCGGTCATCGGCGGACTGGCCCTGATCGGCGGATTGGCAGCCGCGTGTTTCGCCAAAGCCTTTGGAATCGCGTTCCTCGGGGAGCCTCGCAGCCGCGAAGCCGCCGACGCCCACGAGTCGGGCGCCGCCATGCGATGGCCGATGGCCGTGCTGGCCGCGCTGTGTTTTGCGATTGCCCTGGCCGCGCCGATTTGGCCGACCGCGCTGCGGCCCGCCGTGGCCACCGTGGCGTCGGGCGCTCGAGCGGAGAACAACCCAAAAAACCTCCCCCCTGCCCCGTCGTTCGAGTCCGAATCGGAAGTCGCGGCCACGCGTTCGCTGGTCGGCGTGTTGCTCGGCTGCTGCACGCTGATCGGTCTCGTCGTGATCGCCGCCTCGGGCCGCAAGCTGCTGTTGCGCGGCCGTCGCGTCGAATCCGGCGTCACCTGGGACTGCGGCTACGTCGCGCCGACGCCTCGGATGCAGTACACCGCGTCGTCGTTCGCCAGGCCGCTGGTGCTGTTGTTCCGCGGGCTGCTTCAACCGCGCGACGAGATCCATCCGCCGCAAGGATTGTTCCCGCGTCACGCCTCGCTGCACACACACGCGCCCGACTGGTTCCGACGCCGCGTCTATGAGCCGCTGTTTTGGGGCGTCGGTTGGGCGGCGTCCAAGCTGCGATGGCTCCAAGAGGGCCACCTCCAGCTTTACGTGCTTTACATCGCCCTGACTATGCTCGTCCTGTTGATCTGGAAACTCCACTAACCCGTCGCGGTGCGATGATGGCCACGCTTGCATCGATCGTTCATATCCTGGTTGCTTTGTCGCTGGCGCCGCTGCTGCCGGCGGTGATCCACCGCATCAAGGCGTGGGTCGCCGGTCGTCGTGGATCGCCAATGCTGCAAACCTACCGCGACCTCTGGAAATTGCTGCAACGCGGCACGGTGATCAGCCGAACAACCACCGGACTGATCGTCGTCGGGCCGGTCGTCGGATTGGCCTGCGTCGCAGCCGCGCTGACGATCGTGCCGTTGGGCGGCGTGCCGGGCCTGTTGACGTTTTCCGGCGATTTTCTGCTGATGGCCTATCTGTTCGGACTGATGCGTTTCGTGACGATCCTGGCGGCGCTCGACACCGGTTCGAGTTTCGAGGGCATGGGCGCCAGCCGCGAAGCGTTTTTCTCGGCGTTGGCCGAACCGGCCCTGCTGCTCGGACTGGCGGCCCTGATCGCCCCGAACGGCTACGGTTCGCTTTCCACGGCCTACGCGTCGGTCAATTGGGCGGCGATGACCTCGCCCGTCGGGCCGGCATGGCTGCTGGTCGCCGCGGCGCTGATCATCGTTTTTCTGGCCGAAAACGCCCGAATCCCGGTCGACGACCCCAACACCCATCTAGAACTCACCATGATCCACGAAGCAATGGTGTTGGATCACGGCGGTCCGGACCTGGCGATGATCCAATATGCGGCGTCTTTGAAACTCTGGACGCTCGGCGCGCTGATCGTTGGTCTGCTCGTGCCGGTGCGAAGCGGCTGGTGGTGCGTCGATCTGGCCGCGGGCGTGGCCGGGCAATTCGCGTTGGCCGCCGTCGTCGGCGCGATCGAATCGACCATCGCTCGGCTCCGATTGGTTCGAGTGCCGCAATTTCTGGTGGCGGCCTCGGTGTTGTCCATTTTGGCCCTGGTCCTGGTGACGAGGCAATCGTGAATCTTTGGCTCGAACTGACTCTGGTGTCGTTGATCCTGGCGAACCTGCATCTGTTGGGCTCCAGCCGCATCAACGCTTGCATCCGCACCGTCGCATTGCAGGCCGTGCTGCTGAGCGTCGTGTCGCTGCTGGTTCAGCCGCAACACGTCGGACCTCGGTTGCTCGGGCTGGCCGCGGCCAGCATGGCGATCAAGGCCGGGCTGCTGCCGTGGCTTTTGCGACGGGCCGTTCGGGAGGCCAACGTACAGACCGAGGTGGAACCGATCGTCGGGTTCACCACGTCGCTGCTGCTGGGACTCGGCCTGCTGGGCTTCGCCTTGCACGTCGCCGGCCGATTGCCGCTGGCCGACGCCCACGGCGCGGAGTTTCTTGTAGCCACGGCGTTGTTCACCGTGCTGATCGGCCTGCTGCTGATCGTCGGACGCCGGAAAGCCGTGATGCAAACGGTCGGTTATCTCGCCATGGAAAACGGCATCTATGCCTTCGGGCTGGCATTCGCCGTCGAGGAGCCGCTGTTGGTCGAGATGGGCGTTTTGCTGGATGTTTTCGTGGCGGTGTTCGTCATGGGGATCGCCATTCACCATATTAGCCGCGAGTTCGATCACATCGACACGGATCGCCTCTCGGCCTTGAAAGACTGATCGCATGATTTGGGCTTTGTTATGGATTCCGGCGATGTCCGGACTGGCGGCTTTTGGCATCCGCCGCAACGTGCCGCGTCGCGCGTTGTTGCTGGCCGCCGCCGTAGGACATCTGGCGGTGGTCATCGCTTGTTGGCGGCATGCGCCGCCGTCGGTCGCCGACGGATGGATCGCGGTGGATCCCGCGTCGCTGCTGTTTTTGGGCATCGCCAGCGCGTTGTTTCTCGCGGCCGCCGTGTACGGCGTCGGCTATCTCGCCCAATCGCATCACGTCGCCCCGACCGGCGAAGACGAGGAAGAGCTGCCGTTCCAAAACTTTCCCGAAGCCGCGTTCACCGGCTGCTTGCTGTTGTTTCTGGCCACAATGTCGCTGGTCGCCGTAAGCCAACATCTCGGGCTGATGTGGGTCGGCGTCGAGGCGACCACGCTGGTCAGCGCGCCGCTGATCTATTTCCATCGCCACCACCGATCGCTCGAAGCCACCTGGAAATATCTGGTGATCTGCTCGGTCGGCATTGCGTTGGCGCTGCTGGGCAATTTTTTCGTCGCCGCCGCGGCGCGCTCGGGCGGGCAGACGGCGATCCACCTGACCATGGCCGACTTGACCGCGCACGCCAACGCCTTGAATCCGCGTTGGCTCCAGGCGGCGTTTCTGTTTTTCCTGGTCGGATACGGCACGAAAATGGGCCTCGCGCCGCTGCACACGTGGCTGCCCGATGCCCACAGCGAGGCGCCATCGGTCGTCTCGGCGTTGCTGTCCGGCGCGTTGTTGAACTGCGCGTTTTTGACGATCCTCCGCACGCACGGCCTGCTGGCCGCCGCCGGATTGGCCGATTTCAGCTCCGATCTGCTCGTCGGGTTCGGACTGTTTTCGATGGCCGTGGCCGCCGTGTTCATCGTGGGCCAAGCCGACTTCAAGCGGATGCTGGCCTATTCGAGCGTCGAACACATGGGCATCCTGTCGCTGGGAATCGGCGTCGGCGGCGCGGCGGCCTTCGGCGCGATGCTCCACGCCGTGAATCACTCGCTCGTCAAGGCGATGCTGTTTCTCGCGGCCGGCAACATCCTGGCGCGATATCGAACGAAATCGACCGTTCGCGTGCGGGGCCTGCTGCGACTTTCGCCCGCAACCGGCGTGCTCTGGATGGCCGGCTTTCTGGCCATCGTCGGCTTGCCGCCGTTCGGGCCGTTTTTGAGCGAATTGACGATCCTGAAGGGCGTGTTCGACGCCGGCCGCCCATGGTTGGCCGCCGGCTACCTGACCGCGTTGGCCGTCGTGTTCGTCGGCATGGCCGCCATCTGCCTTCGCATGAGCTATGGCGCGCCGCCCGACGCGCTGCAAAACCCGGCCTCGCCCGCTCGACGAGAACCGCTTTGGTCGATCGCGCCGGTCGCGTCGTTGGGAGCGTTGGCGCTGTTGCTCGGTCTGTACGTGCCTCCGCCGCTTGTCGATCTGCTGCATCGAGCGGCCGTCGCATTGGGAGCCCACTGACATGGAAGCCGCCCTGCCCATTCACAACGGTCACGCGTTCTCGCAGTCCGACTGCCCTGTCGTAGAGTTCGACGCGTTTCGTCGCGCAGTGATCGAAGGCGTCGCGGCCGGCGGTCGGCTGTCGGCGCTGTTCGGATTTCCCGTTCACGGCGGTTCACTGCGATTGGTGGCCGCCATGGCTTGGGCCGATCGCGGCGAGTTGACGATCCTGTCGACCGATGTGGCCGATCGTTTCCCGTCGATCACGCCCGACTGCCCCCAGGCCCATTTGTTCGAGCGGGAGATTTTCGAGCAATGGCATGTTGAGCCGCATGGCCATCCGTGGCTGAAGCCGGTTCGATTTCCGACGCCCGAGACGACCGCGTGCGGCGCGATGACGTTTTTCGAGATGTCGGGCGACGAGGTCCACGAGGTGGCGGTCGGACCGGTTCACGCCGGCGTGATCGAGCCGGGCCATTTTCGATTCCAGTGCCACGGCGAGACGGTCCATCATTTGGAAATCTCGCTGGGCTATCAACATCGCGGCGTGGAACGGATGCTGTGCGACGGTCCCGAGCGCCGGGCCATCCATGCCGCCGAAACGCTGGCCGGCGACAGCACCGCGGGCCATGCGGTCGCGTATTGCCGCACGATGGAATCGCTCGGCGGCGGACGCGTGCCCGCCCGCGGACAATTCCTGCGCGGCGTCGCGCTCGAATTGGAACGCGTGGCCAACCATCTCGGCGATTTGGGTGCGATGGCCGGCGACGTCGGCTTTCTGCCCACGATGTCCTACTGCGGCCGAATCCGCGGCGATGTGTTGAATTTGACCGCCCTGCTCTGCGGCAATCGGTTCAGCCGCGGTTTGATCCGACCCGGCGGCGTCGCGTGGGACGTGGACCCCGCGATGGTCGAGCGGATTCGCCACCGTTTGAAGGCGATCGCCGTCGATGCCCGCGACGCAATGGAGCTGCTTTGGAACTCGGCATCGGCCATGGCCCGCTTCGACGGCGTCGGCGTCGTCTCGCCCGAGCTTTGCCCACAGTTGGGATTGGTCGGCGTCGCGGCCCGTGCGTGCGGCGATCCCCGCGACACGCGACGCGATTTCCCGTACGGCATCTACCGATTCGCCCATATTCCTGTCTCCACCTGGCACACCGGCGACGTGTTCGCCCGGGCCAACGTTCGATGGCTTGAGGTGCAACGATCGTTGGCGTTTCTCGACGAGCAGCTCGACTCGCTGCCGGCCGGTCCGGTGCAAGCCGAGGTCGGCAAGCCGGGCCTCGGATTGGGCGTCGTCGCCTTGGTCGAAGGTTGGCGCGGCGAAATTTGCCATGTTGCGTGGACCGACGACGACGGCCTACCGACGGCCTACAAGGCGATTGATCCTTCGTTTCACAACTGGTTCGGACTGGCCATGGCGATGCGAGGCCAGGCGATTTCTGATTTTCCGTTGTGCAACAAGAGTTTCAACCTTTCCTATTGTGGACACGACCTTTGACGTCGACGAGGTTTTGGGATGTTCGATCTGCTGCTGACCCGATGGAAACAAGGCCGCCGCACGATGCGGTACCCCGACGGCCCTGAACCGGAACTGCCCGAGCGTTTTGCCGGCCGGCCCGACGTCGATCCGGCAAAATGCGCGGGAGCGTGCAAAACGTGCGAGGCCGTCTGCCCCACCGGCGCGATCGGCTTCCACGAAAACCGCGTCCAGATCGACACCGGTCGATGCTTGTTTTGTCGGCAATGCGCGGCAGTCTGTCCGACCGGCGCGATCCGGTTTTCCGACGATTACCGATTGGCCGCCGCACGGCGCGACGACCTGGTGGTGCGCGACGCCGCGCCGCGCGTGGCCGCCGCGTTGGATCGGGCGTCGCAGCGGTTGTTCGGCCGCTCGCTGAAACTTCGGCAAGTCAGCGCCGGAGGGTGCAACGCCTGCGAGGCCGACGTGAATGTGCTGGGCACCGTGGCCTGGGACCTCGGGCGGTTCGGCATCCAGATGGTCGCGTCGCCCCGTCACGCCGACGGATTGCTCGTGACCGGACCCGTGCCTGAAAACATGCGGCTTGCGGTGCAGAAAACCTACGACGCCGTCCCGTGGCCGAAGCTGGTAATCGCCGTGGGCGCCTGCGCGATCTCCGGCGGACTCTACGCAAACCGTCCCGAAACGCACAACGGCGTGGCGGGCCTGCTGCCGGTCGACGTGTTCGTGCCGGGCTGTCCGCCGCACCCACTGACCGTTTTGCACGCCCTGCTGGAAGCGCTCGGTCGACTTCCCGATTTGCAGATGCAACGTCTCCCAAATTAGGGCGCCCGCGGACACCGTCCCATGCCGTCCAAAAAAGAACCGGGACCACGGTCAAGCCGTCATCCCGGTTTTTTGCAAAAAACGTTCTCGAACTGAATCCTTGCGGTCGCGGCGCGTCAAGTCGCTTTGGGCGGTTTCGGCGCGGGCATCGGCGCGGTGGGGCGGGCAAGCGTGGCCGGCGCGGACGTCTCCGGACCGCTGCTGCACTTGGGACAGCAATACGTCACGACGCACTTATAGCTGGGCACCTTGCAAACGATTTCTTTTTTCTGCAAGGTCTTTTTCTCGCGTACCTTGCCGCACTTGGGCGTGACAAACTTTTTGGCGTTCTCGGCGGCGCAAGGATCATAGGGATCGTGCGAGCAACCTTTCGTCTTGCACGCCTGGCAATCCTCGCCCTCGCAGCCGTCGCGGTGCGCCAGTCGTGGCAACGTCGTGCAGAACTCCTCGCACTGGACGACCCAAACGGTTTTCTTGATGTCCTTCGTCTCGCAGACGATCTGACAATATTTTTCACAAGGGCTGGTGCGGCCGCAACGGGCGCAGCAATGGTCGCTGCCGTGCGTTTCGACGCAGTCGCACTCGGCGGGCGTCCGGACGGCATCGGCCGCCAAAATCGACGAGCCCAGCAATCCGGCAAGGGCCGCGGACAACAAAAGCGTTCTCATCTTGATATACTCCTCGATTCGTTTTTTCTCGATTAGAAGTCGATCTGGAACCGCATCTGATAGATGTCCAGGCTGCCGGAGCCGGCGCCCTTGTTCTGATTGATGCCGCAGTGTACATATTCGGCCATCAATCGGGTGTATGGATTCAGATACCAGTTCACGCCAAACGTCTGGTCGTGGCAGGTTTGCCAGCCTAGATCGCCATTGTCGTAGCCGTCAAACCACGAATAACGGTACTTCAACTCCCAAGCGCCGCGGCCGGTATAGACGTTTTGGCTTTGATCCCGAACGCGGAAGAAGTTTTCATACGGCTTGACGCGCCCGAACACGCCTTTCTTGCGATCGTAGGGCCGGTTTTCGCCGGTCAGAAAGTAGCTTACGTAGGCGTACGCGCCTTGGGCCATGCCATCGTCGTGAGCCGTGCGATCGATGTAGCTGACGTAGTATTCCGACTGGACGGACAACGGACCGTAAACCATTGCCATCTCGGCGCCGATCTCGTCACGTTCGGAAACGTCAAGCAACGTCAGCGAGTTTTCCTTGGCCAGATGCGAGTCGGGCCGGTATTTAAGCGTGAATTGGTCCTTATAAGGATCGCGGAAGCTGTAGGACACGCCGGTGTGAATCAGCCCGCGTCCTTCGGTGGCCTCGTCATACCACGGCAAATACGTGGCCCGCATCGTCAACGCGCCGCCCAGATTGTCGGCCTGAACGACATTGCCTTCGTCGTCATACTCGTCGAACGCGCCGATCGCAGCGGTCATCCGTTCGTCCTCCGAGTTGCCGAAGGCCATGATGCCGAAATGACGCTTGGGAGCCAACACATCACTGGTGATGTTGCGTTCCATGAAAGTGATGTAGTTGTCGCTAGTCAGTTCGTCCAAGCTGTACGGCTCCTTGAAGTGGCCGACTTCGACGTTCTGAATCAGCGGCAGGCTCGTAATCATAATGTACGTGTCTTTGCAGCGAAGCCGGGTCTTCGTGGAGACGGCCGCCGAAACGGGATCGAATGTGCTGCTGCTGGCCACGCTGGCGAAATCGTACTCGATTTGATACTTGATCACGTTGAAACCGCCGCCGTACACCGCGATACGCGCGGTGCGGAATTCCGTGCCGTCTTGCTCGTTGTAACGGGCGCGATCGATGGCGTCCTGGTGATAGCTGGCCGTATCGAGGTGGATGCGTCCGCCGACCGTGGCGGTCATCGCGCCGTCGGCTTTCTTTTTGTCCTCTTTGGCCTTGTCGTCGATTTTCTTCAAAGCCGCCTCAAGCTCGGCCACGCGCTTGGCCAGGCCGGTGTCGTCGGCCACGGCGTTCTCGGAAACAAACTGTCCCTGCGCGGTCGGCGTGGCATAGCGATCGCCGGCCATACTGTAGCCCGTATCGGCGTAGGTCGAAGATTGCGTTGGCTGTTGACCTTGCGCGGCCGCGACCGCGTAGGCTAAGACGCTGGCCAGCGCGCAGACCAGCCAAGGCTGGATGCGTCGGTTCATCACAGTTCCCCCCTAAGAGATGCTGACTAGAATGATTGTGCGAAACGTCGCCTCTTTCGTTTTTCGATATAATCCGATTTTTGGGCAAATCCGAAAAAATCGAAAAACTTTGCCTCCAGCGACCACCTTACTCTAAATCTCGGTGCCGGGATGCGAAGAATTCAATTAGAGAAGGGTGAGGATCCCCAATTCGACGGCAAAACAAACGGATTGACCGATATAATCGTCAGGCCCGGAAGATTCTCGGCATTTTACCCACTTTACGCCATCTCACTTCTCACCCGGCTCAATAGGCCATAAGACTCGCCGGACGACCGCCAGGCCAATCAAGGCGGGAATCAGCATCCAAAGGATCCGCGGCCAGCGAATCAAGAGGATCAGTAGGAGCGGCAGCGTCAGCACGAGCCAGTTGGGTAGCCGTTGGATGTCGTCGTAGGCGAGCCAGGCGGCGGCCAAGATGGCGCCGCCCCGCCAGCAACACGACAACGAGACCTCGGCCTCCGGCCACCACAGCCCAAGGACGATCGCACCGAGCAGGGACAGGGCCGCGGAGCAAGCAAGAATTCGTCGCTGCATGGTTGGCGTTTTTTGGGTGGCGGGCGGCGTCAACCGATCTGTCCCAGCACCGGCTTTCCGGTCGCTCGATCGGCTCAGCCGGTGATTGTGAACGATCGACGCTTGGATTTCAATGTCGGCGTGCTGGAACGCCGCAAATCGCCACGATTCCGAGGAAAAACAGGCTGCCAAGGACGGAAATGGCCGAAAACCTGGGAAATTCAGCCTCTCGGCCGAAAAAAATTGCGATTTTTGGGGGAAATTCGCCATTTTTCGGGTTGCATTTTTCGATGAACAGACTTTAATCATCAAGTCCGCATTGTCGGATGAACCAACTTTCCACCCCAAGATCCTCTCAAGGAGGGAATTCGATTATGGCCAAAGCCGCCAAAAAAGCACCCACGAAGACCGAGATTTTGCAGAGCATCGCCGCCACGACCGACCTGACCAAGAAGCAAGTGGCCGCCGTTCTCGAGGCACTGACCGAAGAGATCCGCAAGAGCTTGGGCAATCGCGGCGCCGGCGCGTTCACGCTGCCCGGTCTGTTGAAGATCGAGAAGAAGAAGGTTCCGGCCCGTCCGGCTCAGAAGGGCGTCAAAAACCCCTTCACCGGCGAGTTGCAAGATCGTCCCGCAAAGCCGGCCTACAACAAGGTGAAGGTCCGTGCGTTGCGAAGCCTGAAGGACATGGTGCAGAAGTAGTCCAAGCCCCCGCTGTTCGCGGGGACTCCCAAAAGATCCGCCGCTCTGGCGCGGATTTATAGACTACACTTGAAATGAAGCCGCGAGCCGCTTGTCGGCGGTTCCAAGGCCACGGGCTGTGTGAGGTTTCACCCCCGGCGTGCGTTGGAATCGATCGGCCAGCGGCTCGTTGGTTGCGCAACGTGCGACTTTTCCCTGCAACGGATGCCTCGGGCATCCAACCCTTTTCTTGTTGGACAGCTTTGATTCACTCGTCGAAGCACGGGCTTTTCTTTTCTTGATTGGGAAAGCGCTGCGTGATGGAACGCAATTTCACCGTTCGGGATTCCTTGGCTGCGGGCAAGAAAGACACTTTTCAAAGAACTCGCGATGGAGCATAATCACACCATGATTCGCAAGGGGCTGCCATTGGCGATCGTTGCGGCCTGCGCGCTGAGCCACGCCGTGGCCAGCGAACCACCGCGTTCCTTGTCTACGACGAAAGCCGGAGAACCGCAATCGGCCCGTCTGGTCGACGATTTCAACTTGCCGTTGATCATCACGATGGTCGTGCCGGAGGCGCCTCCCGAGATTCGAGGTCCCATGCAACCGTTGCCGGTCAAAAAGATCGACGGCGTTCGCAGCATTCCCAAAAAAATCCTTCGCAGATAGTCAGACCGTTCCTTGGATCAATCGAACGTACTGTTCTGGACGCAACTGCTGGCCACAGGCGAATGGATCATTCGTCTGACGATGCTGCCGGTTATTGTGTTGCGCAAAGAAAAACCGACCACGTGCCTGGCGTGGTTGAGCATCGTGTTCTTCGAGCCGTGGATCGGTCTGGCCTTGTATTTGCTGATCGGCGAAAACCGGCTCGGCCGGCGCCGTTTGGCGCGTCGGCGTCGGCGTCGTTCCCAGTTGGAGACGTCGCAGTACGGGCGGATGGCCGCGCGCCGGGCGATGGACGCCTCGCAAATCGAGGAGTGCAAGGTGTTGGTCCACTTGGCCGGCGACGTCGGCGGACTGCCCGTCGTACCGGGCAACGCAATTTCCTGGACGACCGACACCGACGAGGCGATCGATCAAATCATCGCGGAGATCGATGCCGCAAAACGCCACGTCCATTTGCTGTTTTATATCTTTCAAGACGACACGGTCGGGCGTCGCGTGGCCGAATCGCTCCGGAGGGCGGCGGCTCGCGGCGTGGCGTGCCGCGTGTTGGCCGACGCGGTCGGTTCCCGGCGGCTGTTTCGCACCCTGGCCCCCACGATGCGGCAGCAAGGCATCCGCATTTTCCCGATGCTGCCGGCCAATCTTTGGCGAATTCCGTTCAAGCGGCTCGACCTGCGCAACCATCGCAAACTGGTCGTGATCGACGGCACGGTCGCCTTCACCGGCTCGCAAAACATCGTCGAGGCCAGTTACGGCCACAAGCGGGCCGGCGTCTGGCACGACATCATGGCCCGAATCACCGGCCCGGCCGTCGATCAGCTTCAAAGCATTTTTTTGGAAGATTGGTTTTACGAATCGGGCGAGCTGCTCGACGATGCGTCGCTGTTTCCGCCGTGCGAGCCGAACGGCTCGATCGCGGTCCAAGTGGTCCCGACCGGACCCGACCAACCGACCGAACTGTTCCAAGACTTGGTCGTCAAGGCAATCTTTCTGGCGCAGCGCCGCGTGGTCATCACGTCGCCGTATTTCATTCCGAACGAGGCGATGCTGCTGGCGCTGCGGTTGGCCGCCCAGCGCGGCGTCCAAGTCGATCTGGCGATTCCGCGACGCTGCGATCACCGGATCGTGCAGGCGGCCGGCGCTTTTTATTGCGAATACCTCAGCCGGTTCGGCGTGAATATCTATCTGTTCCGCGACGGCATGTTGCACGCCAAAACGCTCACAATCGACGACGAGCTGGCGATGTTCGGCTCGGCCAATTACGACATCCGTTCGTTCGATCTGAACTTTGAACTGAATCTGTTCGTTCACGCCGCCAAGGCGGTCGACGAGATGCGACGCCTGCAACAGGGTTATTTAGACTGTTCCGACCTGGCCACGCCCGACGACTGGCCCACGAAAACCCTGGCCGGCCGGCTCAAGGTGAATCTGGCCAAGCTCTTCAGCCCACTGCTGTGAGACGAATCGCCGCGGCGGCCCTACGATGGCCGAGAGCGTCGCGCCTCGACGATGCGGAACTTGAGGCCCTTGATCGGCGCGCCGCCGTTGTGGAATCGCATACCATGATAGGCGTAGTTCGACAATCGCTTGTGCGTGTGGCCGAAATACACGTCACGCACGCCCGCGGCCGGCCCCTGGCCGATGCTCTCCAAATAGCGAAAGATGCGACGGGCCACAATGCGCCGGGCAAACAGCAAGTGCGGCACCGGCTTGTGCATCCGCGTCGCCACGGCTACGTCGTACAACAGGCTGGCCCACGGTCCGCGACGCCGGCAATCGAGCCATTTTTCGCGCGATTCGGTCAGACGTCGGGCGGTCATCCGGCGTTGAGCCACGTCGCCGTGCAGAAATACGCTCGTCCCGATCCGAACGTAATAGCGATGCCACGACAGGTTCGACACTTCGCGGTCCAGCTCCGTCAACCGATCGATGAACGCTTGATGATAATCGTGATTGCCCAAAACGACGTGAAAGTGGCAGTTCGGGCACAACGCGGCCAACTGACGCAGCCATCGGCACGCCCGATCGACCGCTTTCAAGATCGGAAACGTCGACCAGTGAAAATCAAACGTGTCGCCGCCCAACACGAACAAGTCGGCCCGCGACGCCTTCTTGGCGATCTCTTCCAGATAGCGATGCGCCTCGGAACGATTGGCGAACAGATGCAAGTCGGAAACGAAATAACACTTTTTCATCTGCGCCATTATGACTCCACGTCGACCGGCGTGCCAGTGTAAATCGGCGCGACGCCCGAGGAGGTTTCGAGCAACAGCGCCCCGTCGGAGGCAACGCCCACGCACCGGCCGTCGATTCGCCGGTCGCCCTGCTGAAACGCCAACCGTTGGCCCCGCTGCCAACACAACCCGTCGGCCCGGGCAGCCACCGTCTCGGGATGGGCCCGCAACTCGGCGAACACGCGATCCAAACTGTGCAGGACGGCCAGCAACGACTCCGTCGGGTCGAAACGCCGTCCGGTCAAGTCGCGCAGCGTAGTCGCCACCGACTGCAACTCCGGCGGCGCGTCGGTCATCGTGTTGTCCGTGTTCACCCCGATGCCGATCACGTAGCGGCCGTTGGGCAACACCTCGACGAGAATTCCGCACAGCTTTCGATCCGACGCCAACACGTCGTTCGGCCAGCGGAGCCCGACGGCCCCGATCGGCAGCCACGACGCAACCGCCTCGACCACGGCCACTCCGACGGCCAACGACGCCATCGGCGTGCGGCGTCGATCGACGCCCATCGTCTCGGGCGCCAGCGCCAGGCTGAACGCCAACGCGCCGGGCCCGGTCCACCAACGATGCAAGCCGCGTCCGCGACCGGCCGACTGCCGACGGGCCGCAATCAGAAAAGGCAGCAGACCGCCGTCCGTCGCAGCCTGCGCGGCGCGGTTGTTCGTCGAATCGACGCATTCAAGAAACTCGGCCCGAGCCAAAAAGGTCTCACGAAGAATTCGTTCGAGGTCGTACATCCGCTCACGGTCCGACGTTTTTCGTATTCCTATAGAACCGTTGCACGTTACTGGACGCTGCCGCGCGGCTTCGGTTTTTGATGTTTTTCGACCACTTCGCGCAGGGCGTGCATGTCGAAACCATATTGCTTGCGAAGCCGACCCAACCGCTCGTCGACCGGTGCGTCGGCCGGCAGCCCGAGTTCCTTCAGCACGACGGCCGCCGAGACGCCCGTGCGACGCTCGACCTCGCGAAGCGACATCGTGCCGTCGATCTGCGGCGCGCCGCCGTTCGCATGATGTTCGTCGCGGCGATCCGTCGTTTGGCCGACTCCCTGGGGCGGCGAATCCATCGGCTCGTCCCATCGGGCCGCGCGACCTCGGTGCGGAGCGTCGCCGGTCGTCTCCACGGCGGCCAAAAATGGCGAGGCGGCCAAACCGACCAGGATCAACAACCCCACGACGGCCAGCCCGATGCGCCGCGTCGAACCGACCTCTGAACGCCCTCGGACCGTCGCGACGACCCATCGCCAATGCAGAAACAGGTGGACCGCCACGGTGACGACCAACACGAGGGCCAGGCAAAAATGCACGTCGCCCCACTGATGACGATCCATGCCCCAGACGGCGCTAAAGTGGCCGGAACCCGGCGGCAACACCAGCTTGATCAGAGTCCCGGTCGCGGCCAGCAGCGATATCGCCACGAACGCAACCGCATCGACCCACGCAACGAACGTCGCTTTGTTCATGACCAACCTCCGTTTGGAATGTGGGGGGTTCAACGCCGACGACGGCCGTCAGCCGTATCCCAATCGTTCGAGATCCTCCTCCGTCAATCCGTGATGATGGGCCAACTCGTGAAGAATCGTAATGCGGATTTGCTCGCGCAGCCGATCGGACGTGATGCGTCCACGCGCGTCGGCGGCGGCGCTCAGAATGCCCTCGCGATAGATCGTAACCACGTCGGGCATCGTGCCGGAATGCATGACGCTTTTCTCGCCAATCGGAATGCCCGTGTACAGACCGCAAAGCTCGTCCAAATATTCGACGCCCATGCGGTCCATCACTTCGTCCGACGGATAGTCCTCGACGTGCAACGGCACCCGCTCGATCAGCTCATGCACCAACGGCGGCATGCGATCGAGCACCCGCTCCAACTGCTCGTCAAAACGTCGACGGGCCCGGGGAGTCACGATCGTCGTCAGACCAGCTCTTTGCGGACCGCCCAAACCGCGGCCTGGGTCCGATCCGAAACGCCGATCTTTCGTAAAATGTGCTGGACGTGTTCCTTGACCGTCTCGTAGCTGATGTGCAGCGTCTGGGCGATCTCCTTGTTTGTCAACCCATAGGCCAGTTGACGCAACACTTCGCTCTCGCGCTGCGTGAGCGGCACTTCGACGTCGGCGGTCAACCGCGGCGTGGCCAAGGCGCCGGTCACGCGGCGCAACTCGTCGCGAGTCCAAGCACTTTCACCGGCGGCGGCCGACTGAATGCCGGCGATCAGTTCCTCGCGCGTGCATCCCTTCAACAGATAACCGCTCGCACCCAACGCCACCGCACGAGCAACGTACGTCGGATTGTCGAACGTCGAGAGGATCAAAATCGGCAGATTCGGTTTGTCGAGCTTGATGCGGCCCAAGGCGGTCAGTCCGTCGCCGTCGGGCATGCGGATGTCGAGCATCACCACGTCCACCTCGTTCTCCAAAGCGAACTTCACGGCTTCGGCCCCCGTAGCCACTTCCCCAGCCACGCGGATGTCGGTATTGGCCAACATGCTCTTCAGACCGCTTCGCACCACTTCGTGATCATCGGCGATCAACAACCGAATTTTGTTAGTCATCGGGAACACTCCTCTTACATGGAAAACGGCATAATCCGTCGTGAAAAAGTTACTAAAAGGGGGTTTGATCGGTCCTCGCTCGTTTGCCCCCAATTCCTCCTGGCAAGGTGCCACTCCGCATAATCATAGCAGAGTTATCACCAGGGGGGTAGGCCCCCAACGAGAATTCGGGGGCATTTTGAAGGCTCTTTGTTTGAAAAATCGAAAAAAACCGAAGAAACCAAACACCGCCCAAAAGGTTATAACCCCACCAAACCCCGCGAGAAATCGCCCTTGTGCAACTACCAAGTTTCGGGGTGAGTTGACAGTAAGAACGGCAGATGGTAGAAATCGGAACTTCTTTCGCGAAGCGGAAAGTGAGGGCCCCCTTCGTCTAGTGGCCCAGGACATCGGATTCTCAGTCCGAGAACAGGGGTTCGACTCCCCTAGGGGGTACTCAGGCTTGTAGCGGGTTATCGCTGCAAGCCGCACCACAAAGCACAAGCCCTTGTGACCCAAGGGCTTGTTTCGTTTCTTGCGATTCCACGCCACACCCCGCGGCAGGCTGCTGCGCCTGATTTTGCGTCTTCAGTGCGCCGGAATTTGCGCCGTCTGAATTCGCCCTATCGTATTCCACATCCGTGACTTGCAAATAATGGCGCGTCGCAATAGCCGCCGAATTCCCGATCCACGCCACCACGACACGTGACGTTGACGGTTGACAGGCTTCCCGCATTTTGGTCCAAGCGAAAGGTTAGAAATTTTGTTATTTTGACCTTCCGAAGGAGGGCCGGACTTTTAGGCAGCGATTTTGGTAGATTGCAATTCCGTTGATAACAGCCCCATGATTTCCGGCGTGCCTTCGGTGATCGCTGGGCGCTCCGGGTGATGCCGCCGGTGCTTATGCAATTGATGCGCCACGAAAGCATTGACACCACCATGCGGTTTTATGTTGGGCGCAGCGTCAGTGCGACTTTAAATGTCCTATGGGACGCCTACAACCAAAAGTGCAGAAAGGACCCACCCGATGGAGTTGTCGGCGAGCCGGATTGACAAGAACGTGACACTTTACGTGACACCAGCCCCAAATCGCCGTTGCTCGACAACTTTCATTTTCACGCAAGTCATTATTTAGCAGCAACTTACAGAAGCACGCCCGGCAGGATTCGAACCTGCGACCAGCGGATTAGAAATCCGCTGCTCTATCCACTGAGCTACGGGCGCAAAGCACTATCTCAGCCAATATACCACAGCCGTCCAAAATCAGCCCCAATCGCCGTTCACGGCCCTGCTCCATTTTATTAGCCAATCCGACATACCGCAATGTGATTACGAACGAGTCGCAACCCATCTTCTTATGTTGAATCGAAGCCTGGATTTTAGCGCCATGGTCAATCGTTCTTGGGGGTTTGTACATCAATCAGACCAATGGTATAGTACGCCTCTTCGTGGTTTGAATCGTCGTCCTGCCGCGTTGCGCCATGTTTCCGACTATTCTTAACGCCGAACGACCGCTTTCGGTCTGGGAGCTGACCTCCCAGATCAAGGACCTGCTGGAATCGGCGTTTCCAGAGGTCTGGGTGGCTGGCGAAGTGTCGAACTTCACCCGGCCTCAGTCGTGCCATTGCTACCTGACGTTGAAGGACGATCGGGCTCAGCTTCGGGCGGTGATGTGGCGCGGCGTCGCCTCGCGGGTTCGGTTCGATCTGCACGACGGGCTGGAGGTGGTCTGCCGAGGTCGGCTCGACTTGTACGCCCCGCGCGGAACGTATCAGTTGGTGATTGAGGACATCGTGCCGCGCGGGATGGGGGCGCTGGAGTTGGCCCTGCGCCAGTTGCGTGAAAAGCTGGCCCGCGAGGGGCTGTTCGATCCCGCTCGAAAGCGCCCGTTGCCGGCGATCGTGCGTCGTGTGGCCGTGGTGACCAGTCCGACCGGCGCGGCCGTCCGCGATTTTCTTCAGGTGCTCGGCCGACGCTGGCGCGGCATCGACGTCTTGGTCGTTCCGGTTCGCGTGCAAGGCGACGGCGCGTCGCAGGAAATCGCCGCGGCGATCGAAACCGTCAACCATCTAGCGAGAAAAGCCCAAACGACCGCCGATCGGATCGACTGTATCGTGGTCACGCGCGGCGGCGGAAGTCTCGAGGATCTTTGGGCGTTCAACGAGGAGCCCACGGTCCGCGCCATTGCCGATTCGGAGCTGCCGGTCATATCGGCCGTGGGGCACGAGATCGATGTGACGCTGTCTGATCTGGCGGCTGATCTGCGGGCGCTGACGCCCAGCGAGGCGGCCGAACGAATCGCGCCGGACGCCGAGGAGTGGACTCTGCAATTGCGGCAGATCGAGCGTCGCATGGCCGGGGCGTTGCGCGCTCGAGCCGATTCGGCCCGCAACCGTTTGGACGGACTGGCACATCGGGCCGTGTTTCGGCGGCCTTTTCAGCGGATTTTTGAATGGGCCCAACGGCTCGATCCATGGAACGCCCGAGCGATGCGAGCGATGCGCGGACGGCTGCGTTTGGCCCATCAGCGAGTGGACACGACAGCCGGTCGGCTCGAATCGTTGAGCCCCCTGGCGGTATTGCAGCGCGGCTACAGCGTAACCCGTCGCGAGGACGACGGCCGCGTGGTCCGCGACACGTCCGAACTGGCGTTGGGCCAACGCATTGCAACCCAACTGGCCCGAGGCCAAGTGATCAGTCAGATCGTGGGGCTCGAGTAATCCCCGGCCTGCAATCCGATTACGGAATCATCGCCGCGCCGCCGACCCATGCGCCCGCCTCGAACAACGCCGCGCGGACGCTCAACGGAAGCGGATCGAACAGGTACGGAGCGCAGTCGCCGGGCCGATAGTAGCCGAGCGTGTAGACGCACTCGTTCGGCAATTCGAGCCCCATCTTGTAGGGCAGAATCGGGAACGTCAGGAAGAAATTCGCACCCGAGGCGAACGGCTGCACCCAAGGACCGGCCATGTGCCCGTAGCGTTCAAGCTGCACGTCCTCGAAGTACAACGGCTTGTGACACAAGCCTGAGGCCGTCCAGGCATAGGTGATCGGCGCGAAATTGCGGCCCAGATACGCTGGTCCGCTCAACGGACAATCGCGCGGCAAATCGCCCTCGGACGGCGTGATGTTGGTGGTCACCTCGGTGATCTTTTTCATATCCTTCGGCGAAGGACAGCTTTCACGAAGTTCGTGCTGCTGTGCGGAAATGATCCCTTCCAACCGGCTTCCCAGCGGAGAGGGTCTTCTGCGAATCTTTGGCGAGACCGACGGCGACGACGCGCTGCCGGGCCTCGTGGCCGGAAGCGGCGAGGCGTTCAACGGCTGCTGATCGACCGCGTCGGTCGGGCCAGGCAACGCCGGCTTCTTGTCTCCGAACGGGTCGTTCATTGCGCCATTTTTGGAGGCGGCGTTTTGCGCAGTTTGCGTCGGGCGGGGCGATTCGTAGGACGACATCACACAGCCGCCCTGCGACGCGTCGTCCGTGACTGCCTCCGAACGTTGCGACGACGTCCATTTCAGCCGGCTGCCATGCTGGCCCGTGCTGTAGCTGGCCGCCTGAACGGCCGAGCCAGCCTCATTGGCCGCGGCAACGCAATTCGGTCCGACGGCCCAACAACCGATCGCGGCCAACGCCGCGCAACACCCTCTACGAACCTTCGCCGGCCATGTGCTCCGTACTGTAGTTCGGCGCTTCCTGCGTAATGGTGATGTCATGAGGGTGACTCTCCCGTACCGTGGCTGCTGTAACCCGTATGAATCGCGCGTCCTTGCGCAATTCCTGAATCGTTCGCGTTCCGCAATATCCCATGCCGGCTCGCAGTCCGCCGACCAACTGGTAGACGAACGGGCCGAGTTGTCCCTTGTAAGGCACTCGTCCTTCGACGCCCTCGGGCACTAGTTTGTCGGGCGTGCGTCGGCCGCTTTGGCGATAGCGCTCGCTGGAGCCTTGGACCATCGCACCCAACGAACCCATGCCGCGATAAACTTTGAACGTCCGTCCTTGGTAAAGGATCTGCGCCCCCGGGCTTTCTTGGAGCCCGGCCAAAAGTCCTCCCAACATCACCACGTCGGCCCCGGCCGCAATCGCCTTGGTCACGTCGCCGGAGAATCGCACTCCGCCGTCGGCGATGATCGGTGTTTCGGTTTTGGCCGCCGCTTGGGCCGCCTGACCAATTGCAGTGATCTGCGGGACACCGACGCCGGAAATCACACGAGTGGTGCAGATCGACCCGGGCCCGATGCCGACTTTCACCGCGTCGGCCCCGGCCGCGATCAGATCTCGACACCCCTCGGCCGTGGCCACGTTGCCGGCCACGACGTCAATGTCCCAACGCTTCTTAATCTCCTTGACGGTTTCAACGACGTTCGACGAATGCCCGTGAGCACTGTCGACCACCAACACGTCGACGCCCTTGCTGATCAAGGCCTCGACGCGATCATAATCACGCACACCAACCGCAGCTCCCGCACGCAACCTGCCCTGCTTATCTTTGCAGGCTTGCGGAAACCTCCGCATCATATCAATGTCTTTGATCGTAATGAGTCCGGTCAGTCTAAAATCTTCGTCAACCAACAAAAGCTTCTCCACCTTTTTTGCCATTAAAATCTTCTCAGCTTCCTCAAGCGTTACAGTCCCGGTGGCAGTGACCAGGTTTTCGCAGGTCATCACCTCGGAAATGGGCAGGTCCCAGTTTTCGAGAAAGCGGAGGTCGCGGCGGGTGATGATGCCCACCAACTGCCCGTCGGACGTCGTGATGGGCAGGCCCGAGACGTTGTACTGGTTCATGATGTCTCGGACGCGGCCCAAGGTGGCCTCGGGCGGCAGCGTGGCCGGGGTGCTGATGATGCCGTTGGCGCTGCGTTTGACCTTTTCGACCTCTTCGGCCTGACGCTCGATGGACAGATTTTTATGGATGATGCCGAGCCCCCCCTCGAGCGCCAACGCGATGGCCATTTCGGCCTCGGTCACCGTGTCCATCGGGGAGCTCAACAGCGGGATATTCAACCGGATGCGTTTGGTCAACCGCGTGGAGACGTCGACTTCCGCCGGCACAACTTCGCTATAGCGTGGTTCCAGCAGGACGTCGTCAAACGTAAGACCTTTGTATTCGCGTACTTTATCGTTCATGAGGCGACTGCTCCTTGGGACGCAATGGGCCGTTTCAGAGTAAACCCCGTATTATCGCGGATTCGTTCTTAAATGCAATGAGGGGGATGCCGCAAACATCTTGCCTGCGTCCATTTGCCCCCCTAGAGAAACAGCCTGTTTCCCTAAAAAAGGCAAACAGGCTGCAAATTTTCGTCTTCCACGCCGTCTAGGCTGGAGATCCGGCCGCTCCGCAATCAACGGGAGCGGCG
>JAJFVC010000074.1 GCA_021372005.1 Planctomycetaceae bacterium | reverse complement strand
GCCCGCTACAAAGACCAAAAGGCCAAGAAGTGGGTTACGCTCAACGAGCAAAAATTCCTCAAGGAACGGGCCGAGCTGAACGCCGACAAGGAAGAAGAAAAAGCGATCGAGAAGCACAGCGAGCTGACCAACGGAAAGATCGAGCGAGATTTCTACCTCGATGAGGCCATTGCGGTCGTGCTCGATTTCATGAAGCTCCAGCGGGCGACGACGGTCCATGGCAACGTCGCTGCGGGAGCGGCGAACTAGTCGATCAGACTTGCCTGGCTGGAATGGGCCATGCGGGCGGGGTGTCAAAACACCCGAAAGGCTGGATTTTGGATTCTGACCGCGGCGGCGGCAGAAACTTGACGGCAGACTCCCCCCCAATTATCATCAAGGTTCAGGGTGCGGCTTTTCCTCCCGGAGCCTTTTCATGAGCATTTGGAACAAAGTCTTGGTCGGCTTGATCGCGGTGGCCTCGGTGGCGTTTTTCTACATGGCCGCTCGAACGCTCAAAACGCATCAACACTGGTGCGAATTGGCTGCGAAGTTCGAGAAGAAAATCGCCCAAGTGCAAGAGGACAACCGCCGTCTGGCCGAAGGCTCGCCGAATAGCCCGGGCATTCGCCAACTGCGCACCGAATTGACCAAGCTGTTGATGGACCGTCGTCGGGCATGGTTTGGCTGCGAGGCGAAGGTCACCTTGAATCCCCAAAAGGCCACCGCCGAGGTGCTCGTCAAGACCAGTCAGCCCGATCCGCACGGCATCGCCGCGAATACGATCGTCTATGGCTTTGAGAAAACCGCCAAGGAGGCGCCGGGACGTTACTTGGGTGAGTTCAAGGTCACCAAATCCACTCCGAAAAGCAAACAAGTCGTGTTGGCGCCGACTTCGCAGTTGAGCCCGCGCGAATTGAACAATCTGGCCGGCGCCAAGGGATCGTGGACGCTCTATGAGGTGATGCCTCGGGACGGTCACGACGTGTTTGCCACGTTGACCGACGAAGAGAAAAAGGCTTTGTTGCCGGCCGCGAGCCTTCCGGAGTTTTTGAAGGACGGCAAGGAGTCGGCGAAGGACAAGTCGGCGGCTCAGGCGTCCGGAGGCAAATATCTCCGCATGCTTCGTGATTACCAGGTTTTGCTGGGCGCGGCTCGGCTCCAACGCACGCTGCTTCTGGACAAGATCGCCGCAGTCAAATACGACAATCAATTGGTGACCGATGCCCTGGCCAAGGCCCAATCGCAAGAAAAGGCCTCGCGTGCAGAGTTGGCTTCGGCCCAAAAAGAGTTGCAGGAGTCCGTGCGTCAGCGTGACGCGGTCGCCTCCTATTTGAAGCGACTCGAAGGCGAGCTGACCACGGTTCAAACCGCGGTGGACGAGCTCATCAAATCCAATCAGGCCAAGGCGGGCCAGATGGCCAAGCTGCAACTGGAGGCGGCGCGACGCATCGACGAGCGCACCCGCGCCATGGCCCGATCCGGCGCGGGAGGGTAACTCGGGCGTGGGTATCTACGATCGCGACTATTACCGCACCGAGCGGTCCGGCGCGTGGAGTTACGCGCCGCACACCGTCGTCGGACTGCTGATCGCCATCAACGTCGCCGTTTGGTTGGCGGATTTTTTCACGCCCGCAACCCTTGGCGTGACCGGTGAACCGATCGGCCGCTGGTTGAGCGACCACATGGCCGTCCATGTCGACACGCTTTTTCGCCCCTGGCTTTGGTGGCAATATTTGACGGCCGGGTTCGCCCACTCGCCGTTGGGATTCCAGCACATCCTTTTCAACATGCTCGTGCTGTTCTTCCTGGGCCGCGAGGTGGAAGAGGTCTACGGCCCGAAAGAGTTTTTGCTGGTGTATCTGGTGCTGGTCGTCGCGACGGCCGTGGTATGGAACGTCGTGAACGTGTTGTTTCACGCGTCCGGCGTCGGCGGCGCCTATGGAGCTTCGGGCGCGATTTCCGGCGTCGTGATTCTCTATGCGCTGAATTTTCCACGGCGGATGCTGCTTTTGTTCTTCGTGGTGCCGATTCCCGCCTGGCTGTTCGGCGTGTTGGTCGTGGTTTTGGACATGTTCGGGGCGACCGGCCACGGCACGCCCGACGTGGCCTATTCGATGCACTTGGCCGGGGCTGCGCTGGCCGCCGTTTATTTTTGGCGCGGTTGGCGTCTTTCGGATTGGTCGTTTCGTCGGATCGCCTGGCCGAAAATGTCCGGCAAGCCGCATCTGCGGGTGTTGAATCCTGAGGAAGAGTCCGCCGGCTCCGATCTGACGCAGCAGGTCGACGGTATTTTGGAGAAAATCTATCGCGAAGGCGAAAGCAGTCTCACCGCCAAGGAACGCAAATTGCTCGAAGAGGCCAGCCGCGAATATCAACGAAAATCTCGACCGAAAAACCGCCCGTCGTAGGACCGTCCCGGCTCGTTCCGGAGAAAATCGCATGTCCGCGAAACTATTCGAGGAAGTCTGTCGATACGCGAGACAAACCGCCGCATGGGCTTCGATCGACGCGGTGTTGGGCTGGGACGAACGGACGCATTTGCCTCCGGCGGCCGCGGAACATCGCGCCGAGCAATCCGCCTTGCTGGCCGGTCTGGTTCATCAGCGTTGGACCGATCCAACGTTCGGCCGACAGATTGAGGAGCTGGCCGGCGATTCCGACGGCGACGCGGCGCTGATCGCACGACGTTTGCGCCGCCAGCGCGATCGCCGGATCAAAATGCCCAAGACGTTGGTCGAACGCTTGGCCCGAATCGCCATCGTCGGGCAGCAGGCCTGGCAAGATGCGAGGCAAAACAACGATTTTCCGACCTTTCAGCCTGTGTTGAAAGAGATCGTCGAGCTGAAACGCCAACAGGCCGAGGCGATCGGCTACGACGACTGCCCTTACGACGCCCTGTTGGATGAATATGAGCCTGAGGAACGGACCTCGCGCGTCGCGGGCGTGCTGGGCCAATTGCGGGACGCGCTGACGCCGCTGGTGGGCGCGATCCAGCAAAGCGGACGTCATCCGAACATCGCCTTGCTGTATCGCGATTTTCCGATCGCCCGGCAAGAGCGGTTCGGGAGGACGGTGGCTTCGGCCATCGGATTCAATTTTGCTTGCGGACGACTCGACGAGACGGCCCATCCGTTTTGCACCACTCTGGGACCGCACGATTGCCGGATCACAACCGCTTACGACGAGCATCATTTCGGTTCGGCGCTGTTCAGCATTTTGCACGAGGCGGGCCACGGGCTGTACGAGCAAGGGCTGCCGGTCGAATGGTTCGGATTGCCGTTGGGGGAGGCCATTTCACTGGGTCTGCACGAGTCGCAATCGCGGCTTTGGGAAAATTTCGTCGGTCGCGGCCGTCCCTTTTGGACTTTTTATTATCCCCATGCACAACAACAGTTTTCGGCGCTTCGGGATATCTCGTTCGACGATTTTTACTTCGCCGTCAACGACGTCCGGCCGTCGCTGATCCGCATCGAGGCCGACGAAGCCACGTACAATTTGCATATCCTGATTCGGTTTGAGCTGGAACGGGCCCTGTTGGACGGCCAGTTGCAGGCCGACGAACTGCCGGTTGCTTGGAACGAAAAATATAAAAACTATCTGGGCATCGCGTCGCCGAGCGATCGTGACGGCGTGTTGCAGGACGTCCATTGGGGCGCCGGACTGATCGGATATTTTCCGACCTACGCACTGGGCAACTTGTACGCGGCGCAGTTTTTCGCCCAAGCGCAATGCGACATCGACGATCTGGACTCGCGGTTGGCCGCCGGCGATTTCCGGCCACTTTTGGATTGGCTTCGCGACCGCATCCATCGCCACGGTCAGCGTTGGTCGGCCGCCGAGTTGGTCCGTCGCGTCACGGGCCGCGAGTTGTCGATCGAGCCGCTGATGGAACATTTGCGGACCAAGCTGTCGCCGCTGTATTTATCGTAGTAGAAATCAACTTTTTCTCGAATGGGAATCTCTCGATGCCTGCCATCACGAAATGCCCGAAATGCCAAAAGGCGGTGACGGTCCCCGACGGCGTGAACCGAGCCTCGCGGGTTCGCTGCCCTTTTTGCCAGGCGGAGTTTCCGGTGGGCGATGCCTTGCCGCCCGAGCTGATCCCTTTGGAAACGGCACCAACGATGGAAGCGTTCGACCTGACGGCCAAACCGGCGGAATCCGTGGTCGTCAGCGAAGCCTCGCCGGGACAACCCAACGCAGAAAAACGCCGCCGGAGCAAGTCGCCGGTGCGACTATTGTTGGAGGTCGTATTGGGCGGATTGCTCGGCTGTGCGGCGGCCTACTACCTTTTGGCCTTATGCATGGGCCCGAATTTCAAAAAGCTCGATCTGCCCAAAGTACCGTTGCCCGGCATCGAGTGGCTGACCACGCCCGACAATAAACTCATCGACAAACGATAGAAGGCGCGCAAAAAACCGGGGGGACAGTCGTTCAAACTGTCCCCCCGGTTTTTGGGTGATCGAACAAAACGTCGTCGAGTGAATGGACGTTTTGTTTAATGAGCGCTGGCCACGACGGCCGAAGCGGCCAACTCGGGCGCGATGATGCCCTGATCCGTCTTGATCTTGATCCGTTTGACCACCTTACCCGCGTCGGCACCGGCGGTGAACGTCACCGGAATCAGGTGCAGTTGCTTGGCGTCGGTCTCTTTGGACATGTCGAACTTAAACGACTTGTCGTCGCAAACGACTTCCAGCACGCGGAACGATTTTTTGCCTTTGACCACCAATTGCTTGGTGACGATCTGGCCCGGCTGCACCACGCCCATGAACAACGAGGCGGGACTGACCGTAATGCCCGGCGTGACGCGGCCCTCGACCAACACGGGAATCTGCTGGCTGGTCGCATCGTTGGTCACCAACATCAGATGATCGTTCAAATATCCGGCCGGAGCGGTCGGATCGACGTGCACCTTCAACACATACGTCACTTGTCCGTCCGCCCGGTTGCTTTCGACGGCCTTGGCGGTGATGTGCGGATTCGCGCTCTTGACGTCCAAAATCTGCCAGTCTTCACGTCCGGCATAGCTGACCGTCACGTCTTGCTCGGCGGCGTTGCCCTGGTCGATCGAGCCAACCTGCACGCTGCCCGGCTCGATGACGACGTCGGTCCGAATGTAACCGCTGACGTGCAGTTGAACCTCGGCGTAAAACGGCCGATCGATGGTGACCGTCAAGGTCGCGCCGCGCTGGCCGTAGAACGAGTCGGTGTTAAAATGGGCAAGAATAGCCCCCTTTTCATAGGTCTTCAGCGTGTCTTTTTCAACGCGAGGGGTCGTGCAACCGCAACTGGAGCTGACACCGGCGATGTGGATATCTTCGACGTAGGGGTTGTCAAACACGAAGCGGTACTCGGCCTTTGCCCCCCGGGCGACGGAGCCAAAGTCATGTTCATTGGCTTTGAACATCTTGTCGGCCCATTGTTGCGCCAAACCGGACGAAGCCGACAGAAGAAGGATGATTCCGAAGAGGCCGATCTTGCGGGCCATAATACACGCTCCCTAACTGTTGAAGTAACAATGCTTTGGAAAAATCTAGACCCTAATCCAAAACATGTCAACTTCGATATCTTGAGGATTTTTTCAAATCCACGAGATTTGAACCTATCAAAGACTATTATTCGCGGTTTGCGGGCGGTAAGCGACCCCCTTGTGGCGGGTTCGGGAAGTTTTTTCGCAAAGCCTTCAAAAATCAAGCAAAATGTTCGGCCAAGTCGCATTGCCAAACAGGCATCCTCTCAGGTAGGATAAGGGATTACATTTTTCGACCGCCCATCCCCTTGAGGATGGGGCGGATGGTAGACCGTCTATGTTCGAGTCGCTCCAGGAAAATCTGAGTTCGGCTTTGCGGGCGTTCCGTGGACGCGGAAGGCTGACCGAGTCGAATATGCGCGAGGGCCTGCAAACGGTCGAGCGCGCGCTGCTGGAGGCCGACGTCAGTCTGCCGGTGGTCAAGGATTTCATGGCTCGCGTCGGCGAGCAAGCCGTCGGCGAACGGGTGTTGAAGTCTTTGGACCCGACGCAACAGTTGGTCTCTATCGTTCATCAAGAGTTGATCAACTTGATGGGGCCTGTGGACCATTCGCTTCACCTGCGCGGCGACGTCTCGGTGTTGATGTTGTGCGGGCTTCAAGGTTCCGGCAAAACGACGACCTGCGGCAAACTCGGCCGTTCGATTCAACAGCATGGCCGAAAACCGATGCTAGTGGCCGCCGACTTGCAGCGCCCCGCCGCCATCCAGCAGTTGCAGGTGCTCGGCGAGCAGTTGGGGTTGCCGGTCTACGCGGACCTTCAGGCGAAAGATCCCGTGGCGTTGTGCCAAACGGCGGTGCGCGAGGCCCGATCGACCGGCGCCGATGTGGTGATTCTCGACACCGCCGGCCGGTTGCACGTCGACGCCGAGCTTATGGCTCAGTTGTCATCGATCGACCGTCGGGTCCATCCCGATCAAGTGTATCTGGTCGTCGATGCGATGACCGGCCAAGACGCGGTCCACAGCGCCAAGGCGTTCAACGAGGCGTTGGAGCTCGACGGCGTCATTATGACCAAGCTCGACGGCGACGCTCGCGGCGGCGCGGCGCTGTCGGTCAAGGCGATCACGGGCGTGCCGATCAAGTTTGTCGGCACCGGCGAGCATCTCGACGCGCTCGAGGAGTTCCATCCCGATCGGATGGCCGGCCGCATCCTCGGCATGGGCGACGTGCTCTCGCTGGTCGAGCAGGCCCAACAGAAGTTCGACCAAGACGAGATGGCCAAACAAGAGGCCAGGCTCCGTAAGGGCGAATTCACGCTCGACGACTTCAAAAAAATGCTCGGGCAGACCAAAAAGCTCGGGCCGTTGAACAAGGTGTTGAGCCTTTTGCCCGGCATGGGCGGCATGGCCGAGATGCTCGGCGATGTGGATGCCGACTCCGAGATGCGTCAACTGGTCGGCATCATCGACTCGATGACGCCCGACGAGCGCCGCAATCCGTCGAAGGTGGTCGACCAGAGTCGTCGACGTCGGATCGCCGCCGGCGCGGGCGTTGAGCCGCATCGCGTCAACGAGTTGGTCAAACAGTTCGACGGCATGGCCGACATCATGAAGCGGATGTCGGGCCAAGGCATGCGCGAGCGGATGCGCACGATGCAAGAGTTGACCCGGGGCGGCCTGATGGATCCGGCGGCCAAGCTGGCCCGGCAAAAGGTCGGCACCGGCAAGCGGCTCACCTCGGCCGAGCGGGTCAAATTGAAAAAACAGCGCGAGAAAGAATTGCGTCGCAAGAAGCGAGACGAGCGAAAAAAGTAGTGAAGCCGTCGGTTCGCAAAGGGTTGAACCGCCGGGCGAGCAACGGATGACCAAAAACGGATTGCCAATCAAACAACTTTCCCCCCGTAACTTGATTTAGGAGAAACGTGTGTCAGTACGCATTCGGATGAAGCAGTTCGGTCGGAAGCATCGGCCTTACTATCGGATTTGTGCGATAGACATTCGCCGCCCGCGCGACGGCCGGGTGTTGGAGGAATTGGGCACCTACGATCCCTTGATTCCCGAAACGGACGCCCGAGCCGCGCTGAACGGCGAGCGGATCGCCTATTGGTTGAGCGTCGGCGCGCAGCCGTCGGTCAAGGTGAACGTGTTGATCAAGAAGTACGGCGCCAAGGGCACGCACCTCACGGCGCAACAGGCCGCCGTCGAGCGGTTGGCCTTGCTGCGTCGTCGTCCGACGACGCCGGCGCCGATGCCGAAGCCTGAAAAGCGGGCGGAAGTCGCCGAGGCGAAGGCTCCGCGACCGTCGGCCGTTGAAGAGGTCCGAGCCGAAGCGGCCGCCGCCGAGGAGAACGGCTGATCGTTGCCATGCGGTTCGACGTTTTGACCCTGTTCCCCGACATTTTCCAGGGATACCTGGGCCAAAGCCTGTTGAATCGAGCGATTCAAGCCGGGCTGGTCGACGTGCGCGTGCACAACATCCGCGACTGGTCGAAGACGAAACACAACACCGTGGACGATCGTCCTTTCGGGGGCGGGCCGGGCATGGTGATGAAGGTCGAGCCGGTCGTCGAATGCGTCGAGGCCGTGCGAGACGAAGATCCCGATCCGGGCCATCTGGTCATGCTGACGCCGCAAGGACGCCGGCTCGACCAGCCGATCGTGGAAGAGTTGGCCCGACATCCTCGGCTTTTGCTGTTGTGCGGGCGATACGAAGGGTTTGACGAACGGATTCGGCTTCTTTTGAAGCCGGACGAAATTTCGATCGGCGACTTCATCCTCAACGGGGGCGAGGTGGCCGCGATGACGGTGATTGACGCAACCATTCGGCTGGTGCCGGGTGTTTTAGGAGACGAAGACAGCAGCGTGTGCGATTCCTTCTCGGGTGGCCGGCGTTGGCTCGAGTGCGCCCAATACACCAGGCCGCGAGAGTATCGCGGGTTGGAGGCGCCGCCGGTCCTGTTGAACGGCCACCACGAGGAAATCGCCCGTTGGCGAGAGGAAAACAGCCGCCAACGCACGTTGGAGCGGCGCAAGGATCTCATTGAGGATTGAACGAAAAGGAAGCAAGAACATGAGCGACCAAGTGTTGGCGCTGGTCGAAAAGGCCAGCCTGAAGCCGGAGATTTCCCCATTCGAGATCGGCGACACCGTCGACGTGCATTGCCGGATTTTGGAAGGCGACAAAGAACGCATCCAGATTTTCAACGGTCTGGTGATCGCCCGGGCCGGTTCCGGTTCGCGCGAGACGTTCACCGTTCGCCGGATTGTCCAAGGCGAGGGCGTCGAGCGGAAGTTTCCGATGCATTCGCCGCGCATTGCGAAGATCGAGGTGAAGCGGTCGGGCGTGACGCGTCGCGCCAAGCTGTATTATCTCCGCGAGCGCAGCGGCAAGGGCGTCCGTTTGAAGGAACGCCGCAGCAGCGTCGAAAAATAGCTCTGTCGCGTCGGCCATCGAAGGGCGAGGTCCGATGATTCGGCGGCTTGTCGTCGATTGGTGGAAACGGGTCTTTCCCGGTACGACGTTGGGGCGTCGCGGCGAAGCGGCGGCCGAGCGATTTTTGCGGCGGCGCGGCTTGCAAACGCTCGCCCGAGGCACAAGATCGTTCTTGGGCGAACTCGACCTGGTGATGCTCGATCGCCAGACGATCGTTTTCGTTGAGGTGAAAACGCGGCAGTCCGTCGAATTAGGGCATCCGGTCGAGGCCGTCGGTCCGGAAAAGCAGCGGCGTCTGACCCGGGCGGCGCTGGGGTTTCTGAAACGCCACCGATTGTTGGAATGCCCGTGCCGATTTGATGTCGTGGGGGTCGTCTGGCCCGAAAACGAGCGATCGCCGCACATCGAGCATTTTCCGAACGCCTTTGAAGCCGCCGGCTCCCGCGGGGCCTATTCGTAGTTGGGCGCGCGGGTCGATTGGGCTAAAATCCAAAGAAAAACACCCCCGCAGGCAGGTTGACGCCCCAGTCGTTGTCTGGTAAAAAGAGGGGTTTATGGTCACGCGGGCTAGCGGTCGAGGTCCCCTCATGGCGAAAGCGAAATCGAAAGCGGTCAAAACGGCTGCGTCGCCCCATCGCATCGCCGAGCTCGATCGCGAACTGGTGCGGCTCGTGCAAGAGCGGGCGCGACTGGCGTTGGAAGCGGGCGCCGCGGCCGCCTCGGTCGGCATCGACGATGCGTCGCTCCAACGAATGACGGCCGACTGTCAGGGGCCGTTGCCGCCGCAATACGTTCGCGCGGTGTTGCGCGAACTGGAGAGCGGCTGCCGACAGTTGACCCGGCAGTTGCGGGTCGCCTATCTTGGGCCGACGTACAGCTTCAGCCATCTGGCCGCGATGCAGTGTTTCGGTCAGGGCGTCGAGTTGGTGCCCGTCGGCACCATCGCCGCGGTCTTCGAGGAGATCCATCGGAAGCAATCGGATTTCGGACTGGTGCCGATTGAAAACTCGACGGACGGTCGCGTCACGGACACGCTCGAAATGCTCGCCCGGATGCGGGTCCGCATCTGCGGCGAATTGGAGTTGCGGATCCATCACACGTTGTTGGGCAAGTGCCGCCGTTCGGAAGTGCGCGAGGTGTACAGCAAACCGCAAGCGTTGTCGCAATGCCGCAATTGGTTGGCGAAGCATCTGCCGACGGCTCGGACGATCGAGGTCACCAGCACGTCGACCGCCGCGCAGTTGGCCGCCGAGAAGCCCGGCGCCGCGGCCATCGCCAGCTTGCAGGCCGGACAGCACTTCGGACTGGACGTTCTGGCCGAAATGATCGAAGACAATCCGGCCAACACGACCCGATTTGCGGTCATCGGCGACCATCCTTCGACCCGGACGGGCAACGACCACACCGCGATGTTGTTCCAGGTGGATCATCGGCCGGGCGCGTTGGCCGACGCGATGACGGTCTTCAAGCGAAACAAACTGAACCTGACCTGGATCGAGTCGTTCCCGATTCCCGGTCCGGTGCGTGGATATCTGTTTTTTGTGGAGATGGAGGGGCACGAGAGCGACGCGCCGTTGCGTCGCGCAGTGGCCGCTCTTGGCAAAAAGACGCTGCGGTTGGAAGTGCTCGGTTCGTTTCCGGCCGCCGCGCCGGTGGAGTGAAAAAAGGGATCGAAAATTGGGGATCAGGACTTAGACGGCAATCGCCGCATTGTTGGGCGATTCCAATCCTTCTCTCCAACGTCACGCTCTATTTCACAAGGAGTATTTTGAAAAATGCGACGTCCGTTTATTGCCGGCAACTGGAAGATGAACACCCATCGCGCCGAGGCCATTGCGTTGGCCGAAGGCGTCGTAAAGGCCGCAGCCGGGGTCGACGGCGTGGATCTGGCCGTTTGCCCGCCGAGCTGCTATCTCGACGCGGTGGGCAAAGCGTTGGCCGGTTCGAAGGTTTTGCTGGGCGCTCAAAACATGTATTTTGAAAAGGACGGCGCGTTCACCGGCGAGCTGAGCGCCGCGATGCTCCGCGATTTGGGCTGCACCTATGTGATCCTCGGACACAGCGAACGCCGCCACATCTTGGGCGAGACGGATGCTTTGATCAACAAAAAGGTCCACGCCGCATTGGCCGCCGGATTGATCCCGATTCTTTGCGTCGGCGAGTTGCTCGCAGAGCGTGAGGCGGGACAAACCATGTCGGTGATCCGCCGTCAGTTCGACGGCTCGCTGGCCGGATTGTCCGCCGATCAACTCAAGACGGTCGTGATCGCCTACGAGCCGGTTTGGGCGATTGGGACGGGCAAAGTAGCCACCCCCCAGCAAGCGGAAGAGGTCCATCTCGCTCTTCGCAAGCTGATCGCGGAACGTTATAATGCCGCGGTTGCGGACGTGGTTCGGATTCAGTACGGCGGCAGCGTCAAGCCCAGCAACGCCGCCGATCTGCTCAAGCAGGCCGATATCGACGGCGCGTTGGTCGGCGGCGCGAGCTTGAAGGCCGATCAGTTCCTGGGCATCGTCGCCGGAGCCCTGTAATCAAAAGGATTTGTATTTATGACCTTCTTCAGCCATCTGTTGATGTTCCTGTTGCTGCTGACGACGTTGTTTCTGATCGTGCTGGTTCTGATCCAACGCGGTCGAGGCGGCGGTTTGGCCGGAGCTTTTGGCGGCATGGGCGGCCAAAGCGCCTTCGGCACCAAAGCCGGCGATTTGTTCACCAAAATCACGATCGGCGTGGCCGCCTTCTGGATCATCCTTTGCATCGTCATGTTCAAGGTGTTCGGCATCAGCTCGGGCCCGTTGAACCAAAGCATGGGCGGCGAGGATGGCAAGCCTGGGGTCAGCGCCCCCGCGTCGACCGACAAAAAGCCGGCCGACGGCAAGCCGGCCGCCACGGGCTCAGCGCCGACGAAGTCCGACGCCCCGGCAAAAAGCGACAAGAAATAGCCCTGGCTTCCGGAGTATTTTCGCTTGTTGCAGAGCATGACCGGTTTCGGCGAGGCGCACACGCAGCACGACCATCTGGCCGTGACGGTCGAGGTGCGCACGATCAACAATCGGTTTTTCAAGCTTTCGGTTCGCGCCAGCGAGGGCTACGGCTCGCTTGAATCGCTGGTGGAAAACGAAGTGCGACGGGCCGTCCATCGCGGCACGATCCAGGTGAACCTTCGAGTCGATCGGCGGCATACGCCCGACGATTACCGGCTGAACGTCGACGTGCTGGAACGCTACCAACAGCAACTGTTGGCCCTGTTGGGCAAAAATAAAATGGCGCCCAGTCAGTCCGCGCCCAGAATCGAAAGCCTGCTGCCGCTGCCTGGCGTGGTGGAGGACGCGTCGAGTCAATCGGTCGACGCCATGAACGATTGGCCGTTGATTTGTGGCACGCTGCAAAGCGCGCTGGAAAAGCTCGGACAAATGCGCGTCGAGGAAGGCCGTGCGATGACGGTCGATTTGGCGGCCAATTGTCGCGCGGCGGCCGCCAGTCTCGAGCAAATTGAACGCCGCGCTCCGCTGGTCGTCGAGGAGTATCGCAATCGATTGTTCGAGCGGCTCAAACGGACCTTGGCCGAATTGAACGTTTCGCTCGATCCGGCCGCAGTGATCCGCGAGGTGAGCCTTTTCGCCGACCGCAGCGACATCTCCGAAGAGATCGTTCGGCTGCGAAGCCATCTGGAGCAGTTTCAGGCGACGATGGAGTCCGACGACAGCGCCGGTCGAAAGTTGGACTTCCTGACCCAAGAAATGTTCCGCGAGACCAACACGATCGGCTCGAAGGCGAACGACGTCGAAATCACCCGATGCGTGATCGAAATCAAAACCGTCGTCGAGCGGATCCGCGAGATGATCCAGAATATCGAGTGACCCGTGCCGGCAACGTCCCAGGGAAGATTGGTGGTGGTCTCCGGACCGTCGGGCGCCGGCAAGACTTCGGTCTTGCAGCGGGTTTTTGAGTTGTGTCGGGCGCCGTTGTGTCGCAGCGTTTCGGCCACCACCCGGCCGCCGCGACCGGGAGAGACCGACGGGGTTGAGTATCACTTTCTGTCGGATGGGGAGTTTCAGTCCCTCCAAAAGGATGGTAACTTCCTCGAATGTTTCGAGGTTTTCGGCCAAGGTTATTGGTATGGAACCCTTTGGTCGGAGGTGACCACTGGTCTGGAAGCGGGCCGTTGGGTAGTCTTAGAGATTGACGTTCATGGGGCGATGGAGGTTTTGAAGCGGTTTCCCGACGCCGTGACCTTGTTTATTCGGCCCGGCACGCGGGAGGAACTCGAGCAGCGGCTTCGCGGCCGGGGCACCGAGTCGGAGCCGTCCGTCCGTCGACGATTGGACATCGCCGACCGGGAGCTGGCTTTGGCGGATCGTTATCAATATCAAATCATCAACGACCGTTTCGACCAAGCGGTCGAGGACATTTGTCGAATTCTCAACAGTCTGTGGGAGAAGAGTCGAAATGATTGACGAATTGCGAGAGGAAGCGATCATCAAGAAGGTGGGCGGGCGGTTCAAGCTCTCCACCTTGATCCAAAAGCGTTTGGTGCAACTGAACGCCGGGGCCAGGCCGCTGGTCGAGACCAAGAACGAAAACAAAATGCAGATCGTCATCAACGAGATTCTGCAAGACAAGATTTATCTCGACACCGAGATGAACGTCCAAGTGGCCGCCGCGCAAGAGGTCGGGCCGCTGGAAGTGGATTTCCGAAATCTGTCGTCGTGACCCCGGCTTCGGGCTGAATCGAGTGTTGGCTCTGCCCGGTCGCTTGCGCTGGGCGAAGGAATCGAGACATGAAAGGCCACGAAATACTGATCGGCGTCTCCGGCGGGATCGCGGCCTATAAAACCGCGGTGTTGGTGAGCCATTTGGTTCAGGCCGGCGCCGGCGTGAGCGTCGTGATGACGCGGTCGGCCACGCGGTTGGTCGGTCCGAAAACGTTCGAGGCGTTGACCGGCCGAAAGGTCCGCATGCGAGTTTTCGGCCGCGGCGCGCATCCTCACATCGAATTGGCCCAAGCGGCGGAGCTGTTGTGCGTCGCCCCGGCCACGGCCAATCTTTTGGCCAAGGCGGCGCACGGTTTGGCCGACGATCTGCTGAGCACTCTCTTGTTGTCGTTCGACGGTCCGGTGCTGATGGCGCCGGCGATGAACACCGTGATGTGGCGAAAACCCGCCGTGCAGCGCAACGCCGCGCAACTCCGTGCCGACGGCGTCGTGCTTTTGGAGCCCGAGGAGGGCCGGCTCAGTTGCGGCCAGACCGGTCCGGGACGGATGGCCGAGCCCGAAACGATTTTTCAGGCCATTGCCGAGAAGCTGAAGGGATTGAAGGGCCGGGATGTCGGCTAATCCCTAAGTCCTCAATCCCTAGTTCCTTTCCATGTCCCGCATTCTGATCACCTCCGGTCCGACGCGTCAATACCTCGATCCAGTGCGGTATTTGAGCAACGCTTCGAGCGGACGGATGGGCGCGGCGATGGCTTCGGCGGCGGTCGCAATGGGGCATCAAGTGGTCGTCGTCAGCGGACCGGTCGATGTTGCATATCCGGACGGCGTTGAGGTGATTCGGGTCGTTTCGACGGAAGACTTGCTGGCGGAGTGCATGAAGGTCTTTCCCGCATGCGACGGATTGATTGCCGCCGCCGCGCCGTGCGACTATCGACCACGGTCGGTGGCGACGGAAAAGATCCACAAAACGGGCGAATCGCTGCGTCTGGAGTTGGTCGAAACGCCCGACGTCGTGGCCTCGCTGGCCGTCCATAAAAAACCGTCGCAGTGGATCGTCGCGTTCGCTCTGGAGACGGACGACCCGCATCGCCGCGCCATGCAAAAGTTGCGGCAAAAAAACGCCGACCTGATCGTGCTCAACGAACCTGCGGCGATCGACGCCCAAGAAACGCGTGTCGAGGCGCTCGATCGCGAAGGCCGCGTGGCTGGTCGGTTTGACGGCGAAAAAACGGTCGTCGCTCGTGAATTGCTCGCGCTGATCGAGCGGCAATTCTCTAGGTCTCGCTGATGCGACGGCCGCTCGCGTTCCTCCTCCGACCCGTCGACCCAAACAATGTAATCCGGCTCGCACATGCGAGCCATTTCCTCAACCCACGCCTGCAACTTACTGTGTTGACTCATGAGAAATCCAAGGCCTCCTATAAGTAATATGCAGCCGCCGACGGGGTCCATCCAACCAGCAGGATACGTCCTGTCACGGCGCAATTACTCAGTACGACCAAGCAGGGGGGTTGCAAGCCCCCCAGGACAGGAAAGACGGTTTTATAGCCGAAATCGTGATGGGGGATGCCCAAAAGGCGGGCCAGTCAGGTCTTGCCATCGCCTGACTTGCATAACTTCGGCCGTAGTCGCAATGGGCGCCGTTGGCTCCATCGAAACACAGGAATGGCAGTGCCAACAAGGGAATATACCCGAGAGCGGAAGGGAGGAACGGTGGTGTCTGTCAAGGTGCGCACATTTGATTTTAGGTTAGTTGCAATAGTTAAGACGTGATCTGACACTAACCGGTGAATTGAGTGTAAACTGTTTGGGGGCTGGCGGAGTGAAGGCGAGCGTAGCGAGCCGTAACGGAGCCAGCCCCCAAACAGCCCAAGCTCTCAACGACAAGGAGTGTC
>JAJFVC010000068.1 GCA_021372005.1 Planctomycetaceae bacterium | reverse complement strand
TTCTCGTTCGGCACGAACGACCTGACGCAGATGAGCTTCGGGTTCAGCCGGGACGACATCGGCGGGTTCTTGGGCGATTACCTCGACAAGAACATTTTGGAGGCCGATCCGTTCCAGACGATCGACCAGAACGGCGTGGGTCAGTTGATCCAAATGGCGGTCCAGAAGGGCCGTTCGACCCGCGGCGATCTGAAGGTCGGCATCTGCGGCGAGCAGGGCGGCGATCCGGCGAGCGTCGAGTTCTGCTATCGCAGCGGACTGAACTACGTCAGTTGCAGCCCGTACCGAGTGCCGATCGCCCGATTGGCTGCCGCGCAGGCCGCCATCAAGGCGAAGAAATAGCCGCTCGATGGGAGTGACTTGAAAAAAGAGTGAACCGCAGGGGGCGGCAGTGTTTTGGACTGTCGCCCCCTGTTTTTTTGGAGAGGCGGTTCGTCATCGTGGGGCGGCGGTCCTTGTCAGTCGTCGTCGGCACGGCTACATTGGTAGCTCCGTCGCTGCGAAATCGAGGTGCCGCATGTTTCGTTTTTTGCCGCAAAATCCCCAGTTCTTCGACTTGTTCGATCGCGACACCGACGTGATCGTTCGGGCCTCCGAGGCGTTTTGCCGATTTCTGGAGTCGTCGGGCGACCCGCAGGAAAATTCGAAGATCTTGAAGGATCTCGAGCACGAAGCCGACAAGGCCACGCACGAAGCGATGCGTCTGCTGCACCGGACGTTCATCACGCCGTTGGAGCGCGGCGATCTGCGGCGTCTGATTCTGGCGTTGGACGAGATCGTCGATTATCTGGACGACGCGGCTCGGCGAATCGCGCTCTATCAGGTCGGGCCGATTCTGCCCGAAGCCTGTGCGATGGCCAAGGTGGCCGTCGATCTGGCCCGAGCGGTGCAGGCCGCCGTGCACGATCTGCGCAACCTTCGCAAACAAAATCGCGTGGTGGAGCATTGCATCGAGATCCAGCGCTTGGAAAATCTCGGCGACCACCTGCATCATATCGCCTTGGCGTCGATTTTCAAAAACGGCATGGATCCGCTGTTGGTGATCAAGTGGAAGGAGATCATCGACCTGATCGAGTTGGCGATGGACGCGGCCGAAGAAGTGGCTCATGTGATCGAAGGCATTGTGCTGGAGAACGCCTGAGGTCATGAATCGCCAAGTGATCTGGAGTCTGCTGGCCACCGGGTTCGCCGTCTGGGGCCTCTGCTACACCGGCTATCACGTCGGGCAGATGGCCATGATCGCTCCGCATGTCGTCACGCTTGTGATTCTGCTGGCCTTGGGATTCGACTTCACCAATGGGATCCACGATGCGGCCAATTCGATTGCGACGGTCGTTTCCACCCGGGTGCTGACGCCGTTGCAGGCCGTGGTTTGGGCGGCCCTGTTCAATTTCATCGCGGCCTACGTGTTCGGCACCGATGTGGCGATGACGATCGGCAAGGGCGTGGTGCATCCCGACGTGGTTGACACGCCGATGATCCTCAGCGGCCTGCTGGGCGCGGTGTTCTGGAATATCACGACCTGGTATCTCGGTCTTCCGACCAGTTCGTCGCACGCGCTGATCGGCGGGCTGGCCGGCGCCGCGGTGGCCAAGGCGGGCGTCGGCGCGGTGCTGTTGGGCGGGCTGTTCAAGATCGCGCTGTTCATCGTGCTGTCGCCACTGATCGGCATGGTGCTGGGTTTCACAATGGGTGTGGCGATGAGCTGGCTGTTTCGTCGCTCGACGCCACTGCGGGTCGATAAATTGTTCCGCAAGGGGCAACTGCTCTCCGCCGCCTTGTACAGTCTCGGCCACGGGACCAACGACGCCCAAAAGACGATGGGCATCATCGCGTTGCTGCTCTATTCGAGCGTCTGGAAGGATCAGCCGTTCACGGGCATTCCGTTTTGGATCGTATTGATCTGCCACACGGCGATGGGGCTCGGCACGCTGCTGGGCGGCTGGCGGATTGTCAAAACCATGGGCTCGAAAATCACGAAGCTCGATCCGTTCGGCGGGTTTTGCGCCGAGTCGGGCGCCGCCGTGACGTTGTTCGCCACCGCCGCCGCCGGCATTCCTGTGAGCACGACCCACACGATCGCCGGCTCGATCGTCGGCTTCGGGGCCATGAAGCGCCTCAGCGCGGTCCGTTGGGGTGTGACCGTCGATATCGTCTGGGCCTGGGTGCTCACGATTCCCGTGGCCGGCGTGATCGGCGCAGTGACCTATTATGGTGTCACGCTCGCAACTCAGTTGTTGGGGGTATAGGACTAACCGAGAATGGTTAGTCCGCAGGCGAAAAAAACGCCTTTCGTGGGTTGCTAAATATCCTATCTTCTCCATTATGTTTCTTGTTTTCGCCCGGTGATTGAGTCTTGGATCTAGAATTGCTATGCTGACGGGTGTTGGCGTCGGGGAGCGGCTTCGTGATGGAAGGAGCCCAAGATGAAGCTCGAATTGATTCATTTGGATTCTGAAAAACCTTCGATCGTTCTCGATCAATTTCCGGTGATCGTGGGGCTGGATCCCGGATCGGATATTTGTTTGGACGACTCGGCGATCGGCCACTACCAGTGCATGATCGACGATGGCGACGGGCAGCTTACGGTTTGGGATTTGGGGACGAAGTCGGGCACCGTCATCAACGGGGTGCGGATTTCTCAAAAGGCTACGCTGCAGTCGGGTGACGAGATCGGCATCGGGCGGCATCGGTTTTTGGCGCAATACGGCGAGGACAAGCCGTCGCGCCACGGTTCGCACGGCTTGTTGGATCGCTACAGCCGGCGGTCGGCGGTCGCCAAGGCGTGACGCGCGGCGGTGCACCCATCGGTGGACAACGTCTTTGTGAGCCGGGCTTTTTGCAGCAATGTCTGAGTCGAAGTCGACCACCGAGCGATCTGATCCGGCGGGATTCGCCGCCACGCGGTGGACCTTGGTGCTCGACGCGGCCGGCGGTTCTCCGACGCCTCAAGCCTCTGCGGCGCTGGCCGAGCTTTGCCGCATGTATTGGTATCCACTGTACGCTTACGTCCGACGCCACGGACGCGAGTCGCACGAGGCCGAGGACCTGACGCAGGAGTTTTTCTTGCGATTGGTGTCGCCGAATTTTCTGGCGGATGTGGATCGGCGGCACGGGCGGTTTCGGGCGTTTTTGCTGGCCTCGTTCCAACATTTTCTGGCCAACGCCGCCGATCGGAACAAGGCCCTGAAACGTGGCGGCGGCCGGCCGATCCTTTCGTTGGACGTCGGAGTGGCCGAGACTCGTTATCAACGCGAACCGTTTCATACGCTGACGCCCGAAAAACTGTTCGAGCGTCATTGGGCCCTGACGATTTTGGAGCAGGTGTTGGTTCGGCTTCAAGCGGAATCGTACGTGCTCAACGGCGGTTCGGCCTTTTTCGATCGTCTGAAACCCTATTTGACGACCGGCCGGCAATCGAGCGGTTATGCCGAGGCGGCCGACGACTTAGCCATGACCGAAGGCGCGGTCAAGGTGGCCGTCCACCGGCTCCGGCGGCGCTATCGCCAACTGTTGCGTGAGGAAATCGCCCAGACCTTGGCCTCGGCCGAGGAGATCGACGACGAAATCCGGCATCTTTGGAGTTGTTTGCAGTAAATTCCGGGAATGGAACGTTTGCGGGGGCTTGTCACGAATACGTGCGGTCTGACGAAGTGTTCTCGGTTGTCATCGCCCTCACCCTAACCCTCTCCCGGAGGGAGAGGGAACGCGGACGCAAAAAAACCGTGTAACCTTTTCCTCAATTTCCTTCTGAAGGAGATGGAAGGGAGTTGTTTTCATGGGCGACAACCGATGCGTCGAATGTGGGGCCCAGCTGTCGGGCGACGAGCCGCAAGGGCTTTGTCCGGGCTGTCTTTTCAAGCACGGTCTCGAAACCGACACGTTTGGCCACGGCGAGAAGATTGCGCCGCCGCAGCCCGAACAGTTGGCGGCGTCGTTTCCCGACCTGGAGATTTTGGAGTTGATCGGCCGCGGCGGGATGGGCGTGGTCTACAAAGCTCGGCAACGGCGGCTCGATCGGCTCGTGGCGCTCAAAATCCTCTCGCCCCGCATCGCGCTGGATCCGGCTTTCGCCGAACGTTTTGCCCGCGAGGCCAAGGCGATGGCGATGCTCAGCCATTCGCACATTGTGGCGGTGCACGATTTCGGGCAGACGACGGCCAGTGTTCCGTCCTCTCTCCCGCCGGGAGAGGGTCAGGGTGAGGGCGGCGCGACTCCGTCCGGTCCCCATCCCTCGTCCCCGGTTCCCAGTCCGCTCTACTACTTCATCATGGAGTATGTCGACGGCCTGAATCTTCGGCAACTGATGGACACCGGCAAGTTGCAGCCTGCCGAGGCGTTGGCCATCGTGCCGCAGATTTGCGACGCCCTGCAATACGCCCACGATCACGGCGTCGTGCATCGCGACATCAAGCCCGAAAACATTTTGCTGGACAAAGAGGGCCGGGTGAAGATCGCCGATTTCGGCATCGCAAAGTTGGTCGGAAGAAAAGTGACCGGTGGCCCGTGGTCAGTGGCCGGTGAAGGGTTGGCGAACGAGGAAAACGCGACCGCAGAAAAACTGGCCACAGGCCACAAGCCACTGGCCACTGATTTAACCGCTGCTGGCCAAGTGATCGGCACGCCGCAATACATGGCGCCGGAGCAATTCACGCAGCCGACGGCCGTCGATCATCGGGCCGACATTTATTCGTTGGGCGTGGTGTTTTATCAGATGTTGACCGGCGAGTTGCCGAAGGACCGTTTTGAGCCGCCGTCGCAAAAAGTGCAGATCGACGTGCGGCTCGACGAGGTCGTGCTCAAAGCACTGGAAAAACGGCCCGAACGTCGCTACCAACAAGTTCACGACCTGAAGACTCGCGTCGAGACGATCGCCACGACGCCGGGTGCTTCGGACAACGCGTCGGATTCGTCGTTGGTGTCCGGATCTGAGAAACGATCTTCTTGCTACCTCAGCACGCCCGAGCATCTGCGTAGTTTTGTTGGCCGATTTCTCTGGATTTATAAGGCAAAAGGTGAGCTTCGACTCAATGACCGAACGCTCAGTTTTCATAGCAGTTGGCCCACGCTTGTGATTCCGTTGGCATCGATCCGCCGAATTGGGCAAGGAGATTTTCCTTATTCGGCCAAGCCGCTGCCGCTCGAATACATGGCGGTCACCTATCTCGAACAGGACGTTGAACGCACGGTGTTGTTGGCTCCCTGCGCAGGAGCGTTGCTGCCGCCGGCGGCCAACGACAACGTGGAGCGATGGTTGTACGATTTACAGGAGGCCGTTCGAGTTCAGACCGGGCAGGCGATCCCCATCGAGCGATCGTGGCTCAAGCAAGACAAGTTTTCGACGGTAAAGATGTTGCTGCTGTCGGCAACGATGCTGGCCGGAGCAATCGTCGCGCTAACGATCCTACTGAGTCTTGTCACCGAACGTCGATTTCCCGATTTCAGTAAACTATGGTTCGGACCAATCTTTGCGGTCGTGTCCATGTTTCTGACGTTCATCGCCCTATGGGATCGTCGACGACGAGCCGTCGCCAAAGGCAACCTTGATGCGTTTGTCGCCGCAGACTCGACCGGCGTCGGTTCGCCGCCAACGGAACACGTGGATCAAGAAAAGTCCCTGGACCCACGATCTCCCTCGACGGGCGGACCGTGGCGGTGGGCCGATACGATCGCCATGCTGGCTGGAATGCGGTTTACGTCCACGCGAGCGCGTTGGTTTGCCAATGCCTCGGCGTTGGGTTTTCTTGGATTTCTCGGAGCGTTGGGCTATTCGCCATTTCCAGGCATGCGGTGGTGTTTTGGACTGTCCGGTTTCTTTGGTTTTTTCGGCTTGATCGGCGTGGCGTTTATAGTCGAGTTGTTTGCTCGGCGCAATCTGACGACAGCCAAATGGCTCGTCATCACCATGGTCATCGCCGTGGCGGTCGGGCTTTTTGCGTCAATACTGATGCAAAATCTACTTTTTTCGCGGACGCTGCCGGCGGTTGCCAAAACCTTGGAAGAATATCGTCAGACGCTGGTCGGATACGATCTGGGCTTTGACTCCGTTTTTCCACAAAACCGATGGACGCAATACGACGCCTCTCGGCTGGAGATTTATCCGAACCGAGACACTTGGCCTCGCGTGTTGGGACATGTCGACACCGATCCCAAATCATTTCAAATCATTCGAGACCCCTCGCAGTTTTCCGGCCCGGTTGCCGGTCCCTTGGCCTTTCTGATCCCCTGGAATCGAGGGTTGGCGGTGGATTCCGCCTACGCAACGTTGCTGTTTCTTCGAGGGATTTCGCCCAAAGGCGCCGTGGCGGCGAAAACCTATGTGTCGTTGGTTTGCGTCGGCGACATGGAAGGCCAGTTGAACTTCAGTTCTTATGCCACGGCGCTGTTGAAGGGCGATGTCTCGGGGCGTATCGTCAGCGACTCTTATTTTGGCCTCGTGGTGACGGGAAAATTCACCGGACGAATCGTGGCCAATTCGTACGCCATGCTTTATCTGATGGGCGGATGCAACGGCCATGTGGAATTAAGGAACAACGCGAAACTCTATCTGGCCGGTCGGACCACGAGAGCCGAGTTGCGTCGCGTTCAAGGCCAAGGTCGAGTGTTTTTGGAGACGTCGGATCTTTCACCGGGCGAGCATCAAATCGGCCAACTTCAGGTGACCGTGGGCCAGTCTGGTAGTTCAGACACTCCTACACCTGGCATTCGCGGTGCATCGACCGAAAATGTCGGACACGGAGCGACTGGCCGAAAAATGGATGCCGGCAAA
>JAJFVC010000058.1 GCA_021372005.1 Planctomycetaceae bacterium | reverse complement strand
GGGTGTTCGCCCAACAAGGAGCAGAGCGTTGTTGTGCCGCATTTGCCGAAACCGGCAACGAAAAAGTCGATTTTTCGCATTGGAAAAGAAATGTCTTTAAAGGTCTCCGGATGATGGTTGCCTTCCACACCCACACGATTAGGCGGATTACTATACTCACATTCGCTGAAGAACAAAAGGTTGATTTTGCAGAAAGATACCCAACGTCCATTCCAATCAAACCGAGATTTCGCAAAGATCGAAACAAAAATTTCCATTTGCGGCGAAAATTGCTCTGGACAAAAAACGGCATTTCGAGGAAGTAGTGCGTTGTCTGCCGGGGGCGAATGACCCGCGAGGCCTTTTTGTTGCGGAAACTGTTCCCCTGTAAGGGGTTGTGCTGGAAGAGGTGATCAAAATGGCGGAACGAGCTGCTGTGAAAGTTGATCCGTTGGTTGTACGAGTTGCCAGGCGATGTCTGCGGGCGACTCCGTGGTGTCCCGAAAGTCTACGGCTGCCGGCCAACAATCATCCGGCGTCGCTATGGTGGCGAATCGGACGGTTTTTGTTGGCCAGTTCGAAAGATCACGCCTTTCTTGACCGGGGTTGGGTGTCGCCGCTGTTGCGATGCGTTCCGCGTCGGTTTCGCGCCCCATTGGCTATGCGGTTGCTTTCGCTCAGTCCCCATTATTGGGTCTATCAATGGACGAACCTGTATCCGAAGAGCGCCTCGCGGCGAGAAATTTTGATGGCGGAGTACGATCGAAACGCCGTGTCACGAAAGGAAATTTGCGACGCCGTCTTGCTGCGGTTTTTGAATCCGGCGATGACCGTGATGGATTTTGGTTGTGGGCCCGGCTTCTTGGCCAAGGCGGTCAGCGAACATGTCGCTCACGTGGTCGCCAGCGACGTCTCTCGCGGCGTCATCGCGTGCGCTCGGGAAATCAACGGCGCCGACAATTTGGAGTACGTGACCAATGGGTTGAGCGACTTGGGCAATGTTGCCGACGCATCGCTGGACTTGGTCTATTCGTTTGCCGTTTTTCAACACTTGACCAAAACCCAATCGATGGCGTTTTTCCGCGAGTTCGCCCGCGTGCTCAAGCCGGGGGCGCAAGCCGTTTGCCATGTGATTTTGAAGGAGCCGGGCGAGCCTCGGGCCGACGATCCCAGCCAAGGCGGATGGATTACGCGACGAGTCAATTTGCGCATGGTTTATTTCACGCCGGCCGAAATGACTGCGGCTCTGCAAGAAGCCGGCCTGCGAGACGTCAACATTATCCCGGTCAGTTCGCTGGGCAAGGTTCACGACGACATCGGCAAGGAACAGCTTATGACGTTCCGCCGCTAAGGGTGATCATGTTGCCGTGCGGGGAGCATGCTTGCGTCGTTGTTGGATTTCGTTTTTCAACTAGGATACACGGATTTTTCTGCGGATGGGCATCGTAACGCAGGAGCGAATGAGAATGGGTGTTGTTGCGCATTCGGGTTGTTGGGCGTCCGGTGATCGACGAGCGGTCATCGTCACTTCGTATTGCACCGGCGCGCCGAACGGAAAAAACGTGGGCGTGCCCGGCTATTCCTACGATTTCGTCGTCCAGCTTTTTGCCCCGTTGATCAAGTCTTGGGGAAAGCTGCTGGTGGTGTCGCGCGAGGAACTTCCGCAAGCAGTCGCGCAAATGCGTGCCCGAGGCTATACGCCGGTCCATCTCAGTTTTTTGCCGTTGCAGGACGTCTGTTTTGCGGACGACGCGCCGAACATCGTTGTGCCCGCGTGGGAGTATCCGGACGTTCCCAATCACGTGTTTGACGGCAACCCGCAGAACAACTGGGTCGAGACGGCGCGACGTTGCGACGCGCTGGTCGTGGGCGGACCGTTCACGGCCGACGCGTTTCAACGAGCGGGTGTTCGGACGCCAATCCAAATCGTGCAGGTGCCGACGCCCGACGCATATTTTCAGATTCCGCTTTGGCGTTCGGACGTCGTCACGACGATCAACTGTTGCGGGCTGACTTTTCGTACGCCCACCGTGTGGGACGGTTCTGAAGAGACGGCCTCATCTTCCGGAGGTCCCCGTTCGTCGCGATTTTCGCTGAAGTCTATTCGGAAGGCGTTGTGCGCGGCGTATCGTCGGAGCTTGAAGCGGACTCCGCTCCATCGTTTCTGTCTCGCGGCCAAAGGGGCCTGTGATGGCGGATTGACGGCGTGGCGAGCTGCTCGCACTTGTTCGGATGCGACGACGGCCACCACGGGGGCTTGTTCCCAAGCCGAATTGTCGGGCGTGGTTTATACGAGCATTTTTAATCCGCCCGACTATCGTAAGAACTGGGGCGACCTGTTGACCGGCTTCCTCTGGGCGCTGAGAGACTGTGAGGACGCCACGTTGGTGCTCAAGGTGATCGATCCCAATTGGGTGGGGAGGGTGTACGAGGGCTATCGGCGATCCGGCATTCCGCATCGTTGCAAAGTCGTCGTTGTTGGCGATTTTCTCACCGAGGAACAACTGTTGGAATTGGCCCGCGCCACGACCTATTACGTGACGACCACCAGAGCCGAAGGAAACTGCCTGCCGTTGTTGAACTATCTGGCGGCGGGCCGGCCGGGCATCTCGCCTTGCCACACGGCGATCGGCGATTATTTCGATCGGGACGTTGGCTTCGTCGTTGATTCGCATCCCGAGCCCACGGCGTTTCCGCACGACAGCCGGTTCCGCAAGACCACAACTTGGCATCGTCTGGTCTGGACTTCCCTGGTCGAGGAAATACGTCGCAGCTACGAAATGGCCAAATACGACCGCGCGGCCTACGATCGGCTTGCCCGCCGTGCTCGCGAAAAAATGCGCGGTTGGAACAGCATGGAATCGGTCGGGCCGCGTCTGTGGGAAGCGTTGGATTCGGTCGTTTCGACCGAAGACGTCGGCGAAAATGCCGCGATTCCACAAGAAGACGATTGCCGCCGCGATTTAGCCGCCGCGGCTTGATTTCAACACATCGCCGTTTCGGTCGTGTTGCCGATTTTGAAAAATCGTCAGCGGTCGGGGAAATCGCAGACGATGTTTGCATCCTCAAAGCGGGTCGCACTCTAGAACCCCAAAAACTCTTCGGCGGCCTCACGCATGATTCGGCGGTCGGGCTCCACGCCCGTCCATCGTTGAAAACTGATCGCCGCCTGCTCGAGAAAAACCGTCAGCCCGTCGACGATCGCGCAGCCGCGATGGGCGGCGGCGTCCAGCCACGGCGTTCGAGCGCGATAGGCCGCCACGTCGACGACCAGCAGGCCGGGCCGAAAAGCGTCCGGCGAGGTCGGCATCGTGGGATCTTTGGGATCGGCGCCTAGACTGGTTGCATTGATCAGCACGTCGACGTCCGGTGGCGGCAAGAAATCGGCAGACCAGATGGCCGTGGTTGGCGAACAACGGTCGGTCAACAAGTTCGCCAGGTCGACGGCGCGGCTCTCGGACCGATTGGCCACAGTCAATGTATTCACGCCGTCCGAAACCAATGCGACGGCGACGGCGCGCGCGACGCGGCCCGCCCCCAACAACACGACGTGCTTGCCTGCGACCGTGCCGATTCGTTTCATGGCCGCCAGCACGGCGGCGCCGTCCGTGTTGTCGCCGATCAACGAGTCGCCGTTGCGATCGACGACATTGGCGGCGCCGACCTGTGAGGCTGTGTCGGTGGCTTGATCGACCGACGCCAACATATGCTCCTGGAAGACGCCGTCGCAGTGTCCACCGCGAAACCCCAACGATTTCAAGCCTTGGACGGCCGCGGCGAATCGCTCCAACTCGATCTCGAACGTCAGGTAACGCCAATCGAGTTCGTGATGGGCGAAGGCTCGTTCAAAGACGTATTGGGTCGGATTCCCTCCGACGTGAGGAGCGACCAAGGCCAGCAGCGGTTGTACGGCGGGACTGGGCATGCCAAAGCCGAGAAGGTTGGACGGCCGTCGGAGATCTTACGACAGCCGTTATCATAGTCTTTTCGAAGCCGGTCAGCAACCACACGACATCTCAAGAAACAAAACAGGCCTGCCCGGGACGAATCCCGAGCAGGCCATGATTAGGTTTCCGTTAGGAAAGTCCTAGTTGCGGACCAAGCTGCGGGAAGCTTGGTAGATGCCACGGCTCTGAATCGAGGCCGAAGGATCCGCCTTGGGAGCCGCAGGCAGCGGAGCCGCTTCCGGAGCCTTGCTCTGGGTGGCGGGCGCCTTGGTAGCCGGGGCAGCGCCGCCGCAACCACAAGCGGCTTCGCAGCAACCGGTGTCGCACTTCTTGCAGCTTCCGAACAGGTCCTCAAGCAGTTCGAGCACAGGGCGACGATACAGCTTGTGGCACTTCGGGGCCTTCTCGCAGCAAACCGGCGCACAGGCCTTGGCGCAGGTCTTCTCGCAGCAAGCCGGCTCGCAGCACTTCGCCTTGCGGCAATGCTTCACTTTGCAAGCCTTCTCGCAGCAAGTCGGTTCGCACGCCTTTGGGCAAGCTTTGGCGCAGCTGGTCGGCTCAGCGCAGCAGCCCTTCGGGGCGCAGCAGGCCTTCGGCTCTTCGCAAATGCAGGCCTTGGCTTCAAACAAATCCTTGATGTTGTCGAACAGGTCGCGGACCGGAGTCGGATGATACTTCTTGCACTTCGGCTCTTCGCAAATCACTTGTTTGCAAGCCTTCGGGCAAGCCTTCTCACAACTCGGAACGCAAGCTTTCGGGCAGGCCTTTTCGCAAGCCGGAACACAGGCTTTTGGGCAGGCCTTTTCACAACAGGCGACCTTGGCGCAAGCTTTGCACTCGCCGCAGCCACCGCAGTTCAGCCCAAGCATGCGATCCAGGAGTTCCAAACCGAACCCCTGGCTGCACAGGGCTACGCTCACCAGGAGCGCTCCAAAAATCGTCTTGCTTCTCATTGAGCCACAACTCCTTTACAGTGAACCGCAAGGAACAGGGAATTGGGTCTTCCCTTGCAGTTCATACGGTGTACTGCGCCAGGGCCGTCGAACCAATCCTTGGTTCGATTCCTACCCGATCCGGTTGCCTGACGCGCCCTCGAGACGTGCCACCATGGCACGCATCATTGACTTAAGGGTCACTAACCGTATCGACCGCTTCTGGAAGCACGCTTGAGCGAACGTAACGTATTTCCAGTAAAAGGTTTACTGCTCCTTTGGCGCAAAGATTTCCACAAGCGCAAGCCAGTGAAAATACAGCGACCGTAAGGCCGACCAACCAGTGTTTTTTACACCAGAAGCGTTCGCCAAACAGAAAACTTTCGCCAGCTTGGCTCGTCCGCAGCACCCGAATCCCGACCGCAGTAGCCCAAAAGCGGGGAATCTGAAGAAGACTTATCCTGGGCAAAACCCGCATCGACGGAGGCTTGGCGTCTGTCCAAGCGGTAGAAAGCGGGCGAAACGTCGCCGACAGCCCGAGCGGATTCGCGCCGCAGGCAGAATTTAGAGAGGAAACCGTTCGATCACGCATGCCGCGCAGCCCCCAACGGCATCAGGTCGCCAGAAACCCGTTGTGACGCCGTCGGACGTGATTACTTCTTCGGCCGGCCCTGCAACTCGTGACACCGCTTGCAACGGGTCCGCTGCGAGTTGATCTGGCCGCCGCACTTCGGACAACGACGGCGCTTCAGCTTCATCACAAAACTGGTGCGAGGACGGGTTCCCATAACCATTCAATCCTTCAAAACGGTCGAAATAGGGCTCAGCAAAACAGCACAGCTCCGTATTATAGCGGATTTCCGTCAGCCCACAAGGTGGAACGCTCACGCCTCGGCGCCGCTCGACGAATATCTCGCGCAGCACTGCGGCGTTTCCCACAAACGTACGTCGACCACCGGAAATCCCAACTGTCGGGCCGCGTCGTAGATCAGTCGGGCGAGGTTTTCCGCCGTCGGAGGGGAGTCCATCAGAAAGAGCGGCTCGCCGAGTTGTTCTAGCGCCGGACCGGCCGGGTCGCCTCGCTGGAGAATCATCCGGTGGTCGAGATTTTCGTCGATCCAGCCGTTCACGCCGCGTTTGATGGCCGAAAAATCCAGCACCATGCCCTGGGCGTCGAGCCCGGACGTTTTGAACGCGAGCACCACGCGCCCGTTGTGGCCGTGCAGATGGCGACACTTGCCCGAGTAATTCAACAGGCGGTGGCCGTAACAAAAGTGGATTTCTCGCAGGACACTGAACATGGTCTCCATCGTAGAGCAACCGTCGCCGCCGGTCAACCGACCACTGCGGACCACTTTCGTTGGGGCTTCCGGCGACGTACATTGAAATGTGGGAGCTTGCGACAGTTTTGGGAACGTTGCGGGCGTGGATGCGAGCACACGGGGGGCGTCTGGCCCATGAAACGGCCTTCGGAAAATCCGGTTCGTCGATGGTCGCTGGCCGTCCGAGGCGTTGTGCAGGGCGTAGGGTTTCGGCCGTTCGTCTATCAGGCGGCCACCGGTTGCGGCCTTCGCGGTTGGGTACGCAACCAGTCCGACCGAGTCGAGATCGAGGTCCAGGGCCCGGCGTCCGCATTCGATGCGTTTGTCGCGCGGCTGCGCGCCGACGCGCCGCCGCAGTCTCGTATCGAAGCGATCGACGTCCGAGAGATTCCCATTCTCGATGCGAACGACGAATCGGCCGTGTTCCAGATTCGCAGTAGCCGAGAGGCCGCCGAGCCACGTCCGACGATTCCGGCCGACCTGGCCACGTGCGAGCAATGCTTGGCCGAGTTACGCGACCCGGCGGAGCGGCGGTTTGGTTATCCGTTTACGAACTGCACCCATTGCGGGCCGCGCTGGTCGATCCTCGAGCGGCTGCCCTACGATCGGGCCGGCACAACGATGTCCGGTTTTGCGATGTGCGAGGCGTGCCGCTTGGAGTACGAAAACCCGGGGGACCGACGATTCCACGCCCAGCCGATCGCTTGTCCCCGGTGCGGACCGTCGCTGCAACTGTTGGCCGCCGACGGTCGGACGCTGGCCGCGGGTGCGTCGGCGTTGCAGGCGGCGGTCGAGGCGATCCGGGAAGGTCGGATTGTCGCATTGAAAGGGCTCGGCGGATTTCAACTGCTGGTCGACGCCACGTCGGACGAGGCCGTTGCGCGATTGCGACGACGAAAGCGTCGGCCTGACCGTCCGTTCGCGCTCATGTTCCGCGGGCTGGACGACGTGCGGAGCTGCTGCCAAGTGTCCGAGCTGGAGGCTGCCGAGTTGGCGTCCGCAAGAGCGCCCATCGTCCTGCTGAAAAAGAAAAACGTCGCAACACCGTCACTCTCCACTCTCCACTCTCCGCTCTCCACTTTGCTGGCTCCGGGCAATCCGTATCTTGGCGTCCTACTGCCCTACACGCCGCTGCACTGGTTGTTGATGGACGCCCTGCGGCGGCCGATCGTCTGCACCAGCGGCAATCTGTCGGACGAACCGATGGCCACTGATACGCAAGACGCATTGGAGCGGCTCGGGCCGATCGCCGATGTGTTGCTGACCCACGATCGGCCGATCGCGCGTCCGGTGGACGACTCGGTCGTGCGGGTCGGGCCGAGCGGCGTTCAGGTGCTACGTCGTGCGCGAGGGTTTGCGCCACGGCCGATCCGGCTGACGCTGGCCGTCTCGCGTCATCCGACCGTGTTGGCCGTCGGGGGGCATCTAAAAAACACCGTGGCCCTTGCGCTTTCGTCCGCCTCCGCGTCGGTCGACGTGGTGCTCGGCTCGCATATCGGCGATTTGGACGGGTTGGCCAGCGTCGAGGTGTTTCGCCGCGCGATCGACGATCTGACGGCGTTTTTCCACGTCGTGCCGGAGGCGGTCGCTTGTGATTTGCATCCGGACTACGCGTCGACGCTTTACGCCCGGCAGTTGGCCTCGCGGTGGAGCGTGCCGCTGCTGACCGTGCAGCATCATCACGCCCACGCCGCCTCGTGCATGGCCGAACACGGACTCCAAGGGCCGGTGTTGGCGTTTTGCTGGGACGGCACCGGCTACGGCCCCGACGGCACGATCTGGGGCGGCGAAACGCTTTTGTGTCAGGAGGCGACTTATCGCCGGGCGGCGCATCTGCGGACGTTCGCGTTGCCCGGCGGCGACCGTGCGGCTCGGCAGCCGCGACGCTCTGCGTTGGGATTGCTGTTCGAGTTGTTCGGCGATCAGTCAGCGCCGTTGGCGGCCGAGTGGTTCTCGCCGCAAGAGCTCTCGACGCTGTTGACGGCGATTCGACGCGGGCTCAACGCGCCGCGGACCAGCAGCATGGGGCGGCTGTTCGACGCCGTGGCGGCCCTTTGCGGATTGCCGCCGGTGATCAGTTTCGAGGGCCAGGCGGCGATGGCGCTCGAGTTCGCGGCCGATCCCACTGAAACGGACGCCTACCCGATGCCGTTGGAACAGGGCGACCCGTCCGCGCCGGCGGTCATCGATTGGGCCCCGATGATCTACGGCGTGCTGGCCGATCGTCGGGCTGGCGTGTCGGTCGGGCGCATCAGTGCGAAATTTCACAACGGTTTGGCCGAAATGGCCGCACGGACGGCGGTTGCGTTGGGTCGCGGGCTGCCGATCGTGCTCGGCGGCGGGTGTTTTCAAAACGTCCTGCTCGCCGAGAAGGTCCGCGACCGACTGTCGGCCGAGGGTTTCTTGGTGTATACTCAAAGTCAGACGCCGCCGGGCGACGGCGGTCTGTCGCTGGGCCAAGCGTGGCTCGCCCTCCAGCCGTCACAGAACCTCTCCGTGCCTTGACATCATGTGTTTGGGAATCCCCGGTCAAGTGATTGAAATCGATCAGCAGAACGGCCTGCCGATGGGCAAGGTCGAGTTCGGCGGCATCGTCAAAAACGTCTGCTTGTCCTACACGCCCGAGGTCCGAGTGGGCGACTACGTGTTGGTCCACGTCGGGTTCGCGTTGAGTCGGATCGACGAGGCCGAGGCCCGCGAAACGATGGCCTTCCTCGAAGAAATCGAATCGTACGCCGCCGCCGAACCGTCCCAATCGTCCGCCCCTAAACCCCCTAATCGCTCACTTTGAAATTTCTTGACGAATATCGTGACGCCGACACGGTCCGACGCTTGGCCGACGCCATTGCGCAGGCGACGACCCGGCCGTGGTCGATTATGGAGATTTGTGGCGGGCAGACCCACGCGATTTTGCGATTCGGGCTGGACGAGATGCTGCCGCGTGCGATCACGTTGATCCATGGGCCAGGCTGTCCGGTGTGCGTTACGCCGATCGAGATGATCGACAAGGCCGTGGCGGTGGCCGGTCGGCCCGAGGTCACGTTCTGCTCGTTCGGCGACATGCTTCGCGTGCCCGGTTCGCAGAAGGACCTGCTGACCGTGAAGTCGGAAGGCGGCGACGTACGGACGGTCTATTCGCCGATGGACGCCGTCGCGCTGGCCGAGCGCTGTCCGGACCGTCAGATCGTGTTTTTCGCCGTGGGGTTCGAGACGACCGCGCCGGCCAATGCGATGGCGGTGGCCGAGGCCGCCCGACGCGGCTTGACCAATTTTTCGCTCCTGGTGTCGCACGTGTTGGTGCCACCGGCGATGCGGGCTGTGCTCGACGCGCCGGCCAACCGGGTGCAGGGTTTTTTGGCCGCCGGACACGTTTGCACGATCACCGGCCTGGAGGAATATCGTCCGATCGCCGAGCGTTATCGCGTGCCGATCGTGGTGACGGGGTTCGAGCCGGTCGACATTTTGCAAGGCGTGCTGATGTGCGTTCGCCAGTTGGAGTCGGGCCGTTTTGAGGTCGAAAACCAATACGCTCGCACGGTCCGTCCCGAGGGCAATCTTGCGGCGTTGCGCCAAATGGCCGACGTGTTTCAGGTGGTGTCGCGCAAGTGGCGCGGCATCGGCGAGATTCCGGCCAGCGGGCTCGGGCTTCGGCCGGAGTTCGAGCGGTTCGACGCCGAGCGACGGTTCCAAGTCGAGACGATCACGGCCGACGAGCCCGCCGAGTGCATCGCCGGCGAGATTTTGCAGGGGCATCGTCGCCCGAACGATTGTCCCGCGTTCGGCGTCCGCTGCACGCCCAGCCATCCGTTGGGCGCGCCGATGGTTTCGTCCGAAGGGGCCTGCGCGGCCTATTTTCGATATCGGAGACAATAGAGATTAGGGATTAGACGAGTTGGCCGCTTGCGGTTTTGCAGTCCTATGAGCGATGCATTTCATTTGAATTGTCCCGTTCCGTTGAACGACCACGCCACGGTGCAAATGGCCCATGGCGGCGGCGGGCGTCTGATGCGCGAGTTGATCGAGTCGGTGTTCCGATCCGTGTTTGACCGGACCGAAGCGGCCGAGCCTCCGCATGACGCCGCGGTGTTGTCGTCGCGCGAGGGGCGGCTGGCTTTCACGACCGACAGCTACGTGGTCCATCCGCTGTTTTTTCCCGGCGGCGACATCGGACGCCTGGCCGTTTGCGGAACCGTCAACGATTTGGCCATGGCGGGGGCCCGGCCGGACGCGCTCAGCGCCGGCTTTATTCTCGAAGAGGGCTTTTCCATTGAGTCGTTGCGTCGGATCGTGCGATCGATGGCCGACGAGGCCCGAGTGGCCGGCGTGCGCATCGTCACCGGCGACACCAAAGTGGTCGATCGCGGCAAGGGCGACGGCGTGTTCATCAACACGGCGGGCGTGGGTTGGATCGCCCCGGGCGTCGACATTTCGCCCGCTCGGGTCGCGCCGGGCGACGCGGTGCTGGTGAGCGGCGATCTGGGCCGACACGGCATGGCGATTTTGTCCGTGCGCGAGGGGCTTGAGTTTGAAGGGGCGTTGGAGAGCGATTGCGCGCCGCTGGCCGATCTGGTGGCGGCGATGCTGGCCGCCGGCGCGGACGTCCACTGCCTGCGCGATCTGACGCGCGGCGGACTGGCGGCCGCAGTCAACGAAATCGCCCTGGACGCCGGCGTGGGCATCGAGCTGGACGAGGCGTCGATCCCGGTGGCCGAGCCGGTCGCCGCGGCGTGCGAACTGTTGGGGCTCGATCCGCTCTACGCGGCCAACGAGGGCCGGTTGGCGGTCTTTGTGCCGGCCGAGGTGGCGGATCGCGTGTTGCAGGCGATGCAAAACCACCCGGCGGCGGTTGGCCCCGCTCGAATCGGCACGGTCGTGGCCGCGCATCCGGGCGTGGTCGAGTTGAAGAACCGATTCGGGGCCGGGCGTATCCTCGACTTCCTTTCCGGCGAACAAATGCCCAGGATTTGTTGATTCGCGGCGGACGATTCGATATCTTAAGGTCTTTCGCGTCGGTCTTTCAGTTTTTCTTGTGCGAAGGAATCGCTCAATGAACGTTTTAGTCTGCGGCGGAGCAGGGTACATTGGTTCGCATGCCGTTCGGCAATTGTTGGACGCCGGCCATCGGGTTGCGGTGGTCGACAATCTCTGTCGAGGACATGCGGCGGCGGTGGATCGTCGGGCGGCGTTTTTTAAGCTCGATCTGGCCGACACCGCCGAGCTGACCGACGTTCTGGTCCGACATCACGTCGATTGCGTCATGCAGTTCGCCGCGCTCACCTATGTGGGCGAGTCCGTGGCCGATCCGTTGGCCTATTACTACAACAACACGGCCGGCACGATCAGCCTGCTCCGGGCGATGCGCACGGCCGGCGTCCAGCGGCTGGTGTTCAGCTCGACCTGCGCGACCTACGGCGAGCCCGAGTCGACGCCCCTGGTGGAAACGATGCGTCAACAGCCGGTCAGCCCCTACGGCTGGTCCAAATGGTGCGTCGAGCGGGTGCTGCGGGACTACGCGGCCGCGGATCCGCAGTTTGCATTCGTCGCGCCGCGTTATTTCAACGTGGCCGGGGCGGCCGTCGACGGTTCGCTCGGCGAGGACCATCGGCCCGAGACGCATCTGATTCCCGTCCTGTTGCGGGCGGCGTTGGGACGGGAAAATAAGGTCACGGTGTTCGGCACGGACTATCCGACGCCCGACGGCACGTGCATCCGCGATTACATCCACGTGGAGGATCTTTGCGAGGCCCACATCGCGGCGATGAACGCGTTGCAGCCTGGCGACACGCGATTTTACAACCTCGGCATCGGACACGGCTATTCGGTCAAGCAGGTGATCGAGTCCGTGTTGCGTGTGACCGATCGCAAGATCCCGATCGAATACGGCCCGCGACGCGCCGGCGATCCGGCGATGCTGTTCGCCAACGCCGATAAAGCGCGGCGCGAGTTGGGCTGGTCGGCTCGGCACACCGAGATCGACGACATCGTGGGCACCGCTTGGCGTTGGTTCAAAAACCATCCGGACGGCTATTCCGAATAGCAGGCGCTACGACGTCGGTTTTTGTTCTTCGGGCGTCCAGCGGATCAAGCCGTTTTCGACGAACGCCACGTAGACGACCGGCACGATGCCCAGCGTGACCAACGTGGCCAGCAACAGACCGGTGATCTGCACGTAGCACATCGGTTCCCAAAGTGGACCGCCCTTGAGGGCCAGCGGGATCAGGCCGCCGACTGTGGCCAAGACCGTCACCAGCACGGGCCGCAGCCGGACCAAGGCCGAGTCGATCACCGCCTGGTGGAGCGGCTCGCCGCGCATTCGGGCTTCTTCGATGTAGTCGAACAGCACGATCACGTGGCTGACGATCACGCCGGCCAGCGACGCCACGCCCAGAAAGGCCATGAAACCGAAAGGTGTCTCGGTCGGCAACAGGCCCAGCATGCCGCCGACCATGCCGAACGGCACGCCGACAAACACCACCAGCGGTTTCGTGACGCTATTGAATTGCAGCACCAGGGCCAGATAGATCAGCACCATCGAGGCGGTCAGCGCCAGGCCGACGGATCGGAACCCCTTGGTTTGCTCCTCATACTCGCCGCCGAATTGATAGCGGTAGCCAGGCGGCCAGTCGGTCGAGTTCTTCTTGAGCCAGCGTTGCATGTGGTTGACCACCGTGCTGGCCAGCGTGCCGGCCCGGGTGTCGCACTTGACCGTGATGCACCGCTGCAAATCGCGGCGGCGAATTTTGGGTGAGACCATTTTGGCCGAAAAATCGGCGATCTGGCTGATCGGCACCCGTGCGTTGGTCAGTCCGCTGATCACGTCTAGATTGTTGATGTCCTCGATTCGCGTGCGTTCGTCGCTCCGCAGACGGAACGTAATCGGAATCAGCCGGTCCTCTTCTCGCAGATACGTGACCGGCAGGCCTGACAATCCGGTTTGCAGCAACACGGCGACGTCCTCGTTCGTGATGCCGGCCGATAGATTGGCCTTGGCCGGATCGATCGTGGCCGACAACTGGAACACCTCGTTGTCCCAATCGTCGTGGATATTGTCGGTGCCGGGGATTCGTCGCAGCTCCTGCTTGGTTGCGGCCGCGATGCGACGCAGCGTGTCCAGATCGTCGCCGAACAGGCGGATTTGCACCGGCACGCCGATCGGAGGCCCGGTCTCAAGCTGCTCGATGACCACGCGGGCCGACGCCACCTGAGGCGGCAGTTCCCGTTTTAAACGCTCGACGACCTGTTGCGTCACGTGCGGATTGATCGTGTTGACCAGAATCTGTGCGTAGTTGTCGGTCCGCTGCTCGGGCACGATCGAGATCCAGAACCTCGGGCTGCCTTGGCCGACGAACGTCGTGTAGCCGGAGATGTTTTTGCCTTCCAGCCGGTCGATCTCCTTGAGCACCTTCATCGTCTCGTTGCGGGTTTCGCGGATCGGCGACCCTTCGGTCAAATAGACGCCGACGCTGAAAATCGTGTGAAGATCCTTCGGGAAAAACGCCGTGCCCAACAGCGGCAGCGCCGAGATTCCGCCCACCAACAGAATCGTCGCGACGGTCATCACGGCCGCCTTGTGGTTCAAGCTCCATGCCGAGAACCGGCGATAGGTTCGAGCCACCCAGCCGCCGAACCCGCCGCGATCGGCGTCCTCGAAGCCCTTTTGGCCGCGAAGCAGATAGTAGCCCAGCAGCGGCACGAACGTGATCGACACGAAAAAGCTGCAAGCCAACGAAACCACGACGACGACCGGCAACGAGTAGATGAAGTTGCCCGTCTTGCCCTCGACCATCAACAGCGGCAAAAACGCGACGGCGTTGGTCACCGTGGCGTAAAAAATCGCGCGAGCCAGGCGATGTGCGCCCAGCCATGCGGCTTTGTCTCGTGGGTTACCGGCCGCGATCTCGCGGTTAATGGCGTCGCCGGCCACCACGGGGTCGTCGACCAGCAGGCCGAACGCGATGATCATCGCGGCGATCGACACCTGTTGTAGATCGATGCCCAGCAGTTGGCAAATGCCCAACGTCATGGCCACCGTGACGGGAATCGAGACGGCCACCAGCAGCGCATTACGCCACTCCATGAACACCAACGCGACGAGAATGACAATCGCGACCGCTTCGAGCAGGTTCTGGTCGAACTGTTTGATCTTGGCGCGGACCTCGACCGGCTCGTTGTGGATTTTTTCGATGCGCAGATCGTCGGGCAGCACGCCCTTGAGCGAATCGAGCGCGGCGGACACGTCGCGGGCGAACGCGTCGATGTGCGAGCCTTTGATCTGTCGAATGGCCAACGTGATGGCCCGAGTGGTTTGCAGCTTTGGATTTTTGGGGAGCGTCCGCTCCTCGTCGTCCTGGTGGCCGTCGATCCCAAGGGTCAACTCGCCTGGCATTTTGGCCTCGGGCGGTCGATCGGCGTTCACCTTGACCGTGCGGAAGTTCATCACGCCGGGCGGATCTTCGTAGCCGCGGACGATGTCGACCATGTCGCGCAGATAGGCCGGATAGCCGCCGCGGGCGTCCAACACCACTTCGCCCAACTGTTGTTCGTTGGTGAACTCGCCCGTCGGATGGACGAACACGCTTTGCTGCGAGGTCTCGACGCGGCCGCCGGGCAAATTGATGTTGCGACGGTCGAGTTGCGCCGCGATCAACTGCGGCGAAAGATCAAGCGCGGCGAATCGTCGGTTGCTGTAATACAGATAGATTGTTTCGTTTTGGACGCCGATCTCGTCGATCTTGCCGATCGTGGGATACTGCTTCAACCGGTCGCGGATCCGATCGGCGAACCGCAGCAGCTCACGATAGCTGTAGCGGTCGGGTCGCGCGCCGGACTTGTCCTCCCACGAACGGCCGAGCCGCGCGCCGAGCGTCGACAGATTGCGGACCAGGATGCCCGGCCAAATGTCGGGATGCGACATGCCCGCGCCGAGCGTGTTTCGCTCCCATCGCAACGCCTCGCGTCGCACTTGGTCGTCCGTCTTGCCGCGGACCACCTGAAAATCGAGGCAGCCGGTGCTCGGCGGCTCCACCAGATGGCCGTCCTCGATTAGCCCCTTTTCGGTCATGTATTGCAGAAAACTGTTGCCGAGCCACACGACGTACGACCGCCCGACCGTGTTCGGATAGACCAACACGGCGGTCATCCGGTCGCGCTGAAATGGCTTGGGCCGGCTGCGGCGAAACGCCTCGATGGTGGTTTGGATGCTTTTGGCGCGCTCTTGGATCTCGAAATCGGAAACCTTCGGGCTGGAGATCGTCAACAGCATAGCGACCGTTTCGCCGAAATCCTTGTTGATGATCGGGTGCAGCGGCCGCCCGTGGACCGTGGGCAGATTGGTCAGCGTCCCGAGCCGCGCGGTGATGTCCTGCCAGACCTCTTCGGTGTCCTTGACCGACTCGAACAGCTCGATGAACACGACCGAGAGATTCTGTCGGCTCAGCGAATAAACCTTTTCGACCTGCCCGCATTGACCCACTTGCGTCTCGATCTTGCGGGTCACCTCTTGCTCGACTTTTTCGGCGTCGGCGCCCGGATAGATCGTGATGACCGTGGCGATGCGGATCGGAATGATCGGATCGTGTCGCTGTGGCATCGCCATGTAGGCGACGTAGCCCCAGATCATGATGGCCGCCAGCGCCGTCCAGGCGATCGGCCGCTTGTAGACGAAAAACTGGGTGATCGTCATGGGATGGCCCCCGTCACGGATTTCGGAGCGTCGAGCACGCGAACCTCTTGGCCGTCGACCAAGCGGAACGCGCCGCTGACGACCACCGGGTCGCCTTTCCGGATTTCGCTGCCGGGGCCTTCGATCAATCGGATGCGGTTGTCGTAGATGCCGTCTAGTTGGACGCGGCGACGCCGGGCCACCTGCTTGCCTTTTTCGTCCGTGACGACGAACACGACCAACTCGCCGGGTTTGTCGCCGCGCTGCACGGCGGTCATCGGTACCAACACCATCTGGTGCGGACGGCCCACGACGATCGAAACCACCATGCCCGGCCGCAATTCCTTCGGCTCGTCAATCGTCACCTCCACCTCGAACGTGCGAGTGCGCAGGTCCGCGGCCGGCAGAATCTTCGTCACGCGGCCCACCAGCGGCAGCCCGCGAAAGGCGTCGGCGCTGACCGAAACCGTCTGGCCGAGCCGGAACTCATCGATGCGTGTGTCGGGCACGCCGAACGCCGCCCGCATCGTCGACAGATCCATAATCTCGAACACCGGCTGGCCGGCTTGCACCCGCTCGCCGCGCTCCGTATATTTCCGCGAAACGACCGCCTTGGGAATCGGCGGAATCAGTTTGCAGTGTTTCCAGTCGTCTTCGGCCTGCTGGAATGCGACGCCGGCCGCGCCCACTTCGCGCGCCACGGCATCCAACTCCGCATTGGCGGCGTCCCGCTTGGCCAGCGTGTCGTCGTACATCTGCTGCGAGACCGAGCCGCGATCGTGCATCGCCTTGATGCGTTCGTAAGTCGCGCGGACGGCCGTGACCGTCGCTTCGGTCGCACGCTGTTTCGCCTCCGCCCGGGCGAGTTGGTCCTGCGCGCCGGTCATGCGGCGTCGATAGTCGGAGTCGTCCAATTCGGCCACCGGCCGCGATGGATCGTTGGTGACGATGTCGCCCTCGTGAACGTCGGTCACGCGGCCGTCGGAGCGAAGCACTTGCAACAGCGACTCGACCGTGCCTGGCACTTTGAACGAAAGTTGAATTCGCTGATGCTCGCGGACGGTCGCGCCGTAATGCACCTCGGAGCTGACCGGTTCGCGGGCCAACGCGACGGTCTGCACCGCGATGGGCGGCGAGTCTTCGACGCGGGAACGCCGGCAGCCCACCGCCGGCAAACACATCCAACCGATGAACACAAATATGCAATAGCGATGCACGTTAGTCGCCTCCGCTGGCTTCGCTCTTGAGAATGCCGTGTCGAAACACTTCGGACACCGTCGTGACGATTTCGTCGAGCGACACGTTTGAGGAAATGAGCGTCGGGTTTTCGAGCAGCCCGACCGTCGAGGCCCAAAAAATCGCCTTCAACACCTCGGGGTTGACTTCCGGCCGCAACGATTGATCGCGGGTGGCCGCCGCCAATACATGATAAAAGATCCGATCGACCGCCGCCCGTTGCGCCGCGCGGAACTCCGCATAAATCTCGGGATACACGCGATTGATCTCTTCGAGCCGCTCCAGCAGGTTTTGCTTGGGCAGCGCGGCCAGTTGCCGGCCAAGCTCATCCACTCGGCCGTCGATCGCCTCGAACGAATCGGTCGGCTCGCCAAGCGCGGCGGTCTGAAAAATCGCGGCGATTTTCATAATGATTGCGCGGATCAGCCCCCGCTTGTCCCCACAGTAGCGATGGACCGTCACTCGGGTCACGCCGGCCTCGTAGGCCACGTCGGTGAGACTAGTCTTGCCGACGCCCCTCGATAGAAGTATTTTGAGGGCCGCATCGACGATTCGGTCGCGTGTTTGATCGACTGACATGATATAAATGTACTATCGGCTGTATCATGCGTCAAGTTCAAAAAACAGGGGTGGACTGTCATACCAGGTTGGGTTGGTGTTGCCGTTGCCTGGCTTACCTATTTTGGATGTTCCATCCCAAAAGGTAGCTTGAGCTGCGTGTCTTGGGCGTCTTTGGGCAGGAGCTCTTTGAACAACAGACTGGGCTGGATGTCGTTGTTGTGTTGATACTTGTCGCTTTGGTATTCGACAAAATCGCCCAGGATGTCATGGTAGAAAATTTGGCAGATGGCCACCCCGGCGTAGATGCGGATCGGTTGGATGGCGAACATTTCGAGGGTCCAGTAGCCGCAGAACCCGACGTCGCCGAACCCGGCCGTCACGTGGACAAACAGCCCGAGCCGCCCGATTGACGAGCGGCCCTCGATCATCGGCGCCAGATGGTGCGTTTCGGTTCGTTCGACGGTCCGGCCCAAGTAGAGCTGGTTGGGCTGCAGCACCAAACCCTCGGGCGGGATCGTCAGCCGCCGGAACCGATTGGCCCGACGCATGTCGAGCACGATTTCTTCGTAGACCAGCAACTCGTCGTGCAGCGTCAGGTTGTAGCTGTTGGGGTTCAGCCGCGACTCGTCGAACGGGTCGATCGTGATGTTGGTGCCGAGTTGGCGACGTATTTCTTGACCGGATAGGACCATGGCAAGGATGCGTGACAAAAAGGAATGGATGCGGAGGGTTGCATCGGCGGCACGGTTATTTCCTGGGATTTTTTTCGACGCCGATTCGCGGACAGATCGCTCGCAGTGGACACTCGGAGCAATGGGGGGTTCGGGCCGTGCAGCAGCGGCGTCCGTGTTGGATCATGCGATGGCTCAGCACGATCCACTGGCGTTTCGGCAACTGTCCCATCAAGTCGCGTTCGATTTTTTCGGGGTCCTTTTCCCGAGTCAAACCGAGCCGTCGACTGAGCCGGCTGACGTGCGTGTCGACCACGACGCCCGAGGCGATGCCGAACGCCGTGCCCAGCACCACGTTGGCGGTTTTTCGGCCGACGCCGGGCAATTCGACCAGTTGATCGAGCTGCTGCGGCACCTTGCCGTCGTAGCGTTCGAGCAGCACCTGGCAGCAATTTTGGATGTTTTTGGCCTTATTGCGGAAGAAACCGGTGCTTTGGATGTCGTGTTCCAACTCAGTCCGATCGGCCCGGGCGAAATCGGCCGCGGTCGGATATTTCCGAAACAACGCCGGCGTGACCTGATTGACCCGCACGTCGGTGCATTGGGCCGACAAGATAGTGGCGATCAACAATTCGAGCGGGGTGTGGAAGTCGAGCGAGCAGGCGGCCTCGGGATACGCTTTGGCCAGTCCTCGGGCCACTTGCAGGGCGTGTTGTTGGGTGTCATCGGCGGTCATGGCGGCGGAAAGCTGAAAAAAAAGAGGAGTCGTGAAAATCGCATTGGGCGGAAAACGGGATTGTCACCCCCAGTGGCCGCGTCTGTCAAGGGACCGACCGATACGCCGGCCCGATTGGCCTCGGACACGGCATCCCCCTATAATTTTGATGGATGAGGAGCCGTTCATCATGGCGATGTTCGACGAGTTGACGCACGCGCTGGAACGTTTCTCGGGCAAGGTCCGGGTGTTCCCGCTGCCGAATTTGGTGTTGTTTCCGCATGTGATGCAGCCTTTGCGCGTTTTCGAGCCGCGGTATCGGGAACTGCTTGAGCACGCGCTGGCCGGCGATCGGCTGGTTGCCATGGCGATGCTCGCGCCCGGTTGGGAGGCCAATTACGAAGGGCGTCCTTTGCTCTATGCGATGGCTTGCTTGGGGCATATCACGACGTACCATCGGTTGGCCGACGGGACCTACAATGTGTTGTTGTTGGGAGTGCGTCGGATTCGGCTGGTCCGAGAAATCAAGCCATTGCATCAGTTCCGCGAGGCGATGGTCGAACTATGCGACGACCACTATCCGGCGTCCACGACGGCCCAGCAATCGACCCTGCGTCGCCGGTTGTGCGAGGCGGTGACGCCGTTGCTGCCCTCGTTGCCCGAGGTTCAGGAACAGGTCGATCAACTGCTGGGCGACGACGTCCCGCTGGGCGTGCTGACCGACGTGATCGGCTACATGCTCGACAGCCCGCTTGCCGCCAAACAACGGTTGCTCAGCGAATTAAACGTGTGCCGGCGGGCCGAATTGCTGCTGACTCATCTCGCCCAGGCCGGTGTTGAGGCGGCGGATCGAGCCTCGGCGTCGTTTCCGCCCGCATTCAGCGTGAATTGACAGCCGCCGGCCTGGCTCTTAAGATGAATGAATTCCGTAGGAATGGTTGAGATTTTGTTGACTGTCAGAAAAAACAAAGGATTTTTCACCGTGTCTTGCATTAGCGATCAAGAAACCGGCAGCCTGGACGCCGAAAGCGACGACCGGCGGGGCCGTTCGGATTTGTCTCAAGTGGATCAACCGCGGATTGTCCGCGCGGTGCGCGAGATTTTGCTGGCTATCGGCGAGGATCCGGACCGCGAAGGATTGCGAGAGACTCCGACGCGGGTCGCCCGCATGTATTCCGAGCTGTTCGACGGGCTGCATCGTGATCCGCGTCGCCATCTGCGCAAGTTCTTCACCGAGACGTGCGACGAAGTGGTGTTGGTGCGCGACATCAGCTTCAACAGCATGTGCGAGCATCACATGTTGCCGTTCATGGGCACGGCGCATGTGGCCTATTTGCCTGGCAAGCGGGTGATCGGGTTGAGCAAGTTGGCCCGGGTGGTCGAGGAGGTCGCGCGGCGTCCGCAGGTGCAAGAACGTATGACCGAAGAGATCGCCAACCTGTTGGTCGAGGAGTTGCAGGCCAAGGGCGTGGCCGTCGTGGTCGAGGCGGTCCACACGTGTATGACCATCCGCGGCGTTCGCAAGCCGGGGTCGGTCTGCGTCACGTCGGCCATGAAGGGCTGTTTCCGCGACAAAGCGTCGACCCGCGCCGAGTTGATGACGCTGATCTATGGAAATCGTTAGGTGCGTTCCGTGGGAGACGGAAGGTTCTGCGACTCGGAAACGGCGGCGTACGAACTAGTCGACAGAGACGGCGGCTCGAAAGCCGCAAAGGGCGACGCATGAGCCCACTCGATCAGCAGCGAGAACGCATTCAGGACGATCTGCGCGGGCTCGTCACGGGCGAGGTTCGCTGCGACGACGTCTTTTTGCAGTTGTCCGCCTCCGACGCCAGCATCTACGAAATTCGACCGCAAGGCGTCGTACGGCCCCGTTGTTCGGCCGACGTTGCGGCGTGCGTTCAATACGCTGCGCAAAAACGCATCCCCGTTCACGCTCGAGGCGCGGGGACGGGGGTGGCCGGCGAATCGCTTGGGCCGGGCCTCTGCGTCGACTTCTCGACGCATCTGCATCGGATCATCCGGCAGGATGGGCCTCGGGTCCGCGTGCAGGCGGGCATCGTGCACGAGCGATTGAACTGGCAGTTGCGCCGCGCGGGCAGACTGTTTGGGCCCGATCCGACCACCAGCGCCATGACGACGATCGGCAGCATGATCGCGGTTGATGCGGCCGGCAGTCGGCGGCTCAAATACGGATCGACCCGGCGACACGTGCAGAGTTTACAGGTCGTGTTGGCCGACGGCCAGGTTTTGGAGTTGGGCAGCGAACCGTTGGTCGACGGGCAAAGTGTCAGTACGATCCCGAGAAAACGCGATCTGATCAATCAAGTGGCCTCGCTGTTGCGAGAGCGGGCCGACGTGATTCGCCAAGGGCGGCTGCCGGGGCCGCTGAGTCACTGCGGATATCATTTGGCCGGTGTGTTGGGCGACGACTCTCTCGATCTGGCGGCGCTGCTGACCGGTTCGGAAGGCACGTTGGCGCTGGTCACCGAGGCGCTGTTGAACACCGACCCGTTGGCGCGTCATCGCGGTATGGCGCTGTTGATGTTCGACAGCGTGGAAAAAGCCGCGCGGACGGCGCTCGACATTTTACCGTTCCAGCCGACGGCGTGCGACTTGGTCGATCGCCGGCACATCAGTCTCGCTCGGGAGGGCGAGCCGCGGTTCAATCAGTTGATTCCCTCCGAGGCCGAAGCCGTCTTGCTCGTCGAACAAGAGGGCGACGACCCGCTGGAGATCCGCGACCAGGTCCGCCGGATGGTCGACGAGCTTTGGCATCAAAAGCGTCTGGCGTTCGGGGCGCGTCAGGCGTTTGAAGAGGAAGAAATCGCGATGTTTTGGCACCTGATCGACCGGGTGCGGCCGACGTTGTATCGGCTGAAGGGGCCGAGTCGTCCGGTGCCGGTGGTGGACGACGTGGCGGTGCCGCCCGACGCGATGGCCGATTTTGTGGTTCGGCTTCAAAATGTGCTCAAACGGAATCTGGTCACGGCGGCGCTGTTTTGTCACGCCGGGCACGGCCAGTTGCACATTCAGCCGTTCCTCGATCTGTCGAATCCCGAGGATGTGGAGCGCATGCGGCGATTGGCCGACGAATTATACCAAGAGGTGGCGGCCGTTGGCGGCATTCTCGGCGGCGAGCACGCCTGTGGGCTGAGCCGGACGCCGTTTCTACGCAATCAGGCCGGGCCGCTCTATGACGTATTCGTCGAAGTTAAACGGATTTTCGATCCGCAAAACATCTTGAACCCCGGCAAGATCGTCGGCGATGATCCCGAGCTGCTGACGCGATACTTGTGCCCACCGTTGCAGTCGCCCTCGCCAAAACCGGAGAAATCAGACGTCGAGGAGCCCGCCGCGGCCGCCGCGACCGAGGAATCGTCCTCGCCCTCGCTGCGGAATCTGGTCGAGCTGCAATTGAATTGGGATCCTGCGCGAGTTCACAGTCCGGTGTCCGACTGCAATCGCTGCGGAGAGTGCCGAACGCAGTCGCCCGGCGATCGGATGTGTCCGATTTTTCGGTTTGCGCTGGCCGAAGAGGCGTCGCCCAGGGCCAAGGCGAATCTGATTCGCGGCGTGTTGACCGGCCAACTCGATCTGCATCTGTTGACTAGCGACGAGTTCAAGACGATTGTCGATCTGTGCGTGCATTGCCATAGTTGTCGGCTGGAGTGTTCGGCGGGCGTGGATGTGCCGCGGCTGATGCGTGAAAGCAAAGGCGCGTTTGTCGCGGCCAACGGGCTGTCGCTGGCCGATTGGGCCATGACGCGGCTTGATCTGCTCGGCGGCATGGCGGGCGTCGCGTCGGCGCCGGTCAACTGGGCGCTGGCCAACCGTCAGATGCGATGGCTTTTGGAGAAGACGTTCGGCATCTCTCAGGGGCGGAAGCTGCCACGGGTTAGCGCACGCAACTTTTTGCGTCGCACGGCTCGGCGTCATGGAACGCGTCCGTCGCGTCGCGGTTCACAAAAAGTGCTCTACTTTGTCGACGTCTACGCGAACTATTTCGACCCGCAGTTGGCCGACGCCGCCGTGGCCGTGTTGGAACACAACGGCGTGGCGGTCTATGTGCCTCCGGAGCAGCGGCCGGCGGGCATGCCGTCGATCGCGGCCGGCGCGATCGATCACGCCCGGCGTCTGGCCGAGCGCAACGTTGCGACGCTGGCCGAGGCGGTCCGCCAGGGCTATCACGTCGTGACGACCGAGCCGGCTGCGGCGTTGTGCCTGCGCCACGAATACCCGCAGTTGATCGACGAGGACGACGCCCGACTGGTGGCGGCCCACAGCAGCGACGCCTGCGAATATCTCTGGCAAATGCACGCGCGCGGACAATTGCAGCTCGATTTTCGACCGCTCAATCTGGCCGTCGGCTATCATCTGCCGTGTCATTTGCGTGCGTTGGACGTCGGCTCGCCCGGGCGGCAGCTTTTGGGGCTGATTCCCGGCGTGCGGTTGCGCGAGGTCGAGGCCGGTTGTTGCGGCATGGCCGGCACGTATGGCCTGCTGCACAAAAATTACCGCAACAGTCTCCGGGCCGGCTGGAAGCTGATCTCCCGGTTGCGCGACCCGTCGATTCAGGCCGGGGCGACCGAGTGCAGCGCGTGCAAAATTCAAATGGAGCAAGGCGCGGCCAAACCGACGCTCCATCCGGTCAAACTGTTGGCCCTGGCGTACGGACTGATGCCCGAAGTCGCTCGCCTGTTGGTTTCGTCGGGCGAGGAGTGGACGGCAACGTGAGCGATCCGTGGTTTTGCGATGGGCTGAAGTTTTCGTGCGCCGGCTGCGGCGATTGCTGCACCGGGGCGCCGGGCTATGTGTGGGTCAACAAATCGGAGATTGAAACGTTGGCCGCGGCGGTCGGCGTCGACGTGCCCGAGTTCGAGCGGCGCTACGTCCGCAAGGTCGGGATCCGAAAGAGCCTGGTCGAGTGGAGCAACGGCGATTGCGTGTTTTTCGACGGCGAGAAACGCGTCTGCCAGGTGTACGCCGCGCGGCCCCGCCAGTGTCGGACATGGCCGTTTTGGGCGTCGAATCTGGCGTCGCCCGAGGCTTGGCAAGACGCCGCCGAACGGTGCCGCGGTTGCAATCACGGCCGGTTGGTGCCGTTGGAGGCGATTCGGTCGCAATTGGACGTGATGCGCGTGTGAGCCGAGGGCGTCGCCGCGCGATTACTTCTTCCACCAGCTCTTTTTTTTCGTCTTGGCGGCGTCTTCGGCGGCCTGACGCGCCCGGGCTTTGACCTGTGCGCGAGTCTCGGCTCCACCGGCCGGCGGCAGCGGTTTTGGCAAAAACTGCCGCTCGGCGATGCTCCACAAGCTCGACGCCACAAAGTAGATGCACAGCCCGCTGGCTACTTTGTAGAACAGCAGGCCCATGAAGATCATCATGTACTGCATCATCTTCTGCTGCATTGCGGCCTGTTCGTCGGCGGCCGGCGGCGTGAGCACCTTCTGTTGCCAGATGAACAGCACGATCGTCAGAATCGGCAGCAGATTGAAGTAGGGTCCGAGCCAAAACATGCCCGGCCCGTTGACGATGAAGTTCGGCATGAACGCCTGCCAACTGAACAGCATGTCGGGGGCGGCCAGATTCGAGCACCATCGCACGCCATGCGAAATCAAGGGCGCGTCGCGCAGCTCGATCGCCACCATCAACGCTCGATACAGCCCCATGAACACCGGGATCTGGATAAAAATCGGCAGGCAGCCGGCCAGCGGATTGTAGTTGTGTTTGCGGAAAAGCTCTTGCTGAGCCTTGGTCCGGGCTTCGGGATTGTTTTTATGTTTTTCCTGAATCTTTTTGATCTCGGGCTGCAACTGTTGCATCTTTTGCATGCCCAGCGTCTGCTTGCGGCTTAGCGGGAACATGCAGCCGCGCACGAACGCCGTCAGCAGGATGATCGCCAGTCCGTAGTTGCGCACGACGAAAAAGAACCCGTGCAACACGTAGGTCAACGGCACCGCCACCGCGGCGAAAATCGGCCACCCGAAATAAATGAGATCGCCAAGTCGGTATTTAGAGTTTTCCAACAGTGACGGCTTTTTGGGACCGGCGAACAGCTTGAAACGGTTCACCAATTTTCCGTCGGGCCGCAGCGGCGTCGCCACGCCGACCAGCCGGCACGAGACGTCGGTCAGGTTCGGATGTTTCTGGTCGACTCGGCCGACGCGGATCGGCATCAATTCGTCGAACCAAATGTCGGCCGGATTCTTGCGTTGCGGCATCAACACCGCCGAAAAATACTGGGCGTCGACGCCAACATAGGTGAGCGATTTGTCGGGCCGAGGCAGTTCGGGCTTGTCGCCGGCGATCGTTATGGCGCCGACCATGCCCGGCGTCTCGTTGTTGAACGAAATGATGAAATCGCGGAGGCCCGACCCGCCGGTGCGCGTGACGCGCGTGGCGTACCAGTAGCCTTCGGTCGGCAGGCCCGTCGGCCCGTCGAGCCGATAGGCCACCGTGCGGGCCTCGCCGCTGACGTTGCGAATCTCGACGTCGAACTCCAGATGATATGCCGGAAAATCGTCGTTTTGCTGCGACGCCTCGGGTACGCGGACCAGCCGGTAGATTTTCGTCAACTCCAGCCCGAATTGCGGCAACGTTCGACGAAACACGGCGTGATCGACGTCATGCTCGATGAGTCGCCATGTTCCGTGACGCAGGTTGACGCCGTCCAATTCGGCGAACGCGCCGGTCTGCCCCGACTCCTGCTCCTCGGTGCGCACGCGGACGACAATGCGGCGAATGTCGGCAGCCGTGAGCCGTTCGCCCGATTCGTTGCACGGCAGCGTCAGGAACAGCGGACCGGGCTGATCGCCGCGCTGCGTCTGCCAGGCGTTCATCGCATGACGGGCGGCCTCGGACAGCGAGACCCACTGGCGAACGTCGGGGTCTTCGGCTCGGACTCGCAGCTTGCCGCTGTCCGGCGCAAGCCGCACGTCGTTCAGGTCCAGATCGGCCAACTCTTGGTGGCTGAGCTTCAACTCGTCGGACAGTCGGTAGACGGCTACGTCTCGAGCCCATTGCGTTGACAGCTTCAGATCGTCGACGCGGTCGAGCGTCAACAGCATCGACAGCGGATCGCCGTTCTCCGGCTTGACCACTTCCAGCGGACGGCGTCGCAATTTGACCGGCGGCAGCGTCTTGGGCTGACCATTGCGCAGGATCGAAAGCGTTACGGTCTGCTTGGGCCGCGTACCGGCCAACGCGGCTTCGAGCGATGGACGATCGGTGATCGTGTATTTCTTCCTCGAGGTTTCAAGGCCGGTCATTACGTCGCCGGGTTTCAGACCGGCCTCATCCGCGGGCGTGCCGGCCCCCACGACTTGCACCAGGCAGCCGCCGCGGAAGGCCGAATCGATCGCCACGTGGCCCAAGTAGCCGCTGCGGTCGTCGATGTCGCAGTAGCTCGAGTGCGGGCTGTTCAGTTCGATTCGCGTAACGGCCGCCCCACGATTGGTCAACGTGACCAACATGCGATACGGGGCCTTCGGATCGGCCGAGCCGAGCGTGATCCAATGCTCCGGCGACTCGGGTTCGGCTTGGATCGTTGCTGCGGCCTTTTTCTTGTCCTCGCGTTTTTCAGCGGCGGCCTTCTTCGACGATGGGGTCGTCGACGCTTTCGGCTCCGCGGCCGATTGTTTCGGTTCGGTCGTCGCCGACTTGGCGTTTGGGGCTTGTTGAGACGTCGCCTTCTTGGGACGCTGCGGCGTCAGACTGTACGAAACAGCCAGAATGACGAACGAAAGAACAAGGAATAGGACAAAACGTCGTTCCATAATCGTTTCCTGAATCAATCCCCGCTCGGACGGCGGCCCCAAGGTTTTTTCGTCACGTTCGGCGTACGAAAAAACCGCGGACCGACGCAGAGGAACGCAAAACTCGGAGTGGCGAACTTCGTCGCAACACGCTCGCACCACGAATCGGCGTCAATCTGCATTCATCCGCGGTTGGTCATCTCTCGGTCAAAAAAGGTTCGGTCGAAAAAATAAACGGCTATCGTCCCTCGCGGAGCCGGTCGCCGAGGTAATTGTCCAGCTCGGGCACCTCGTAAATCTTGGAGATCGTCCGATCCAACGAATACGGCACGCGACGGAACCGCACCACTTCATCCTCCAAAATCACATAACAGGCCCGGGGGTCGCCGTCGCGCGGCTGACCGACTGAACCGATGTTGATCATCGCCTTTTCGCGGCCCAAGCGAAACTCGTTGTTGATCTCGTCGGGACTAAGGAAGTTGAACGTTTCGGTGAACACGCCCGGCACGTGCGTGTGCCCCTGAAAGACGAACTGCGGAACCAAGGCGAAAATCTTCTCCAATTTCCGCTTGTTGTAGATGTCCTCGGGAAACACATATTCGTTCAAAGGGTTTCGGGCCGAGCCGTGGACGAACAGCATGTTGCCGTCCGTGTAGCTGCGGGGCAGCTCGCCGAGAAAATCCCAACGACGCTGGCGCGCGGCGGGCGAGCCGGTCCCGTTTTCCAGTTGGCTGCGAGTCCAAAAGATCGCCCGTTCAGCCCCCGAATTGAACCCCTCGGGATCGAACAGCGCGCCTTGGTCGTGGTTGCCCAACAGACAGAGGCGGCACTTCATGGCCTCGTCGATCACCTCGCGCGGGTTAGGGCCGTATCCGACCAGGTCGCCGAGGCAGAAAATTTCGGAAACGCCTTGATCTCGAACGTCGGCCAGCACCGCCTCGAGGCTTTCGATATTGCTGTGGATATCGCTGATGAGAGCTCGTTTCACGCTTGTGAACTTTCGGTCGCCGGTCCTGCCCCCGAACGACGCTGGATAAACTAGTGGGAGGGAGCACCTGAAGGATAAACCATCAGTGTATTGTCGCATTTTGCGGCGGTCAAGTCGAGATACCTATTGTGCAGTTTCGAGAAATCGACCATCTTGTTAAAATCTCGAAGGGACGCGCGACGCGATCGAATGCGGACGGCCTATGAAAATTCTCGCTTTAGAAACCACCGAACGAACGGGCAGCGTGGCGGTCGCGGATGGCGGTAACGTCTTGTTGGAAATGGAGTTAAGTCACTCGCAACGGAGTGCCCAGTCGTTGGCCCCTGCGATGCGAGACTTGTTGGGGCAAGTCGGCTGGCGACCCGACGACGTGCAACTGACAGCCGTCTCCCAGGGGCCCGGTTCGTTCACCGGTCTGCGGATCGGCATCGCCACGGCCAAGTTGTTCGCCTATGCGACCGGCGGCGAGCTGTTGGGCATCGACACGCTGGCCGTGATCGCCGACGGCTCGCCCGACGAGGTTGCCGAGCTTTCGGTGGTCCAAGACGCCCAGCGCGGCGAGTTGGTGGTGCGGCGTTTTGCGCGACGCTCGGACGGTTGGTTCGAGCCCCGAGAGCCCGAGCGATTGCTGGACGGCGAGTCGTGGTTGTCGCAGCTTACACCGGACCAGGTCATTTCGGGACCGGGGCTGGTGCGTTGGGTCGGTCGGCTGCCGTCGCAGGTTCGGACGTTGCCGTCGAGCTGCTGGACGCCACGGGCGTCCGAGGTGGCGCGTCGAGCCGCTTACGAGTACGATCGGGGGCGACGCGATGATCTGTGGCGGCTGGGGCCGCGCTACAGTCGTCGAAGCGCGGCTGAGGAAAAATGGGACAAAAAGGCAGGTTGCTGATCGGATCCCTCAATAAAAAAGGAGAACTTGCGATGAGTCGTCGTTTTGGTTGGGCGATGTTGTTGGCGGCGGGCGTGGTGTTCGGCATGGCGATCGGATCGCACGAAAAAATCCGCGCCGCGGCGGATGACGACGGCAAAGCTCAGGAGGCCAACGTGCTCGACGAGCTGAAGGAAATCAAGGGCGACGTGGCGGCGATCAAAACCGTCCTCAAGTCGGGTACGGTGCAAGTGGCCATTGTGATGAACCCCGACGCTCCGCGGAACTGATCGGTCGCCTCGCATCGAACGCCGTTCAAAACAGAGCGTTTTCGTGCATCATCGCGAGCTGGTATCCGAGCAGGACGAGGTACAGCCCGACCACGACGGGGATCAGATGTCCGACGCGGAGCGGCGTGCCGAACAGCCGGTGGTTTTTGAAGACCAGCAACAGCGGCAGCCCGACGACGGTTAGGAGATACTTGCCCACCACGAACGGCAGTGCTCCGTAATCGAGCAGCCAGTCCATGACGGGGTTGATCTCGTTGGCGCCCGCTTCGAGCAGTCGCAAGGTCAGAAAACCGTCGAGCAGCGTGGCCAGCAAGAGCATCACGACGATCACGAACAGAGACGACGAAAATCGGTCGACGAAATAGGGGCGACGCTCGTCGTCGGCGCGTCGATTGTGCATGCGATGGCCCCACGGCCAGAACGCCGCCCAAGGGCTCGTCGGGCGTTGCCGCCGGTCGGCGCGTCGGCGTTCGACGTTGGCGGCAGGCGGTGTTGTTTCGGCATCGCTCATCGCGGTTCCAAGGGGATTAAGGAGATGGATTAGGTAACTCGGCGCAGGCCGGCTCCGCGGATTCGCAGGCGACGTTGATCGTCCAATCGGTGGTCACATTTGCGGTGGCCGTGCCGCCCGTGGCGGTTCGCGTCATGGTGATCGAATACCAACGAACGTTGCCTTGGTCGTCGGCGACGCTCTTCTTAAAGGTGAGAGCCGCAGCGTCGGAATCGGCGAGTTTCGGCGAGCCGGCGACGGCGTCCCATCGCAATCGGGTCTCCAGAACTTTCATCGCGGCGGCCGCCGCTTGCACTGTGCCGCGATCGCTTTGCCGGCGGATCTCGCCGAACTGTTCGACGCGCAGAGCCGAGGCGATCTGACGCCACGCAATGCCCAGCACCGCGCCGAAGAAGATGACGAAAATCATCGTCAGCATCAAGGCGTAGCCGCGGCGGTTTCGTCGAGGGCCGGTCATGGCGTTTTTTTGACCAAGAGAGTGCATTTGCGAGTCAGCGTGCGTCGGCTGAGCTGATGGACGGCTTTTACTTCGCACGAAAAGGTCAAATCAACCTGCAAATATTCGGAATCGTAAGGGGCGACGCTCAGGCTGTCGACGTTTTTCGCCACCGTGAACGACGTGACGCTGGTCCCGGACGCCGCATTGAGAATTTTCAATCGCCGCAGCGTTCGGGTCGCGGCGTCGACGTAGTAGTCGACCACAACGTCCTCGGTCGGGGCGGACCACGTGGCCACGCCGTCGGGCAAGTCGCCGCCGTCGTAGCAAAGCCGCAGGTGGTCGCCCGCCGAATCCGTGGTCGAGGCGGCGGCCAGCAGCAGTCCTTGTTTCTTTTGGCCGGGCAGGTGGTCGGCGTCCTGGTAGTCGGGCAAACTGCCGCCGAGGTCGCGGCCGAGCGAGGCCACGGCGACGTTCATCTCCTGAAAAAGCTGCGACCGAGCGATCAGCGACGCGGTGGTCGGCATCAGCAGCCGCCAGGTGGTCGAGAGCACGACGGCCATCAACACGGTGAGCGAACAGGCCAGCGAGACCTCGATCAGCGTGAAGCCGCGAGCAGTCCGACGCCCGTTCGATTCGCGCGGGATCGCGGATCCAAAAACGCTTCGACATGGTCGGACGTGCGCATTCATTGGTTCAAGTGGACCGTCACGGAGGTTTTGATCGTCAGATCGGCGTTGTTGCTGTTTTTATTGACTCCCGTCGGCGATCGTTCAAGCGATTTGACTTTCACCGTGTTTTGGACGATGCGGACGGCGTCGGCGACGACGTATCTTCCAGTCTCGGTCGACGCGGCCCGGACGTCGCTCAGTTGCACTTGAATGACGTCGCCGGCCGTGAACGCCCCGCCGGCGAGCGTGGCCCAGCGATGACCGTCGGCGTCGGCCACTCCGACCGGGGCGACTTGCTGGTTGACTGTGACCGGAGTCGTCATGGCCGATCCGTTTCGGAGAATGGTGAACTGCGCGTCGGTCGCTTGATCGGCGGAGGCTGTCCACGTGACCTGGATCGCGTACCAGCCGGACGTGGCGATCGTAATGTGCCACAGCGACACGCCGTTGGACGTCGAGCCGAAGGGCAGGGCGACGCCGCGATGCTGATCGCCGCCGACGGCCATCGCCGCCGCGTTGTTGTAGGTCCACGTGTCGCCGGTGTAGTCGTCCAATGCGTCGCCGTCGACGTCCAAGAAGCCGTTGTCGTCGTCCTGCATTCGTACGGGCGGCTGAAGCGGCGAGGGCGAAACGGCTGCAATCGTGGACGAGGCGATGCGGGCGCCGGCGCCCAATTTGCGCATCCAGGGGTCGTCGTAGGGCGTCACGGCCCAGGTGTAGCGGACCGTCTCGAAATCGCGGGCGGGCGACCATGACGCCGTGGCGGTTTGCGGCTGGGCATCGCACAAGCGAAGCGGCTGCAAATGACGTGACAACACGGCCACCAGCGGGAACAGCCCGGAAATGGCGACGCTGAACACCATCATGGCGACGCACAATTCGAGCATCGTGTAGCCGCGTCGCGTTCTTGTGTTGGGCCGCGGCGGACGTCGGATCAGCGGTTGCATGGAGAACTGGCGGTTCATTGGAATCCGAGCGTGATGCCCGTGGGAGTCATTTGCCCGTTCTGGTCCATCGTAATAGTCACGTTGTCCTGTGTGTTGGTGGCGGTGGCCGTAAAACTGCCGGACGTCAGCGCGATCTGATAGTAAAATCCTCCGGCGCGGCTTGCTTGGAGTTCGTCGGCGCTGGTCGGCAGTTGCTTGTCGACCAATCCCAACGATTGCAGCGTCGAGAGGGCGGCGGTGTATTCGTGGTTTTCGAGCCAATAGAGTCGTTGGGCGGCCCAAATCGTGCGGAGATTCGCGGCGGCGACGTCGGCTCGGGACTGTTTGACCGCGCGATAGTAACTGGGCGCGCTCATCATGGTCATCACGGCCACGATCGTCAATACGACGATCAGCTCGACCAACGTGAATCCGTTGGACGCGGCGATTCGGTCGGAGGTGCGGCGATCGGAGGACATCATGGATGAGCGAATTAGTGGACTTTGCCCGCCATCTCGAACATCGGCATGTAAATGGCCAGCATGATGCCGGCCACCGTGGTGCCCATGCCCATGATGATGACGGGTTCGAGCAGCTTTGTGACTTTCGCCACAAGGCTTTCCATTTTTTCCTTGTAATAAGGGGCGATTTGCTCCATGACCATCGGAAGTTGGCCCGACTCCTCGCCGATCTGGACGATGTTGAGCATCATCGTGGTGAACAGCCGGGTTTCTTCGAGCGAGGCGGCCAACGGGCGGCCCGCGGCGACGCGATTGTGCACCCGCTCGATCGCTTCGCGATAAACCGGGCTTTCGTGAAAAACGCCTTCCATGACCGTGAGCGTCTCCAACATCGGGATGCCGCTCTTCAGCAGCAACGCGATGTTCGAGGCGAAGCGATACATCGCCGATTGAACCAGCAATTCGCCGACCATGGGGACGGCCATCAAGATGCCGGTGACGCGACGACGGCCGGCAGGCGTTTTGTAGTACCACCGGAACGCAAAAATCGCCGCTCCAAAGCCTAGGACGACAAAAATGCCATAGTGGACGATGAACGCCGAGGCGTCGACGACGAATTGCGTCATGCCGGGCAACTCGGCGCCCATGTCCTTAAACATCTTGGCGAACGTCGGGACGACCAGCCATAGCATGGCCGTCACGGAGACGACGGTGACGACGATCAAAATGATCGGATACATCAGCGCGCCGGACACTTTGCGGTGCGTCTCCCGCGAGTCGCGGATTTGCTTGTTGAGTTCTTCGAGCACCATCGCCATTTTTCCGGTGATTTCGCCGGTGCGGATCACTTCGATCCATTGGCGTTGGAAGATGTTCGTGTAGTTGCTTGCCGCGGCGTATAGCGCGCTGCCTGCGGCTACGCGGCCGGCGATGTCCTTCAATGCCCGACGCAGTTTGACGCTTTGGCTTTGCTCCGCGCCGATCTCGAGGGCCTGCAACAACGGCGTGCCCGACGACACGAGCGTGGCCAACTGATGAAAAAAGCTCATCTTGTCGTCCAGCGAAACGCCCTTGTGCGGCTTGCTCGAGACGCGGGCTTTGGTGATGAACCAATCTTCAAATGCCATGCGGTCCCATCCTTATTCGTCTTCGGCGGTGGCGACCGTCAGCACTTCTTCAAGACTGGTCATGCCGTCGCGCACTTTGTCCATGCCGCTGTCGAGAAGCAGCTTCATGCCTTGTTCGCGCGCGGCGGTCCGCAACTCGGGCAGCGGCGTGCGCGATTGAATCAGATTGGCCATGTGCGGCGTGATCCGAACCACCTCGAACACGCCGACGCGTCCTTTGTAGCCCGCACCGCGGCAGGCGTCGCAGCCCTTGGGCCGGTAAAGCTTCTGGCCCGATTCGAGGTTGTGCCGCTTGGCCAGCTCCGGCGTGCATTCGTATGGTTCGCGGCAATGGGGGCAAAGACGTCGGATCAGCCGTTGCGCCTCAAGCACACGAAGCGTCGAGGCCAGTAAGAACGGCTCAATGCTCATGTCGACCAGGCGGTTTACCGCCGACAGCGAATCGTTCGTGTGGATCGTCGACAGCACGAAATGGCCGGTCAACGCCGCGCGGAGACAGATCTCGGCGGTCTCCTGGTCGCGCACCTCGCCGACCATGATGACGTCGGGATCCTGCCGCAAAAACGCGCGCAACGCGCTGGCGAACGTCAGCCCGACCTGCGACTTGACCTGCACTTGGTTGATGCCCTTGAACTTGTATTCGACCGGGTCTTCGACCGTGCAGATGTTCGTGTCGGATTCATTGAGCAAGTTGAGACAAGCGTACAGCGTCGTGCTTTTTCCGCTGCCGGTCGGCCCGGTGACGAGCATCAGGCCGTGTGGCATCCGAATCGATTCGATCAGGTCGGTCGACTGACGCTTGTCGAATCCCAAACCGGTCAATTCGATCGGGATCGCGCCCTTGTCGAGGATTCGCATGACCATCTTCTCGCCGTAGACGGTTGGCACCGTGCTCACGCGCAAGTCGATCCGTTTGTCGGCGGCCTTGACGGCGATCGCGCCGTCCTGAGGGACTCGCTTTTCGGCGATGTCCATCTTTGCAAGAATTTTGAAGCGGGAAATGATCGGAATAAATTGGGCCTTGGTCGGCGGCGTCAGCTCGCGGAGCGAACCATCGATGCGGAGCCGCACCGCGCAGGAGTCCTCGAACGGTTCGAGATGGATGTCGCTGGCCCCGGCTTGCAAGGCGTCGTCGAGGATCTGATTGACCATGCGGATGATGCGACCGTCGGGACCGGGCGGCGGCGTCTGATCCAATTCCAGAATGTTGTCGTCGTCCGGAGTTTCGCCGTTTTCTCGGTCGTCTTCCTGGCTATCGTCGGCGAAATCTTCGATGTGGCTGATGAACTTGGTCCGGGCCGTGACGTACAGTGTGTTGAGGATCTTGTCGACCACCGACAGCGGCGCGATCAGCGGTCGGATCGTCATGTTGACCAACAACTGCAACTCGTCGATCATCAACGCGTCTTCAAACGACGTGAATGCCACGTCCAGAACGTCGCCGTTGGTCGCCACCGCCGCGAACATGTGTTCTCGGCACAGCTTGTCGGGCAACAGACCGACCAGATGCGGATCGATTTCGTCAGGCACCGTGTCGAACAGCGGCATCATCAGATAGTCGGCATAGACTTCTGCGATATGCTGGTCCATGACCATCCGCTTGCTCACCAGCAGGCTTTCGAGCGAACTGTGGTCCTTCACCCGCGCATCGTTGACGTCCTTCACCTGGTCGGGAGTGAGAATCTCCTTGTCCAGCAGAAGCCGGATCAACAGCGGCAGCGAGGCGTGCAGTTCGTCGGTGGCGTTCATGGAAGTCAGATTTATTTGTCGACGGGACGAGAGGAGAAAGAGCTGGGGTTCGACGCGGCGGCGGTCTTGTTGCCGAGCGGGTTGCGGGCTGCGCTGTCGGAATAGGTCAATTCGAGCATCGTGCCGCCGCAATCCAACGTGACTTTCTGAGGAAGCACGCGAATGATTTTGCAGGGGGCCGTTTCGACGCCGGCGGCGTCGAGAAATCTCGTGGTTTGGCCGACATCGCAGAGTTGGCCGTTGATGACGGCCTGTTGCCGATCGGCGGCGACGTAGGTGGCGTTGAGCGTCAGTCGGGCAAGCAATTGGGCAGGCGAAATGCGGGCGGCCTTCGTTTTGTTAGGCGTTCCGGCCGTTGGGGCGACGTTTGCCTCGGCGGCCTTTCGGGCGGCGGCCAGCGTGGCGGCGTCACGACCGCCCCACGGATTGGTTGTGGGCGGTTGCGAAACCACCGGTTTTAGTTGCAGCAGCGGTTCGGATCGTTTGATCTGCGGCTTCGAGGTCGTCGAAGGCGGTGCGAACTCCATCAGGCTCGGCCAGGCGCAATAGCCCACCACCGTCAACACGACGGCGCGAGGCGCCAATTTGCTGAGGGAAATCGCCATCTCAACCTGCCACGGCCGATAGGGCCAGTTTCATGAGCATATTGTCTTTGTTTTGCAGTCCGCTTTTTTGCCCCAACTTTCCCTGACTCAAGCCGATGTCGATGCTGTCGACGCGGATCAGCCGGGGATTCGATTCAATCCATCGAAGGAACCGGTCCAAATCGTAGTAGGAGCCCTCTAGGTCGATCTGAATGGTGAACAACGCATAGGGGCCGAGGTTTTTGCGCGACGAAACGTCGAGGCGATTCAGCTTCAGCGGAAAGCCGCGAACGCCTTCGTGCATGTATTGCATCCATTCCTTCGAGTCGGTGTTTTGCGGCAGATATTTTGCGAACTGATCGCACTGCGACTGCAAACGCTCCAAATCGTCGGCCAACACGGCCATCTGTCGGTCGCGGTGCAAACGGAATGTCATCGTCTCGATTTGCGAAAACAGTGGGGTGTAGACCGCCATATATCCCGCCGCCAACACCACGCCGATCACGAACAGCCGCAAATGCAGCGGGTCGTGCAGCGTCTCGATCAATCGAGACCGCAGTTCGGTCCTTCGTTCGCCTGTTTCGGTTGGTGTCATGGTCATCGTTGGCCGGTCGCCCTCGGAAAAGACCGAAAAAGTTGTCCGGTCGTTCCCTCGGCGATTAGGACTTGCCGCCTTTCTTGCCTTGACGTTGGCACAGGATGGTGAAATCGACCTCAGGCTGTTTTTGCTTGCCGCCCAACGGCAACTTGATTTCTGTGTTGATCGTCGGAAAATCGTTTTTCCAAGGCCGCCAGCCTGAAAGGGCGTTCAAGAAATCGGTGATGTCGCCTGGCAGCGAACCGGAGTCTTCGAGCGGCGCGACGCCTTGGAGGCGGAGGCTGCCTTCGCGTGCGTTGCTTTTGCCGCTGAATATGGTGATCTCGGCGCTTCGGGGCAGCCGGGCCGCGACCGCGCTGGTGTACGACGACCAGGACACGCGACTGTCCAGAAATCCGCGGACCGTTTTGACTTTTTCCTCCATGAACTTTTTTGTTTTCGTCAATTTTCCAACGTCCGCCGAAGCAAGGCAGGCGTGCTGGCTGTTGTGAACGCGCAGAACGGAAAAGGACTCGTTGAGTTTGACGATGTGGGCGAACATCGCCAGGCCCATGCAGCCGACCAGACCGGCCGAAAAAGCCAGGTCGCCCCAAGGAAAGATCTCCTTGATCGGCGCCCGGGTCTTCATGGAATGCGACAGGTCGAACGCCTTGACGTCCTGCATCAGACAGCCGTGCGCCAATCCGGCGGCGACCGACGTCGCGCTGAGCGCCGGCGTTTCATGCCAGATCACGCGGGTTCCAATTTCGGTGGGCAGTTGATCTTGTTGGAGTCGCTCGTGCAGGTCGGGGCGTCCGTGGACGATGGCGTAATCCAACGCGTCTTCGATGCCGTAATGAGACTGTTGCGTCTTCAGGCATCGAGCCGCCGAGAGAATGGCGAAGCACTCCGAATCGGCCGTGAGTCCGAATGTCTTCCATGCCACCGGCAAACCGCCGGCGACGGTGACCGCCATGCCGCGAGTTTCGCCCAGAAACACCATCAACACCATTTTCGCCCGCCGCGGAAGACGGTGCAGCCGTTCGGCCAATCGCGCCATGGCGCACGCCGCCGGCTCGCTGCGCACCGGCCGCACCCCCAATCGTTGAAATTGGCTCACGATGTTGGCTAAATATTTTTTGCGGCATGCGACCGCCCGGGTCACCGGCTGTTTGTTCAGGGGCTCGCAAATCAGGTCGGCGACCAACTCGTCGACCGAGATGTTCGACGAGCACAGCGTTCGCTGAAGGAACGATTCGGGGGTGGCCGGGCCGGTGTTGGGCATCGGGCGCGTTCCAAAAAACACCCGCGAGCTGGGCAGCCCGATCGCCACGGGCACGCGTCCCTTGCGGCCCAGCAACGGCCGGACCAATTCTCGGAGCATTTCGTCGATGCTTTCCGTCGCGTAGGGCCGTTTTGTGGAAGCGATCTCCACGATGCCCAGCGGCGTCGAAACCACTTTGGCCACCGCCAATTCGTGCTCGCCGAGATACACGCCGACGGCTTTGCGAATCGCGATTTTTGTCAAGATCGACTTCATGCGACCGCCGCCCATTTCCAAAAAGAAAAAACGTCGGAAAAGAGGACACCAAAAAAGTTCATCGTACCGGCTTGCCGACCCGTCTCGTCAGGGTTTCAAGCAGATCGGCAAGCCGGCCGATGAGACCGAACGGGGCACACCCGATTCGGTCAAAGGGTCAACAAAGCGGGCGGCCAAGTGCGTGCCTGGCCGCCCACCTTGATGGTTTCGTCATCCAGGGCAGGAACTTAGGTTCCACTGCCGGTGGAATAGGTGCCGGACAACGGGCTGATGTCCTTGCGCGTCTCGTCACAGATCGTGCTCTTGCTCGCGTCGAAACCGTCTTGCGTGAACGTCACGGTGTAGTCGCCATAGCTGCTGCTGGCGCCGACGCGTTTCAGCGTCAGGGTCCACGACGGGGCGCCCGAGGTGGTGCCGGTCGTGATGGTCGTGGCCGACGTGACGGCTGCGCCGTCGTCGTCGGTAAAATACTTCATTTCGCTTTGGGTGATGTCCAGGTCGTTGAGGACCTTGGCGTACACGCCTTCCTTCGACACATAGCGCTCTTGCGAAGCGCGGACGGCCGACAGATAGGCGAACGCTTCCGACGCCTTCGAACGCTCGACCGACCTCAGGAACCGCGGCACGCCGAACGCGGCCAACACGCCGATGATCACGATCACCACGGCCAGTTCCACCAACGTGAATCCCTTGCGACCTTCAACGTTCATCCGACTCATGCTAACTCTCCCTTGGTTTGTGCCTTGGACCGCTCGTGGGCCGTCAAAAATCATGGCGGCCTTCAAGCACCAGGTTCAGTGGATCCTAGGCACACGCCGTAGGATTTTTCTCCCAGAACCTCTACAGCAAACCAATAGGTTGCGAAATTCTCGCTGTCAAATCGGATTTTTACGTCCGAGTGCAGCGGAATCGGTTGAATCCGGCAAGGGAAGGGCGGAAACGGGGCACTTTTTCTTGGAGTCCCCGCCTAAAGAGGGGGTTTCGTACAGCGTCGGACCAAAATCCGGAGTCAGACACGACGACGGCTTCTCCACACGCTGGTCTAACCCGAGACTTTGTGGTCGCCCCAGAGCGTTGAGCTGAGTCGGCGCGTCGGGCCGCCAGATGTGCGGCGTCAAGATGACGACCAGCTCTTTTCGCGTGGGCTTGTCGGTGGTTTGGCGGAATAGAGCCCCGATCCACGGCAAGTCCATCAAATAAGGGATGCCCGTGACAGTCTTTTCATTTTGCGTGTCGATCAGGCCGGCGATGACGATGGTCGTGCCGTTGGGCACCAAAATGTTCGTCGTCACTTCCGAGGCGCTGGTCTGCGGCAATCCGTTGGCGTCGATCGAGCCCGTGCTCCGCACCGGATGCACTTCCATGCGGATCATGCCGTCGGCCGAGACGTAGGGGCGGAGCTGCAATTGGGTGCCGACGGTCATGAAACTGGCCGTTTGCGTGGTGATCGTCTGACTCATCTGTGTCGTGTAGTAGGCCAGGTTTTCGCCCAAGTTGACCACGGCGCCTTGCTTGTTGAGAACCATGATTCGCGGGCTGGCCAGCACCTTGGTTTCGCCGCGGGTCTGCAACGCCTCGATGAAGCCCGTCACGTTCTTGCTGCTCAAGCCGTACTTGAAACCGGAGGTGTTGTCGGCGTATCCGTTGGCCAATTTTCCGGTCGAGCCGGTTGACAATTTGCTGGTTCTGCTCACCAAAGAGTCGGTCGACGTGACCGTGTTGGTGATGCTGTTGGTCACCGGGCTGGCCAGCACACCGGCCGGCGTGAAACCGGCGGCGGCGTTCAGCAACGTGCCGTTGCCCACCACGCCCACCGCGTTTCCGGCGTTGTCCAGCACCGCGTAGTTTACGCCCAGGTCGGTGTCGCTGGTCAGTTTGACGCTGCAAATAACCGCCTCGATGAGCACCTGGGTCGGTTGAACGTCGATTTCCGCAATGGTCCGATCAATGCACTTTAGAATCTGTTCGTAGTCCTGAACGATCAGGATTTCGCCGCCGGCCGAATTGTTGCCGCCGGTCTTGGTGGCCGCGTTGTTGCCGTTGCTGGCTCCGGTGTTGGTCACCGTCACCGTCACGGCCGGATAGCCGGTCTCGCTGTCGGGCGATTGGCTGATCGACCCCTTCTTGCTCAACAGCGGCTTGATCATCTTGACAACGTCGCAACTGCGCACGTAATTCAGATGATAAACGCGCACCGGCAGGTTGTCGCTTTCGCGTTCCAACGCCTCTGTGACCGTCGAGATATAGACGACGTCCTTCTGACGCTGCACCGACAAGCGACAAAGCGTCGCGATCAGTTGGAGCGACTCGTCCAACGACTTTTCACGGATGTCGACCGTCACCGTGCCTTTGACGCCCGGCGCCACCAGAATGTTGACGTCCTTGGCCTGCCGGCTGATCATCTCGAACACCTTGCGGACATCCAGGTTGTCGGCGTGCAGAGTGACCAGCGACGGGTCGACTTTTCGGCTTGGTTGCCTGAGGGGTGCGGCGTCGGGCCGCGGTACGACTTCAGGTTTGGCTGTCTCAACCGGCGTCGGCTCGTCGGGCAGCGGCGCCTCTTCGACGGCCGGTTCCACGGCGTTCAATTTGCGGTGGGATGCGGCCGTCGACCCGTCCGAGGCGGCCACTTCGTAGCTGGTCTGCTTCACCGAATCGGCTTGTCCACGGTCCGAGGCCAACGATTGACTTTTCTGCGGAACCTTTGAGGACTCCGACGGCGATTTTTCCACGGTGACCTGGCCGACGTCGCTCGCCTGCGACACGGTTGGCGTTTTGCTTTTCGGAGCGCTGAAATCCCATGCGCAACCCGCTGCAAAAATGCAGGGGCTCAGCAGAATGGTCGCTAAGTACAAAACTCCCGCGTTGCGCATAGTGCCCAGGGTGTTACAGTGGTCTTCTCCAGATCGCCACTGCCCCGGGCGATGTCCTTCGTAAGACGCAGTCTCGGGGTGTGCGCAGCAGATCTCCTGGAGGCACACCGAGATTGTCCCATAGAATCGGGTCGTTTCGCGCAAAACTTAACGAATTTTCCGATTACATAAAATGGAGTATCTGTGGTGTATGCGCAGATCGGTTTGGGGTCCGCCACCAAATCGCCGGGCAGCTCGAGGGCGTCAAGAAAAAAAGGCGGTTAGCCGTCCCGTTCGAGTCGAAAACCCGCATCAGACCCGTTCACGCGGCGTGTAGATCGTGTGCAGCAGATGGTGCGACCGTTCACCGAGCGGTTGGCCGAGAAACTCGGCGTACAGCTTGGCCACATCCGGATTTTCGTGCGATTTGCGAAGCCGTTTGCCTTCGTCCTCACGGTAGATGGCCGCGATCCGGGCCTCGCGGACCTGATTGTTCGTGTAGCGGGGCTGGCCGCCGCCGCCGATGCAGCCGCCGGGACAGGTCATCACCTCGACGAAATGATATTGCTTTTGACCCGACTGAATGGCGGCGATCACCCGTTGTGCGTTGCCCAGACCGTGGGCGACGGCCACGTTGAGCACGACGCCGTTCAAAAACGCCCAATCCGGCTTGGCGTTTTCGATCTTCAGTGACGCTTCCTTGACGCCTTGCAGGCCTTCGATCGGTGCGACGTGCAGGTCGCCGAACGGCAACTCGCGGCCGGTGACGATTTCGTAGGCGGTCCGCAGCGCGGCCTCCATCACGCCGCCGGTGTTGGCGAAAATGTCGGCCGCCCCGGTCGAAAGTCCCAGCGGCGCGTCCATTTCTTCGTCCGAGAGGCGATCGAAGTCAATGCCGGCCGCGTGGATCATCTTGCCCAGCTCGCGCGTGGTCAGTACGATGTCGACGTCGCGGGCGCCGCTGATGTCCATTTCCGGCCGCTGGCACTCGAACTTTTTGGCCGTGCAGGGCATGATCGACACGACGACGATTTGCTCGGGCCGCTTGCCCAGTTTTTCGGCGTAATAGGTTTTGGCCACCGCCCCGAACATCTGCTGCGGCGACTTGCACGTCGACAGATTCGGCAGCAGTTCGGGATGGAAGTATTCCATAAACTTGATCCAGCCCGGCGAGCAACTCGTAAACATCGGCAGCGATGCCGGACCGTGCGACGCCGTGCCCGTCATCGCGGTTTTCAGCCGGGTAAGCAGTTCCGTGCCCTCTTCCAGAATCGTCAGATCGGCGGCGAAGTTCGTGTCGAACACCGCCTTGAAGCCGAGTCGACGCAGGGCCGCGACCATTTTGCCGGTCACCAACGTGCCGGGCGGATAGCCGAAACACTCGCCCAGCGCCGCGCGAATCGCCGGCGCGGTTTGCACGATCACATGATTGTCGGGCTTGTCTAACGCGGCCCAAACCTCGTCGATCTGATCTTTTTCGGTGATCGCGCCGACCGGGCACACCGCCGCGCACTGGCCGCATTGAACGCAAGCGACCGTTTTCAAATCGTGGTTGAACGCAGGGCCGATCACGGTCTCGAACCCACGGCTTTGCGGAAACAGGGCTCCGACTTGCTGCGTTTCCATGCATACGCTGACGCAACGGCGGCACTTGATGCACTTGCCGCTGTCGCGCACCAACGCGGGCGTCGAGGCGTCGATCCGTCGCCGGGTTTTCTCGCCGTCGAAGCTCACTTCGCGGATGCCCAGTTCGGCCGCCAACGCCTGCAATTCGCAGTCTTCATTGCGGTCGCACGTCTGGCACTCGCCGTTGTGCTCGGAGAGCAGCAATTCGACCACCGCTTTGCGGGCCTCGCGCACGCGGCGGGTGTTTGTGTAGACTTTCATGCCCTGCGCGGCGGGCATCGAGCACGAGGCGACTAAATTGCGGGCTCCCTCCAGCTCGACGACGCACACCCGGCACGCGCCGATCGCCTTCAGCCCTTCGACGTAGCAGAGCGTCGGAATGCGGACGCCAGCCTGTTTGGCCGCCGCCAAAATCGTCGTACCTTCGGAGACTTCAACGGGGATGTTGTTGATCGAGAGTTGAATCATGGCGATAAAAACGTTTTGGGGATCGGTCGCTCCAATAAAACCGCGGCGCCTGCAATGCGTCCGACAACACAACTTGTCCTGCGCGCTCACCGGCCACCGGCCGCTAACTATTCAGACTTCCGCGTTTTCCGTAATCGCAGCGCAGGCAGCGGCCCGCCTGACGCAGCGCCATCGCCTCGCACCACGGTTGCTCCACTTCGGCGAAGTTGTTGCGGCGTCGTTCGACGGGAATCAAATTCAATTTCTCGCGCGGCGCGTCGGACGGTTCGGCGTCCGGATTGAAGGCCGTGTCGACCTCCTTCGTCTCGCGCCAAAACGCGTGTCCGGCGCCGGTCAAATATTGATCGATGCCCGCCGCGGCCCGTTCGCCGGCGGCAACCGCCTCGACGACCGACGAAGGGCCGGTGACCGCGTCGCCGCCCGCGAAAATCCATTTTTCCGACGTCTGGCCCGTCACCGGATTGATCGCAATGAACGTCTGGTTGCGCGATTCCAGCGACATGCTGTTGGAAATTCTTTGTAAATCGAGCGTTTGGCCGATGGCCACCAACACATGGTCGGCAGGGAGGACGAATGCGTCGCCGCCCTCTTCCGGACGTCGGCGGCCGGAACGATCGAACGTGCCCAACCGCATCGGCGTGCACTTGATGCCCGAGACGCGTTTGCCGTCCAGGACCACCTCGACCGGCGCGGTCAGCAGTTTCAGCGCGACACCTTCGTGCTCGGCCTCTTCGATTTCTTCTTCGTAGGCCGGCATGGCCTCGCGGCTGCGGCGATAGACGACCGTTACCTGTTGGCTGCCCAAACGCAAGGCGGTCCGCGCGGCGTCGATGGCCGAGTTGCCGCCGCCGATGACGACGACGTTTTTGCCGACCGGCGCCGAACCTCGTAGGTTGTACGTTCGCAGGAAGCTGAGCGCGTCGGTGATGCCTTCGGCGTCTGCGCCGGGCATGCCCAATCCGACGCCCAACGGTGCGCCGATGCCCAGGAAGACCGCGTCATAACCCTCGGCACGCAGGGCCTTCAGCGTGATGTCTTCGCCGAGCATCATGTTGGTGAAAATTTCTACGCCCATGTGCTCGATCATGCGCACCTCGCGGGCGACGATCTCGCGCGGCAACCGGTAGGCGGGAATCGCTTGGACCAACATACCGCCGGGCCGCGGTTCGGCCTCAAAAATCTTTGGACGATAGCCAAGTCGCGCCAAAAAGTACGCGCACGAAAGGCCGGCGGGGCCCGCCCCGATGATCGCGATTTTTCGCTTGGCGTTTTGCGGATTCTCGCGGACCTCGGGCAGTTGAATCGTCACCTCTTGGTCGACCATGAACCGCTTGATGCCGCGGATCGACACCGGGGCGTCGATCGTCGCCCGTCGGCATTTTTCCTCGCAGGTGTGGAAGCACACGCGCGAACACACCGCCGCGAACGGGTTGCGGTCGCGGTGCAATCGCAGGGCCTCGGCGTAGCGTTTTTCGGCCACCAGCGACACGTAGCCGGGGATGTCCACGTTGGCCGGGCACGCGCTGGAGCAGGGGGCGTAGACCAACGCCGGACAGACGCCCGCCCGACAGTGCTTGTCGCGGATGTGTTCGATGTACTCGTGGCCGAAATGGCGGATCGTCGAAAGCACCGGGTTCGGCGCGGTTTGGCCCAATCCGCACAGGGCCGTGTCCTTGATCATTTCGCCCAACTCGATGAGCCGCTCGACGTCGGCTTCTTCGCCGCGGCCCTCGCAGATGCGATTCAAAATCTCCAGCATTCGCTTCGTGCCGACGCGACAGGGCACGCACTTGCCGCACGACTCTTCCTGGACGAACTCCAAGAAGAACCGGGCGACGTCGACCATGCAACTGTCCTCGTCCATGACGATCAGGCCGCCGGAGCCCATGATCGCGCCCAGCTCCGAAAGCGATTCATAGTCCAGCGGGACGTCGAGATGTTGCTTCGGGATGCACCCGCCGGAGGGCCCGCCGATCTGCGCGGCCTTGAAATCCTTGCCGCCGATGGTGCCGCCGCCGATGTCGTAGATCAGATCGCCCAGCGGCATTCCAACGGGCACCTCGACCAAGCCGGCGTTTTTGATCGCTCCGGCCAGTGCGAACACTTTGGTGCCCTTGCTGCGTTCGGTGCCGTGTGAGGCGTACCAGGGACCGCCGCGGAGCAGAATCGCCGGCACGTTGGCGTACGTCTCGACGTTGTTTAACACGGTCGGCTTGCCCCAGAGCCCTTGAACGGCCGGGAACGGAGGTCGGGGCCTCGGCTCGCCGCGGTTGCCCTCGATTGAGGTCATCAACGCGGTTTCCTCGCCGCAGACGAACGCCCCGGAGCCCATGCGGATTTCCAGGTCGAAATCGAACCCGGAGCCGAACAGGTTCGTGCCCAACAATCCGCATTGGCGCGCTTGGGTCAGCGCGATTTTGAGCCGCTCGACGGCCAGCGGATACTCGGCCCGCACGTAGATGTAACCTTTATGCGCGCCGATCGTGAACGCGGCGATCGCCATGCCCTCGATCACGCTGTGCGGATCGCCTTCCAACACGCTGCGGTCCATGAACGCGCCGGGATCGCCCTCGTCGGCGTTGCAGACCACGTATTTCACGTCGCCCTGGGCGTCGCGCGTGAATCGCCACTTGCGCCAAGTCGGAAAGCCCGCGCCGCCGCGTCCGCGCAGACCGCTGGCTCGCATCGTCTCGATCACCGCCTCGGGGTTGTTTTGCGTCAGTACGTCGGCCAGCGCCTTGTAGCCGTCGCGGGCGATGTAATCCTCGATCCGTTGCGGGTCGATCCGGCCGCAGTTGCGCAAGACGATTTTCGTCTGCCGTTTGAAGAAGTCCATGTCGGCCGTGTTGGGCACCGCGCGACCGTCGGGCCGCTTGTGGGTCAGACGCTCGACGATCCGGCCGCGTCCGAGATGCTCGGCCACGAGGTCGGCGGCGTCTTGCGGAACGACCCGCTCATAAAAAACGTCGTCGATCATCAGGACCGGTCCGGCCGAACAGGGGCCCAGGCAACCGGTGCCGACGATCGACACGCGATCCTGCATCTGACGATCGGCTAGCTCTTTTTCAAGGGCTTCCCGGAGCTTCAGCGAGCCCGAGGCGATGCAGCCCGCGCCCATGCACAAGCGGATTTGTTGGTGGCCGGCGGCCTGCTGACGGGCTTGTTCCGCACGGAGGGCCTCGCGCAGGGTGGCGAGCGCCTTGGCGTTGGCGATGATCTGCGTCATGATGCTTGAGCGTCTCCCTTGCCGTCGCGGTTCGAGGCTTCGGCGTCGCGATAGGGTTCGAGAATTTTGGCCAACCGAGCCGGCTTGACCCGCTGGTGCACGTCATTGTCGATCATGATGACCGGCGCTAGGCCGCAGGCACCGAAACATCGGCCTACGTCGAGCGAGAACTGGCGGTCGGACGTGGTTTCGCCGACCTCGATCCGCAACAGGTTTTTCAGCTCCGCAAGCACCTGCTTGCCGCCGCGGACGTAACAGGCCGTGCCGAGGCAAACGCGGACCAGATGCTTGCCGCGAGGCACCGTGGTGAAGAAAGAATAAAAGCCCACCACGCCGGCCACCTCGCTGTAAGATTTGTTCAGCGCCAATGCGATGCGTTTCAAGGCTTGTTCGGGTAGGTAGCCGAACAGCGATTGAGCGATCTGAAGCACCGGGATCAACGCGCCCGGCACGTCGGCGTACTCCTTCAACACGTCGTCCAGTTGCGCGAGCAATTGTTCTTCGGTGGCCTCGCAACAGCCGGCGCACTTGACTTCATCGGCGGAGAGTGGCATGAGTCGATTCCTCAACAGGATACGTCCGCGGCCTTACGCATCAAAAAGTGGTGAATCGTTGCAAAAGAGGCGGTCGTGGGGGCGCTAAACCCCACGCGCGGCGTGGTTTTGTGGCCGACGCCACGTTCGATTTTCGGCGACTTGGCACCGAGCAGTTTATTGTAATACGTCCGAGACGGACAGAACAACACACAAACCCCTTAGTGGTGGGGTAATGGAGTGCCAGGGACGCACGAGACCCAAAAAAGAACAGATGGAGGCCCGACTTGCACGCCGGGAAGAGCGGCAGAAGGGGATCGAACCCTCGACAGCTGCCTCGGGAACCACTCTAAATGAATCGCCAAAACCTCCTGAAAGTCACTAGGTGGAAGCATTTTATCGAATCGTACAACTTTTGCAAGTAATTGCAGAGGCACCGGTGTTTTTGCGAGGAAAACTGGTGTTTTTGGGGTCTGAGGGGTAGAAGGTGTAGGTTCGTCGAATGTGTGACCGTATTGTGCCAGAATCGGCACCACCATGTTGGCCAACGAGTTCATACGCATCACAATGATTGCCGGTAAGGTCCGATGGCAACTCGGGGAACAACGCAATCACGTCACCATTTCGCCACCGTCGAAATACAACAAGGTCAGCTTGGTTCATTTCCTTTCTCCGTCATCGGTTGGTTGACATTGGGTGGCGACGGTCCAACTTCGGTGATCGTCATTGGGATTCTATGAAGTCGTTTGCCCTCGGCTTGCTCAAAGGCCCATTTTTCCAGAGCCGATTGAAATAGCAACCTGGTTCCGTGAACCTGTTTTCGGTGTGAATGGCGAAATGGGCTTGTTTTCTTGAGGATTCCTTCGATGATGGTGGGCGACAGCGATTCACCCGCAGGGTGAAGGAACGGAGCCTATGGAATTCACCATCACGCACACCGACGAAGTCCTCGTTTCGCACTCGGGTCTGGCCTTGGCTGGAGCCCTGTTGCAACAGTCGCCGCTTCGACAGCGGCTCAATGAAATCTGCCTTGGTGAGCGAAAGCGGCCGGAGGTGTCGCATGGCGACGTGTTGGTGGCGATGATCGGGCTGTTGTGTCTCGGCAAGAGCGACTACACTGACATCGAGGCCTATCGGCAGGAAGAGTTCTTTCGCCGGGCGTTGGGATTGAAGCAACTTCCCTCGGAAGAAACCCTCCGCCAACGCATGGATCAGTTGGGCACCATGCCCCTGGCGATCTTGCATGACGAGTCGGCCCGCTTGATTGCCCACCACGTTCCGGTGCTGACGCCCTGCCACGGCGATTGGATTCCGCTGGACATCGACGTATCGCCCTTCGACAACAGCGGCACGAAGAAGGAGGGCGTGGCATGGACCTACAAAAAGTTGGACGGCTACGCCCCAAACTTCGCCTACCTGGGCAACGAGGGCTATCTGATCCACTGCGAGTTGCGGCCCGGCAATCAGCATTGCCAGGAAGGGACGCCGGAGTTTCTCGACAAGACGATCGAATTGGCCCGTCAGGTTACCCAGGGCAGACTGCTGGTGCGGATGGATGCGGGCAACGACGATGGCGAGAACCTTCGCCGCCTGCGGAAAAAGAAGCATGTGGACTGGATCATCAAGCGGAATCTGCGACGGGAATCGGAGGCCGATTGGCTGGAAGAAGCCCAGTGCCACGGCGACTGGGAGTTTCCTCGGGAAGGCAAGGAGGTCTACACCGGGGAAACGTCGAAAGAGCGGGATGGTAAGTTGTATCGTGTGGTGTTCGAGGTCATCCAGCGAACGATTACCGCTGACGGTCAGCGGTTGCTGGTCCCGGACATTGAGATTGCCACGTGGTGGACCAGCCTGAAACTCTCGCCGAAGCAGGTCATCGCCCTGTATCATCAGCACGGCACCAGCGAACAGTTTCATTCTGAATTGAAGGGCGATCTGAACTTGGAGCGGTTGCCGAGCGGGAAGTTCGCCACCAACGCCTTGATGTTGTCGCTGGGGTTGGTGGCCTACAACCTCTTGCGGTTGTGCGGGTAGACGGCGTTGGCCGAGAACGACGACTTGCCGCCGGAAGCGAAAATGCCGCTTTCCAAGCCGGTGTTTCGCCGTCGCTTGCGAAGCGTGATTCAAGACCTGATGTACTTCGCCGCCCGGCTGACAAGGCACTCGAACCGTTGGGGATTGCCGCTGTGGCGGCCCAATCCGCGGCGCTCGGCGAAAAGCTTTAAAAAGGCCGACGCCAACGGCACATTGCCCTCGACCGGCTCCATGCCCGGCGGTGGAACCGGCAATTGCACCAACAACGTCTTCGGTCGATCCATGGCAGTTACAAAACGCCGCGGAAGCATCGCGTGCCGCTCGACATCGATGTCTCTCAACAGGCGGCAGGCCCCCGAAAACTTCGCGGGCTAAATGCCATTGTAACCGATCGAACCGGGTGTTTTCCATCCCGGCGCCCCGTCAGGTTCGGACGATTAAGGCTCGCCGTCGTTCCAATCGTCGAGAAAAGCGGCCGAGAGGCGACGGTAAAACGCCTGGCCGAGATCGCGCCGTTTGCGTTGATGGCCAATCGCCGGCCACGCGGCGGTTTCCTTCAACTCGGGCATGATCTCGACAAGCTGTTCGGCCAGCATCTGGGCCAATCGACGAATGCACGGCTGCCGGGTCTCTTCTTGGACCGACCGGACCGTTTTCATCACGCGCAACAACTGCGCCCGCAATCGAACGGGAGGGGACAAATCATTGTCCGGATCGCGCAACAATTCAGCAGCCGGCACGCCGAGCGCTTTTTCCCAGCGATACAAGTCGCTCAGCCGCAGATCGGCGGACGGGTTTTCTTGCCGCTCAACCTCTTGAATCGACACGCCAAGCAATTGGGCGACGCGCCGCGAAGCGATTCGCTCCTGGTGACGCACCTCGCCCAGACGATGCAGCGGCCGTGCGGGACAAGTCGACACGGACGCCGGCGGAATGGGAACGGCCCCTGTTGCAACGACACATGGATTCATGGCAGTCATGGCAGACTCCTTCTTCCTTTCTGCCCAACCACGAGCACACCCCATCGCACGAATATGTCGAACCGCCCCCCAGGCCCAAACCATTGCTTCACACACGACTCGATCGACGGCCTGAGACGCGGCCCTTACAAGCGACCGCCGGAAACGGTCGTGGATAAGGAAGACTCACCGCAACGCCTTGGTTTTGGCGTCGCATGGAGAAGAAGCAACCGCTGTGCCGTCAAATCAAGAATCCGACGGTTTTTCTAAAACAAGGCGCAAGTCATTTCGCCAAAATATGTTACAGCGATCGAAAAATTTCGGCGTCGCCATGGCCTGCCTGAGGCCGCTTTGCGCCCGACTGTATGATTTTGCAACACGGGGCCACTGAATTGCACACGTTGTGCATTACTCGACGTCGATCGCGCGAATCTTCAGATGCCCCAGCATTTTGACGACCGGCAACATCGCGCTGTAGGCCGACGCCCCTTTCAGATTTGTGTGGGCGATTTTCAGATGCGCGGCCCCGATGCCGCCCAACGCCAACGTGCCGTCGATCGGAATCCACCGCTTGTCGATGTACACTTCGGTCCACATATGATAGCCAAACGCCTGGCCGCCCTCCATGTAGACCAATCCAAACGCAACCCGGGCCGGAATGCCGCAGGCGCGACAGAGCGCCGCCAGCAAGACGGCGTGCTCCGTGCAGTCGCCCTCATGCGATCGGGCCACCTCGGCCGCAGTGGCGAACGCCTGGCTAAAATCCTTACGCCGGATCGAATCGTGGACAAACCGCTCCAGCGCCACGGCGATGGCCCAAGGGTCGCGGCGATCGCCGGCCACCGATTTGGCGTCGGCGACAATCTGCGGATCGTTGCTCTCGATGTAACTGTTCGGCGACCGATCGTCATCGGTTGGGCGGTCCAACGCCGCAGCGTCATTGCCGTCCGATCGGCCCGGCCGAATCGCATACACCGTCACCTCGGCGGTGTGGGCGTCCATGGAGCGAACCGCCTGCGTCGGCCCGACGGCCAGCGATCGCACCGGATTGTCGTTGTCCAGTTGCACGACGTATCGAACGCGCCGCGTGTGGTGCGCGTCGTTCAACGGCCGATCCAACCGAACCAACATGCTCGGCAGCAGATCCAATTCGGCGGCGTCCGATCCGGCCAACGCCTCGGCCTTCGTCGCCCGATCAATCTCCACGCCCATCGTCGGACAAACGGTTTTCAGGATCTCGCCATTGCGATCCACCCATACCGTGCCGTCGATCGTTTGCCCATCGACCAGCCGCGTGACGGTGTCGATGCGCAGCAACGTACGTTTTCCGCCGGGTAGTTCGATCGGTTCCCATTCCTTGGCGTTCATTTGCGTTGCGCCACACTGGTTGAGCCCAACCATGAGCGTCCCGACCGTGCGACGCTCGCCCGGCTGCATCGGCTTGCGCCAAAACGATTGCTCCATGGCCAAGGGTCCGCCGGCGTCGCGGGGCCAGACGACCGACTCGCGGGTGGCGGTCTTCCCGACCGCAAACGTCTCCATGTCCAATCGACCGTCGCGCACCCGGCCGGTGGTGCGAATCGGTTTTTGGCCCATGCGCACTTCGGTATCAAACCGCAACAGTCGTCCGTCGGGCGTTTCGACGCTGGTCGTGCGAATATCTTGCGTCGCGGTCTGCCCAGCCCGATTGGCCGCCATGTGATTGAGACTGTCGACGCGAACGATCGGTTGCCCGCCTTCACGATCGCCGCGGACCGTCGTGTGGCCGTAGCCGATCCGCTTGCCCTGCAAGAAATAAACTTCCCAAAACTCTCGGTCCGACCGATCGGCAACTTGTTTCGAGTCGGCCGCGACGACGACTTGAGCCGTGCAGGCGACCAAAAGGAAGCATCCGAACAACGTGGTTCGTGCGAGGACGAAGACAATGCGGTTCATAGAAAGTCTCGGCAAGGGGAGGTTTGTGCCGTCCCAATGATCTTGCGAGGGCGGGACGCCCTAAAAATCATTTTCTAGCAGTGTACCGCGAAGGCCGACGTTTTGCCACCACGGCCGCACGCAAACTCTTCGCCATCGGAGGTTCTCGTCAGCCATTTTGGGAAGTTTTCGGGTCGGCGGGCGTCGGCGGCGACCGGCCGCGTTTTCCGGTGCTAGATTAACGTAACCGGTTTTGGTTCGATAAGAATCAAACCACAAAAACAAGGCAATCTTTGCAAAAAATTCCGTCCGAACCGCGGCCGACGCGCAACCTGTAAGGGATATTCCGATTTTTCCGCCCCCGCAAGAGGTTCTTGCAAAAAGCGAAATCGCCAACCCACTTCGGTGCAAAGCGTAACCTACGGTTAGATAGAAAGCGGACCACCGTTGAACCGCCAGTTTCGTATCGTTTGCCCTTAGAATGAGAACACCGATGGGTTTCCTCAAACGATTTTTTCGTAACGTATTCCGCGAAGGCGCGATGCCAGTCGGCGTCAGCAGCTTTGAGCACCTCAGCGAGGAGGAGCTCGAGTCGCATCTGGGCGTGTCCCAGTACGGCAAGTTTTCGCTGACCGAGGCCGTTCGCCCGTCGTACGATCTCCAGGTGGTTCCGACCGAAGGCTATCGTCACGACTACTATCGCGATGAGCAAACCCAGAGCAACGTGCCGGTCCTGATGGCCGCCGTCTCACGCGAGCACCTGTTCGAGACGTTTCTCGACCTGCTCGATCCGTTGGGATTCACCGTCGACGTGGTGTTGGAGACGAGCCACAATCGACACAACAAGGGCCATTCCGATTTGTACCGCGAACACATCGACCTGCCGGTGTTGAAGAGCGTCCTCTACGAATACGAGGATTTGCTGCTCAACGATGGCTGCACCGGACTGGCCGTGCTCAACCCCGACATCCCTCAAGAGATCCAATTCGACGAGCACAAACTGCTGATCGTCTACGGCGACCAACTGACCGACTACGAAAACATTTTGGCCGACCGACAGATCGACAGCAACGAACAGATCCGCTTCATCACCGAGGCCGAACACGTCCACTCGTCCAGCGACGTCTACGCCCAACAGTTCGACGAACTGCGCACGCGGCTCGGCATGGACTGTGATTTCATGGAAGGCCATGAAGCGGGCGACTGGGGCCAAGGACTTCGCGGCTAGTGCGTGTCGCACAAACGTGCAACGTCACCGGCGACGTGATTCTACGGTCCCGAAAGCGATCGGCACGCTAAGGCAGATAGGCGTCCAATACGACGGCCCGAGGCTGCGGCGTCAATCGCACTTCACCCAACGAGGCCGGCAACAACATCGTGCCGCCTTCCCAAAGCGGCGCGTCGGCCGGATCGCCGTCGACCGTCACGCGTCCTTCGCAAACCATCAGCACATGGCATCGGCGATCGCCGCCGATCGTCTCGGGACTGTCGAGCGTCCGGCGATCGAGCACGAACTTGTCGCACTGGACCAATCGCGTCGTCGAAGGCCGATCGGTAGGCTGAGGCGTCTGGGGCTCGATCGGTCCGCGGCGGAAATCGACCATGTCGAGCCCCTGGTCGATGCGCAAAGGCCGCAGTTTTCCATCGGGGCCCAGACGATTCCAATCGAACAACCGATAGGTCACGTCGCTGGCCTGTTGGATTTCGGCCACCAACAGCCCGGCGCCCAAGGCATGGACCGTGCCGGCGGGCACCAACACGCAATCGCCCCGATGGGCCGGAATCGTATGCAAACACGACTCGCAACGCCCCTGACGAATCGCCGCCTCGAGCTGCGAGCGATCGACGTCCGGCTCCAGGCCCGCATAAATCACGCTGTCCGGCTCGGCCTGCAAAACGACCCAGACTTCGGTCTTGCCCAAATCGGGCGGCGAAAGCTTCGCGGCCTGCGCGTCGTTCGGATGGACCTGAAGGCTGAGCGTCTGCCGCCCGTCGAGAAACTTGATCAACAACGGGAATCGCCATTGCGGATGGTCGCGGCCGAGCAGTTCTTCGCCGCGTTGCGCGACCAATCGGTTCAACGTCGCACCGGCCAAAGGGCCGAACTCCACCTCGCTCTGGTCGGCGTCGTGGTCGGAGATCTCCCAACTCTCGGACCAGTCGTCGCCCGAAGGAAGCCGCTTGCCCAACACGGTCTCAAACCGTCGGCCTCCCCAAATAGCTCGCTTGAAGATCGGTCGAAATCGCAATGGATAAAGCGAAATGTTGGACACTCGCACAACTCCCGTTTTCGTGGCCCCGGTAGGATTATGACGATTTCTCGAAGGCGGAACAAGTGCGAAGCCGTCACGCAACCGCCGGGCATATTGACGCCGCCGCCGACCGCGAGTAGACTGACCGACGAGGTGCAAGGCGTTTTTGCGGCAGTAACTCAGTGGTAGAGTAGTGCCTTCCCAAGGCACCTGTCGAGGGTTCGATCCCCTTCTGCCGCTCTGAACCTAAACCCCGCCGAAATCAAGAGTTAGATTACCTGCCAACGGTCGGCAGTGCGGCCTTAAATCGAAGCGAAAACGCGTAATTTACGCGCGCCCTTTCGATGGAGGTTGTCATGCCAGCCAAAGCGGCGCTCGTCCCCAAGTATTGTCTCCACAAGCCGAGCGGACGCGCGTACGTCCGAATCCGTGGTAAGGTTTTCTACGTCGGCGCGTACGGCAGCGCCGACAGCAAGCGGGAATATGCGCGGCTGATTGCCGAGACGGCCGTGCAGCCGACCACAGTTCCAACCGCACGAAAATCAGACCTTACGGTGGTTGAACTCTGCGCCGCCTATCTGGACTTCGCCGACGGCTACTATCGCAAGAACGGCCAACCCACCACCCACATGCCTCGCCTCAAGGCGGCGATCCGGGTCATCAATGCGTTGTACGGAGGCACCCCGGCCACGAGTTTCGGCCCTCTGGCCTTACGTGCGATCCAACAGAAGATGGTTGCCGACAACGCGACGCTTTACGTCGAGCCGGCATCGCCGTGGGAGAACGGCTACGCCGGATCGTTCCACAGCCGGCTGCGATCGGAGTTGACCGACGGCGAAGAGTTTGCAAGTCTGGCCGAAGCAAAGCATTTGGCAGACGCTTGGCGACTGGAATACAATGCAATAGTTAAGACGTGATCTGACACTAACCGGTGAATTGAGTGTAAACTGTTTGGGGGCTGGCGGAGTGAAGGCGAGCGTAGCGAGCCGTAACGGAGCCAGCCCCCAAACAGCCCAAGCTCTCAACGACAAGGAGTGTC
>JAJFVC010000051.1 GCA_021372005.1 Planctomycetaceae bacterium | reverse complement strand
TCCCGCATCGTGGCCGCCTACGAGGATCTTTGGCAACGCCTCGCGGAGTCGCAAAACACCCAAGCTTAAAAGCCGCCGTGCCAGCAACGCAAGCACCATCCTCGGAAGTCCAAAACCCGCGAAAAAATCGGCTTGTACGGTTGGGTGAAAAGCGGTATCTTTGGGGCCTCGTGGGAGTCTGTGGGGATTTATGGTGAAACGATGTTGCTGACCGGCGAATTTCTCCGTTCGATCGATGAAAAACATCGCGTGGCGATTCCTAAGCGTTTGCGCGAGGCGTTGGACGCCGATCGGCAAGCGATTTATCTGGCCCCGGGCACAGATCAGTCGCTGGCTCTTTATGCGGAGGATGCGTTCGCACGGCTGGCCGATCGGTTGGCGCAAAGCTCGCCGACCCGTCAGGACGTGCGGACTTTTAATCGGTTGTTTTACGCCCGGGCGCAGCGGGTGGAGCTCGATTCGCAAGGACGCGTGCGAGTGCCGCCCGAGTTGGCCGAGCTGGCCGGGCTGGGCAAGGAGGTCGTGCTGTTGGGAGTTCAGGATCACGTGGAAATTTGGGCCGCGGATCGATGGCAGTCGTACTTGGCCGAACGACGCGGCCATTACGACGAAATCGCCGAGGCCGCCTTTCGTTGAAAGGAACCTTTTCTTTCCGTTGGGTTGGTTGGTTCGATTCGCTACGCGTGACAAGGTCGCTCCAACGTGTGTCGGTCCGCGGCCACCAGACCGACGCAGCCGAGCGAGCGGCCCGCTCACGGATGGGCAGCCAAGGACGTCTGCCTGTTGCGACACTGCGAAACGCCTCCTCGGAGAGGACGCCGCGAACACTCGACCTCACACGGGCGCACGGAAGCGCCCGAGGCGAGTGTTTTAGAATCACTGGAAAACGATTCGGTTTGTCGACGGTTTTGAAACATAGAAAATTTCAATCGACCGGCGAGTGTTTTAGAATCACCTGGAAAACGATTCGGTTTGTCGACGGTTTTGAAACATAGAAAATTTCAATCGACCGGCGAGTGTTTTGGAGTCACTGGAAAACGGTTAGGCTTGTCGACGGTTTGAGAATTTCGAGTCGACATAAAAAAACAGTTGGGGACTATGAGCGAGCCGACGGTTCACGTGCCCGTTTTGTTGGAGCAGGTGGTCCGCTGGCTCGACCCGCGGCCGGGCCAAGTGCTGGTCGACGGTACTTTCGGCGGAGGAGGCCACGCCCGAGCGCTCGCCAATGCGGTGGGGCCCACGGGACTGGTGATCGGCCTGGACCGCGATCCGGCCGCGTTGGACGCCGCAGAACAAAGCCTGCGTGGACGGCCGTTGAAACTGGTTCAGACCAATTTTTGCGACCTGCCCGAAACCTTGAAACAATTGGAGATCGACGCGGTCGACGGCGTGGTGCTCGACCTGGGACTGTCGAGCGATCAGTTGGCCGACCGAAACCGAGGGTTCAGTTTTTCGGTCGACGGCCCGTTGGATCTGCGATTCGATCCGATGTCGGGCGAACCGGCCCGGCGACTGATCAATCGGCTGAGCGTCGAACATTTGACCGAACTGATTTCGCGTTACGGCGAGGAGCGTTACAGTCCGCGGATCGCCCGGGCGATCGTCGCGCGGCGGCACGACCGCCCGATCGAAACGTCGGCCGAGCTGGCCGAGCTGATTCGTTCGGTGGTTCCGCGCACGCCGGACGCGCAACGGATCGATCCGGCCACCCGCACGTTCCAGGCCCTGCGGATCGCGGTCAACGACGAATTGAAATCGCTGGAGATCGCCTTGCGGCGCATTCCCGACTGCTTGCGGCCGGGGGCGCGGTTGGCGATCATCAGTTTTCACTCGCTGGAGGATCGGCGGGTGAAGGAGGCGTTTTTGGCGGACTCGCGGCTCGACGTGCTGACGCGGCGTCCGGTGCGGCCCGACGAGCGGGAGATTGCAGAAAACCCGCGCTCGCGCAGCGCCAAGCTGCGTGTGGCGCAACGACGATAACACAAACGGCTCATCGCAAGGAGGCGAGCACATGAGCGAGAAGGAATCGAAACCGGCGGCATCGTCGCGGCTCGGCCGAGAAGCCAAAATCGGTCTGGTGGTGATCGGCGTCTTAATCGTAGCGTTGGGTGTCGCGGCCGCTGTGCGTTATCATCGCACCGGCAATGACCCGGCGCCCGTCGCTCAACGATCCGAAGGCCCCGGCCAAACGGATGCGCTATGGAAAGACGCGGGGAAGAGCCTGTTTTCCGCTCGCAGCGCACCGGCGGTCGGGCCGGCCAAGGTCGTCGCGCCGTCGCTGAAGCCCAGCAGCCCGCCCAGCGAATTGGACACGTGGAAAATTGCTTCGCGGCCCGAGCCGTCCAAACACCCGGCGCCGAATCCCACGATGTCGCTCGACCCGACGACGACAACAAAAAAGGCCCCCAAGCCGCCGCGCGATCGTTATTCGATTGAGTCCAAAACCACCCAAATCGCCGAGCCGCTCGACCGCTATGCCGTCGCGTCGAGGAAGAAGCCCGACGAGCCAAAGCCGCTCGATGCGGAGCCGATGTTGCGGCAAGTCAAGAAGGACGTGGTTCGCGCCGACACGGATGGCGTCGCGTCGGTCGAGGCGTCGCCCATGCCGCCGGCCACTCCCGCCTATCGCGATCGCGACACACGCTATGACAACCCGGCGTCGGCCTATCGCACGCCGTCGCGTTACGACAATCCGCCGTCGCCGCCGATGACGGCCACCCGATACGAGACGGACGATTATCGTCGCGAGGCGATCGCCCCGCGTCGCCCGGCCTACCGAAGCCCCACGCCGCCGCGACGCGACGACGGCAAATATGAGGTACAACCGAACGACAGTTATTGGACCATCTCCGAACGGCTTTACGGCACGGGCGCCTACTACAAAGCCCTGGCCCAACACAATCGCGGGTCGGACGAATGCGACGATCGGCTCCAGCCGGGCGGCCTGATTTTGGCCCCATCGCTGGCCGAACTCGAAAAGTCCTATCCTGATCTGTGTCCAAAGGCGAGCCGACGCGAGGCGATGCAAAGTCAGAGCCAGAGTCGGACGTCGGCCGTCAGCACGCGGGGCGGCTCTTACGGCGGCCGAGTCTACACCGTGGTCGAGGGCGACACATTGTTCAACATCGCTCGATACGAATTGGGCAAGGCGTCGCGTTGGGCCGAGATTTACGATATGAACCGCGACGTGTTGGGCAAGGATTTTAATTACCTGACGCCCGGCACGAAACTTTCGCTGCCCGACGGCGAGCGGCCCGAACGAACCGCGCAACCGCCCAGCGGAATCTACCGACGATAGCACGAAGTGTTGCGGCTCGCTGCGTGAAATCGCAAGCGGGCAAAAAACGATTTCCTGATTTTAGGAGAAAATGCCATGCAATGCTTTGTCTTTGGATTGGCGTTGTTGACAACGCTCGGCGTCGGATTGGGCGTTGCTGCGGAGCCGAAGAGGACTGATGTTCCACAGCCGACGCCAAAAAAACACCTTGAACACGTTTTGTTGCACGTCCGCGTTTTAGAGCTTTCGCGGACGAAGATGCAACGATTAGGATCCGACTTTTCGCTTGTCGGCGACGACGCCCCGAACCATATCGCCCAACTGGCCAAAGCCCTGCAAAAAGACAAGCTCGCAAAGCTGCTGGCCGATCCGACCCTCGTCGCGGCCAACGGCCGCGACGCCCATTTTCATTCCGGTGGCGAGATCTTGATCCCCAAGCAACGCGATGATGGAACCGTCGAGCATGTGCCCAAGCCCTACGGCACGATGATCGACTTCCACCCCGTCATTCAAGAGGACCGGACGATCCAGATAAAATGCCGCATCGAGGTGAGCGATTTAGACAAAGCCAATCCGGTCCAAATTGCCGGCGAAACGGTTCCCGGCCTGCGATCACGAACGTGCGAGACGCAACTAAAACTCCGGCCAGGCGAGACCAAAATGGTCCATGGCTTGGTACAATCGCATTTTGTTGAAAAGAAGAACCGACCATCGGAAAAAGAGGAATACGAAACGTTGATTCTTCTTACGGCGGAGATCGTCGAGCCGATGGAGTCGGCCGGTCTGTAATTGCGTAGGGCGATTCCGCGAGGCGACTTTTTCTTCTACGTCAACAGACCGTAGCGAACCAGCGTCGCACGGAGCTTCGCTTCCTCGGTCGCGTTGAGCCGCACCAACGGCATCCGCAGGTCGCCCGTGTCGCGGCCCAACATCTGCATCGCCGCCTTGATCGGAATCGGATTGGTCGACAGCCCGAGCATGTCGCGGCACAACGGGAACAGCTTGCGATGCCACCGTTGGGCCTCGGCCACGTCGCCGGCGTTGAACGCGCGGACCAGCGCGATCATGTCTTTCGGCACGATGTTGCCGACGACCGACACCACGCCCCGAGCGCCCAACGCCATCAACGGAAGCGTCAAGCTGTCATCGCCGCTCAGCAACGTCAGATCCGTGGCATTGACGATCTGCGAGGCTTGGTCCATCGAGCCGGTCGACTCCTTGACCATCGTGATGTTCGGCAGCTCGGCCAAACGAATGATCGTCTCCGGCTCGATATTTTTGCCGGTCCGGCCGGGGATGTTGTAGATACAAATCGGAATGTCGACGGCCTGGGCCAGCGTCCGAAAATGCTGAAAAAAGCCCTCCTGCGTCGGCTTGTTGTAGTAGGGGGCCACGATCAGCGCGGCGTCGGCGCCAGCCTGAGCGGCCCAGCGCGTCAAGTGCAACGCCTCTTCGGTGCTGTTGCTGCCCGTGCCGGCCATCACCTTGATCCGACCCGCCGCCGCCTCGACCACCGCCGAGATGACCCGCTCGTGCTCCGCGTTGGAAAGCGTCGGGCACTCGCCGGTCGTGCCGACCGGGCAAAGGCACGTCGTGCCGGCCTCGACCTGAAACTCGACATGACGCTGTAGCGCCTCGACGTCGACCTGGCCGTCACGAAACGGCGTGATCATCGCCACGGTCAATCCGGCAAAATCTTCACTGCGAGTGGGCATAGCTAGGGCTAGGGGCTAGAGTTTAGGGCTGGGCGAGGAAACGGCAACAATCGCTTGCGATTTCACGCGGCCCCGAGTTGGTTTTATTCCACCAATTGTTTCATCTCGCGCACGGCTTTTTCCAATCCGACCATGATCGCACGGGCGATGATGCTGTGGCCGATGTTCAACTCGTGCATGTCGGCGATGGCCGCCACGGGACGCACGTTGCGATAGGTCAGCCCATGCCCGGCGTGCAACGCCATGCCGGCCTGACGAATCGCCGCGGCCGCCGACTCCAAGACGTCCAGCTCTTTTTGACGCCCGGCGTCCGTCGCCGCCAACGAGTATTGGCCCGTGTGCAACTCGACGGCGTCGGCGCCCAAGCGAGCGGCCGCCTCGATCTGACGCAGGTCGGGGTCGAGAAACAGGCTGACCGACACGCCGGCCGCGCGAAGTTGCTCGACGGTTCGAGCGATCCGATCCCGCTGACCACAGACGTCCAAGCCGCCCTCGGTCGTGATTTCCTGGCGTTTCTCGGGCACCAGCGTGGCCTGATCGGGCTTGGTCTGGCAGGCGATCGCGACGATTTCCGGCTCGCAGGCCATCTCCAGATTCAATTTCACGGTGACCGTCTCGCGGAGGATGCGCAGATCGCGGTCGGCGATGTGCCGGCGATCCTCGCGCAGATGGATCGTGATGCCATCGGCCCCGCCCAGTTCGGCCAACGCGGCGGCCCAAACGGGATCCGGCTCGTTGGCGCGTCGGGCCTGGCGCACCGTGGCCACATGGTCAATATTGACGCCAAGCTGAGGCATTTTGCGATCGAATGGTTAGAGAGGCCGCGAACAAACGCTTTTTTCTGAAGAAAACCGGGCTTCCGTTGGACGGATCTTTGGAGAATTCGACGGCCAACCGGCCGTCGCACGGCGAATCCCAAACGGCGTGATTATAACGGTTTGCACGCCGATGGCAAGGAGGCGGGGGGCCGGGCCCAGGAAGACTCTACGGTTAACGGCGGACCGGCGTCTGCGGCATGGCCGTCTGTTGCTCCCCGGTTTTTTTGTCGAAAATCGTCCAAACCGGCGTTCTGGCCTGAAGTTTTTCCATGTACTCGCGAAGTTGCTTCGCGCTGCGCTGCCTGACGATTTTATCCTTGATGTCCACCTGGGCGTCGAGGAACGGCTTCACGGCGACGTCCTCGCGTTTCACGACCCGAACGATGTGGTAGCCCAACTCGCTCTCCAAAATGGGACTCATCTGTCCGATCGGCAGTTGAAACAAAGCCGTGTCGATGGCTGCGCACACATGGCTGCCCCGGCAAATCCAACCGCGGCGGCCGCCCTCTTGCGAGGAGCTGCCGTCGGAACTCGTCTTGGCCACCTCGGCAAACGACGCGCCGCCGAACACTTGGTTGCCCATTCGGGCGACGGCGTCGAACGCCGCGGCCTTCGTGGGATATTTGGCGAAACGCACCATCAGCTCTTCCCAATCGGCTCGGGCCGGCGTCGTAAACTCGTCCTGATGCTCGCGATAGTAGGTCAGCATCTGGTCGTAGGTGATTTCATCATCGCGTCGGACCTGTTGTTTGCCCCACTCCTGGGCCAAGGCCATCTCGATGAACGCGTGCTTTTCGCGTTCCAACGAAGTGCCGTATTTTCGCAACTTTTGGTCCAACTCGCGCGCGTTGGCGACGCCTTCCTTCTTGATCAACCGATCCAATTGCCCTTCTTCAAACGACCCGGCCAACTGCTTTTCGATGTCCGGCCAACGTTCGGACGGGATTGTCCGCTTGGCGTCCTCGTAGACCAACTTCGTTTCGATGGCGCTCTTCAACCGCTGCTGGATCCACACCTCGCGGTAGTGGTCCACCATGCCGGGCGGAATCTTCGACTTGTTGGCCTCGAGCATCTTGTTGACATCGCCGATCACGTCGCTTTCCAAAATGGCCGTCGAGCCGACCCTTGCGATGATCGTGGTGCCTTCGCACGGCTGCACGTCGCCGACCGGAACGACCGTGCTGGCGTCGGGCCGCGGCCACGGCGACGCATTGCTCGGGGCGCCGCCGGCCCAGCCCGCGGGACGCGTGTTGGTCCCGGGCTTCGTGGGCTGGTCGTAGATCGTCGAAGTAGGGTCGAACCCGTTCGCGCCTCGCGACGTAACCGGCGCCATCGACGAATAGCCCTGACCGTCGGCCGAATAGTCCTGGGCGACGCCCGACGACGCCGTCGCCAGCAGAAAAGCGATCACCAATAATGCGTTGCAAATGGGGCGATGCACGGCAGTGGTGAAAACCGTTAGAGGAAATCGCATAGTAAAAAACGCTCGCCAATCGGGCGGGGATTATAGACGCGATCCTAAGAATGCTGCAACAGCGATTTCACTTCGGACAAAATCGCCGTCGGCTCCACAACCTCTTGCCCCATCGGCAGATAGGCGCTTCGATCGTCGACGACCCGGAGCCGCCCGCCATTTTTTTCCGCCAATTGGTCGATGCGCCGACGCGATGTGTAGGTCAACACGACGAAGCGGGAGTCTTGCTGATCCTCGAGATGAACCGAATCGACCCCCCAATGGTGCGCCGCCAGCCGGATCTCGGCCAACTCCAACAGGTGCCGGACCAGCGATGGCGGCTCGCCAAATCGGTCGGCCAGCTCGGCCCGGAAATCGGCCAACTCGGCGGGGGCCGCCACGCGGGCCAATCGGCGATAGAGATCGATCTTGAGCCGCATGTCGGGCACGTAGTCTTTCGGAATGTAGCCTTGGCCGGGCAGATCGAGGTCGACGTCGACGGTGGTTTTCGGCGGCAGATGCTTCAGCCCGCGCACGGCATGTTCCAACAAGTCGCAGTACAACTCGTAGCCCACGGCGGCGATGTGTCCGCTCTGCTCGGCGCCGAGAATGTTACCGGCCCCGCGAATTTCGAGGTCTCGCATGGCGATGGCGAACCCCGCGCCCAGGCGGCTGAACTCCTCGATCGCCCGCAACCGTTTGGCCGCCACAGGCGTGAGGTTTTTGTTGGGATCGATCAGCAGGCAACAATAGGCGCGATGTTTGTATCGACCCACGCGGCCGCGCAACTGATGCAGATCGGCCAACCCGTAACGATCGGCCTCGTCGATGAAAATCGTATTCGCATTGGGGATGTCCAGCCCGCTCTCGACGATCGTCGTGGCCAGCAGCAAATCGAACTGTCGGCCGATGAAACCCAACATGACCCGCTCCAGATCGTCCTCGTGCATTTGACCGTGGGCGACGGCCATCCGGGCCTCGGGCACAATCTGGCGCAGCCGTTTGGCCACCGTCTCGATGTCCTCCACGCGATTGTGAATGAAAAAGATCTGACCGCCGCGGTTCAACTCGCGCAACACGGCGTGGCGAATCAGCTCGGGCTCGAATCGGGCCACGCGCGTTTCGACCGCCAAACGATCCTCGGGCGGCGTTTCGAGATTCGAGATGTCGCGCAGACCCAAAAGCCCCATGTGCAGCGTTCGCGGGATCGGCGTGGCCGTCATCGTCAACACGTCGACGATCCGCCGAAGCGCCTTCAACCGTTCCTTCACCTCAACACCGAACCGCTGCTCCTCGTCGATGATGACCAGGCCCAGGTTGTGAAACTGCACGTCGGGCTGCGCGAGCCGGTGCGTGCCGATCACGATGTCCAAAGAACCTTCGGCCAGCCGGCCGATGATGTCGGACTGTTGACGCCGTGTGGCGAATCGGGAAAGCGACGCGATCTCGAACGGGAACTCCGCCATGCGTTGGCCGAACGTCTTCCAATGCTGCTCGCACAACAGCGTGGTCGGCACGAGCACGGCCACCTGAAAGCCGGCGTCGACCGCCTTGAAGGCCGCCCGCATCGCCACCTCGGTCTTGCCGTAGCCGACGTCGCCGCAGAGCAGCCGGTCCATCGGCCGCGATTGGGTCATGTCGCGTTTGATCGCGTCGATCGTGACCAACTGGTCCTGCGTTTCCTGATAGGGGAACGAGGCGTCGAACTCCCGCTGCCATTCGGTGTCTTCGGGAAACGCGATGCCGGGCCGCGACGCCCGCGCCGCCTGCAATTCGAGCATGTCGGCGGCCAAATCGGACACGGCCGCTTCGACGCGCTCTTTTTGGCGTTCCCAGTTGCGTCCGCCCAGCTTGGCCAGCGAGGGCCGACTCTTCGTGCCGCCGATGTATTTTTGGACCAGCCCGATCTTGGTCGACGGCACGTACAGCTTCGTGCCGCCGTGAAACTCCAATTCGAGATGCTCCTCGACCTGCCCGTTTTTTTCGAGCAACTTCAGGCCGCGATATCGAGCGATGCCGTGTCCGACGTGGACGACCAGATCGCCCTCGCGCAGCTCCATGAAACTGTCGATGACCCGCGACAACCGGCGATGGATCGGACGCCGCACGTCCGTCCGGCGGAACAGCTCGCCGCTGCTCAGCAGCACGATCCGCTCGGAGACCAACCGGAATCCGTGGCTGAGCGAACCGACCGGAAACCGCAACCGACCTTGCCGGGCCGCGTCGGTTTCACTGAACAAATCGCCCAGCCGGCGCGCCTCGGCCTCGGTCTGGCAGAGGACAAAAATCTCCTGGCCCGCGCCGGCCTCGTCCAATTCGCTCCGCACCCGGTTGATGTCGCCGCTAAACTGCTCGACCGACTCGACCTTCAACCGGCAGGTGGTCTCCAGCGACCCGACGGCCAGCGCCGACGCCGTGACCGACGAAAAATGAAAAGCCCTTTTCAGCACCTCGGAGACCGTGAACAGCGGAGCCGAAAGGCACGAGGCCGGCGAGGGAAGCGAGGACGAATTGCCGTTTCCATTTTCCACGCTCCACTCTTCACTCTGCACTTTTTCGTGCATCCGTTCGAGATATTGCCGGCCTTGCTGCTCCAACTCCATCGGTTCCAACAGCAGGATCCAGCTTTGTCCGGGCAGATGGTCGATCAGGCAGGCCCGATCCTCGTCCATCGCTCCAAGGATCGTCAAATCCACCTCGGTCAGCGACTCGAGGCTTCGCTGGGTCGAAATCTCGAATCGCCGCAACGACTCGATCTGATCGCCGAAAAACTCGACGCGGACGGGGTTTTCCCAATCCTGGGCAAAAACGTCGACGATGCCGCCGCGAATCGAAAACTCGCCGGGCAGGTCGACGGCCGGCGTGTTGACCAGGCCGCCGCGAACCAGCCAAGCGGTCAAATCGTGAACCGCCATCGACTGGCCGACGCGGAGCGTTTGCGTATGCTGATCGAGCGACGCACGGCTGGGGGTCGGCTGCAAGAGGCTTTGAATGCTGGCGACCAACAAGGTGGGCGCGACCGGGGCCTGCAACTGTTTCAGCACGCGAAGCCGCTGTCCGACCAATTCGTCGACGGCCGTCGGGTCGAACGACTCGGACGCAGGGAATCGCTCGGGCTTTCGCCGAGTGAACATCGCCAGATCGTCGATCAATTCGTCGACCTGATCGATCGTCGGCACAACGACCAGCAGCGTCGTTGGAACGGCGTCGGCCAACGCCGCAGCGGCCAGCGCGCACGAGGAGCCCCAGACTCCGTCGAGAGTCGCCGCATGGCCCTCCCTCAAACAATCGACGACTTCGCCGAAGCCCGCCTCCGATCCCAAACACCCGGCCAGTTCCATCAACCGGCCCGATGCGGTGGCAGCTCGCTCGGCATCGGACATGATCCGCCTACTATTTTAGATAAAACGGCAACCACGAAAAAGGCGGATTTTTCGCGCGCTGCGTCACGAACGACGCTTGTTGCCGCCGCGGCCACGGTTGTCTCGTCCGCCGCGGCCGTGATGCGACGCGGTGGCCGGACGACGCGACCGAGCCTCGATGTTTTTGTCGATCAACATCCCGACCGCCTCCTGCCACGTCGGAATGCCGCGGAACCCGGCCCGCGCCGGCGCTTCTTCGTTGTCCGATTCCTCGCTGTCCAATTCGGCGTCCGACGCAGCAACGTCGACGTCGCTCAACTCCGACGACTGGTCGGCCACCATGTCGCTGGAGCGATCCTCTTTGTCAGCACGCTCCAAACTGGACTCGCCGGACGTCTCCGCCGAGTCGCGACGCTTTCGACCGCGGCGACCTCGACGGCCTCGCGAACGACGCGGCTCCGACGGCTCGTCGGCGGACCGCTCGGCAACCTCCTCCGAAGTTTCCCGAACCACCTCTTCCGCTTCGACTGCGATTTCCGACACGGACGTCGACTCGTCACGTTCGTCCTCGGCGGCGACGTTGGACGGTTCGGCGGCGGTCGACTCGCGCGAACCTCGCCCGCGACGACGACGGCGGCGGCGACGCGGCCGTTTCTCCTCGCCCGCCTCGGACGGCTCTTCCGAAACCACGGGCTTCTCTTCGGACGGCGTTTTTTCGGCCGACTCCAACAGATCGAACGGCTCGTCGAAATCAAAACGCTCGTCGAAAAAGTTGAACGATTCTTCCGGCGCGACGGGCTTCGCGGCAGTCGACGGCTTGGAAACGACCGTCGCAACCGCGGGCGGCATAGCCGCCGGCGACGCAGCTACAGGCGGCACGGACTCCGGCGCGGACGCCACGCCCAACTGACTGGCCAACGCATCCCAACTGGCCGGCGACGATGTCGGACGATCACGGTGCGGCTCCGGCTTCACAGTCGCCGGCGACGACGGGGCAGGGGAGGGCGGCGCCGGTTGCCGTGACACTTCTTCGGCCGGAGGCGTTGCCCCAAGAATAGACGCCAACGCGTCCCAATGATTCGGAGAGTTTGAATCGGTCATTGCTTCAGAAACCAATTGTCACCAAAAAGCGATAGGGGGCCCCCAGCCAACGAAGGTTTTTCCAACCCCTTGCGCCGCCGGCGGTCGCGCAACGTCTTACCGACCGACAGAACACAAGCCCTTGGAATGGCGGCTCGACAAACCCCTAGTATAGCGCGTTTAAGCCTCGGTGGGAAGAACAATCACAAACAACGCCCGACACCCCTCGCATGACCGGGATCGCCCCGGCGTTTCACAAACGGCCCACCATTGCTTGAAAAACTTCTTTGGCATGTCGCAATAGCTCGGGATAGTCAACCGCCTCCAACTCCTCGCCCAACAACTCTACGTCGTAATAGCCCTGATAGCCGGCCGATTCGAGCGCCGCGACGATTTCCGCGATCGGAACCACGCCATGCCCCAACCGGCATCGATTCTGTTCGCCGTCGGGCGGACGTCGGCCGTCGCCCAACTGCACGATCGCCACCCGGGGCACAATCGACGCGATTCTTTCAACCAGCCGCGGTTCGCCGCCGAGGTGGTACGTGTCCAACGCGATCTGGACTTGCGGATTGCCGATCGAGTCCAACAGATCGAGCGTTTCGTCCAGCGACGTCAAAAAAGTCCACTGCTCGGCGCAACCGGCGTGCATGGGTTCGAGCGCCAAGGCGACGCCCAGCGATTCGGCCCGCGGAGTCAACTCGTTCAACGCGGTTTGCACCAATCGCCGCGCGTGATTGGCCGTGTGGCCGGCTCGCGGTCCGGTGCACACCAACAACGTCGGACAGCCAAGTCGAGCGGCCGTTTCGATCGCCTCGGTCGCGTCCTCGACGCTTTCGCGAAAACTTCGGCCGTCGCTGCCGGTGAATCCGCCGGCCCAAAACAGATGCGAGACCTTCAGTCCACGGCGACCGAGCAACTCCGCCGCATTGGCCTCGCCGTAATCCGAAAGTTTTTGCCGCCAGACGCCAATAGCCGAAATGCCCGCCTCGGCATAGCGCGTCACATCCTCCTCAAACGACCAGCGAAACGTGGTCGTCTCGTTCATCGAAAGCACAGCCATCCCTGATCTCCGAGCCTCCCTTTGAGCGTCGCGGAACAGTATAGCCGGTTTCACATTCAGGGGGAACGTGAATCCACCCACCTCGGACAAAACCACCCGGGCATGCACAAATCCACAACGACTCCACATCGCACGTGTGGAAGTCCACACCAGCCATCCCCGAGATTCGGCGATTCTTTAAGAAGCAGATCTTGATTTTGTCGAAAGATCAGTCATACTTCTAGCAATCCTACGGGGCGCAAGCCCTGTGTGATGGGCTTCTGCAGGTTCCTGCCCCACCTGCGGAGGCCTTTTTTATTTCTTGCTCAACGGTCCGACGCGGCGGCAACGGCGAAGCTCTTCCAACACCGCCAAAATATCGCCCGGCAGCGGAGCTTCGATCTCCAGCCGCTCGCCGCTGACCGGATGCACGAATCGCACCCGCCGAGCGTGCAAAGCTTGACGATCCAAAAGCACCGTTTCGTCGGTCGGATCGCGACGGATTTCGCCGCGCGTGATGAGGCGTCGGCTGCCGTACTGCCGATCGCACAACACCGGGCAGCCGAGATGATGGAGATGGACGCGAATCTGATGCGTTCGCCCCGTTTTCGGCAGCAACTTCATCGCCGCAAACCCATCGAAACGCTCCAAAACTTCGTAAAACGTCAGGGCGGGTCGGCTCGTCGCGTCGTGGCGAATCGCCATCTTTTCGCGGACGTGCGGATGAAATCCAATCGGACAATCGATCCAATCGCGATCGCGTTGCGGACAGCCGCAGACCAACGCAAAATACTCCTTCTCGATCGAACGCGACGCAAACTGTCGGGACAAATGAAAATGGGCCGGGTCATTTCGGGCCACCAGAATCACGCCGCTGGTGTCGCGATCCAGGCGATGCACGATGCCGGGCCGGCAGACTCCGCCGCCGACGCTCAGCGTGGGCCCGAAATGATACTGCAACGCACTGGCCAACGTGCCGGACCAATGCCCTCGCGCCGGATGCACCACCATGCCCGGCGGCTTGTTGATCACCGCCAAATGCTCGTCCTGATAGAGAATATCCAGCGGAATATTTTCGGGACGGGGCGACTGTCTGGGAATCTCGGGCAAGACGATCGACACGCGCTGGCCCGGCTTCAGGCGATAGGCCGGCTTTCCGCCGCGATCGTCGACGCGAACCCCGCCGGCCGCGATGACTCGCCGCAGATGCACCCGACTGTAATCCGGGAAATGGCAGGCCAAAAAAGCATCGAGCCGATGCCCGGCTTCAACGGCCTCCACCGTCAGCTCCACCGGTTGCGAGGAGAGCGGCATAGATGCGGCCCGCCTATTTAGGGTCGGCCTCGGACTTCGCCGGCGCGGCGTCCTGCTTCTTCGTCGTCTTGGCGTCCGATTTATCCTTGCCGTCGAGTTTCGCGCCGAAGGTGGTCGCGGGAAGGTCGACGTCGGACTTTTCCGGTTCGTTCGGCAGACTCTTCGTTTCAAACGCCGGCGGCTGCTCCGAACCCTTGGAATCGCTCGAATAGGCCGGCTTTGGATCAAACGACTTGAATTTGTCGTAAAACTCTTTCGTGCTTCGCCGTTTCAGATCGTCGGCCCGATCGGTCGCCACCTCGGCAAACGCACCCTTCGGCCACCGCGAGGTCACTTGGGCATAAAGCTTTTCCGCTTCGCTCAGTTCGCCCTTGGCCTCGTTGGCTCGCGCCAGCCCGAACATGGCTCGCTCGCGCAGCGTCTCGAATCGAGCCTCGTCCAAGATCATCTGATAGAGCGCGATCGCCTTGTTCAACTCCTGCATCGCGCTGGCCTTGCTGGCGAACAGACGGGCACAGCCTTCGGCGAGGTGGCAGTCCGCCAGGACGATCGCGGCCGTCTGCCCTGCGCTCGTGCCTCGATTCTCGTCGGCGACTTTGGCCAGCGTCACCATGTTGACGCCGCCGCCGGTCATCGCAGCGTTGAGCTCACTCCAAGCCTGGGTCGTTCGGGCGGACGCCTGCCGAGACCACAAAGTGTAGCCCAGCACAAAGACCAGCACTACGGCGACGCCAAGCCAAATCATGTTCTGATACGGCTTGATCGCCTCGCCCAGTTTCATCAGCCATAAGGCCAACTCGTTATGTTGAAGCTCGTGCCGTCGTTCGCTTTTCATGGTCGAAGATCCCAGTTTCAAAGAGAGTCCTTGGCGATTGCCCGAAGATTCCGCAGTATAGGGGCGAGCAGGCCGACGCGTCAAGGTCGCATGGGGGGAACGATTGCAGACACCCCCATTGGGTCGGGTCTAAACGTGCATTGACACCTCAGGCCGTTTTCGAGTACAAACCGCCCGCTTTTCTTCGGTTCCTTGCGTGCTGGTCGGTCCGTCGCCCGACCACGCGTCGAGGCGGAATGGTTTTTGTGGACCAGGCCTAGCCTCCGGTTGGCCGGCCTCGGAATGAATTTCGACCTTCCATAGCGATTGGACCAAAACCATGTTTTCAAGCTCAACCAACCGGTCATGGAAACAATTTCCCTTGCAAGAACTGGTCGACAGCGTCTGCGGGCCGCTGAAATCGCGATTGTCGGAACACGCTATTCAGACGTTCCTCGACGTTCCCTCGGATCAAATGATCACTGCGGATCCCGAATTGCTGCGTCGCGCGGTGCGTAATCTGGTGTTGAACGCCGTGGACGCAATGCCGGACGGCGGATCGCTATTCATCACATCGGCCGCCGGTCCCAACGCCACGGAATTGGAAGTTGCCGACACCGGGGCGACCCTTTCGGACGAACAACGCCGCGAAGCGTTCGAGCTGGTTCCCTCGTCGCAGCGCGGCGGGGCCGGCTGGGGATTGGCCGTCGTACTTCGCATCGCCGAACTGCACGGCGGCACGGTCACCGTGGCGAACTGCCCGGAAGGCGGAGCGGCCTTCACGCTTCGCATTCCGCGGGTCGCCGCGATGGAAGCCGCCGCTTGATCGAATGGAGGATCGGATCGCCAACGGACGGTCGGGAATCCGGGGGAGTTTGAACCTCATAGGACTGGTCAGATGGACTTTGTGAATCGGGCCTATTCGCAACTACACGATTTGTTTCGTTCGATGACGCCGGGCGCGCGTTGGGCGGCAGCCCTGTCGGCCGTCGTCGCGATGGCGAGTCTCGGTTACTTGCTGACCCACCAGACCGTCGCCCCCGACGCCGACCTGATGCACGGCGTGGCCGTGGCCGCCAACCAGTTGCCGAAAATGGAAGCCGCGTTGGCAAAAGCTAATTTGACGAACTATCGAATCGACGGCACGTCGATCCGCGTGCCGCGGGGGCAAGAACCGATTTACATGGGTGCGCTGGTCGCCGCAAACGCCTTGCCGCCCAACTTCGGCGAGTCGTTGATCGCGGCGGTCAACAACGGAAACGCCTTCGAGAGCCGCGACGCCCGCGACGATCGCCTCAAAATCGCACGGCAAACCGAAATGGCGCTCGTGATCCGCTCGATGCCGGGCATTGAAAACGCCTTCGTGCTGTACGACGTCGACATGAAGACCGGATTCCAACGCGAAAAACTCATCACGGCCACCGTCAGCGTCAAACCAGTCGGTGACGCGCAACTCGACGAGGCCCGCGTGTCGTCGATCCGTTATTTCGTGGCCGGGGCGATCGCCGGCCTGAAACCCGAAAACGTCACGGTCTCCGACCTCAACGGGCGTACGTGGCACGGAGTGGCCGAAGACGCCGGCGGCGCCGACGAAAACCTCTATATCTCGCTCAAACGGACCTACGAACAAGACCTGAAAGCTAAAATCCTCAACGCCTTGTGCTTCATTCCCAAGGTGACCGTCGAGCCCACCGTGGTGCTCGACCGCGAACGGCTGATTCGTTTCCGCCAGGAAAAACGCACGCCCGGCGACGAAGTCCGACCGACCGCGCCCCGCAACAGCGTGTTGCCCAACACGGCCGCGATTCTCGACAGTCTGCTAAACGGTTCGTCAGGCGACGCCCAGACAACACCCGCCATGTCCGGCTCGCGCGAACAGATCGAACGCGAGAGCGTCGGCCTGACGCCGGTGCAGGCCCGCGTGTCCGTCGGCGTGCCGGTCAGCTATTTCAAGAAGATTTGGCAAGAGCAACGGGCGTTGGAGCCGGGCCGCTCGGCCGAATCGCCCGATCTGGCCGCGCTGGATCGGATTCGCGTGGAGGAATCCGAAAAGATTCGGCGGCACGTCGCCCAGTTGCTTCCGTCGTCGGAGAGCCCGGCCAAAGCGGCCGAATTGGTCACCGTCACGACGTTCCAAGACATCTCGACGCCGATCGAAAAAGTTGCGCCCGATCACGTTCAAGAAGCGTTGACTTGGCTCCAACAATCGTGGCGGACGTTGAGCGTTTTGGGGCTGGCGTTGGTCGGCCTGCTCGTGTTGCGTTCGATCGTTCGCCAACTGCCGCGTCCCTCGGCGACGGAACCGACGACGCCCAAGCCATCGGCGACGCCGGACGATTTTGGTTTGATGCGGGACGACGCCGTGGGATCGCCGGTGCCGCCGCCCCATGCCCAACGATTTCGTGAAATCGCTCCGGCGGCTCACGACGAGATTTCCGAGTTGGTCGACCGCGATCCCGACGCGGCCGCCAACGTATTGCGACATTGGATCGGACAGGTGGATTGATCTATGGCGAACGATCGGCAAGCGGCAGGCATCCGAAAAGCGGCTCTTTTCGTGGCCGGTTTGGACCAGACGGTCGCTGATCGGCTGCTGGAGCAGATGGACCCCGAGCGAGCCCGACAAGTGCGCGAGGCGATGCGAAACCTCGATACGATCAACCTGCAAGAGCAGCAGCGCGTGATCGACGAGTTCCAACGCATCGAACCGATGATTCCTCCGGCAGCGCCGGCCGGCATCGAGTTGGACAAACTGTCGATCGACGCGACCCGGCGTGATTTTCTGGACGATCTGGACGCGCCGGTTTCCTCGGAGGCCGCCGTTTCGACCTCCGCGCCGTTCGAGTTCCTTCGCGACACCGACGATCCGCGATTGGCCGAATTGTTGACCGCCGAACGTCCGCAAACGATCGCTTTGGTGCTTTCGCATTTACCGCCCGATCGGGCCGGCGCCACGTTGGCTCATTTCGAGCCGTCGCTGCAAATCGAGGTGATCCGTCGCTTGGCCGATCTTGAACGCGCCGATCCCGAGACGTTGCGTCAAGTCGAGCAGACGTTGGAAGAGCGGCTCGCCCGAAAAAAAAGCGATTCGCGGCAACGGATCGACGGCCCGCAAACCGTCGCGAGAATTTTAGCGGCTTGCGACGGCGCAACCGCCGGTGAAATCGTGGACCACCTGGCCCACTACGATCCGTCGCTGGCCGAAATGCTCGGCTACCAGCCGATGGAGTTCGACGACCTGGCTCAATTGGACGACACCCTGTTGAAGGCGGTTTTTCAGGCCACCGATCCCAACGTGGCGACGGCGGCCCTGCTGGGCGCGGCGACGACGCTGGTCGAACGGGTGCTCGACGGACTCTCGCCCGAGCAGGCCAAACAGTGGCGCCGCCGGCTCGAATGTCCCGAACCCATTCGGCTGAGCGACATCGACGCCGCGAGAAGCCAAATTGCCGCAACGGCCCGACGATTGTCGTTCGACGTATCGCGCGATGCGAGAGCCGCCTAGCGGTCGTGGCGTTGTTTGACGGTTTACATTCCTCCCGGCGTTCCGCAGTTTTTCCAAAACGGTTATGGGCACAATTTTTCGACTCGACGATCCGCCGCGCGATCGACGCGGCTCCGGCATGAACTTCGACGACCTGGCCGCCGAAGCCGAACGGTTTGCGGCCGCCCAAAAAATCGAGGCCGATCGGCTCGTGACCGAAGCCCGCAAGGAGGCCGACTCGATCCGTCAGCGCGCCGCCGAAGAAGGTGCGATGGCCGCGGCCCAAACGGTCGAACGCATGGTGGCCGAACAATTGGCCCCGTCGATCGAAGCCCTGCAACGCGCGGCCGACGATCTCCTCGCGGCCCGACAGGCCTGGCTTGCCCATTGGGAGTCGAGCGCCGTTCGGCTGGCGTCGGCGATGGCCGCCCGAATCCTCCGCGGCGAGTTGCGTCGCCAACCGGAAGTGACGCTCAAATTGGTCCGCGAGGCGTTGGAGCTGGCCGCCGGCAGCGCGAACGTCCGCGTGCGACTGCACCCCGACGATCTTAAAACCTTGGGCTCCGAAGTTCGGGCCATCGTCGACTCGATGTCCTCGCTCGGCGACGCCGAACTGACGCCCGACCCGTCGATCACGCGAGGCGGCTGCCGCGTCGACACTCGTTTCGGAACGATCGACCAACAGTTTGAGTCCCAACTACATCGTATCGAAGAAGAACTGATCGGCTAATCCCTAACCCCTCTCTTCCTTCATGCCCGACCTTGTTGAACAACTCGACCAAATCATGCCGACGGCGCTCATGGGCAGCGTCGCGCGGATGATCGGCACGACGATTTCGGCGTCGGATTTCCCTGCGCCAATCGGGGCGGTGGCGGAAATTCAACGGCAGTCGGGCGAGCCGCTCGCGGCCGAGGTGGTCGGGTTTCGCGACGACTTGACCGTGTTGTATCCCTTGAGTCCCTTCGAGGGCGTGCGTCGCGGCAATCGGGTTCGCCTGGTTCGCACCGTGCGATGGCTGCGCGTGGGCAATGAACTGCTGGGGCGAGTCATCGACGCCGAGGGCCGTCCGATCGACGGTCGCCCGCTACCGGCGCTCGACCAGCGTGTGTCGCTGCAACAAGCGCCGCCCGATCCCTGCGCGCGGCCCCGCATCGACGAGCCGCTTTCGACGGGCGTCCGCGCGATCGACGGGCTGTTGACGTGCGGCAAGGGCCAGCGGATGGGCATTTTCTCGGGTTCGGGCGTCGGCAAGAGCACGCTGCTGGGCATGATGGCTCGCTACAGTTCGGCCGACGTGATCGTCATCGCGTTGATCGGCGAGCGAGGCCGCGAGGTGAATCAGTTTCTCGAACGCGACCTGGGGCCCGACGGCTTGGCCAAAAGCGTCGTGATCGTCGCCACGAGCGATCAGCCGGCGTTGATGCGCACGCAAGCGGCGCAAACCGCCACGGCCGTGGCCGAGCATTTTCGAGACCGCGGCAAGGACGTGCTGCTACTGATGGATTCGTTGACGCGGTTTGCGTTGGCCCAGCGCGAGATCGGGCTGGCGGCCGGCGAGCCGCCCACCACGCGAGGTTTTACGCCGTCGGTGTTCGCCTCGCTGCCTCGACTGGTCGAACGGACCGGCCGGAGCGCGTCGGGCAGCATCACCGCGTTCTACTCCGTGCTGGTCGAGGCCGACGATCCGAACGAGCCGATCAGCGATGCCGTCCGGGGGCTGTTGGACGGCCACACCTGGCTTTCGCGCCGCCTGGCGTCGCGCGGCCATTATCCGGCCATCGACGTGTTGGAGAGCATCAGCCGGTTGACGCCCGACGTGGTCGACGCGGAACAACTGCACGCGATTCACGCAATCCGCGACATGCTCGGCGCATACCGCGACCACCAAGATTTGATTTCGATCGGGGCGTATCGACGCGGCAGCAATCGGACCGTCGACGCCGCGATCGACATGCAGGCGGCGTTGAACGACTACCTGCGTCAGCCGATCGGGCGGCCCGCCTCGTTGGCCAACGCAAGGGGCGAACTGCTCGAACTTTTCGATCGATATCAGGCGTTGCTTGAACCGTCCGAATAAACGATGTCCAAGTTCCAATTTCGACTGGCGACCCTCCAAAAACTCCGCGAGATGGCCCGCGACGAGCGACGCGCGCAATTGGCCGAGTCGCAACGGGCCGACGCCGCGCTGGAGCAACAACAGGCGGATGTCCACGCCGAGCAGACGCGGCTTCAGATCGAATGCCGCACGAGCGGCGGCCCCGGTCTGTTGAATCTTGCGCAACTGTTCGAGGCGCAACGTTATGCCGAGTCATTGCGATGCGACGCTGAAACGCTCCAACGCGATCGGCAATCGCTGGCCGTCGAAATCGAACGGCGGCGGCGTGCAGCGATCGAGGCCGACCGCGAGGTCCGATCGCTTGAAAAACTCCGCGAGCATCAATGGGCGGCTCATCGTCAAATCGAGGAGCGACAAACCGTCAAACGGCTCGACGAATCCGCCGCCCGGACCGCCGCGGTCGCCCGGTTTTTGCAAGACGACGAACCGTAGCCGTCCGACGATTGCGGCTCGTCTAGGAGTTCTTAGAAATGACGAACGAACACCTTTCAGAGCGAACGCCGACCAACGCCGGATCGGCGACTGGCCCGACGCCCTGTCGTTGGGAGCCCTTTGACGGCGAGCCGGCCGTCCGCCCCGTCGAGACGGCCCGATCGGACGACCCGACGGCCGTTCCCGTGCGAATCGAATTCGGACGCGCCCGACTGCGCCGCGACGAGGCCCAATCGTTGCGACTCGGCGACATCGTGGCCCTGGACAATCCCGCCACCGATCTGGTCGGGGTGTACGCCGACGGACGACTTGTGGCCCGAGGCGAACCGGTGGTCGTCGACGGCCGGATCGGCGTCCGTGTGGTCGAGCTGATCTCCCCGATGGAACGCTGAACGAACAAGGAGCCCAGCGATGCGAGATGGAATCAAAGCGATCGGACTGGCGATCGTCGCAGTGTGCGCGCTGCGAGGAACCGCGATCGTCGCCGCGCCGTTGTCGTCCGACGCCGGACCGGCGACGCTGCAATCGGCCGACGCGATGCCGCTAAAACCGCACGACGCCGGACGCGACGAACCCGCCAAACGGCCTGGCCTCCTCTCGCCGATCACTATCGGCGGCAGTTTGGTCCTGGTGTTGGGCATTTTTTTGGCGTTGGTCTGGCTGATCCGTCGCGCCATGCCGGGCCGAATCGGACTGTTGCCGACCGAGGCGTTCGAGACGCTCGGGCGGGCGCCGTTGGCCAATCGCCAGCAGGTGCATTTGATTCGTTGCGGTCCCAAGCTGTTGTTGACGGCCATTTCGCTGACCGACGCCCGGCCGCTCCTGGAAATCGACGATCCCGAAGAGGTCGAGCGTCTGACGGCGCTGTGTCGCTCGGGCCGGCTGCAAACCCCGTTGCGTCGCACGGAGAACCGCCGATGATGGGCCGTTGGATGCCAACAATGTTGTGTTTGCTCGGATGCCTGATGTTCGCCGCGGCGGCACGGGCCGAAGAGCCAACGCCCGCGCCGGCCAATCAGCCGCTGTCGGTCCAATTGCCCGACGGGTTGGCCGCCGGTCCGAAAGGTTGGACCAGTCCCGAAGGGCTCGGTTCGTCGTTGCAGGTGATGCTGCTGCTGGCCGTGTTGAGCCTCGCACCGGCGGCGCTGCTGATGACCACGTGCTTCGTCCGCGTCGTGGTGGTGCTCAGTCTGTTGCGGCAGGCCCTCGGAACGCAAAATCTTCCGCCGACGCAGGTGATCACCACGCTGGCGTTGTTCGTCACGCTGCTCGTGATGAGTCCGGCGTGGAAACAAGTCTACGACAACGCCGTGGTTCCATACACGCAGCATCGGATCGACGCCCAGCAGGCCTGGACGACCGGCGTCGCGCCGATCCGCCGATTCATGATCGCGCAAATCGAAAACACCAAAAACACCGAAGACGTCTGGCTGTTCATGAACTATCTGCCGCATCGCGCCGCGCCGACCAGCTACGACGACGTGCCGCTCCAAGCCTTGCTGCCGGCGTTCATGCTGAGCGAGCTGAAGACGGCGTTTTTGATCGGGTTTCAGATCTTTCTGCCGTTTTTGATTCTCGACATGGTCGTGGCCAGCGTCATGGTGTCGATGAGCATGTTGATGGTGCCGCCGGCGTTGGTGTCGCTGCCGCTGAAATTGTTGTTGTTCGTGTTGGTCGACGGCTGGCGTCTGGTCGTCGGAATGCTTTTGCAAAGTTTTCAGTAAAGGCCGTCCCTCGCCCCTAATCCCTAATCCCTACCAGCCCCCATGGACCAACAAACCGCCGTCGAACTGGGTCGCCAAGCGTTTTGGACGATGCTGTTGATCGGCTCGCCCGTGTTGGCCGCAGGGTTGATTGTTGGGTTGGTGATCGGATTGTTGCAGTCGCTGACTCAGATCCAAGAGCAGACCGTGGCCTTCGTCCCGAAAATCATTGTCATGCTGCTGGTCCTCAGTGCGACGTTGCCGTGGCTGATCGCCCAGATGGTTCAGTACACCCAGGACTTGATCGTCGGAATTCCGGGCCGGTGGTGATTTTTACCGTCGCCGATCATCGCGTCTTCCCTTTTTTGCAGTTTTGTAATGACGTATGCCGCCGGTCTTATCTTGCTGTCGCTCGTGTTCGCTCGGGTCGGCGGACTGACGATGACCGCGCCGATTTTCGGCGGGGCGACCGTGCCGATGCAAGTCCGCGTGTTGCTGGCCGTCGCGCTGACCGCCTTGGTCGCGCCGCTGCAATGGGGCGCGGCGGTGGTCTCGCCCGGCAGTTTGCCGGATTACGCCGTGCTGCTGGGCTGCGAGGCCGTAGTCGGCGTTTGCCTGGGGCTCGGCGTTCTGGTGCTCGTCCACGGCATGACGCTGGCCGGCCAGTTGATCGGCGCCGCCAGCGGGCTGACCGTGGCCGACGTGTTCGATCCGTCGCTGAACGAGGACGTGCCGCTGTTTTCTCGGCTGTTTTTCCTGCTGGCCGTGGCGATTTTTTTCTGCGTCGGCGGCCATCGGATGGTTTTGGAGGGCCTGCTGGACACGTTTAAGACGATCCCGCCCGGCGGCGCGACGTTTTCTCGGTCGATCGTCGACGGATTCGTGACGTTGGCGGGCCAGAGTTTCGCCTTGGCCGTTCGGGCGTCCGCGCCGGTCGTGATGGCGCTGTTGCTAGCGACCTTGACGCTGGGGCTCGTCGGACGTACCCTGCCGCAATTGAATGTGCTGAGCCTCGGATTCGGCGTGAACGCAATGCTGGCCTTTGCGGCGTTGAGCCTCACGTTGGGGGTGGCGGCGATCGCGTTTGCCGATCAAATCGCACCGGCCTTAGAAACGCTTTTGGAATCGCTCATCCCATAAAGTCCCGACGGACCTTCGTTCCTAACCCCTTGCCCCCTCTTTTCCATGCCCGATTACGCCGGTGAAAAAACGCTGGAGCCAACTCCGCATCGTCGCCAACAGGCGCGACGCGAGGGGCACGTGGCCAAGAGCCAGGAGCTGGCCTCGGCCGTGGTGTTTTTGGCGGGCGTTGGGCTGCTGATGGCTTTCGGCGGCGGACTGGCGGTTTTTTTGGCCGACTACTGCCGCACGCAACTCGGCGGCGAGCCGTGCTTGTCGATCAGCGTCGACGGCGTCGTGGACCAATGGCGTGCAACGCTCGTGTCGCTCGGCCGCTGGATGGCGCCGATCCTCGGGCTGCTTTTTTTGGCCGCCGTGACGATCCACGTGCTGCAAGTCGGATTTTTGTTTCTGCCGCAACGGCTCGGATTCGATCCCAGTCGGCTCGACCCGATTCGCGGGTTGCAGCGGATTTTTTCAGGCGCGAACGCGGTCCGGCTGGGCATCGCAATTTTGAAGCTTGCGATTCTATTGGGCGTCGCATCGGCGGTGCTGTACGGTCAGCGCGCGGAGATTCTGTCGCTGGGCAGCCTCGCGCCGGCGCCGTTGGCCAAGCAGATGACGCACGTCCTGTTGAACACCGGCCTGAAACTCGGAGCGGCGTTGCTGGTCCTGGCGCTGTTGGATTACGCCTATCAATGGTGGCGGCACGAGCAAGATCTCAAGATGACGCCGCAGGAGCTGCGCGAGGAACTGCAAAACCTCGAAGGCAACCCGCAGGTGCGCGCCCGGCGCAAACAGATGCAGCGCGAACTGGCGAAAAAATAACCGCCGTCAGGCGTCGTATCCATACTGCTGGGCGTATTTTTTCCACCGTCGACCGATCTCGGCCTTGATCTCGGGCGTGATTTCGTAGCGGTTGGTCCGGTAGTTTTTTTGACCGGTGAAATACGCCTCGACGCCGGGCCGGGCCGCCTCGAAATCGCCCAACTCAAGCTCCTGATAGACGCGCCGCATCTCCTCCAGCGGATTGGCCACGAGTTGCTCGTAGCGGACCTCGCAAAACTGGCCCTTGCCCAACAGCGGGCGATCCCGATCGAACGCTTCGTACATCCGCGTCAACGTCTGAAACACCTGCTCGTCGAGCCCCTCGCACTTCGGCACTTGCAGCCCCTGGTCGCGATAGAGCCGCCGCCAAAGATTCACCGTCGAGGGGAACAGAACCTGCGGATCGCGCACGATGTGGACGAACTTCGCGCGAGGAAACATCTCCAGCAAGACGCGGATCCGCGCCGTGTGCGGCGGCGACTTCAACACGATCCGCTTCGGATCGCGCAGCGTTAGGCACTTCAAAAACCAGAGAAATTGTCCCTTCCAACGATTCAACGCCGTGGGCGACACGCCGCGAAAATCGAGATACTCCTGATATTGCGGCGGACGATTCGAAAAAACCGCCGTCAGATAGGGCGACGGCAAGCCCATGTTGCACAATGCAAACTCATCCTCTTGCGGATGGCTCCAGCCGGCCGGCATATTGTCGATCGGCCGCTGCGTCGGCAACAACACCTGGAGCCACGGCTTCATCCACCAACCGGACACCAAAAAATGGTTCGGCGCGAAACAGTCGTAGGTGTCGGGATACGTGTGGCGAGGATCGCGCACCAGCAACTCGTGCAACAACGTGGTGCCGGACCGCCAGTGACCGATTACGAAGATCGGATCGTAGTCGATCCGCGTCCGATCGATCTTCCGCCGATAGACAAAAAACTGCACCAACCAGAGAAAGGAATTCAAAAAGCTCAGCGCCGCGATAATTAGCGCCATGGCGATGCGAGACGGCGCCACGGCGAACCGATTGCGCCACAGCAGCGAGAACCAGCCGATCACCCCGATGCCGTCCCAAAATCGCGGGATCCAAAATCGGTCCTTGTAGCCGCCCTTGTGCGAAGTGTCCGGCTTGTCCGCCTTGCCGTTGCCCTGGGCGGCGTGCGGAGGCGTCGACGCACGATCTTTCGGCTTCTTTTCCAAACAGCCAGCACTTCCCACATTAACCATTCAATCCATCCTCCCACATCATGGGTGTTATCGTACCAAATTCGGCATCGGCACGACAGGCCATGGGAATCGAGGTTGTCCAAACCGACCTGGACACTTTGCCGGGTTTTCGGTACCCTCCCGCTTCTTCTCCGACCCCCCAAGGGAGCAACCGATGGCCGCGCCGTCCGCGTCGCATCCGACGCCGGGTTTTTGGACCCGAATCCAAGACTTGATTCTGCCGATCGCCGTGATCGCCAGCGTGCTGGTGATTGTGACGCCGCTGCCGGCCGGGTTGATGGATTTGCTGCTGTCGGCCAACATCACCGTCGCGGTGATTATGCTCCTGACGACGATCTACGTGCGGACACCGCTGGAGTTCAGCGTTTTTCCGTCGCTGTTGTTGGTCACCACGTTGTTCCGGCTGGTGTTGAACGTGGCCACGACGCGGTTGATTTTGACCCGGGCCAGCCAAGACGGGCTGTTGGCGGCCGGCGGTGTGGTACGCACGTTCGGCGAGTTCGTCACCGGCGGCGCGACCGGAACCGACAAGGTGATCGTCGGGCTAATTATTTTTGCGATCATCGTGTTGATCCAATTCGTCGTCATCACGAAGGGCGCCACACGCATCAGCGAGGTGGCCGCGCGATTCACGCTCGATGGGATGCCCGGGCGACAGATGGCCATTGACGCCGACTTGAGCGCAGGCGTGATCACCCAGCGCGAGGCCCAGCGACGCCGGCAGGAAGTCACCCAACAAGCGGATTTCTTCGGCGCGATGGACGGCGCCAGCAAGTTCGTCCGCGGCGACGCCGTCGCGGGGCTCGCCATCATTTTGATCAACATCGTCGGCGGCCTGACGCTCGGACTGGCCCGATACGACATGAGCCTGGGCCAAGCGGCGTCGCTGTTCACCACGTTGACAATCGGCGACGGGCTGGTCACGCAGGTGCCGGCGCTGCTGATTTCGCTGGCGGCGGGTCTGTTGGTCACACGAAGCAGCCAAGAAAGCAATCTGCCGAAGGAGTTTTTGCGGCAGTTGTTTTCGCGTCCGATGGCGTTGGCCGTGGCGGGCGGTTTTTTGGCCATTTTGACGCTCACCAGCCTGCCGCGCGTTCCGTTGCTGTTGCTCGGCGCAGCTTGTGCGGGCATGGCGATCGCGTTGTCGCGGCGCGAGACGCGAGCCCAGGCGGTCGCCGCGGTTAAACAAAAAGCCGAAGTGGCGAAAACCGCCCAGCGCGTCGAAGACTATTTGACCGTCGACCCCATGGAGCTGGAGTTGGGCCTGGGTCTGATCCGGCTGGCCGACCGCAAACGCGGCGGCGATCTGTTGGATCGCGTGCAACGGATTCGCCAGACGCTTGCCTCGCAGATCGGCATCATTCTGCCGAAGGTGCGCATCCGCGACAACCTGCGGCTGGAACCGACGCAGTACCGCATCAAAATCGCCGACATGACCGTCGCGCAAGGCACGATTGACGCCGCGGCCGGCGAACCGACCCAGGCGATCGCCACGCACCTGAGTGAGATGGTCCGCCAGCACGCCGACGAGTTGCTCACGCGCGATGCCGTCAAGCACCTGCTCGACGAGTTGCGGCAGACCTCGCCGGCGGTCGTCGACGAGTTGATTCCCGGCGTCCTGCGGCTCGGCGAAGTCCAACAAGTGCTGCAAGGCCTGTTGCGCGAAAACGTGCCGATCCGCCAGCTTGGGCCGATTCTGGAAACGCTGGGCGACTCCGCCGCGAAAACCAAAGATCCTTGGATGCTGACCGAACATGTCCGCGCCCGATTGGCTCGAACCCTTTCGACGTGCTATCGCGACGCGGACCTCCGGCTGCACGTGGTCACGCTCGATCCGGCATTGGAAGAGCATCTCCGCGACCGCGCCGAGGCGACCGACGAAGGACCTGCCGTCCGGCTGCCGCCCGCCGAAACGGACGCGATCTGCCGCTCGATCGGCGCCGCGGTCGAAACACTCCAGGCGGCCGGTCAACCGCCGGTCGTGCTGGTCAGTCCGGCGATTCGCCCGATCGTTCGGCAACTGACCGCCTCGCGGTTGCCGCAGTTGGCAGTGCTCAGCTACGCCGAGGTCACGCGCGACACGCAAATCGAATCGGCCGGCATGGCGTCGGTTGAGATCCGCCGCGCCCCCTCGCCGCCGCATTTTCGCAAAACGCCGCAGACGACCGGCGTGTCCTAACAACCTCGCAGCGTCCCTCCCAGTCGAACCGTTCCCAAAACCAACCGAAAACAAAAACACAAAAACCCTGAGTCATGAAACTACTGACTTTTCGAGCCGCAACAATGCACGAGGCATTGATGAAGATTCGTCGGGAATTGGGGCCGGACGCGGCGTTGCTGGGCGCCCGACGCGTTCGTCCGCGATGGCTCGGCGTGGTGCCGGGCCGTCCGGTGGTTGAAGTCACGGCGGGCCGAGGCGTTCACGTGCCATGCCGATGGTCGGCCGATTCACAAAAAACCCCGGCTTCCATCGGAGCGGCCAACGATCGCTAAAAATCCAGCGCAACGGCGACGGCCGTCCGACGTTTTTCATTCCGCCCGGCTGACCCTATTTACAAGAAAAAGATTCGTGAAGTCCTGGTCCGCAAGCACCGCGTTGAAGTGGCTCATCCCGACGGCCCTGGTCGTCGGCATCAGTCTGACCTACGCCCGGCGCGACGGCGACTTCACCGGCTACACGATCGCTGGCCATTTGCAGATCGAGGGCCGCGACGCCTATCGCGAGGCTCCGACCGTGTGCCCTTGGCCGCCGTTGTTCTATTGGTGTTGCGTGCCGCTGGCCTGGGCCTCGAACCATTCGTTTTTCGGCGCTCGACTGGTGTGGCTGCTGTTGGCCTGGACCTCGTTGGCGTGGACGATGCGTCTGATCGTTCGGATGGTGTACGATCGTCCGTTGACGATGGCCCGGCCGCCCAGCGTTTCGCGCGAAGAGATGCTGGACATCGGCGATCCGGAGGTGTGGTTGCCGCTGTTGCTCTGTTCGGTGTGGATCGCGGCGAACTTCCAGTACCTCCAGGTCAATCTGTTCATTTTCGCGTTGGCCATCACCGGTCTTTGGTTTCATCGGCAGGGGCGCGAACTTTGGGCCGGGCTGTTTCTGGGCGCCGGGGCGGCGTTGAAAGTGTTGCCGATCTGTTTCGTGCCTTATTTTCTGTGGCGGCGTCAATGGAAGGCCGCCGCGTCCACCGGCGCGTTTGCCGTCGCGTGGTCGCTGCTGCCGGCCGTGACGCTCGGCTGGCACGGACTAGTCGATCGGCTCTACACGTGGGTGGAAATTTTGGGCAAGGACCTGAGCGTCGGTGCGGCCAACTTGTCGATCTACGCGATGTTCGATCGGTGGATCGGTCAGGGGTTGACGCCGTTCGTCTCGCCCGGCAGTTTTGCATTCTTGCATCCGTCCCATCATCCGACCGTGGTCTGGGCCGCCGCCGCGTTGATTCTGCCCATCGCCTTGGTTGGGGCATGGCTGTTTCGCGGTCCTTACGATCGGACGTCCCGGGCCACGATGGCCGAGTGGAGTGCGGTCTATTTGGCGGCCGTATTGTTCGGATCGCTGGCGTGGAAGCACTACCTGGTCGTGTTGCTGCTGCCCATGACATTGTTTGTGGCCACGTGGCGCGACCCGCAGCTGGACGAGGGATTTCGTCGCAAGCTGTGTATGTTAACATGGCTTTCTTTTTTACTCAGTTTATCCGGCGCGAACGACGTGGTCGGCAGCCGGTTGGCGATGCGGCTTCAGACCGGCTCATTGCTGACGCTGATGGGGCTTTTGCTGATCGGCGTGTTGTATTGGTACGTGGCGAAAATGAAAAGCGTTCAACTTTACCCTTCGGACGGTCGATATGAGGCGAAGAGTCTTGTCACGCTTGCTATTGTTAAACTAGAGAAAACAAGTTAAGTTTAACACCGCTTTATCTGCACGAGCGGACCGGCTGAAAAGAAAAGGATTTCAACGGCTTGCCAGCGGCAAGCATCAACGCCGAGCGAATCGGCGCAGCATGGAGGTGAATCAATGGCACTCGCTTTGGCCCCGGAAGATGTGGAACAACTGTGGCTCGATTTTAAGCGCGATCCGGAAAATCAGGATTTGCGTAACCGCTTGGTTGAAATGTACTTGCCGCTGGTTAAGTACAACGGCGAGCGGATCTGGGCCCGGCTGCCCGAGGGCGTTGAGTTGGACGACCTGGTTTCGGCGGGCGTGTTTGGGTTGATGGACGCCATCGACGCCTTCGATCTTTCACGGGGCGTCAAGTTTGAGACCTACTGCGTCCCTCGCATTCGCGGCGCGATGCTCGACGAATTGCGAACGATGGACTGGGTGCCGCGGCTTGTGCGGTCGAAGGCCAGCAAGCTGAACGAAGCAATGAAGACCCTCGAGGCCCGGTTGGGTCGCTCGCCGAGCGAAAACGAACTGGCCGCCGAGTTGCAGATTTCCGTGCCCGAGCTCGAAAAAATGATGCTCGACGCCAACGCCGTCAATCTGATCAGCTTGAACAAGAAGTGGTACGAAACGGACAGCTACAAAGACGTCCGCGAGATCGACATCCTGGAAGACAAGAAGGGCGAAGACCCGACGCGCCGCATTCAAAAGAACGACCTGATGCGGCTGGTCACCAAAGGACTGAACCGCAACGAACGGCTGATCATCATTCTTTATTATTACGAAGAGTTCACGATGAAGGAGATCGGCGCGACGCTGAATCTCTCGGAGAGCCGCGTGAGCCAAATGCACAGTTCGATCGTCCAGCGGCTTCAAAGCCAATTGGGCCGCCGTCGTCCGGAGTTCGGCACCTGATCGCCCGCGTCGTTAGGCCAAGCGAATTTCGCCGCGGCCGATCCGCTCCAAAAACTCCCGGTTGCTCTCGAGCAAATCGGACAGCCGGAGCATTTCGTCGGGCGTCATCCAATGGATCGAATGGACCTCGCGCGGATTGGCCGCCGGTTCAGCCGCCGCGTCCAGCGCGCCGAGCCACCACGCCAGATGGACTTTCCAGGCAGTGACGCACTGCCACAGTCTCCGGACGGGCCGGATCGCCAGCCCGACCTCCTCGCGGAACTCGCGCACCAGCGCGTCCTGCTCCGATTCGCCGGGCTCGATCCCGCCGCCCGGAAAACAATAGACCAACGGCGCCACGACCGTCTTGGATCGGCGAATCACCAGCATCCGACCGTCGCGCATCACGACGCCCACCGCGCCGCGTCGTCCGGGATCGTCAGGAATCGGTTCCATGCCTGACCATTCTACCTGAATCCGCGACGTTTTTCGCGGGGGACTCGCTGAGGCGAGCCAAACCTGCCATAATGACGGATATGGGGCGGAAGTATGCCGCGTTCCGAACCGCTTTTTGTTTCAAGGAGTTGTTCCGCTGTGTCCAATTTCGCCGACCGACTGATCGCCGCCGTGCGACGCGTGCGGAATCCCGTCCTGGTGGGGCTCGACCCCAGGGCCGAGAGCCTGCCGAAAGGTTTTCTTGCCGACCCTCAACACGCAAGTCTCGAGGAAACCGCGGCGGCCTATGAGCGATTTTGTCGGGACGTGATCGACGTGGTCTCCCCGTTGGTTCCGGCCGTCAAGCCGCAGGCGGCGTTTTTCGAGCAACTCGGGCCGGCCGGCATGGTCGTTCTGGCCCGGGTGATCCAGTACGCCCAACAACACGGCTTGCTGGTCATTCTGGACGGCAAACGAAACGACATCGGTTCGACGGCCACGGCATACGCCCGGGGCATGCTGGGCGCCGAAGGCCGAAGCCCCTGGGGCGCCGACGCCTTGACGGTCAGTCCCTACTTGGGCAACGACAGCCTGCAACCGTTCATCGACGTGGCCCAACAGCGATCGGCCGGCGTGTTCGTGCTCGTGAAGACGTCGAACCCCGGCGGCACAATGCTGCAAGACCTCGTGGCCGACGGCCAGCCCTTGTATCGCCACGTAGCCGCATACGTCGAACGACAAGCCGTAGAGACCCAAGGCGACGGCGGCTACGGACTGGTCGGCGCGGTGGTCGGCGCAACCTATCCGGCCCAATTGGCCGAACTCCGCGAGGCGATGCCGCACACGTGGTTCCTCGTGCCCGGGTTCGGCAGCCAAGGTGGCACGGCGGCCGATGTCGCCGCGGCGTTCGCTCCCGACGGCCTCGGGGCGATCGTGAACAACTCTCGCGGCATCCTGTTCGCCTATCGCGCAAAACCCTACGCCGACCGCTATGGCGACACCCAATGGCAATCGGCCGTCCAGGCCGCCACACACGCCATGATCGACCAGCTTCGCGCGGAGACGTCGGCCGGGACGTTGTAATCGGGTCCGATCAGTCCACGCATCCGCCCAGCCGATCGGACACACCGGCCCGCCGCGCGGCCATGTGGATTCGCTCCTGGAGCGAGACCAGATATTCCGCGCGACCGTCTTTGTCGAACAGCATCTTGCGATAAAGCGGCAACAGCTCGGGCCATTGGGCCCGCAACAGTTCGGCCACGGCGGACCACACGCGCGGGCGAGGATTCAGCGCGTCAACCCAAATCGCCTCGACGCCCGACTGCTCGGCCTGCCGAAACATCGCTTCGAGGTCGGACGCCCCGTCGGAAAGTCCCGGCAACACCGGGCCGAACATCACCGAAGTCCGCAGCCCCTCGCGCCGCGCCGCCTCGAGCACGTCGATCCTCGCTTGAACGCTCGACGCCCGAGGCTCCCACAACCGTCGCAACGATTCGTCGAGGCTGGTCAACGTGACGCCAACCCGGACGGGCCGACCTCGAAAAATGTCGAAATCGCGGGCCACCAGTTCGTTTTTCGTCAACACACTGAGCCGAAAACCCCGCTCCAACAGAAGTTCGCAACAGCGGCGCGTCAAACGCCACCGGGCCTCGACCGGCTGCCAGCCGTCGCACGCGCTGCTGAGAAACACGTCGCCGGGCTCCAGCCGCCGCAGTTGCCGCTTGAGCGTTTCGACGGCGTTCACTTTCACGTCGACGAACCGCCCCCAACGTTCGGCGTGCGGGTGAAACCGCTGCATGAATCGAGCGTAGCAGTAGGCGCAGGCGTGCGTGCAGCCGGTGTAGCAATTCAACGAATAACCGCCCAGCGGGCTGCGGTTGAGCACCGTCTTGCAGACGGTTTCGCGGATCACGATCGCAGGCGTTGAAGCCGGCATGGAACCACGCGATGAAAGGATTGGCCAAAACCCGTCAGGAAGCCGCCGCGTCACTGACGATCTGGTCGACCGGGATCGAAACCCCCTTGAGCACGCCTTCGCACACCAGATTTTGGTTCACGAAACACTGAAACTCGCACGTCATGATCGAGCGGCGCAACTTCAACAGACGACTGACGATCACGAACCGGTCGCCGGGCCGAACGACGCCGCGAAAACGCACGCCCTCGAGACCGCCGAACCCGACGATTCCTTCCATCAGTTGGTACTTGTGGCTGAAATAGCTGGCCAACTGCGCGGCGGCCTCGCACATGATCACCCCGGGCATCAGCGGCATGCCGGGCATATGCCCACGAACCCAAAACTCGTGATCCGTCAGATCCTTGTATCCGACGCACACATGATTTTCGCGGTCCTCGTAGCAAATCGCCGTCAACTGCTCCATCTCGAAGCGCTGCGGGTTGTTGCGACGAATTTCCTCCAAGTCGGCCACAACGTGGTTCAGGTCGAACTTGGAAAAATCGAGAATCGGTTCCTTGGCCACGGCGCAACTCCTCGAATAACTAAGGACTAAGTGCGAACCGTGCGACGTCGTGCTCGCCGGGCCCGGGCGTTGGCCGGCCGTTTGCCGTGGTTGGCTTTCTTGATGACGCGATGGGGCTTCGCCATGCGAAAAACTCCAAAAGATCACAGGTTAGTAAAAGTAATCCGGCAGTTTACCATGTCGACCGCCTTCTGGGAAGCCGTCTTGGACCGCGAAAAAACCACCGGCGGGTGGTTCGCCCCCCGCAAAAACGCCGCCTCGGTTCGTCACGGCTCCCGAGTCCGCTCGACCAACCGGACGAGCAGCTCCTGGGCCGCGCCGGTGTCGATCGCCTCGCAAGCCAACGAGACGCCCTCGGCCAATTCGGCAACTCGACCGGCCGTCCATAGCGCGGCGGCGGCGTTGGCCACCACGATGTCTCGAGCCGGCCCGCCGCAGCCGGTCAAAATGCCGCGAATCACCTCCGCGCTTTCCGCCGGACCATGGACCACCATCATATCGCGGGAGGCCGTCGGCAGTCCGAAATCGGCCGGTTGCCACCGGAACGATCGCCGATGGCCGTCGGTCACTTCGATCACATCGGTCGGCCCGCCGAGCGTCACCTCGTCGAGTCCGTCCGAACCGTGCACCACCAGCGCGCGCCGGGTTCCCAAACGCAACAGCGACTCGGCCAGCAGCGGCTGCAATTCGGACCGGCCCACCCCCAACAACTGAAACGGCGCCGAGGCTGGATTGGCCAGCGGGCCGAGCAAATTGAAAACCGTCGGCACGCCGAGCTTTTGGCGAACCGGCGCGACATGCCGCATCGCAGTGTGCAGCAACGGGGCAAAGCAGAAACAGATGCCCAACTCGTCCAGACAGGACTCGACCCGAGCCACGTCGGCTTCGAGCCGAAGGCCCAACTGGGCCAGCACGTCGGCCGATCCGCTTCGACTGGTGGCGGCGCGATTGCCGTGTTTGGCCACGGGCACGCCGGCCGCCGCGACGACCAGGGCCGCCGCCGTCGAGATGTTGAACGTCTTCGAGCCGTCGCCCCCGGTGCCGCAGGTGTCGATCAAATTGGGTCGGGTCGAATGAATCGGCGTCATGCGACGACGCATGGCCAGAGCCGCGCCGGACACCTCGTCCACCGTTTCGCCTTTACGATGCAGCGCCGTCAAAAATCGGGCGATCACCGGCTCTTCAACTTGCCCATCCATGATCCGGCCGACGACCTCGGCCATGTCGCTCATCGACAGGTCGCCTCCGGCTTCGACGGTTTGCAATGCGGACGAGATCATCGGGTTCCTTGAGATTCGATCCAAAACACCTCCCTTTGATTATAAGTGCCGACCGTCCGGCCCGACAGGCCACCTAGCGGATCGACGGTCCAAGAGCGATTTTCGGCGTTTTCGCGGTTTTTTGTGGAAAGCCGTCCGGCGATCTGATACAATCCAACCGTTACGGCCTTCCTCGATTCCCTGCCGCCCCTCGCCGAATTTCGACGCCCACCTCGACCATGGAATTGATTCGGCTCGAAAACATCACGAAAACGTATCACCTCGGCGAAGTCGACGTGCCGGTGCTTCGCGGCATCTCGCTGTCGATCGCTCGGGGCGAGATGGTGGCGTTGATGGGCGCGTCGGGCTCGGGCAAGACGACGCTGATGAACATTCTCGGCTGTCTCGACCGCCCCAGCGGCGGCCGCTATTGGCTCGACCGCCAGGAGATGAGCCGTTTGACACCCAACCAGCGGGCGTTGGTGCGGACCAACAAGTTGGGGTTCGTTTTTCAAAACTTCAATTTGCTGCCGCGAACCAAGGCCGTTCAAAACGTGCTGATGCCGCTGGACTACGCGCCGCATCATCGGACCGCCGGCGACGCTCGACGTTGGGCCAAGCTGCTGTTGGAACGCGTGGACATCGCCGATCGGGCCGACCATGAGTCGTCGCAGATGTCCGGCGGACAACAGCAGCGCGTGGCCATCGCCCGGGCGCTGGTCAACCGGCCCGCGTTGGTGCTGGCCGACGAGCCGACCGGCAATCTCGACTCGCATACGAGCATCGAAATCCTGCGGATGTTCCAAGAATTGAACGCCGAGGGGATCACCGTCGTGTTGGTCACGCACGACGCCAACGTGGCGGCCTACGCGCACCGCGTCATTCGGATTGTGGATGGGCGCATGGCCGACGATCCCGCGCCGTCGCATCACGAGCGCGCGATGGCGGCGCCGCATCTGGCAACGTTCGCCCATGGTTCGCGTCTGGCCAGCGTCGACGGCAACACGTCCACCACCGCAATCGTCGCCGTGGCCGAGCGATCGACACCGCCGGTTGAAGCGGTCCGAGCCACTCCTATTTCGGCGTCCTCGCCCGCCGTTTCGACCTGGTATCACGACGGCCAGACTGAGTCGCGCCGGACTTCGGCGCTGCGGCTTCCGGCCACCTTGCGGACGGCCCTGCATGCCTTGCAGCGAAACAAGATGCGGTCGACGCTGACGGCGCTGGGCGTGATCATCGGCGTGGCGGCCGTGATCGCCATGACGGAAATCGGAAACGGCTCGAAACTCGCGCTGCAAAAAACGATCGCCAGCATGGGGGCGAACAATTTGCTGATTTTTCCGGGCTGGGCGCTCAGCGGTAGCGTCAATCTGGGCACCGGCGCCGTGCAAACCCTGAAACCGGACGACGTCGACGCCATCCTCGACCAATGCCCGGCGGTCGCCGAGGCGGCGCCGTTGGTCGGTTCTCGCGCCCAGATCATTTACGGCAACCGCAATTGGATCCCCAAAAACATCATCGGCACCACGCCGGCGTATTTGAACGTGCGAGAATGGGCCGTCCAAGAGGGCAACGTCTTCACCGAACACGACGTCCGCAGCGGCGGCAAGGTCTGTCTGGTCGGCGCGACGATTAAAAGGGAGCTGTTTCCGGACGAGTCGCCCGTAGGCAAGCAGATCCGCATTCAAAACGTGTTGTTTCGGGTCATTGGGCTGCTGGAGCCGAAAGGGGCGAACATGATCGGCCAGGACCAGGACGACGTGGTCGTGGCGCCTTGGACGACGGTGAAGTTTCGGATCAACGGCCTTGGCAACGCGATGGCGATCGCCCCGGCGACCGGCACGATCAAAACGCTCAACAACCTGTATCCCACAGCCACGCCGCTCTATCCGGCCCTCTCGGAACTTCAGCAGCTCAATACGCCGCGGTTGGTGCGGTTTTCCAACGTCGACTGGATGATGGCCAAAGCGGTCAGCGCGGAGCAGATTCCGCAAGCGATCGAACAAATCACCAGTCTGTTGCGCGAACGGCACCACATTCCACCCGGCCGCGACAACGATTTCGACATCCGCGACATGGCCGAAATCACGCGCGCTGTCAGCTCCTCGATGGCGTTGGTCGAGACGCTGCTGCTGATCGTGGCGGCCATTTCGTTGATGGTCGGCGGCGTGGGCATCATGAACATCATGCTGGTCTCCGTCACCGAACGCACCCGCGAAATCGGGTTGCGCATGGCCGTCGGCGCGCGAAGTCACCACATCTTGCGGCAATTCCTGGTCGAGGCCGTGCTGCTGTGCCTGGCCGGTGGCTGCCTGGGCATCGCGTTGGGACGCGTCACGTCGATCTTGGTCCAGTCGGTCAAGCAGTGGCCCACGGCCGCGTCGCTCTCGGCGATTCTCGTGGCCGTGGCCGTCTCGGCCGGCGTCGGCATCGCGTTCGGATTCTATCCGGCCTGGAAAGCTTCGCGGCTGGACCCCATCGAAGCGCTCCGTTACGAATGACCGGCGGCCGACAGGCTGAATCGGTTCGACAAAAACGTCTCGAACACCAGCCCGATCAGCACGACGACCAACAGCGCGCCCCACAGGCTCGTGCCCTCGCGCAACTCCGAAAACGTCCGGTCCAATTCCTCGGCGTTGTCGACCCAGAAAAACGGCTCGCCGGCAAACCGTTCCTCCAATTCTCGCCGCTCGATCTTGGAGGGATCCGCCTCGGCCGGATCGAAGTTGACGCAGTAGGCCGCAGGCGCCGACGTCCGGTCCGCCTCCAACGGCCGAACGCGATATACGCCGACCTGATACGTGTCGTCATACTCAAACGTCCGCCCGGACCCGGTCGCCGATTTTTGGGTTTTCAGTCGCAAGGGCTCGCCGCCGGGCGGGATCAGCTCGACGCCCGTCGAACCGCTACGATCGGCCAGATCCATTCGGATCGGCTGACCGGCGAGCCGTTCGTGTTGCGTCGAATCCTCGCCGGCCAATTCGAGCGTCAGACGGGACAGCAGCGGCAGAAAAATCGGTCGCAGCGGCAAATTGGTCCAAGCGGTCTGGACGGCCGTTCCCAAAAAAAGCGTCCGGCCCGCACCCACTTGACGCGAGCAGAGCAACGGTTCGCCGTCGTCTAGCCGCGCCAACACCCGAGCCTTCGGATTGGGCGACACCCGAACGTACCGGTACACCAACACCGATTCGTACAGCGAAGGCGGATCGACCAGTCGGGCTAGAGCGGGGTCGCCGACATCGAGATAACCAATGTGCCAACTGTCGCGCGCATCGCCGAGCTTAATCTCGCGCCGGTCGACCAGCGCGCTGGGCAACAGTCGGCCGTCGGCCCGGACGTCCATCCGGTTGTACGCCTCCGGATCGACCCGGTCGCCGGCGATCCAGACCAAGTTGCCGCCGCCGGACAAATACGCCTGCAATCGCTGAGCGGCGTCCTGATCGAGCGCCGGCAGATTGACGCAAAAAATCACCTGGTAACGCTGCAACGATTCGCCGAGCAAATCGCTCGGAACGAGACTCGTGGTCTCGATGGCCCGACCGCCGTCGCCGCCGGACGCCAACGCCTGTTCCAAATAATAGGCGTCGTCGAGGTGCGGGATTTCGTGACGCGCGGGCCGCACCAGCGCCACGGCGACGCCCCGATTCACTTGCAGGGCGAACCATCGGCGGTCGTCCAGCTTCGAGCCGTCTTGACCGGCCAGCCGCACCTCGCCCTCGTGCAATCCGCCTTCGGAAAACGTGAACGAAAAATCGTAGGCCGCGCGGCCTTCCGGCGCGACGATCAACTCGGGACTGGAGGCCTGCCGACGGCCGTCGATCCAAAGCTCCACGCGAGGCATCTGCGCGACCTGCGACATGTTGCGCAGCGTCACGGCCGCCTTGACCGGCAGTCCGGCGATCGGCGCGGCGGCGTCCACCTCCAGCCGCTCGACGGCCACATTCGGTGCGGGCGCGTGGTTGAAGTTGACGAGGATCAATGGAACTTGGGTTTTCGACGCCCGCGACGGCGATCGCGTGACAGCCGAGGGTGTCCTGGATTTTCCGTCGCCGGAGGGCGGCGTCCAACTATTCCGCTGCAAATCGGTCAACACGAAAATCTGTTGGTTCGGGGCGTCGGATTGCGACAATAGTTGCCGAGCTTGCTGCAATTTCGCGTCTAGGTTGGCCCGCTCATGACTGACGCGACACAACGAAAGATTGCGTCGCACTGTGTCCTGTGTGCGGTCGAATCGATCGCCGTCGGGCAGGGCGGGGCCGCAGGTCGGCAGCAACGCCACCTGATCGCCTTCGCCAAACCGGTCGAGGATCTGTGAAGCCATCGCAATGGCCGCGTCAAACCGAGTGCGCTGGCCGTCCGTCAGGCCCATGCTCGCCGAATTGTCCAAGATCAGCACGGCGGCCGAATGGCGACCTCCGCGCAACGAGCCCAACCCGACCAGCGCGGGCCGCGCCAGCCCGACGGCGACCAGCGCCAACACGGCCGCCCGCAACGCCAACAGCAACAGGTCATGGATGCGTTTGCGCCGCCGCGTCTGTTCGACGCAAATTGTCAAAAATCGCACCGTGGCAAACGGCAACTCCTTGGCCCGACGACGATCGATCAGGTGCAGGGCGACCGGAATCGCGGCGGCCAGCGCGGCCAACAGAAACAACGGCGCGGCAAACGTCATGGGCGGTTCCTGGCGGCGAGGTATCGGGTGAGCATGAGATCGTAAGGCGTCGAGGTGTCGGTGCGCACATAGTCGATTTGCGCCTCGGCGCAGGCTCGACGATAACGGTCGATGAACTCGGTGATTTGGGCCGCGTAGGAGTCCCGCACGTAGGCCGGATCGATCTCCACGCGCTGGCCGGTCTCCAGGTCGCGCAGCGCCACCGGATCGCGGAACGGCAGCTCCAACTCCGCCCGATCGAACACGTGAAACACGATTACCTCGTGCCGTCGATGGCGGAAATGATGCAGCGCCCGGATCACTTCGTCGGGATGGTCGTAGAGGTCGCTGACCAACACGATCAAACAGCGCCGCTTGAATCGGTCGGCCAGCTTGTGCAACGTTTCAGAGACGTCGGTCTCGCCGCCGGGCGAAATCGCTTCGAGCCGCCCCATCATCTCGCGGAAATGGCGCGGCGAACCGTGTGCCGGCATGTCCAGCCGGATTTCGCGATCGAACGTGCACAGGCCGACCGAGTCCTGCTGGCGAATCATCAAATAGGCCAGCACGGCCGTCAAATAGGAACCGTACTCCAACTTGGTCAGCCCGCCGTCAAACCGATAGCCCATCGAACCGCTCGTGTCCAGCAGAATCTGGACCCGCATGTTCGTCTCTTCCTCGTACTGTTTGACGTACAGACGGTCGGTCCGGCCCAGCATTCGATAGTCGAGCCGCCGCGGGTCGTCGCCGGGCACGTATTCGCGGTGCTCGGCGAACTCGACGCTAAAGCCCTTGTAGGGGCTGGCGTGCAATCCGCTGATAAAACCTTCGACCACCCCGCGGGCGACCACCGAAAGGTTTTTGACGCGAGCCAACGCCTGCGGTTCGAGAAATCGGTATCCGTTTTGCATGGTCATCTATCGCAGTCGATACTTTCTGCGTAAAACCCATTCGACGGTCAACACGCCGACGAACGCGGCCCAAAAACCCGGCGGCCAGTACAACCGCCGTTCGATCCGAACGATTCTCTTTTCCTGCCGATGATCGAGCTGGTCGATCAGGTGGTCGGCCGTCGCCAGCGGGACATAGCGGCCGCCGGTCGCTTCGGCGATGCGTTCGAGCGTTTTCTCGTCCAGGTCGAGCCGCTCGAACTCCAGGTTCGTTCGCCCCACTTCGACCGACATCGTATCGGAGGCCAACAGCGCGTTCTGCTGCCGGGCCTCGACCGTCATGGCGTGCGTGCCGGACGTTTTGGGCTCGAACACGCTGGCGTAATGCCCTCCCGGTCCGGCCACCGGCGAAAGCGTCGTCTGTCGCGTTTTGCCGTCGGGACGTCGGATCGTCGCCACGACCGAAGCGTCGGTGGTTCCACGTCCTTGCCGATCGCGCACGACGGCCGAAATGCGGATCGACTCGCCCGGTTCGTAATACGCTTTATCGGTCGAGACGGTCACGCCGGCGGTCGCCTCGACGCTTTCCTCGCGGCCGGCCAACCAGCGGACGGTCTGCCCCCAAAATCGCGTGAACGGCGACTCCCGATCACGCGCCTGCGGACCTTGCTGCCATCGTCGCGTCGTGTCGCCGGCGAACACCGCGGTTCGACCTCGTTCGAGCGGTTGCACGGCCAGCACCGGCATCGCTCCTAAGGAGGCCGGGCAGGCGGCCAACACGGTGGCGCTGGGGCGGGCCCCTTGCACCCGCGTGCAACCGTCCAACGTCGGCAGGCCCGGACGGGTCGGCGAACCCTGCCGCGTCGGAAAAAACCCGGCGATGTTGGCGAAAATCGGGTGTCGCACTCCCTCGGGCGTCAACACCGGCAGGAACGGCTCGGTCACTTGCCCGATCCGCCGACCGCCCAGCTGAAGCGGCAGCGCGTCGCCCAGCGGCGTGCCGTCGTATCCGCCCGGCCCAAGGCTGTGATAGCCGCCCAACATCAGCAGGCCCGCCCCCCGACGAACCCGCTCGACGAACATCTCCTGCTGCCGCGGCCGAAAATAGGAGCTGTCGAGGTCGCCGATCAGAAAAACATCAAACCGGTCGATCGTCGACGGATCGCTCGGAATCGCATCCAACTGCAGGCCGGTCATGTTGGTCCGCCGCAAAAACACGTTCGGCTTGGTCTGCACCAACGCGCAGAACTCGACGTCGGGGTCCTTGGCCAGAAACCGATCGACCAGCGCGCCGTATTCCGTGCGGAGCGTGCCTTCGAGGTACAGCACGCGGATGCCTTTTTCGACGACCGTCGCAACGGCCGACCGGCGGTTGTTCTCGATGATCTTTTCCTCGGCCGCCGGCTCGACGCGAACGGTGTACGTGTGGCGGCCTTTTTCGGTCGGCCGAAACTCCAATGCCACCGTCTGCGAACCCTCGGCGTCGTCGAGGGTCAACTCTTGACTCGCCACCGGACGACCGTCCTGCTCCAAGACGACCTTCGCCGTCCGTCCACCCAAGCCCACCGCGTCGATCGAGGCCGTCACCCGCGCCATGTTGCCCAGCATCATGCGATCGGGACAATCGAGCCCAACGACTTGAATGTCGCGATAGGCCAGGCTGTTGCGCACGCTGGCGCCGACGCCGACGCTATGGACCACGACGCCCAACTGTCGCGCCGTCTGCGACGGATGACCCGCCGCGTTGTGGATCCCGTCGGACAAAAGCAACACGGCGGCCACTTCGGCGGGCGGCAACTGAGCGGCCGCAAACCGCAGCGCCTCGACCAACGAGGTGGCTTTGCCCGTCGGCGCCAACTCTCGCAGCGACTCGGGCCCGTCAAGCCGTTGCGGCTGTTCGGCAAACGCAATCGGCAACAACCGGAAATCGTTTTGGAGCTTTTCTTGCCACCGCTCCATTTTTTCCCGAGCCCGATCGAAACGCGAACGGCCCGAGGCGTCGTCCGACAAACTCATCGATGCGGAGGCGTCCAACAGGAAAACCACCGCGGGCTTCCGGCCGCTTTCCGTTTGATAGCTCAACACCGGCTGGAACAGCAACCCCACGATCAGCAAAATCGCCACGACGCGCAACGCCAACAACAGGCCCCAACGTCGCACGCCCAACGACCCGAACGCACGACGATAGAACAACGCCGTCAGCACGACCGCCGCCAACGCGACCGCCAGCATGGTTCCGACGCCGTAGTTCTGGGCAAGGCTGAGTTGCATCGTCGGACCGGGATTTAGGGATTTGGGGCTTCGATTTTAATGGTTTTCACATAGACCAGCGAAGAAAGGTCCTTTCCGACGGCTCCTTTGTCTCGTTGGTGGAGCAAAAAGGTTTTTGTATTTTTTGGGCCGGCGTTCGGGTCCAAGTACACGACGGCCGACATCGGACCGGTGAGAGTTCGACCGTCGGTCAACGTGATCGTATGGACGTACTCGCGCTGCGGATAACTTCGGCCGGTGTAGAGTTTTTGGTCGCTGGCGGTCTCCTTGAACCGCCACTCCCGCTCCATACGCTCTTGCTTCACACGGCAATCGATTTGACGCACGGACCGCAGCGGCACTTCACGCTGCCGTTGCGACGACTCATCGTAGATCTTCAAGCCGTGATCGCGTGTCAGGTAGATCCGGCCGCGAAACGTCGTTCCGTCGGAAAGCTGAATCCGGCCGGGCAGGGCGTCGTCGCGTGTTGCGGCCGGCGGACCAAACGGGTTGATCGTCGGCGGATCGGCCGCCCAAAGCAGCACGGTCAATGCGAGCGGCCAAAAACCTTGCATCGTCGCGATTTTTGAAAAGGCTGCGAAACGGGTTGCCAAAGCCGTCCGTTCCTTGGGCTTCTTTTTGACGATTCAGGGCGGGTCGGCAACCGCCCCGCCTCATTTCATTGTATTTAGCCGCCAACGCGCCGCAAAAGGGGCCGCCGGACAATTCCGTTCGCCGACCCCGCCCGCAGACTGGTGCAGTCACTCACTTAATGAAGGGTTTTGCTTGACTCTCAGACCGGTCGCCGACACAATAAAATGAAAGGCAAGCCGTGCCTCCAGAGAAAGGCGAACCGACCATGAAATCCACCGACATGTTGCGAGCGGTCGGGTTTTCGCGACGCGATTTTCTTGACCGCCTAGGTCTGTTGGCCGCCGCAGCCGGCGGTCTCGGCAGAACGTCGCCGGCCTTGGCGGACGACAATGCGGGCCCGGTGGATTGCGGACCGCCGCCTGCGGCCAAACGACAGCATCAGACCGGCGGCGAATCGGGTCCGCCGCTTCCGCTGCCGGTCACTCCGCTGCGACGGAGCGAAAAGAAGCGCCCGCCCACCCCACCGGCGTTGGTCGGCAAAGTCGCCTTGGGCGCGACTCGCTGGACCACCCGCGACGGCAAGCGGATCCCGTATCGCGACTGGATGACCGATCCGGCCGACGTCGTCACACTGCTCGGCTGGCTCAACGAGACCTTGCAGATCAACTACCGAGCGGTCGACGTCGACTTCGGTCATTTTTCGTTCGATCCCCGCGAGCTGCCGGCGCTGTTGCTGGCCGGCCACAACCGTTTCGAGTTGGACGATGAGGTCCGCGAACGGCTCGCTCGATACGTGATGGACGGCGGCACGATTTTGGCCGACGCCTGTTGCGGCTGGAACGATTTCGCCGAGTCGTTTCGCCGCGAGATCGAACGGATTTTCCCGAACCGACCGCTTCATCAAATTCTGCCTGAGGAACCGATCTACTCGTCCTACTTCAAGCTCGGCAATCTGACTTACAAGCGCGGCGACGGCTCGACGTTCACCGAGCCGCCGTGTCTGGAGGGAATCGATTTCGGTTGCCGGACGGGCGTCGTGTTTTCGCCGCGCGATCTGACCTGCGGTTGGGACGGTCACGAGCATCCGCGAGGCACGCGCGTGGTGATCGACCAGGCCCGGCAGATCGGGGCCAATCTGATCACCTACTTGTTGGGTACGTTTCAGTTGGGACGTTTTTTGAGCACCTCCAAGGTGTATTACGAAGCCTCCGCCCCGACGCGCGACGATCTGGTATTCGCCCAACTGGTGCACGACGGCGATTGGGATCCCGATCCGTCGGCCGTCCACAATCTGCTGAAATTCGTCCGCGACCACTCGACGATGGAAGTGAAGTTCAAACGCGAAAACGTCCGACCGACCGACCCCAAGGCGGCGGAATATCCGCTGTGGTACATCACCGGACACCGCGACTTCGCCTGGACCGCCGAGGAATCGGCCGCGATGGGACGTTATCTGAAAGCGGGCGGGCTGCTGCTGGCCGACGCCTGTTGCGGACGGCTGGCTTTCGACGCCGCGCTGCGCCGCGAGTTGGCCAAGGCGCTGCCCGACTATCGGCTCGAACGACTGCCGCTCGATCATCCGGTGTATCATTGCCATTACGACATCAAGCAGGTGGAGTACACCCCGCGCGTGCGGGCAGATTTCGGCGATCTGAGCGAGCCGCAACTGGAGGGCGTCATGCTCGACGGCCGGCTAGCGGTCGTCTACAGCCGGTTCGATTTGGGCAACGGCTGGGAGCAGTTTCCGCACGCTTACAGCTACGGCCTGAAAGATCAATCGGCCTTGCAGATCGGCGCGAACGTGCTCGTCTCGGCCGTAACGCACTGAGGAATGCCATGTCGCCGGCGGCCGCCCCATTGATCGAACGACTCGACGCCACGCGGCAAAAATGGTGGCTGTTTTCGCTGCTGAGCGCCGCGTCGCTGGCGATTTCCGTTTCGCTGGCCGCGTTGATGACCTGTATGGCCGCCGACTCGGTGTGGCGGTTTTCGCAACCCACGCTCGTCGTGATGTTTGCCGTTTGGCTCGCCTTGAGCGGCTTGATTTTCGCCGGCGTCATCCGCCGCTTGGTGCGCGGTCAGCGCAGCCTCGAAGCGGTCGCCCGGCGTTTGGAGATTGAGTTTCCCGAACTCGGCAGCCGGCTGATCAACGTCGTCCAACTGTCCGACGACCGGCGGCGCGACTCTCACGAATTTTGCGAGGCGGCGGTCCAACAGTCGGCCGCCCAGGTCGGGCCGTTTGCGTTCGACCGGGCCGCCTACCACTATTCGCGCTGGCGGCGGCTTCGCGAATGCATGCAAATGCCGCGCGATCTGATCGAGTCACTGCTAATTCTCGGCGTTTTGCTTGCGGCGGCCGCGACCGGTCAACGGTGGCTCCCGGCGTGGAGCGCCGCAGTCACGCGCGTGCTGACGCCCTGGCAATTCACGCCTTCGGTCGGCGCGGTTCGGATCCTCCACGTCGAGCCCGGCGACGCCGATGTGCTGCTCGGCGCCAATGTGGCGATCGTGGCCGAAATCGAGAATCCCGACCATCGGGCCCATCGCGGCACGTTGTTCGTCCAGCCCCAAGGTGAGTCGGAAACGGCGGTGCCGATGACCGCGGACCAAAACCATCGTCGCTATCAGGCGGCGGTCGCCTCGGTCCTGAAACCGTTTCGGTATCGACTCGAAGTGGGCGATTCGCAAACCGCCGTGTTTACGATCCGCGTGCGAGAAAAGCCGAGGGTCGCCGGCTCGGAAATCGTTTTTCATTTCCCGGCGTATCTTGGGCGAAAAGACGAACCGGCCAACTCGTCAAGCCTGGACCTCGACGCCCCGCAATTCACCGTGGCCGCGCTGCGATTGCAATGCTCATCGCCGATCGCCCGGGGATTTTTGGAGGTCGACGGACAACGACAAACCGGCCGCGTTTCGGACGACGGCCGCTGGCTTTCGGCGTCGTTGCCGATGTTGAAAAACGGCTCCTATGCGGTTCATCTGGTGGACGACGGCGGTCGCAGCGACCCCGCTCCGCGATTGAACCGCATCACGGTGCAATCGGACCGACCGCCAACCGCAGAGATGCTCGAACCGGCCCAGCCTACGACCGTGGCCCCATCGGCCACCGTGCGCGTGGCGGTCCGCGCCGGCGACGACCACGGGCTCGGCGAGCTGCGCGTGGAAACCAAGCTGGCCGATTCTCCGGCGGACGACGCCGCGCATCCGGTCACGATCGTTCGTCGATGGAACCGTTTCGGCGACGCATCGACCACGTCCGTCGTACGGCGTTGCGAGATCCGGCTGACGCCCCAGATGGTTCAACCGGGCCAAACGCTGTTGGTCCGAGCCGTCGCACGCGATCGCCGGTCGATCCACGATGGGGGGCTCGACCTGCGCCCGCAAGAAACCGCCAGCGGCTGGTGCGCCATCAAGGTCGTCACGGCAGAGGCCGCATCGACGGCCGTCGTCGAGCAGATGGAAAGCGTCCGCGCCGCGCTGCAAAAAATGCTCGAAAAGCAGGTCGCGGCCCGTGTCGACGCCGGCCGGTGGAAACAGGAACGGACGAGTCCGCCTTCCGTCGACGCCTCCCTTCGATCTCGTCAGATTGAGATTCAAAAATCCGCCGTCGCGTTGGCTCGGTCGCTCGCCGACGCGCAAGGCGACGAATTACCGGTGATTCGTCGCGTTCTCGCGGAGCTTTCGACCAATGCGATGCTGTCGGCCGTCGCACGGTGCGACGCGCTCGTGCAGCCGCAATCGCCGAACGACCGGACCACGACGTTTGAAGCGTTGATCGACGACCAGAACCGCATCCTTGCGACGTTGCGCCGATTGCTCGGCGCGGCGCGCCACGCGCAGGCCGAAGCGTCGTCAGAGCTAAAAAACCGGCCCGGCGGCGATTTGCCCAACGACGCCAAACAAAAGCTGGCCCAGTTGCGCGACAAGCTGGAGAAGTTTTTATCGCAGCAAAAAAAAGTGATCGAGGCGAGCGAGGACCTGGCCAAGACGCCGGTCGAAGATTTTACGAAAGAGCAGCAGGCGCTGCTGCAAAGCCTGGCCGCAACGGAGGACGATTTGGCGAAGTTTCTAAACCAGTTGCACTCTGATTTCAGCAAATTGCCGGAGCAGGACTTCGCCAACCCGTCGACGGCCAAAGAGTTGATCGCGATTCAAACGCAATTGAAGATGGCCGAAGACGCGTTGGTGAAGAAATCGGCCGACATCGCCGTTCCGTTGGAGCAACTGGGCTACGAAATGGCGGAGGAGTTGAAGACCAATTTTGAAAAATGGCTGCCCGACACGCCCGACCGCGAACGGTGGAGCCAAGAGGAATCGCTGACCGATAAGGACAAAGAGGCCCCGATGGCCGAACTGCCCGGCGAATTGGAAGACATGGTCGGCGACTTGATGGAGCAAGAAGAAGACCTATTCGACGAGATGGAAGACGTTTCGAGCAGCGCAGCCGACTCGCTTGACAAGGGTGCCGGGTGGGACGCACTGGACGGCCCGATCTCGAACATGTCGGCCAAGGGCGTCACGGGCAATCGGCTGCCCAACACGAGCGAAATCGGCGGCCGATCCGGCGAGGGGCGTCAAGGCCAGTCGAGCGGCGAGTTCGTCGGCGACGAAGCCGTCGGCAAAGGCGGACGCCGCACGCCCAGCCGAGTGGCGCCCGATCCGTTCGTGCAGGGCGACATCAAGGACCGCAGCCAACAGTCGACCGGCGGCGCGACCGGCGGCGGCAAACGAAGCGGGCAGGGGGGCGAGGGGCTCGAAGGTCCGCAGCCTCGAGGACCCGATCCGCGCGACGCCCAACGGCTGGCCGGACGTCAGGCCCAATTGCGCAACAAGGCCGAGGCCGTCGATCTCCGAATGCAGGTCCAAAATTTTCACCCTACGGATCTCAAGAAAACCATCGAGGCGATGGCGCAGGTCGAGCGCGACTTGAAGGCCGGTCGCTATCGCAATGCGATGCGGCAGCGGTCCGTGTTGCTCGACGGCCTCAAGAGCGTCAAACACTATCTGAACGGCGAATTCGAGGTTCGTCAGGACACCAGCGAGAGTTTGCCGTCCGACGTCCGCAAGAAAATCCTCGGCGGCATGCGAGACCCTTCGCCCGCCGGTTGGGAAGAGTTGAACCGCCGATACTTTGAAAGGCTTTCCGGTGGGAAGAACGAAAAGCCGTAACGAGAACGCCGTTCGGAAATAGCCACGTCGTAGGGCGGCGAACAAGCCGCGTGAAAAGGCGGAAGAGAAAATGGGAAAAAAGGAAATCGCAATCGTCCGCCAAAGTTTTTTCGTGGGATGGACTGCTTGGTTCTTCTTTTTTCCCATTTTTTCTTGGGCGGCGGCCGTTTGGCTCGGTGCGGCGATCGTCATCGCCTCGGACGCAAAGAACAAGAAGAAGGTGGCCATTCCGTTCGATTTCGTGTCGACGTTCGATCAGGGCCGCTACGGCCAAACGGTCGGCGAGATGATCTGGACGAAACTGGCTCGCCAAGGCGAATTCGTCGTACCGGAGTCGATCGAGGATGTGCGCGATTATTGCCGATCCCATCAGATCACGGTCTCGCCGGCGACGGATTTGGCGACGGTCGAGCGAATCGTTCGCACCGATTTCGACGCCCAGATCGGCATTTGGGGGCAGGTCGAACGTGCACCGGGCGCCGCATCGGACGTTTATGACCTGACCATCTGGTGTGTGGACTTTTCGACCCCCTCGGCGCCGAAGGTCGTTTATCAGACAAAAGTTCGCACCCGAACGGTCAGCGAAATTCCGCATCAATACGTCGCGGCGATGCTCGACGCCTTAAATCAACGTCCATCGGCCGACCCGTCGAAAACTCGAGCAACGGCCGAGAAAAAACGTCGCACCGGGCCAAGTCTGGTGATCGGCGATTTTCAGCGCGGCGATCGCGGCGTACCCGCTGGTTGGGAGGAGGTCGCCGGGCAACAACGCGAACCGCTGGGCGGATTGGTCCGCTGGGATGACGAACGCGGCAATTCAGCCAACAAAGTCATGCGGTTCACGCTCGACAGGAAGGTCGCTGAAAACGAAGGCGTGATGTATTATAGTCGTCGGTTTCCGATCCGTCCGGGCGCAACGTATCGGTTTCAAGGTCGGTGGCGATCGAACGGGCCGGCGGCCAAAATTTTCGTCAAATGTTACGATGAGCAACCTGGTCCTTACGGCGGCACCGCGACCAAGCAGCCCCGCGAGGTCTACCGCTGTCAGATGAATCTGAAGGGCGAGCCGAACGTCTGGCACACGTACACCGAAGATTTCACGCCGAACCATCCCCAATATTCACCACGATGGGGCCGCGTGATGCTTTACGCTTATCTGAAGCCAGGCGATGTCGAGTTTGATGACGTCGTGGTCCAACAAATCCAATCAACCCCCTAAAATCAAGCGGTTGACCTCTCCAACCCTAAGGACAAAAACGATCGCACACGCTCAGGAATATACCGCGAACGATTTCGGCACGAGCCCGTTGATGTTCTATTACGAGACAACGCAGGCCTGCGACTTGGTCTGCAAACATTGCCGCGCCTCGGCTCAAGAACGGCCCGCGCCCGGCGAACTTTCAACGGACCAGGCCAAAGCGTTGTTCGATCAGGCGGCCGGTTTTCCGCGGCGTCCGACGTTGGTGTTGACCGGCGGCGATCCGTTGAAGCGGCCCGATCTGTTCGAGTTGATTCGCCACGCCCGATCCGTCGGGTTGCAAGTCGCGCTGACGCCGGCCGCCACGCCGCTGGCCACGTTCGAGGCATTGGCCGCCGCGCGCGACGCCGGCGCCGATCGGTTGGGCATCAGCCTGGACGGCGTCGACGCCGCCACTCACGATGCGTTTCGCGGGTGGCCGGGCAGCTTCGATCGGACGATGCAGATGCTGGCCGACGCCCGGACGCTGCGGATGCCGGTTCAACTGAACACGACCGTCACCCGGCGCAACGTCGATCAAATCGACGCGATGGCCGAGCAACTGGCCAGACTGAGCATCGCCATGTGGTCGGTGTTTTTTCTGGTGCCCGTCGGACGCGGCGTCGAGGAACAACGAATTTCGCCCGACGAGTACGAAGCGGTGTTCGAGCGGCTTTGGCGTCAATCGCAACGACGGCCCTACGCGATCAAAACGACCGAGGCGCCGCACTATCGCCGCTATGTGTTGCAGCAGGGCGGTGATCCGCTGGCGGGCCCGCACGGTGCGCGACCTTTGCGGCGCCGAGCGCCGTTGGGGGTCGGCGACGGCAAGGGCGTCTTGTTCGTCGGCCACACCGGCGAGATCTATCCGGCCGGTTTTCTGCCGATCCGATGCGGGCGATTTCCCGATCACTCGCTGATCGAGGTGTATCAGAATCATCCGGTCTTTCGGGCGTTGCGCGATCCGGATCGGTTCCGAGGCCGCTGCGGCGTCTGCGAATATCGCCACGTCTGCGGCGGCAGTCGCGCCCGGGCCATGGCCTTGACCGGCGACTATCTGGCATCGGACCCGGACTGCAACTATCAGCCGAAACGTTGAACAGTCCGCCGATACGGTCGCCATGAGACGGATCGACGTTACGCCGCGCGGGCCAACGACCACTGAGCCGGCTGCAATTCGATCCGGGCGGTCCGATCCAAGGCGGCGATCGTTGCAGCGGCCGACTCGTTCCAGCTCCAGGGACGTTTGGTCAGCAGCGTCACGCCGGGTTCTCGCAATGCGCGGTCCAGTTGATCGGGATCGGAGAAGTCGATTTGAAATCGCGAGGGGATACCCAGTTCGCCGAAGATTTCAAGCCGAGAGACTAAAATTTTCTTGCCGGCCTCGAAGGCCTCCATGACCGGCAGCCCAAACCCCTCGAACAACGAAGGAAACACGACGCATCGGGCTCCGTGATACAATTGCCGCACACGCGAATACGACACATAGCCCAGATGCCGGACCGTGTCGTCGAGCCCCAAGCGATGGATCTGCCGTTGCAGCTCTTTCCAGTAGGGAGTCTGGATGCCCGACAACACCAGTTGATCGTCAAAGCGCCCCTGGGCCTTCAACAGCGCGATCGACTCCAACAGCGTTCGATGGTTTTTGTGCGGCCGAGTGATGGCGGGAAAGTATACGTAGGGGCGATCGGGAAGTTCGCCGGTCTCGCAGTCTTCGATTGGACAGGGTTCCCATCCGTGCGGCACAACGTCGATGCGATCGGCCGACACGTCGCAATGTTCGAGAATCATGTTCTTGGTGAACTCGGAGATGGCGATGATCCGATCCGCTCGTGCCATCGCATAGGCGTAGCTCCGCCGACGAAACATCCGCTGCACCGGCGTGAGATATTGCGGCAACACCAAATGGTACAGATCGTGAACGACCAGCGCGCAGGGGGCCTCGACCATTTTGGGAAAGATCGACTGCTGCGGGAACAACACGACGTCGGGCCGAAGCCCTTCAAGGACGCGTTCCACGCCCTTGGCGCGGTATGGCCCGGCGGCCTCCAGCGCTCGCATGCCGAAAATCTGCCGGGCGCTGTAATCGACCACGGCCCGCTGCATGCCGGGAAAAAGATTTTGCGACGCCAGATCGCGGTCCATCAACAGAATGACTTCATGTTGTCGTCCGACGTCGGGCAGCCGGTTTACGAGCTCCCGCAAATAGGTCTCGGTGCCGCCGATTTTTCCCGGGCGGAAATTCAACAAACTGACCACCACGCGTGTGGCCGGCGGCTGGTGAAGCCGCAACCGGCAAGACGCGAGAACAGACCGCTCCTTGCTCGGAACAAGATCCGCCACATCGCGGCGAAACGGCACAATGGCGTCCTGCGGGGCGATTTCGGAACAAGCCGCCGGTTGGGCCGAAAACACCAGCTGCGCCTCGTCATGGTCGATGTCGGCGTGCATCGGAAGAACCGTTCGCGACTCCTCCGTCTCCGACGACGAGGCGCCACATGCATCCAATTCGTCCAAGGCCGACTGCAACTGGCCGGCCACCACGTCGGGATGGGCGAACCGCGTCATGCGTTTTCGAGCGGCCGACGCCATCCGGTCATAGCACGCCCGATCTTCCTTGGCAATTCGATAGCTTTCGCAAATTTGGTCGACCAACGACGACCAGTTCAATCGATGCCAGGTGGTTCGCCAACGCAATCGTGAATCCTGCGGCCAAGCGCACGGCGCCGGATGCGACTCGACGACGAACCCGACGTCCGCATCGAAATAGTCCGCGATGGCCGAATGCGACGCTGAGATGCCCGGTCGCCCGGCCGCCAAATAATTCATCAACGGCAGACAATTGCCTTCGGCCTGCGTGGTGGTCAAATAATACGTGCTGGCGCGGGCCAACTCCAACATGTCGGCCTCGTCCAAAAAGTCCGGCACAATCACCACGCGGCAGCGATGCGCGTAGTCCAAACGGCGATAAAAATCGACCACTTGTCCGACGACCGCCGGATCGTTGTTGGCCAGCTTCATCACCAACGTCGCATCTTCACGGTCGCGCATCGCACAAAGAAACGCCGTGATCATGTCTTGCCAGTTTTTGCGGCCATCGATCGGATTGAAGACGCTCGTATAAACCACGCCGTCCAAATCGAGCCACCGATCGCGAGGACATGCAATTGCTGCATGACGCCATGCACCCCAACCGGCCTTTAACGCGGCGCCAACCACCGTTTTCAGTCGACCGGGCAGACACGGCTTGACCCAACGCCGATAGCCGTGCATCGCCCACACGCGAAGCCTCTCGCGCCAGGACGGCGACGACGGCACAGCAACAACCATCGGCGATCCGGAAGCTTGCATGTCCGTTTGCGGAAAAACATATGGCGAGCAATTCAAGGCGGTGCGACGGTCAGAGCGCCAACGCGGCATGTCAAAATATGCTTCCGGCGTCGGCACCGCCACGATCCGAATTGGCGTCCGAACCCCCGCCGACTCCAAAGCCCGGGCCGTGAACGGTCCGCCCACCAACACCATCGCGCACCGGTTGGCCGTGGCCACCCAGTCGTTTTGCGGATTGCCGTCGAACGCTTCATTGGGGATATCGGGGAACTCCCAAGCAGGCACGACCACGTTGCGAACCGTCGGACTAAGATGGGCCTCTTGAAACGGACGAAAAATCACATGCACCGGATCGAGCCCCTCTTGCCGAGCCGCGTTCACCGCCTGAGCCAAATCCTGACATGGGTTCTGAATCTCGGTGAGTTTGCCCAATCGCTGAAACAACGGGGCGAACAGTTTTGCGACGAAATCGTACGAATAGCCTGCCGTACCGATCCGTCGCCCTCCGGTCGCGCCGCTGGCAAAGGACGACAACAAAATAGCCCGGGACGACGAAGACGCCGCGAAATCCTCCTGCCGAATCACCCGCAACGACGGTGTGCTGCTGGATCGTCGATCATACGCAAGCATCGGACCTCTCCACATCCACACAGTTGAATAACCAAAAAGAAAAAGGATGGGCAATCCACACAACGCAGTAAGACTAATGCATTCCTTTTTGTCGTCAAATTGCCGTTAAAGCTTGCGCACCTTATCGGCAATCCCACCCCTTGTTGTGCAACCCAATCGGGAAAAATTGAGGAAACAGCGAGTCGGGTCACCGGCCTGCAGATCGGCTTGTGCGTTGACGCTCCGGTCGGCGCCAGGTACGATGAGACCAGCCTATAGACGCGGCCTTGCCTTTGAAAACCAGCAAGTCTTGCCATGCCGATCCTTAAGGAAGAACCAAGCCTTTATCCCGAAACACTACTGGACGCTGGATTGGCAGATCTGCCTGGCCGCCAGTGGCTCGCTATTTACACCAAGGCTCGACAAGAGAAATCGCTGGCCCGGGAATTGTGGCGCTATCGCATCCCTTTCTATTTGCCGTTGGTCCGAAAAACCAACATCTCGCAAGGGCGGCGTCGAACATCAATGTCCCCTCTGTTTGCGGGGTATCTTTTTCTCTTTGGGACAGAAGAGGAGCGCATCCGGGCCTTAACGACGAACCGGATTTCTCGCATTTTGTTGGTCGAAAATCCAGACGAACTGCTTTTCGATCTTCGCCAACTTCACCAGCTTATCGCTTCTAACGCACCGTTGACCGTCGAAAGCCGTCTGGCGCCTGGCCAAAAGGTACGGGTTCGCTCAGGGGCCTTTGCCGGGTTGGAAGGCGCGGTACTGAAGCGCCGCGGGGAGACAAGGCTCTTGGTGCGCGTCAACTTCCTCCAAAAGGGTGCATCGGTTGAGATCGATGACTTCATGCTGGATCCGATCGAGTAAAGAAAAAATTGGGGATCCCCCCTAGAAATGTCGGTCAAATGCTTGACGAAAAAGTCATTTTCACTACAATCGCGGTAGTTCTCGGGCCGAATTGTTGATGGTGGTTTAGCAAAAATAAGTCGGCACTGAGTTTTTTTCCAGTCAGGCATATTAGTAAAACATCGGGTTAAGACCCAGGAGGCAGCGGTGCGATTCCAAAATCTGACGCGGCGGGCGCTGGTTTGCGCCTTTACAACCCTTGTTGTTTTGGGTTTCTCTTGCGTTGCTTCGGCGGGTAGCTATAAGTACTACCGCGATTACGGCAATTTTGTCGGAGCTGACATAACTTTCCAGGATGTTCGGGAAGGTTCACTCACCAGTGATACGGCTTTGTATGGCGCCCCTTCGGTTGCGATGAATTCGCTTTCCTTTGTCCCCGATGGTTTCGGCGCGTTCACGATGGGCAAGCTGGGCTGCGACATGGTCGACGGCCAGCTCACTACGGACCTGACGGCCAACGACGGCTACGGAATTACTTCAGTCGCCATCCATGAGTACGGTGACTATACGCTCAGCGGCGTTGGCAGTACCACAACGCAAGTGTCTGCCACCGTTTCCGCGCTGTTGCGGATCAGCGAAGTCAACGGGATCGCCATCAACCCGATCACGACGACGCTGCGCGACAACGCCAGCTACAACTTGGTCTCCGACGGCAATGGCACCGACAGTTGGTCGCTTTCCGTCGTCTTTGACACGGACGACATCTTGGCGGCGGAACGCGACGTGTTGGCGGCGGCGGGCATCACCGATGGTCTGGTCACGCAAGCTACGCTGACGTTCGACAATTCGCTGTTCGCCGTGAGCGAGTTGACCAGCAGCGCCTTTATCGCCAAAAAATTGGTCGACATCGAAGTGGGCGCCCAACAAGTGCCCGAGCCGAGCACGCTGGCGCTTGTCAGCATCGGCGCTCTGTTTTTGCTCGGCCGAACGTGGCACAAGCGTCGATCCGCGCAAGTTGCCTAGCGTGGCGTGATGAGATCGAGAGCATCCGAACGTGACGACTAAGGTCAAGCGACGGGTTTGGGCGGCGCTAGGGGTCGTTGTTCTGGCGGGTTTGGCTTTTCATGGGCCGGCGTTGCGGATGTCGGCCCAACGGTTGCTCGCGAACGAACCGTTGGGCCGGTTCTCCTATGTGGGACTGCTCCATTGGAACCATGGTCCCGACGGCGATCGGTCTTACGACGCCGCCGCGCAGTTGTATCGTGAGCAAGCGTCGCGGCCAATTCACGTTTTGGTGATCGCCTCACGTCCCGATCGACTCGAACAACTTGGCATTGTCACACCATGCGACGCCTTCAGCCGTCGCCAACTCGCATCCCGCGGCGTTCCATCAGAAGCCATTGCGACGATTCAGACCGATGGCAACGACGATTGGGCCGTGGCTCAATCGCTGAAGCGATGGCTTGCCGCACATCCCGACGATTCCCTGGCGCTGATGGGCAACGCCTTTCGGACGGCGGCCCTTCGGTCGGCGCTAAACGCCGTTCTCGACCGAGACCAATCGACCCGCGTGCGGATTCGACCGCTCCCCGACCGGCGATTCAACGAGACAAACTGGTGGAAAAGCCGCGACGGCTACAAGGCGTTCGGATGGAACTGGCTCCTTGGCTGCTATCGCAAGTGGATCGGTTCAAGCGGCTCGATCTCGGCCAACGTCGACTGCGATCACTATGAAGCCGAGGCTCTCCGCAGCGCGCCGCCGACGTTGCCGCACACCGACTACGTGCTGGTGCTGAACGGTGACGAAAACACACGACCGTTCGCGGCGGCCGCGCTGGTGCGATCGGGCCAGGCCGATCGAGTCTTGATCACCGAAACGAAACCCTCGCCGCATGCCCAAGAGTTGGGATTGCCGCCGACCCACGAGATCAATCGTCAGGCAATGATCCATCGCGGCGTGGACGCCGATCGCATTACAATTCTGCCGGCCCAGGCCACGACGACCTACGATGAGGCTCGGGCCTTGGCGACTTTTCTGGAATCGCACCCCAAGGCTCGTGTGCTGGTCGTCACAAATGATTTCCATGTCCGCCGAAGTCGCTGGGTGTTCGACCGAACCCTAGGCGAATTCACCTGGCAAATCACATTCGTGTCCGCTCCCAGCGACGATTTTTCGACAAGCCGCTGGTGGCGCACCGAAGCGGGTTTTTTAGCCGTCGGCACCGAATGGCTCAAACAGGCTTTCTATTTCGCCTATTACGGATATCTAGGCCAATGGCTGGCGGCGTGCGCAGCGCTTTGGATGATCGCCACCCGAATTCGACGACGCGAAATCAACCGTCATCCCGCCTGAATCACGGCATGTTGACGCCGTTCCAGCGCGAAGGATAATAGCCCGGCCCCGCGACCCAATGCGGCGAATAAGCCTCGCCATTGAACGGATCGCTAGACGCGATGGGCCGGCTGTTCGAGAGCCCGAACCATTGTCGGGCTTCGAGACGTCGTTCTCGTTGCATCGCTCGGGCGGCCGCGTTTTCACGAACCGCAAACTTCGGATCGTTGTAGCGCCGCATCGCTTGATCGTAGAACCACATCTCGGGCGTGGCCTTCAACTCGCCGGCCGCAACCGTGTTGTTGAGCCCAAGCCCATTGTTGGCCATGGGCTTTTCGGCGCGAACGAAAGTCGCCGGCAACAATAAGAAAAACGCCAAGCCAATGGCTAACCGTTTCATACGTCCCCCCTGTGGTTAGATTGCGGCGCAGCCGCTCCGACATTTTTCTTTTCGGTAGGACGCGTTGAATGGGTTTAGGAGAACTTTATCGTCCTTGACGCTTGCGTATTCACCCAAAACAATCCATTTACCCCATTCTAACAAACCAACGCAACTCGACCTAAAATCCACAATGGCGTGCACGGCAGCCGGCGGCTTGAATCTCTACGAGCGCCGCATTGCCGGGTTTTGTCGACTGGCAAAATTTTTCCACCCGAAGGAAGTAAAAAAATCCGCCGTGAAAAGCAAAATCCTTACCCCGACCAGGTTCTTGTGGAATAATTATCAAGTAGTTAACATTTGGTGGAACGGCAGGCGGGATCGTGCCCAGCCTCGCGTCAAAAGGCCACATGAATTAACTCAGAAAAAAGGTGAATCATGAAAAAGTTGTTGGCGTTTGCGGTGGTTGTGAGCTTGGGGCTGTTCTGTGCGGTTGGTTGCCAACCGACGAAGTCCGACAAGGCGCCGGCAGACAAACAACCGGCGGCTTCGGCCACAGGCGGCGAGACGAAGGCGGCAACGAAGACCGAGGGTGAGGCTGCAAAACCTGCGGCAGCCGAGAAAAAGTAGCCTGAGAAACCCGCCTGATGGTGGGAGTCTTTGGCCGTTCGAAATCGAACAAAAAACACACCGGGGAAGGGTCGCCGCGAAAAACGGTCCCTTCCCCTGCGTGTTTTCTTGAGTGTTCGTCGGGAACGACGCCGCCGGGCAACAAAAAACGATCTTGCTCCAACCGCCGCACCACACCATAATAAACAGGAGATGTTAAGCTGAGGAGTTTGATGTTGATGGTCAAACCGTTGCACGTATTGACCGTGGTCATGTTGACGATCCATCTCATGATGGGTTGTTGCTGGCACCATGCACACGGAGGCCACGAGGACACCCCGACCTCGGTCGACCATTTATCGGCGACGGACGCAGCTCCCTCTTGCCCGGATGATCTCTCGCATCACGGGTCTCGCGGCTGTTATGAACCCCCATGTTCTTTTGTGGCATCGGGTCGTCCCGTCGTGAATGCAATGACGGTTTCGTGGTGCAGCCAAGCGGTCCTCGGGGTTTTGCTGAACGATTCATCGTCCACGGAAGACTTCTCCGCGTCTTCCCGACGGCTTCTGGCCGTGGACAGGCCTTCGTTGCCGGTGCGTCTGCATCTGGCCAATCAAGTCCTGTTGATCTGATGTTGCGCGCGCGTTGTTTGACGTAGCCGCTGATGCTGCGCCGATGGATCGGCCAGTCAAGCTTTCCAGCGAGTCCGTTCATCGACAACTTGGCGGCTCAAACGTCGCCGCAGCGCTTCGTACAGAAATAATATATTAAGGGATTATCATGAGCACTCGATCCTCTCAACCTCGACCTCCCCAACGCCGACGTTGGCTCGCAATCCTCGCGATTCTCGCGGCACTGGGGCTGACGGCCGCCGGTCTCTGGTCGCCACAAGTTCGTCGGATCGCTGCGTTCGCATGGAACGAACAAGCCGCCCATTCGCCGGACGACGGCCACGACCACGCCGAAAAACATGACGAAAAGGACGACGACCATCATGACGACGAGGATGAGCACAAGCCTTCGGCCCATTACGACCACAAGCATGACGAAGCGGCGTCGATCAAACTGAGCAAGCAAGCGCAGAACAACATCGGGCTGCGGTTGACTAAGGTCGCACTGGAACCGTTCGAGCGGACCATGAATGTTCCGGGCATGGTGATCGAGCGTCCGGGCTGGTCCGCGATCGAGGTCACTGCGCCGATGACGGGCGTGGTGACGCGAATCTACCCGATCCAGGGCGAAGCCGTTCGACACGACCAGCCGCTGTTTGACATCCGCCTGACCCACGAAGACCTTTTGCAGTTGCAGACTGAGTTTCTACGCACCGTCGAAGAGTTGGACGTGATCGGCCGCGAGGTGGCGCGGCTGGAAAAAGTTTCGGCCGACGGCGTCATCGCCGGCAAGACGCTTTTGGAACGCAAGTACGAGCAACAGAAGCAGGAGGCGGCGTTGCGGGCCCAACGTCAGGCCTTGCTTTTGCATGGGTTGTCGGAGGACCAAGTCAACCAAATCGCCTCGACGCGAACGCTGCTGCAAAGCCTGACGATTCGCGTCCCGGCCGAAAAAAGCCCGAGCCCCTCGCGGCATCCCTTGCGGCATTTGCAGGTGCAACCGTTAAGTGTCACGCAAGGCAAACACGTCAACGCCGGCGACACGCTTTGCACGCTTGTCGACCAGCACGAACTGTTCGTCGAGGGCATCGCATTCGAGCAGGACATCCAAACGATCAATCGAGTGGCCGCGTCGACGCACAAGGTTTCGGCCACCTTCGGCGCGAAGTCGACCGGCGACGAACACCTGGCGCCGGACCTTCGCATCCTTTATTTGGACGACAAGGTCGATCCGCAATCCCGGGCGTTTCATTTTTACGTGACGCTGCCCAATCGCATTTTGCGAGAGGACAAGACCGTCGAGGGACGCAACTTCATCTACTGGCAGTACAAGCCGGGCCAAAGGGCCTTGCTTCGCATCCCCGTCGAAGTGTGGAAGGATCGGATTGTGCTGCCCATCGAAGCGGTCGCCCAGGACGGAGCCGAGTTCTATGTGTTCGAGGCCAACGGCGATCATTTCGACCGTCGTTCGGTCCACGTCGAGTACCGCGACCAGGATTGGGCCGTGATCGCCAACGACGGCGCCCTGCGGATCGGGGCGACCGTGGCGGCCTCGTCCGCGCATCAGGTGCATTTGGCCCTGAAAAACAAGTCCGGCGGCGGAGTCGATCCCCATGCCGGGCACAATCATTAGTGGCCAGTGGTCAGTGGCCAGAGACAAGGTCGAACCTCGCATCCAAAAATCTCTCCCTTCATGCTCAACGCCATTATTCGATTTTCGTTACACTATCGGCTGCTGACCATTGCGGTCGCGGTGGTCGTGTTGGTGTACGGCGGATACGTCTTATATCAATTGCCGATCGACGTGTTTCCCGATTTGGACCGCCCCCGGGTCACGGTGATGACCGAAGCGCCCGGCCTGGCGCCCGAGGAGGTCGAAACGCTCGTCACGTTCCCGTTGGAATCCGTGCTCAATGGGGCAACCGGTGTCCAAGCGGTCCGCAGTTCCTCGGGCATCGGCCTTTCGGTGGTGCAGGTCGAGTTCGCCTGGGGCACCGACATCTACATCGACCGCCAGATTGTGGCCGAGAAATTGGCGATGGCGGCCGAGCGGCTGCCCAAGGGCGTGCGTCCGCAGATGGGCCCGATCTCGTCGATCATGGGCCAGATCATGATCATCGGCATGTGGAGCGAGGGCGGCAAGACCTCGCCGATGGAGGTCCGCACGCTGGCCGATTGGGTCGTGCGTCAACGGCTGCTGACGATTCCGCGCGTCGCCCAGGTGATTACGATGGGCGGCGGCCGCAAGCAATACCAGGTGCTGGTCAATCCCGTCGCGCTGCGATCGTACGGCATCACGCTGCGCGAGGTCGAGCAAGCGATGGCGGCCAGCAACGCCAACGCGACCGGCGGCTATTTGAATCGTGGAGCGCGCGAGTATCTGGTCCGATCGATCGGCCGACTGCAAAGCGTCGAAGACATCGAAAACGTCGTCGTAAAACCCGACAGCGAGCGGCCGGTGCTGTTGCGTCAAGTGGCCCAAATCGTCGAGGCCCCGCAGGTCCGACGCGGCGATTCAGCGGTCAACGGCGCGCCGGCCGTGATGCTGACGATCGCCAAGCAGCCCGGCGCCGACACGCGGCTGCTGACCGACCAGATCACCCAAGCGCTCGAAGAACTCAAAACCAGCCTGCCGCCCGACATCCGCATCAACCCGAATGTCTATCAACAGAAGTCGTTCATCGAACTGGGCATCCACAACGTGATCGACGCCCTGCGCGACGGCGGCATTCTGGTCGTCGTCGTCCTGTTCTTGTTTTTGCTGAACTTCCGCACCACGTTCATCACGCTGACGGCCATTCCGCTTTCGATGGTCATCACCGGACTGGTGTTCAAGTGGTGCCACATGTCGATCAACACGATGACGCTCGGCGGGCTGGCCGTGGCCATCGGCGAGCTGGTCGACGACGCCATCGTGGACGTCGAAAACATCTTCCGACGGCTGCGCGAGAACAAACACTCGCCCAATCCAAAGCATCCGCTGCGCGTGGTGTACGAGGCCAGCAGCGAGGTGCGCAACTCGATCGTCTTCAGCACGATTCTGGTCGTGTTGGTTTTCGTGCCGCTGTTCGCATTGGGCGGCATGGAAGGCCGGCTGTTCACGCCGCTCGGCGTGGCCTACATCGTTTCGATTCTGGCGTCGCTGGCCGTCTCGCTAACCGTGACGCCGGTGCTTTCGTACTGGCTGCTGCCCAACGCGAAAGTGATGGGCCACGACCGCGATAGTCTGATTCTGCGATGGCTCAAAAATGCTGTGGGCCATGCGATCCGCTTCAGCGTCCGACATCCGTGGCCGGTGCTGGGCGTGGTCAGCGTGGGCGTCGCGGTCAGTTGCGCGGTCGTGTCGCGTTTGGGACGCGACTTTTTGCCGCCGTTCAACGAGGGCACGGTGCAGATCAACGTCGTCCTGCCGCCGGGCGACTCGCTGGACACGTCAAATCGCATCGCCGGCATGGTCGAAGACCGGCTCAAAAACATCCGGGGCGTGGTTGCATTCGGACGCCGCACCGGCCGGGCCGAGTTGGACGAGCACGCCGAGGGCGTCAATATGTCGGAAATCATCGTCACGTTCGATCCGAAGCTCGGCCGGAGCCGCGACGAGGTCATGGCCGACATCCGCGAAGAGCTGACCCAAGTGCCCGGCGCCGTCATTGCCGCCGAACAACCGTTGCAGCACGTGATCAGCGCGATGCTGTCGGGCGTCAAGGCCCAAGTGGGCATCAAACTCTACGGCGACGACCTCAACGTGCTGCGCACGAAGGCCAATGAAATCAAAGCGGCCATCCAAAACGTCCGCGGCGTCAAGGATCTCATGGTCGAACAGCAAATCGAGATTCCGCAGATGCGCATCAACTTGGATCGCAAGGCCCTGGCGTCCTACGGGCTCAACACGGCCGACGTGAACGAGTTGATCGAAACGGCGATGAACGGCCGCGTCGTGTCGGAGCTGGTGTTCGGCGAACGGAAGTTCGATCTGCTGGTGCGGCTGGACGACGCGTTTCGCAACGATCCGCAGGAGCTGCGTCGGATGACGCTGGAGCTGCCCAACCGCGGCAAAATTCCGCTCAGCGCCGTCGCCGAAGTGGTCGATTCGAGCGGGCCGAACACGATCAATCGCGAAAACGTCCGTCGGCGAATCATCGTGCAGTGCAACACCGCCGAACGCGATCTGGGCGGCACGGTCGCCGAAATCCAACAGCGGCTGACCCCCATCCAAAAATTCCTGCCCGTCGGATATTTCCTCGAATACAGCGGCCAATTCGAGAGCCAGCAGTCGGCCACTCGGACAATCGGTCTGCTGAGCATCGTCTCGTTGGCCTGCATGGCGTTGACCCTTTACACGCTATTCCACTCGTTCAACCTGAGCCTGCAAGTGCTCGCCGCGTTGCCCATGGCCGCCATCGGCGCGGTCGCCGCGTTGGTGCTGACCCGACAATCGCTGACCGTGGCCAGCATGGTGGGCTTCATTTCGCTAGCCGGCATCGCCTCGCGCAACGGCATCCTGCTAATCGCGCATTATCTGCACTTGGTCCGCTACGAGGGCGAACATTTTACGCCGGAGATGATCGAGCGCGCCGGCAAGGAGCGGCTCGCGCCGATGTTGATGACGGCCCTGTGCGCCGGCATCGCATTGGTTCCGTTGGTGATGGCGGCCGGTCAGCCCGGCAAGGAAATTCTTTACCCGGTGGCCACCGTCATCCTCGGCGGCTTGATCAGTTCCACGTTGCTCGACTTTTTTGTGCGGCCGGCGTTGTTTTGGACGTTTGGCCGTCGGGCCGCCGCTCAGGCCATGCGACACAGTCACCATGAGCCGAGCCTCAAGGACACGGCGCCCGAGCCCCATTGATGATGCGCATGCCTTCCGCCCATCAACCGTGCCCCTCGATCTAAGTAACCCCGCGCAACACCGGACGGCGTAGGTGTTTGTCGTGTCGCTCAACCGGGCGGATGGTTTGACAGGCCGCGACGCATCGGATACGCTGAGTGTTTTCGATTGCGTCGAAAAAGTAAAAGGTGCCGTCTTCTCCGGCAATTCGGGAGCCCGCCCTCATGCATCTTCAGCTGGTCGATTGGATTATCGTCGTCGCTTCACTGTTGATCTGCTTCTTGCCGGCCCTGTTTTTTGGCAAGCGGGCCAGCAAAGGGACCACGGAGTTCTTCGCGTCGGGACGATCCGTGCCATGGTGGCTGGCGGGGCTTTCGATGGTGGCCACCACGTTCTCCAGCGACACGCCCAACTTGGTGGCCGACATCGTGCGTCGTCAAGGCGTGGCGGGCAACTGGTGTTGGTGGGCCTTCGTGCTGACCGGCGTGTTGACCGTGTTCTTCTACGCCGAGCTTTGGCGCCGCTCGGGCGTGATGACCGACCTGGAGTTCTATGAGATCCGTTATTCGGGCAAGGCGGCCAGCGTGGTCCGCGGTTTCCGGGCCGTCTATCTCGGGTTTTTCTTCAACTGCATCATCATGGCCACGGTGAACTTGGCGGCCTGTAAAATCGCCGGCATCCTGTTTGAGTTCAGCCGTTGGGAGACCTTGCTGTTCGTCGGTCTGCTGAACGTCGTGTTCGCCGCCCACTCGGGACTCTGGGGCGTGTTGGTGATCGACATGGTTCAGTTCTTCATCAAGATGTCGGCGGTCATCGCCGCGGCCTATTTCGCGCTGCAACTGCCCGAGGTGGGCGGACTGCAAGGCATGGTCGAAAAACTGTCCTCGCGCACGGGCCCGGGTGGCATCAACTACCTGAACATGATGCCCGACTTCGCCAACCATTGGGACATCGCGGTCGCGGTGTTCATCATGCCCATCGCAGTCCAATGGTGGGCCGTGTGGTATCCCGGCTCCGAACCCGGCGGCGGCAGCTACATCGCCCAACGGATGTTGGCGTCCAAGTCGGAGCGAGACTCGCTGGGCAGCGTGTTGTTTTTCAACATCGCCCACTTCTGCCTGCGTCCTTGGCCCTGGATCCTGGTGGGGCTCTGCTCGATTCTGGTGTATCCCGATCTGAGCGACATCCAAAAAGCGTTCCCCCATCTCGACCCAAGCTTGATCAATCACGACATCGCCTACCCGGCCATGTTGAAGTTTTTGCCGGTCGGCTGGATCGGCCTGATGGTCGCCGGGTTGATCGCCGCCAATTCGTCGACGATCTTGACGCACCTCAATTGGGGCGCCTCGTACCTGGTCCACGATTTTTATCGCCGGTTCATCAACAAAACGGCGACCGAAAAGCACTACGTGACCGTCGGGCGTTGGGCCACCGTCGGTTTGTTCCTCTGTGCCGGCGCGTTGACGTTCGTGCTAGGCAGCGCCAAGGACTGCTTTGACATCCTGTTGCAGGTGGGCGCCGGCACTGGCCTGCTTTATCTGTTGCGGTGGTTCTGGTGGCGCATCAACGCCTGGTGCGAAATCGTGGCGATGGTCAGCTCGTTTCTGGCCTCGGTGACAATTTTGATCGTCAATCACGCCATGGTCGCTTCGATGCCCGCCGTCGAAGCGGCAAAAGCCGGACCCTACATCTCATCGCATGTGGCGTTGATTCTCACGATCATCTTGACGACCGTCTGCTGGGTGGCCGCGGCCTATCTGCTGCCCCAGACCGACGAAAAAACGTTGATCGCATTCTACCGGAAGGTGAAACCGTTCGGCCCCGGCTGGAAACGCATCCAAAAGCTCGCCCAGCTCTCGCCCGAGGAAGCCACCGCCGCCGGCCGCTTGAACATCCCCTTGGCCCTGACCGGCTGGGTCTCCGGTTGCGTCACCATCTGGTCCTCGCTGTTCTGCATCGGCAACTACCTGTATGGCCGCATGACGTACACCTGGATCCTGGGCGGCATTTTCGCCGTCAGCGGAACCGTGCTGCTCGGCATCGTCCGAAAGCTGTGGCGGAAATAGTCGTCGCCCGTCTTGAAACTGTGAAAACGACGGACGTCCTCGTCCTGCGAGGTGACTCCACGCTGAAGATGCGAATCTAGGGCGCATTGCACAAACCTGTAGCGCGCCGATCGCTTTCGGAACCGTAGATTCACGCCATCGGTGACGCTGCACGTTGGTGCGACACGCACTAGCCGGCGGCCAGACGTCGCTCGACCTGTCGAATGGCGTCGTCGACCGGCCAACATCGCTCGGCCAAGTCCAACGAACGGCCCGTCGCCATCCAACCGTCGATCCGCTTTTGGGCCGACACCACCGTGCTGTGACTGCGATGGCCGAAGAAGCAGCCGATTTCGCTCAACGCGGCGCGGGTGTGCTTGCGGGCCAACCACATGGCCAACATCCGCGGGTGGCTGATCCGCGTCGCTTTCGCCTCGGAATGCAGACTGGCCGGCTCCAGTCCAAAAACCTCGCAAACGGCCTTCTCAATATCCGGCAGCCGAACCACCCGGCCGTTCTGACGAATCAAATCGGCCAGCGACTCCTCGGCCATCGCCATCGAGATGGGGTGCCCGAACGACTGGCTCACGGCCTTCAACCGGCAAAGCGCCCCGGACAACTCCCGGGCATGGCAGGTAAATCGGTTCGCCACGAACTGCTGCACCTCGACAGGCACGTGCATGGCCATCCGCCGCGCCATGTTGGCTACAATCCCCAGCCGCGTGGTGTAGTCGGGCGATTCGATCCGGCAAACCAACCCGGCGCTGAGCCGCGTGGTCAACTCGGGCCCCAATTCGGCCAGCTCGCCCGGCGAACGATCAGCCGAAAAAACCAATTGCCGCCCGTCTCGCAGGAATGCGTCGATCGTATGGAGCAACTCGACTTGCGTAGCCCGCTTGCCCACAAAAAACTGCAGGTCGTCGATCAGCAACACCCCGACGCTACGATATTTCCGACGGAAGTTCGGCAGTCCACTGCCGCGCAACGCCTCGAGAAACTGGCCGGTGAACTGCTCGGCCGACAGATACAGCGACGTCGAACGCGGGTGCCGACGCCGCAACGCCGTCCAAATGCCCTCCAACAGATGCGTCTTGCCAACGCTCGTGGGTCCGTACAACAACAACGGCGTGTGCTGGCCCGGCTGACGCACGACCATCTCGGCGGAGGTGATCGCCAATCGGTTGGACTCGCCCGCCACAAAATCGTTCAAGTTGGCAAAGCGACGGCGTTCCGTCGCGGAGGGCCCGGCGGCTGGCGGAGTCTGCGGACTTTGCAACGTCGGCGTCGCCAAACGCAGAACCGGTTCGGCGTTTTTGGGCGATTCGGAGACGGCGGAAGCCTTGGGCATCGCGGGGCTATTGTCTGTGGAACACACGGAGGTCGTGTCGACGTGAAACTGGATCGTCGGGCAATCGCCGAACACCTGTTGGCAGGCCGTTTCGATGTCCCGGCGAAAATTGGCGACCATCCACTCCAGGAAAAACTGGTTGGGCACGCTCACACGCAACGACCGACCGTCGTAGTCCAGGCGAGTGTTCGCGCCGAACCACAAGTCAAATCGACGTTGTCCGACCCTGTCGGCCAGCGCGGCGTGCAAAGTCGACACGATTTCCCTATCGTCCCTGGTCACTTCCGATGCGTCCTCGCCGCTTCCAAGCCTTACGTTTCATGACAAGCGAAGACCTGATTCTAGCGACGCTAGCAATGCTGTCAAACTGTCCGCGACCCGTGGGCGGCAAGTTTTTTTGGCATCGGATTTTCCCCCGGCAAAATCTTCGGAAAATCGGGTCAACTTCAGCATCCTTTGCGGCCGAAAATAATTGTTTCTCCACCGAGCGGCCAAGTGGAAAACCTGTCGAAGCCAGGCGTGCCAATCCGCGGCGATCTCGTAAAAAACGGGGCCGGCTCGCATTTTTCAAAACCCATCGGCTCGCGTGCTGCGTCCCCGTTCGCTATGCACGGCTTGTCAGATCATTTTTAAATTCACCCATTCTGCTAGGCCGACCTATTTCAACAATCCATCTACCTTTGCCTCACTGCCAAAATGACAGTCGCCGGACGGCTTTTTTGCGAAAAAGCCGCCCAAGGCTTCCTCGTTGTGTGATGCAACCTATTTATTTGTAGCGGGTTGCGCATTTATTGATTTGTCCGTCCCGCTGCGGCACGCCCTTTGCTTCCCTGAGTTATCCTTTACAGAGGGTGCCAAAACCCTCATGGATTCGAGAAAAGGAGAGCCATTGCTATGTCTTCAGGTGAAAAGATTATCGGAATCGACCTCGGCACCACCAATTCGGTCGTTGCCGTGATGGAAGGCAAAGACGTGAAAGTGATCCCCAACGCCGAGGGGAACCGGTTGACGCCCAGCGTCGTCGCGTTTACCGACAAGGGCGAGACTGTAGTGGGCGAGCCGGCCCGACGCCAGGCCGTGACCAATCCCACACGCACCGTCTATTCGATCAAGCGTTTCATGGGCCGCCGCCACAACGAAGTGGCCAGCGAAGAGAAAATCGTGCCCTATAAAGTCGTCGGCGGACCGGAAGATTACGTCAAAGTGGACGTGAACGGCCACGACTACACGCCGCCGGAGATCTCCGCCTTCACGTTGCGGAAACTCAAGGAAGCGGCCGAGGCCTACTTGGGCCACAAGGTCAACAAAGCCGTCATCACCGTCCCGGCTTACTTCAACGACGCGCAGCGTCAGGCCACCAAAGACGCCGGCCAGATCGCCGGCTTGGAAGTGGCTCGAATCATCAACGAACCGACCGCCGCGTCGTTGGCCTACGGTTTGGACAAGAAGAAGAATGAAAAGATCGTCGTGTTCGACCTCGGCGGCGGCACGTTCGACGTCTCGGTCCTCGAAGTGGCCGACGGCGTGTTCCGCGTGATCAGCACCAACGGCGACACCCATCTGGGCGGCGACGATTTCGATCAGTGTCTGATCAACTACGTGGCCGACGAGTTCCAAAAACAATACGGCATCGACCTGCGCAAGGACACCATGGCCTTGCAACGGTTGCAGGAAGCCTGTGAAAAGGCCAAGAAAGAGCTCAGCTCGGCCCAATCGACCGACATCAATCTGCCGTTCATCACGGCCGACGCCAGCGGTCCGAAGCACCTGCAAATGACCATCACCCGGGCCAAGCTCGAACAGTTGATCGACCATCTGATCGAGCGCACCCGCGGCCCGGTCCAACAAGCCATGCGCGACGCCAAGCTGACGCCGAAGGACATCGATGAAGTGGTGCTGGTCGGCGGTTCGACCCGCGTGCCCAAGGTGCAGCAGGTCGTTAAAGACATGTTCGACGGCAAAGAGCCCCACAAGGGCGTCAATCCCGACGAAGTCGTGGCCGTGGGCGCCGCGATCCAAGGCGGCGTGTTGTCCGGCGATGTCCACGACGTGCTGCTGTTGGACGTGACTCCGCTGTCCCTGGGCATCGAAACCCTCGGCGGCATCATGACGCGGTTGGTCGACAAAAACACGACCATCCCGACCGAGCGGAAGCAGATCTTCAGCACGGCCGACGACAGCCAGACGGCTGTCACCGTGAAGGTTTTCCAGGGCGAGCGTCAAATGGCGGCCGACAACCGGCTGCTGGGCATGTTCAACCTGGAAGGCATCCCGCCGGCGCCGCGCGGCATGCCGCAGATCGAGGTGAAGTTCGACATCGACGCCAACGGCATTTTGAACGTGTCGGCGAAAGATCTCGGCACGAGCAAAGAGCAAACCGTGCGGATCGAGCAGTCGAGCGGCATCTCGGACGACGAAATCGAGAAGATGCGCAAGGACGCCGACGCGCATGCCGACGAGGACAAGCGCAAACGCGAATTGGCCGAACAGCGCAACCAAGCCGATTCGATGTGCTGGCAGCTTGAAAAGCTGCTGAAAGAGCACGAAGCGAAGCTGAATGCCCCCGATAAGGAAGCGGTCAGCAAGGCGATCGAAAAGACCCGCGAGGCGGCCAAATCGGACGACATCGATCGGATCAAGTCGGCCGTCCACGAACTGGAGCAGGCCTCGCACGCCTTGAGCAAGTCGCTTTACGAGAAGACCGGCGCGCAACAAGCGCCAGGCGCAGCGCCCGGCGCACAGCCCAGCGGCGGCAGCTCCGCTCCGTCCGGCGGCGGCGACGACGAAACGATCGACGCCGAGTTCGAAGTGAAAGAGTAAAGCCCTCGCAATCCCCCTCTCCCTTTGGGAGAGGGTTGGGGTGAGGGCAGTGCCGCGAGGAAAAGTCATGGCCGACCGTCCCTATGCCTCGAAGCACATGGTTGGCCGCGATCGAACGTTGCGACAGACACCAACGCCACCTGAAAAACTCCTCTGGTTCGTGCTGCGCAACGACCAAATCGGCGGCATGAAGTTTCATCACCAATATCCGATCGGTCCCTACGTCGCGGACTTCTTTTGTCGTCGCGCCGGGCTGGTCGTAGAACTGGACGGCATGAGCCACGACGACAAGATTCCGCAAGATGGGGAAAGGACGAAGCACCTGGAATCTCAAGGGCTGCGCGTTTTGAGGGTTACGAACGAGGACGTCATGCACGGTTTGGACGCCGTCGTATGAGAGATCGCGAAAGGGTGCGGTGTAAAATTGACTGCCCGGCCCTCTCGAAAGAAAGTGGGGACTTAAAAATTATGGCATTTCGATTCGACAAACTCACGCTCAAGGCTCAAGAGGCCGTCACGCAAGCGCAGGAGCTCGCCGCCGATCGCGGCCATGCCCAGATCGACCCGCTGCATTTGCTCGCCGCGCTGCTTTCCGAGGCCGACGGCGTCATCGGACCGATTTTCGAGCGGATCGGCGTCAATCGCGGGCAGCTCGACAAAATCGTTCAATCCGAGTTGGGCCGGTTCGCCCATGTCTCGGGCGGAGCGCCGCCGCAGCCCAACAACGAGTTGCATCGCGTGCTCGAAGCCGCGCAGCACGAAGCCGACGTGATGAAGGACGAGTTCGTCTCGACTGAACATCTGTTGTTGGCGCTGGCCAAGGTCGATTCGAAGGCCAAGAATGTCTTGAAATTGAACGCCGTCACCGAAAAGGACATTTTGAAGGTGTTGCAGACGGTGCGCGGCAGCACGCGCGTAACCGATCAATCGCCCGAGGACAAATTCCAGGCGTTGCAACGTTACGGCATTGATCTGGTCGACCGCGCCCGGCAGGGCAAACTCGATCCGGTGATCGGCCGCGACCAGGAAATTCGCCGAGTCATGCAGGTGCTTTCGCGACGGACGAAGAACAACCCAGTGTTGATCGGCGAACCGGGCGTCGGCAAAACCGCCATCGCCGAGGGTCTCGCGCTGCGCATCGTCGAGTCCGACGTGCCCGAGAGTCTGAAAAATCGTCGCCTGATCGCGCTCGACATGGGCGCGTTGGTGGCCGGCACAAAATATCGCGGCGAGTTCGAGGAGCGGCTCAAGGCCGTGCTGCGCGAAGTGTCGGACGCCGGCAACGTCATCCTCTTTATCGACGAGTTGCACACGGTGGTCGGGGCCGGTCGGGCGGAAGGCGGCAGCGACGCCGCGAACCTGCTGAAACCCGCGCTGGCTCGAGGCGAACTGCGTTGCATCGGCGCGACGACGTTGGACGAGTACCGCAAATACATCGAGAAAGACGCCGCCTTGGAGCGACGTTTCCAGCCGGTCATGGTCGGCGAGCCGTCGGTCGAAGACACAATCGCCATCCTGCGAGGGCTGAAACCGCGCTACGAGGCCCATCACAAGGGCGTGCGGATCAAGGATTCGGCGTTGGTCGCGGCGGCCAACCTGTCGCATCGCTACATCGCCGACCGGTTTCTGCCCGACAAGGCCATCGACTTGATGGACGAAGCCACCAGTCGACTGGCGATGGAGTTGGAGAGCGTGCCGGGCGAGATCGACCAGGTCCAACGGCGGCTAGTCCAGTTGGAGCTAGCCGATCGCCAATTGGCCGACGAGACCGAAGAACACGCCAAGCAGCGGCGTCAAGAAGTGCAGGAAGAGATGACCGAGCTGCGCAAGAAGCTGGCCGATCTGCGCCGCCAGTGGGAGCTGGAGAAGAGCGGGCTGGGCGACGTTCAACAGATTCGCAACCGGCTGATGGACCTCGAGCGGCAAAGCAACCAATTGGCCGCGGCGATCAAAGACAAGCAGTCGACCGGTCAGATCGTTCGCGAAGAAGATTATCAAAAGCTGTACGAATTGGACCAGCAGCATAAAAAACTGGCCAAACAGTTGGAGGACATCGAGTCGGACGAGAAGCCGGCGTCCAACGGATCGCGGCGGCTGCTGCGTCAGGAGGTCGGGCCGGAGGAAATCGCCGAGGTGGTCAGCGCGTGGACCGGCATCCCGATTTCCCGCATGATGGAGACGGAGCGGGCCAAGCTGTTGGTGCTGGAAGACCGCATCCACCAGCGATTGGTCGGCCAAGACGAGGCGGTCGAGGCCGTGGCCAACGCGGTGCGGCGCAACCGCTCGGGCCTGCAAGACCCGAACCGGCCGATCGGCTCGTTTATTTTCCTCGGACCGACCGGCGTGGGCAAAACCGAACTGTGCAAAGCGCTGGCCGAGGTGATGTTCGACAGCGAAGACGCCATGATTCGCTTGGACATGAGTGAGTTCATGGAGCGGCACACCGTGAGCCGATTGATCGGCGCCCCGCCGGGCTATGTCGGCTACGAAGAGGGCGGCGCGCTGACCGAGGCGGTCCGTCGGCGTCCCTATTGCGTCATCCTGCTCGATGAAATCGAAAAAGCCCACCGCGACGTCTTCAACATTCTGTTGCAGGTGTTGGACGACGGGCGACTCACGGACAACCAGGGCCACACGGTCGATTTCACCAACACGATCGTCGTGATGACCAGTAACATCGGCAGCCAGGTGATCCAGGAAATCACCAAGGAAGGCGGCAGCGAGCAACAGATGCGCGACGCCGTGATGGAAACGCTGCAATCGCGTTTTCTGCCCGAGTTCTTGAACCGCGTCGACGAGATCATGATCTTCCATCCGCTGGGCCCGGACCAGATCCGCAAGATCGTCGATCTGCAGTTGGCCAAGCTTTCCAAGCAGTTGCAGGAAAAGGGCATCTCGTTGGATGTGACCAACGCAGCCCGCAGCGCAATCGCCACCGAGGGTTACGACCCGACGTACGGCGCGCGGCCGCTGAAGCGTCTAATTCAGCAAAAGGTCCAAAACCCGCTGGCCGTGGCCCTGTTGGAGCGAGAATTCCCCGAAGGCAGCCGCGTGAAGATCGACTACCGCGACGGCGAGTTCACGTTTGAACGGAGCGAGTGATACGCGTTTCAACTTGAAAATGCGCGGACATTCCGCCGCCGAGCGACGACATAGCCGCCAAAACTCGCCACGAGCGACAGCAGCAACGCCACCGTCCCAGGCTCCGGAGCCGGAGTCGCGCTGACGGAGGTCGGAAGCGACAACCCGGCGTTGGCGTACCACAGATCATAGTCCAAGCTGTTGACCGCGCCGTCA
>JAJFVC010000050.1 GCA_021372005.1 Planctomycetaceae bacterium | reverse complement strand
CACCATACAGCCTGTCTATCTCTGTGGAAATTTTGTGTCGATTATGGCCACTTTTTCCTGTCGCGACTCAATCTCAACCGTAACATCGGACGAATCTATCTAATGCGTACAAACGGTTTTTCAGGAACAAATTGCCTAGATTGCCACTGTTGAGTCTCGCGGCGATCGGAGGTGTCAACATGGGTTTTTTAAGAGGCTTTAGTAAAGCCATTTGTCTACTGACAGCGACCTGCTGCCTGTTAGGAAACTCGATGGCCGCCCCACCATTGGATGGCGAACTGCCGCCGGTTCCCAATATTAACCCTTGGAACGGCAGCCCACCAGGCCCGGCGGCCGTGGAATCGCTCGACGACGCCTGGCAGGTGGCCCTCGACGTGGACCAGCGGATCGCCGCCAGCCGATGGAACGCCAACTCGGCCTCCAGCACCTTGGCCGCGGCCGAAGCCGAGCGGTTTCCCGCTCTGAAAATGGGCGGCACCTACTATGCCTTGAGCGACCAGCCGACGTTTTCCGCCACGTTGCCGGCGCCGCTTTCCTCGTCGATCGAGATGCCGTTTCTCAACAGCAGCGGGGTCGGGTTTCAGGCGATGGTTAATCAGCCGATCTACACGTTCGGCCGAATCACGCACGGGATCAACGCCGCCAGCGAAGGCGTCAAAGCCAACGAGGCGGATTGCGAACGGACCGTGCTGGACGTCAAAATGAACGTGGCCGACATCTACGTCTCGGTCTTGCGCGTCTATCGATTGATCGAAGTGGTCGACAGCAAGGTGGTGAGCCTCGAATCGCACGCCCGGGACGTCGGCGGATTTTTTGAAAAGGGCCTGGTGCCCAAGAACGATCTGCTGGCCGCCCAAGTGGCGCTGGCCAACGCCCGACAAGAGGCACTGCAAATCCACAACATGCTGCAAGTGGCCAACGCGGCCTACAATCGGGCGCTGGGACGCACGTTGGATTCGCCGGTCCATCTGGCCGAGGTGCAAACCAAGGAGTTTCCTAACGACATCAACCAACTGACGCAACAGGCCATGCAGCTCCGGCCCGAATTGGCCGCATTGTCGTCGCAATCGCGGGCCCTGCGCGAGCAAGCCGCCAGCGTCCGGGCGAAAAAAGCCCCGCAAATCGGCGTCCAAGGCGGTTACGCTTATCTCGAAAACGATTACGTCGACCCCAACGGCATGGCGGTGGTCGGCGTTGGACTCCAATGGACGCCGATCGATTCGGGCCGCATCAGCAACCAGAGCGCCGCTCTGAACGAAAAGGCCGAGGCCACCGTCCGACTGTTTCGAGACGCCCAATCCATGGTTGCCTTGGAGGTCCGTCAAAAATGGCTCGATCTGCAAACGGCCCTGCATCGCGTCGAAGCCGTGCGGCCGGCGACCGCACAGGCCGACGAAAACCTCCGCGTGGCCCGCGACCGCTATCAACATCAGGTGGGCACCAACACCGAAGTGCTCGACGCCGAGACGCTACGATTGCAGGCCTACACGAACTTCTACAACAGTTCCTATGAGGCCGTGCTGGCCGACTTGCGTCTGCGCCGAGCCGTTGGAAATCTTTAAAGTCAACACCCAAAGCGGCTAATGCATCCGACGCCCATGCCCATTCAAGCCGTGATTTTCGACATGGACGGTGTGCTGATCGACAGCTACCGCGCGCATTGGCAAAGCTGGCTCGACACCGCCAAGTCGGAAGGCGTGCATTGCGATCCGGCGGAGTTCTCCAAGGTGTTTGGCCGCACCAGCCGCGAGATTATCGCACATTTCTGGGGCGAGGGACGCTGCTCGGCTGCCGAAATCGCGGCGATCGACGCCCGCAAAGAAGCCGCATTTCGTCGGCTCATCAACGTGGATTTTCCCGCCATGCCGGGCGCGATCGATCTGCTGCGGACATTGCATCAATCCGGTTTTCGACTGGCCGTCGGCAGTTCAGGTCCACCGGAAAATGTTGATTTCGTGGTTGATCGACTTGGCGCACGCCCGCTGTTTGATGCGTTGGTCACCGGCTTCGACGTCGTGCGAGGAAAACCCGATCCGCAAGTCTTTTTGTTGGCGGCCGAACGATTGAACCTATCGCCGACCTGTTGCGCAGTGGTCGAAGACGCGCCGGCCGGAGTGGCGGCGGCCAACACGGCAGGCATGTTCAGCATCGGGCTGCTGAGCACCGGTCGAACGCCGTCGGACCTGAGGGCCGCCAGGGCGGTGATTCGCAGTTTGAGCGAAATCACCCCAAAAATGCTTCAAAACGCCTCCTGGTGAGCGTCCGCTCCGAGCATCGCCCCCCCGGCAAAACCCATTGCCGCCAGGCAACCCCATGGTATAATAAAAATCTTCTCGGCCGAAGGTCGCCCAATGGCGAAGCGGCCAGGAGATTGCAAGTCGTGGTATGTCAATGACTTGCACAAACACGGTGGCTGTAGCTCAGTTGGTTAGAGTGCCAGATTGTGGATCTGGATGTCGTGGGTTCAAGTCCCATCAGCCACCCCTTGCGGATTACGAGTTGTACACGGATGCCCCGGAGAACCCACCAGTGGCCTCCGGGGCCTTTTTCTAGGCGATCCGAACGCTCGTACCGCGTCAATCCGCTTGGCCTGTCGTGGTGCGAGGGCAAGTTGGTTTGCATCCTACGAATTCACGATGTTGAACCGAACAGCCCTCGCAAAAAGTTGATCCAGGTCATCAGCAGGCCACACCAGATGCTATCTACTGATGTTCTTCGACCAATCGAAGCTGGGACAGCAGATTTCCTGCGTTCAACACCGCCACCAGATCCGACGCTTCGATCTCGGTGAACGAACCTGTGATCTCGCCGGTGTTGCCAATTTTACTTTGGATCGACGGTGCGGAATAAAGTTCGCCATCGATAATGATGCCCAGTTTGTAGTAAAGGCCGATCGAGTTGTTGGGCAGATGATCGCCGGTAAGCTTGTTGAACAATTTACCTCCGGCTTCATTGAGCTTGAAGCTTACGCCAAGTTCTCGGAATGGATCAAAATGGAGTTTTACCTCCGAGAGGAAATTGCCGTTGATGTTGTAAGGGTCGGCAACAACGAGGACTTCCAGGATGTCGCGATTCCCTTGTTTTCTGGTTCGTCGAACGACGTCGGGACGGACGAAGCTCTTGGTCTCACTGATCTTCACAGGCACCCACCACGCCAATCGCTTGCCTGCAGGACCGCGGATGACCGCCTTGGACGGCTCCTTTTGGGCGAGGTTGATTAGCGAGGCATCAGTCCGATGATTGGCGAGGAGGCGAAACTCCAGCGTGCCTGGTCGTGTCAACTGCCGTTCCACGCGTTTACGCTCGGCATCACTTCGGTGCAGCATTGCAACCTCGATTCGGCGATCGTCCAACCTGCGGATTGCGGCCAACCGATGGGATCCTCCGTTGAGCCGCCCATCCACGGCTCTCAAAAGCCTATCCAAATCTACGGTCGCCGTGTCGGCCGACCTAGAGCGCTCATCGATTTCGTATATCAGGACGGGCCCCTCGGGATTCACTCGTTCGGGCTTCCCGAATTTTGCGTCGGCGTCTGCATCGACAATTTTGAAATCTTTGCCAAAATTAGGTTGAAACAATGCCGAGTCGAAAGGCTCGTCATATGCGATGGTGTTGAACTGCGTAGTATTCCAGCGATCTCCCTCCCGCGATTGACGTACGAACCGGACGAGTCGCGACTGCTGATCCAGATAGAACAACTCCCGCCATGTCCCGGATTTCGATAGATTCAGATTCGACCGCACGTACGCTTTACACCGTTGACCGTCAAACGTTTGATCGCCATCCGGATAACGCCGGCTGTTGTTCCTTAATTCTTTGGCGCTGCGATCGAAATCGGCGAAAATCTGCTCGGTTTCTTTCGTAATGCCTCTCTGCGAATGGATGACGGTGTTCTTTCTCTCTTTGTCCAAAGTCCAAACGTCGTCTCCGCGGCCAAGACAGAGGGTGGCGGATCGATGGCCCTTAGGTGGCCCGGCGCATACATCCCGACGAAATCCAACACCCTTCTCGTACCAAGTCTCCGTCGTTTTGGTCGGTGGGGCTTCCTTTCCGACCAATCCGTAGCGAACTATGTGAATCGTCCGTGCTTTACGTGCGGCGTCGATCACCTGGGCGTATAGGGAGTTATGGTTGCCGTCGAAAGCCCACCATAGCGTTATACAAACCACCAACGATGCGGTGAGGGCAAAGATGGATCTGATGAGGATTCTCTTTGTGCTGAAAACGGCAAGTCGAGTCGGCGTTGTATTAACTTCCCACATCACCCGATCGACCAGCGAGGCATGGTCAGGCCATGCGTTACGAAAGTGTTCCAGGAGTTTTTCAATATCTGTTGGCGATTTCATTATTGGACCTCCACCAACCAATCCTGTAAACGCTCGATCGCTCGTGAAAGTTGCTTGGTAACCGTTCCCGCCGGTCGTCCCGTTAGATCGGCGATCTCTCTGACGGAACGACCATCCAAATATCGCATAGTCACGACGATTCGTTCGTGTTCGGGCAATCGGGCGATGTGTTGCACGACTTGTTCGTAGGACTCGATCCAGTCGCAGGCTTGCGATTCGGCGCGATCAAAGTTTCCGACGACAATGTGTTCGGCATTTCGGCCGCGTCGAAGTCGCAAGGCTCGACGCCGGACGATACGAAGCAACCAAGGTCCAAAGGATGCGGCATCCCGAAGCTGATCGAGCCGCTGGTAGGCCGCCACAAAGGCCTCCTGGACCGCATCTTGCGCCAAGTGGAAATCCAAGAGCACCGAGTAAGCCGTAATGATTGCGGCTCGCTGGTAACATCGCACGAGTTCCGCAAAGGCGGAAGTTTCACCTGCTCGGATCGCTCGAACCATTTCTTCCGTCGACGGCATCAGCAACTCGCAATAGGTGCTCTCATGGATTTCATATTATAGAGCCCCTTTCAACACGTTTTACGACATGAATCTGAAAAATCGTATGGCCCGTTCGAAGTGTTGTACTATCAAACCCTCGGCGAGCCGTCTCGTGAGGAGTACGCGGCGGCATGAGGGGGCCCCAGTCATGGCCGTGGTCCAAATCAACGCGAAGTTGCGCGTAAAAAACAAGAAAACCAACATGCACCCCAATCGAGATGGCCCTAAAAAACCGCAAGCGCGCAGGGAAAAAGGACTGGTACGATAACGATCGTATCCGTCGACACGGCCTCATTCAGCAGCCCGAGCTTGCCACTCTTCAAGCGGCTCAGCGGCATGGGCCTTGACGAAAATGGCGGATAGCGTCCGCCGGCGTCTCGTTGATCGAGCGCAGGCGGTCGCCCAACTGTTGTTTCCGCCAATCGCGTGATCCTGCTGGGACTGGTCCCATGCGGGGTAAGTAAATACAGAAGAACCAGTAGACCGATGACCGTATCGCCGATCGAACGGTCCGCCTCAGATTTTCAGCCGCTCAGACCTCAGACACTCCGTCGCCGTCGAACGACGACATAACCGCCAAAACTCGCCACGAGCGACAGCAGCAACGCCACCGTCCCAGGCTCCGGAGCCGGAGTCGCGCTGACGGAGGTCGGAAGCGACAACCCGGCGTTGGCGTACCACAGATCATAGTCCAAGCTGTTGACCGCGCCGTCA
>JAJFVC010000020.1 GCA_021372005.1 Planctomycetaceae bacterium | reverse complement strand
CGCCGCGTCGGAGGCCAACCGGATCATCGCCGACGACAGACCCTCGATGTCGCGGGGCGAAACCAAGACGCCCGTCTCGTCGGTGATCACCACCTCGCGCGCGCCGTCCACGTCGTAGCTGACCGCCGGGCGGCCGGCGATCAACGCCTGCGGCAAGACTCGCGCGAGTCCTTCGCGCAGACTCGCATGGACCACCAGATCCATCGCCCCGATCAGTTCCGGGACGCGATCGGGCTGGACTAGGCCGGTGAACTGAAAATAGTCGGTCAGCCCGGCCGCGTCGATTTTTCGATGCAGCCGATCGCACCACAGTCCGTCGCCGACGAACAGAAATCGGGCGGACGGCACCTCGCGGACGACGCGCCGGGCCGCGTCGATCACGTCGTCGTGTCCCTTGAGTTTGAACAGCCGCGCGATCTTGCCGATCACGACGTGTTCGGGCGAGTAGCCAAGCTCGCGTCGCACGCGGTCGCGATGTTCGTCGGCATGCAAAAACGGCTCGATGTCCATGCCGCTGTAGACGGTCGTAAACATTTCTCGCGGCGCCACGCCGGCGTCGACCATCAAGTCGGTCATGGCGTCGGCCACACTGACCATCGCATGGCAACGTCGGGCGGCCCAGCGTTCACAGACTTGAGAAAACCATCGCGACGCACGGCTCTGCCACGGATAAAACGGCGCGCCGTGGACCGTGTGAATCACCACCGGCACGCCCAACGACCATGCCGTCGCGCGGCCCAACATACCGCCCTTCGCGCTGTGGGTGTGGACCACGTCGGGCCGAAACTGTCTGAGCGCGTTTTTGATTTGTCGATAGCTGGCCGCGTCTCGCCACGGATGGATCGGACGTCGCAGCGCGTCGATCACATGCACCGGCACGCCTGACGCCTTCGCCCGATCCAACAAACTGCCCTCCGGCCCGATCGACGGCCCGGTCACCAGCAGCACGTCGTCGCCGTATTGATGGAGCAGATCCTCGCAAGTGAACAACGTGTTCTCTTGGGCTCCGCCGACAATCATTCGCGTGATGACGTGTGCGATTCGCATGGAAGGGATTTGAAATTAGGGATTAGAACCTGGTGCATAGTCCACATGGACAAGAAAAAGTCCTTGCGGCGGGGCGGTCGGGCCGGCTCGACGTCGATCGGCCGCTTCGAGCGCCTCGCCCGGCCAGCTTTCGGGCTTTCGGCCGCGGCCCACTTGCGCCAACGTGCCGACGATCGCCCGAACCATGTTGTACAGAAATCCATCGGCCGCGATGTCGATCAGGATAAAAGAATCGGAAAACGCAGACAACGCCGCCGTGTGGTCGTGTCGGTCCGACAGGGAAGGACCGCCCCCCTGCCCTGCCCTGCCCCGATCGATCGACAACTCGAACACCGTTCGCACGGTGGTTTTTCGGGGCGCGCCGCTGCTTTGAAAACTTCGGAAATCGTGCCGGCCAACCAACGGCGCAGCGGCCCGTCGCATCGCTTCGACATCGAGCCGGCCGCGAGCGTCGTGCCACGCCGTGCGACGGCAAAAAACGTCGCGGACCGAACCGTCGTGAATCACATAGCGATAGCGCTTGCGCAGCACGTCGCGGATCGGATGAAAACCGTCGGGCGCGTCGACGGCCTCCAGCACGGCGATGTCGCGCGGCAGGTGGGCGTTGAGGGCTTTCAACAGCGTCTCGGGTGGCAGCAGGCAATCGGTCCTCACGCCGACCACCTGGCCCAGGGCGTGCACGCCGGCGTCGGTCCGTCCACTGGCCAACGTCGGGGCCCGGCGGCCGGTGATCTTCTTGAGCGCACACTCCAACAAACCCTGAACGGTCGGCTTGCCGGGCTGCAACTGCCATCCGGCATAGGCCGTGCCGTCGTAGGCGATCGTGAGTTTGAGGGTGCGCATGCTCCCCCCTGCCCTACCCTTGGATCAGCAACTCCGCAATCTGGACGGCGTTGGTCGCGGCGCCCTTGCGCAGGTTGTCGCTGACGCACCAAAACGCCAAACCGTTCGGGCAGGAGATGTCCTCGCGGATGCGTCCGATGAACGTCTCGTTCTTTCCGACGCAGTTGATCGGCATCGGGTAGATCTTCTTTTCCAGATCGTCCATCACGACCAGACCCGGCGTGGCCGCGAACAGCTTGCGGGCTTCGTCGACCGAAATCTTCCGCTCGGTCTCGACCAAAATGTTCTCGCTGTGGCAATTGCTCACCGGCACGCGGATGCACGTCGGGCAAATCTGCATGGCGTCGTCTTCGAGCATCTTGCGAGTCTCGTAGACCATCTTCATTTCTTCGGACGTATAGCCCTTGTATTTCGGGCCGCCGATCTGCGGGATGCAATTGAACGCGATCGGATAGGCGAAGTTCTCGTAGTGATAGGATTGGCCGGCCAGTTCCGCCTTGGTGCCGCCCAGCAAGTCGCGCGTGCCGACCAGTCCGGCGCCGCTGACGGCTTGATAGGTGCTCACGACCACTCGCTTCACGCGTCCGGCGTCGTGCAACGGCTTCAACGCCTGAACCATCTGGGTCGTCGAGCAGTTGGGGCTCGAAATAATGCCCTTGTGCTTCCGCACGGCGTGAGGATTCACTTCGGGGATGACCAGCGGGACGTTCGGGTCCATGCGCCAATAGCCGCTCTCGTCGATCACGACGCAGCCGCGGCGGACCGCATCGGGAATGAAGTCGCGGGCCACGTCGTCCGGCGTGCTGGCGATCACCAGATCCACACCGTCAAACGCGGATCCCTTCAACTCCTCGACGACGATCTCGCGGCCTGCGAACGGGATCTTTTTGCCCGCCGAACGGCCCGACGCGATGAACTTCATCGTCTTGTGCGGAAACTTTCGGGTTTCCAGCAATTCTCGAATGATGGTTCCGACGGCGCCGGTGGCGCCCACGACCGCAACACAATCGAACACGGAAAGGTCTCCTACGACAAAAGTCTTTTCTTGGCAAGAATGAACGCCGACCAACCGCCAGCCCGCCCAAAACGCCCCAAGGACCGGGCGACCCCCGATCCCACAGCGGCAAGCTTATGATTATCGCATGAACGGATGGGAATCTCAACCGTAAAATTGTCGATTTCCCCTGGAAATAAAAAGGTCCCGCGGCGGGTCTTCCCCCAACCGTGGGACCTTTTTTCGATCGGTGAACTCCCGCGAGTCAAAAACTAGCGGGCGGCCACTTGCTGGGACGTGGCATTGAAACCAAACGCCACGGCCGTGATTTCGCCGGCGGTCAACGTGACCGTCCGCGTATCTTCCTGCAACTGTCCGTTGCGGACCACTTGGGCCCGAACCACATACTTGTAGCTGAAACCAGGCTTCAGTCCGTAGGAGACGAACTGACGACGGCTGCCGGTGCTGCGGGTCTGCAGCCCGTTGATCGTCACCTTGGCGTCGTACGGAACCCAAACGGTCAGCACGCCGCTCGCATCGGAAGACGTGGCGCTCGTCTTGGGCTCGATCGGCGACGGGGCCGCCGGAGGCGGGGTCGTCGGCGAGGTCGGCTCGCTGGGCATCAGATCCGCCGCCGGCTTCTTGGCAGGCGTCGGGGTGCCGCTCGGCGCCGCTTTCGGAGCGCTGGTGCAACCGCACGAATCAGCGTAGCACGAATCGACGCAACATGAACTCATGGGCGTGCAGCATGCGTTGCCGTACCAACCGCCACCCCAGTACCAACGATAGGGGCCAAACAAGAACCGTCGGATGGGGCCAGGCCGCCATCCCAAATACCAGCCACCGTCGTAGGCGCCGCAGCAACCGGTATAACACGGCGTGTAGCAGCAACCCACGGCCGCGGGACGACAACAGCCGCCCCACCATTGGGCATCCGCCTGCAACGCCGTGGCCGACAGGGCTACCGCCACCACCACGCCAAACAGCAAGAATTTCCAGCTCCCTTGATTCATAGGACTTGCTCCCTTCCTTTTAATACAGACGATCTACCCAAACCACACTACAACAAACATATCAGCCCGGGTTTGAAAATCAAGTAGCCTAGGCAGACTTGCGCAATATCGCAACTTATTAAAAACAAACAATTTGGAAGGTTTTTTCTTGCCAGACACAGCACACCCCCCCATTATAACGCAACGCAATAAACCCACACACCGTACAATTGACACAACCGGAATCTTCAGAGTATTGTCATAGGCCATGAAGCTGCCCGCTTGGACGCGACGTTTGCCCTGGTCGATCGTGGTCGCCGCCGTGTTGTTGAACGCGATTGGACTGGCGGCCATCGCACGGGTCGAGGAGTTGACCGACGGCGCCGGGCGTTTTTTGCATCAACAGGCGGCCTATTCGGTGCTCGCACTGGCGATCATGCTGCTGCTGACTGTGCCGAACTACCAAACGATCGGCCGCTACAGCTATGCGATTTTCGCGGCGGCATTGCTGCTCCTGGTGGCCGTCTATTGGCATCCGCCGATCAATGAGGCCCGACGTTGGATTCGCTTGGGACCGGTGGGCATTCAACCGTCCGAGTTCGCCAAAGTGGCCTACGTGCTCGCGCTGGCCCGCTATCTGATGCACCGCGACAACTATCGGCGGCTGCGGGGACTGTTGGGACCGCTCCTGTTGACGCTGCTGCCGGTGGTGTTGGTGCTCCGCGAACCGGATCTCGGCAGCTCGTCGGTGTTCTTGCCGGTGTTTTTCGTGATGCTTTTTGCGGCGGGAGCCAAACGGCGCGACCTAGCCTGCGTCCTTGCGGTCGGCGTGCTGTTGCTGCCGCTGCTTTGGACGCAGATGAACCCGGATCAACGGTCCCGCGTGGTCTCGCTGTTCGATCAACCGCAGCCCGGCCAAATGCCCAGCCGACAGGCCTATCAACTGTATCAGGCCAAACAACTGCGGGCGATGGGCGGCGCCTGGGGCAGTTGGATCGCCAGCCAGCCGACCGACGATCCGGCCGCCTATCGGTTGCCTGAGGCCCAAAGCGATTTTATTTTCGCCGTGGTGGGTGAGCGATTCGGGTTGCCGGGCACGGCCTTGATGCTGTTGCTTTTCGCATGGATCGTGGGCCGGGCCGTGGCCATCGCCCAAGAGACCCGCGAGCCGTTCGGGCGACTGCTGGCCGTCGGCGTCGCCACGCTGTTCGCCATCGAGACACTCATCCACGCCGGCGTCACCGTCGGGCTGTTGCCGATCACGGGCATCTCGCTGCCGTTGGTCAGTCACGGTGGCTCGGGGCTTCTGGCCCATGCCCTGGCGTTGGGCTTACTGTTGAACGTCGGCCTGCGGCCCGGCTATGAAATGGTCAACGAACCGTTCCGCTATGTGGTAAACCCCAACTAAGGCGCATTTCATCAACCTGTAGCGCGATGATCGCTTTCGGAACCGTAGAATCACGCCGCCGGTGACGCCACACGTTTGTGCGACACGCACTAGCGATCGCGGCGGCTCGGCCATTGCTCGCGGACCGCCGGCCAAGCGGTCCCGCTTTCGGCCTTCACCCGGAGATCGTCGAACGAGACTTCGCCGATCGCGCCGAGCAGCCCGATTCGCACGATCGCCTCGCGGGCCTTGGGCGGCACGCTGATCTGCCGGCTTTCCGTCTGCCAATCGAACGTGCCGCGCCACGGCCCTACGGCCGCCTCGCTGAGCCACGCCCGATTCTCGTCGTAAAACCCAATAGTCACGGCGGGCAACTGCCGAGCGTCCTGGCCTTGCCGGATGTCTTTGCCCCGCACGCGCACCGACACCGTCAAACGGGAGACTTTTCGGCCGTCGACCGCGAATCCTTGCAGTGCGTTGCTGTTGCGGCCGGGCAATGTGTTGGTGAACGTGATGTAGCGATGCCCCTCCGGCGCGTCCTTCGACTCGGTCACTTTCAACTGTCGTTGATAATGCCAACCGGTGGGCGAGAGCGGGTCGCCGCCGGCGTCCTCGAACCCGCCGTTTTCGATCGCCGGCCGCGCGGGGTCGGGCTTCACCTCGCGATGCGATTCGGCTCGACCCGTCATCGGCACGAACAATGTCGCTTCGAGCGCCTTCGACACCATCTTGCCTTTTTCTTTCTTCAATAAATACAACGTCTGCTGATAACGCTGGCCCAAGGGGATCACCATCAGCCCACCCTCGCGCAGTTGTTCGACCAGCGCCGGCGGCGCCTTTTCGGGCGAACAGGTGACGATGATTTTGTCGAACGGGGCATGCTCCGGCCAGCCTTGATAGCCGTCGCCGACGCGGCAGTGGACGTTTTTGTAATGCAACCGTTCGAGCGTTTTGGCCGCCTTGACGCCCAACGGCGCGACGATCTCGATCGTGTACACTTCGGCCACCAACGGCGACAACACCGCCGCCTGATAGCCGCTGCCGGTGCCGATCTCCAACACCTTGTCGGTCGGCTGCGGATCGAGCGCCGCGGTCATGTAGGCCACCACAAACGGCGGCGAAATAGTCTGGCCTTCGCCGATCGGCATCGCCATGTCGAGATACGCGTTCTTGCGATGCGCGATGGGCACGAACTCATGCCGGGGCGTTTTGCGCATCGCCTCGACCACTCGCGGGTTTTTGACGCCCGCCGCCACAATCTCGCTGTCGACCATTTTGTTGCGGGCCGACTCGAACGATCCGTGCGATTGGGCCATCGCCCCGTTCGACACGATGGTCGCCATGCAAAAAACAATAAGCGTTCGGAATCGCGAAGGAATCATAGGGCACTCGATAAAAAAACGACGGGGCGAACCGACTGGGTCAAATTTACCTTATTTCCGCCCGTCGGCGCGTCATCCCCCTGTTTTTCATCGCAGGGATCTGCCATAATTCAAAAAGTCGCCAAAAATGCCGAAAATCGCAGTTGTAGGAGCATGGTGAACTCGTCGCTCAAGGACGCAATCGTCGATCGCTTGCTGCCGCAGGCGCAAACGCCGGCCCAATACACCGGCGGCGAATGGAACTCCGTCGTCAAAAACCACGCGGACGTCCGCGGCACGCTCTGCCTGGCTTTTCCCGACACCTATTCGATCGGCATGAGTCATCACGGGCTGCAAGTGTTGTACCACGTGATGAACCGCGGCGATTGGGCCTGCGAGCGGGCTTTCTGCCCGATGACCGACATGGAGCAACTGCTCCGCCAGCACCGGCTCCCGCTGTTCAGCCTTGAAACGTTCACGCCGCTGGCCGAGTTCGACGTGCTCGGGTTCACACTGCAATACGACCTCTGCTACAGCAACGTGCTGACAATGCTCGACCTGGCCGGCATCCCGTTGGACGCCCGCCAACGCACGATGGATCATCCGTTGGTGATCGCCGGCGGTCCCTGCGCGGCCAATCCCGAACCGATGTCGCGGTTTTTCGACCTGTTCGTTCTCGGCGACGGCGAACCCTCGCTGCCCGAGGTGTGCGACCTGTGGAAAGACTTGAAACGTTCGGGCCGGGATCGTGAAAGCTTGTTGGCCCAAATAGCCTCGCGGTTGCCTTATGTCTATGTGCCGCGGTTCTACGAGCCGCAAGTCGACGGCCGAGTCGTGCCGATCCATCCCGACGTTCCGACGGTCGTCGAGCCATGCGCGGCGGCGGATTTGAACGCCTGCCCGCTGCCCAAAGCGCCGATCGTGCCCTTTGTCGAATGCGTGCACGACCGCATCACGATCGAGATCATGCGCGGCTGCCCCGGCCATTGCCGATTCTGCCAAAGCACGACGCTCAAGCGACCGTTGCGGTATCGTTCGGTCGACACAATCGTGCAGACGGCGTTGGATCAATACCACGCGACCGGCTACAACGAAATCTCGCTGCTGTCGCTTTCGTCGAGCGATTACCCGCATTTCGACGAGCTGATGCGGCGGCTGCAAGAGACGTTTCGACCGCTGGGCGTGTCCGTCTCGCTGCCCAGTCTGCGAATCAACGAACAACTGCGGCAGGTCGGCGAGCTGTTGAACACGGACCGCCACTCGGGCCTGACGTTGGCGCCCGAGGCCGCCCGCGAAACCATGCGGCGTCGCATCGGCAAGCCGATCACCGACGAGGACCTGCTGGCCGGATGCCGCCACGCGTTTGAAAACGGCTTTTCGCGCGTCAAACTGTATTTCCTGTGCGGGCTGCCCGACGAACAACCGACCGATCTGGAGGGAATCGTCGAGCTGTCCGAGAGGATTTCGCGATTGGGCCGCGAGGTGCGTGGCCGGTTGGCCGATGTGGTGGCCAACGTGTCGAACTTCGTGCCGAAGCCGCAGACGCCGTTCCAATGGCACGCCATGCAGCGCCGCGAGTACTTTTCTTGGGCTCACGATCTTCTGCGGCGGACGAAGCAGTTGCGCAGCGTGCAACTGAAGTGCCACGACATCGAAACCAGCCTGTTGGAAGGCGCGCTATGCCGCGGCGATCGTCGCACCGGCGACGCCATCGAGCTGGCATGGCGTCGCGGCGCGCGTTTTGACGGTTGGGCCGAGCATTTTCAGTCGGCCGTCTGGTGGCCATCGCTGGCCGACCGCGGCATCGACCTCGATCGAACGCTGCACACGCCCTGCCCTGCCGCAGCCGCGTTGCCCTGGGATCACCTCGCCATCCATCAAGGCCGGTCCTATCTCGAGCGTCAGCGCGACCAAGCCGCCTCGGTTGCTCAAGACTGAGAACCACGCGTCACGCCACCACAAGGTAGCGCGTCGGCTCAAAGGGCTCGGCACGCAGCGAGCCTCCCAAGACTCCGTTGGTTAATCGCCATGTTGTTTCGTTCCTTCAATACCCCCTACGAGAGTCCATCGCGGCAGGCGGTTCAGGTCCAAGAATTGGGCCGAACATTGAAAAATGTGCTTGACGAATTGATTCTCTTCCGAGATTATCATCACAGACAGACTGTCTGTCATTGAGCAGAAAGGTTTTTTTGCAATGAAACTTGATCGGATCACCGACGGCGAATTGTCCATTCTTCAAGTCCTGTGGGAACGCGGGGAGGCGACCAGCCGCGAGATCACCACCGCGGTCCACGAAGAGGTGACGGACCCCAAAATGGCGTCCGTCCAGAAACTCGTCGAGCGTCTGGAGGCAAAAGGCTGCGTCTGGCGCGACCGAAGCGAACGGGCGCACCGATTTCGGCCATTGGTGAACCGCGAACAGTTCCTTCAAAGCCGCCTGCAAGAGCTCGCCGATCGGCTCTGCGAGGGCGCGTTGGCCCCGCTGGTCACGACGCTTCTGCGATCCGGGCGGCTGCCCAAGAAGGATCGCGAGCGACTGCGCAAACTCGTCGACGACCTGTGGCCGTCGAAAGAACGCGGCAACCATCCTCCAGCCTAAGCGAGAACCGCCATGCAACCGTTTTGGGAAATCGTGGCCAGCAATGCCTTGCTGGTCGTTGTCCTAGCAGCGGGCGCCGCCTTGTTGGGTCGAGTTTGGAAAAACCCATTGTGCCTGCATCTTCTTTGGGTGTTTGTGCTTCTAAAACTCATGACGCCGCCGTTGGTGACCGTTCCGATTGCATCGCTGACAAAACCAATTGCACGTACAAGTCGCGTCGACGCTTCTCGTCCGGAGCCTGCTTTCACCACCGCCGCCGAAGAGCGTCGATCTCCTCTCCATGATTTTGTGATTTCCGAATCTTCCCATTCGGACCGCAACATCGCGACCATCGCAGACGGCCTGCAACGGATGCCATGGTTCCTTATTTTCGGTTGGGGGTGGGGCGTCGGAATCGTCGCGTTCGCATCCAGTCAAGCCTATCGCATTGTCCATTTTCAAAACCTATTGCGCAGCGGCCGAACGCCGTCTTCCACGTTGCTCGACATGGCGGAAGAGACTTCCAAGCAACTAGGGTTGAAACGGATCCCCGAGATTCGTTTGCTGCCGGTTTGCGTGTCTCCACTGGTCTGGTCGCTTGGCGGCAGACCGCGCGTGTTCCTTCCGTCGGCCCTCTTCGAGCAACTGGATGGCGCCGCCCAACGAGCCATTCTCGCCCACGAATTGGCGCACGTCCGACGCGGAGACCATTGGATTCGCTTGCTGGAAATGGTTTTCACTGCGCTCTTCTGGTGGCATCCCATCGTATGGCTTGCCGCTCGCCAATTGCAAAAACTTGAAGACCAATGTTGCGACGCCATGGTGGTGGATCTTGCACCGCGCAGCGCAAAGAGCTACGCCGTCGCTCTGTTGGACACGTTGGATTTTCTCTGCGACCGGCCGTCGATTGCCGCTCCCTTGGGAGCGATGGCCGCCAATCCTTCCGTTTCTTTGACAAGGAGAATAGAGATGTTGAAGAACCGTTCTTGGACCACGCGATGGACTCTCGGCCGCCTGATGCTTGTCTTAACCGTTACGGCCCTTCCTATGGCCCTAGCCTTTGGCCAGGAGCCTCCAGAATCTTACGAGACACCTTATTCCGATTCCCATCCCCTGCTTGCTCCTCCCACGCCAGGGCCACCGCCGCAAGCCCCCGAGCGATCTT